>JAXMOE010000002.1:0-614545 GCA_034670025.1 Chlorobiota bacterium
CAACTTGAGTCAAACCTCCAGTTTTTAAATAAGTAAATTGCTCCGAGCCGGTTAAGTATAAATAATATAAAAGAATACCATTGTCATCTGAAATGGAGGAAGTACCTTCAATAAATGAGTAACTGTCACCATTATCCAACGTCTCAGGACTACCATCGTCTGTAGTGAAAGTGATACCAGCATTTTCGCCAAATATCCAGTTGTTGTAGTGTGCAGGTTTTGGTCCTGAGTAAGCAGATATTGATGTCGCTATTATTGCCATTAGTAATGCTAAGTATTTCATTTTAAGGTTGCTCTGTGTTAGTATTTTATATCAACAAATGAAGACTAGAATAGTTTCACAATTATAAAAAAAAGTCTGAAGTTGTTGGTTGAGAAGTAATTTACAGAAATACTGAGTACTTGGCAAGTGATATAATAATTGAACCATGTGAGGAAGTGCAGAACTGAATATAAATTGGGGGTGTCCAGCTCTGATTAATCGAATTATAATATTCGTGTATTTTTAAAACTTTCGATTGAGTTATGATTAAGTAAGTACACCAAAATTACAATGCCAAAAAAGAATAAAATAAATTCTTAATTTTGTGGTATTCAACTGAATTAATATAGTAGCCTTATCTATCTTGTATTTTCTTTTACACCATTTTTGGGGGATAGGTTAAAAGGAATACTTCATCCCTGCTTAGATCAAGAGAACCTTACAAACAGACAACGGATAGTCAAAATACTTAATCAGATTGGAAGTGAGTTCACTAGAGGTGAAGTAGTACAATACTGTGGTTCTATCTTTAAAAGCACAACCATTGATAAGTATTTAGCTGATACATCACTTTTTACTAAGCTAAAGTACGGTAAATACAAATTAACTAATCCTAAATTATAAATAAGGGGCGGAAACTCGGAAACTCGGAAAGTTCAAATTTGAAATCAAGTTTCCGACTTTCCGCCTACTGTCTAAACCCCAAAAAAGAGAATAATCATGAAAATTGAAGAAATAACAAACAACAGACCATCTTTACTTCTTAAAACAATCTATAATTTAGGATTTACGCTTGTTGAGATTTCAAGGAGTATATACCCTAAGAACCATGGGAACTATTTAAGTGGTAGATTTAGTGAACAGAGGATAAAACCCAAGGATATGGTGCTTATCGTTGATTATTTAACTAAACAGATAGGTAAGGCCGTCTTTGATATTGAGTATCAGAAAGAACTGGATAGATATAACAAAATGATGGAGCGAAGAAAATAATTCAAGAATTAATAATAATTATTTAAAGACAGTAATCGTAATTGATTACTGTCATTTTTATTTCAATAATGGAACAAAAGAAATTCTAACACTTTAATTAAATTGCAAGTTAAATCCTATTTGAATTGATACTCTTGGTGAAGACAGGTTGCCATTACCTGTTGATAGTCCTGTTCCCAGTTGTAAACCATTATAATTGAAAATGTAATTTAATGAAATATAATCATAACTAGCTCCTTCCTCTCCAGTATCAAAAATATTATTATTTTTAGGGTACCTAGATAGACCACTTGCAAATGTGAAAGCATGATAAGTATCGTTGTTTTGATAGAGCTTATAACCTATATCAAACTGAACCCCATATAATGAACCTAAATAATTACCTGTAGTCCTAAAAATTAATTTTTCATGATGATATATTAAATTTAAATTAATTGCAGAAGGATTACCAAATGCAAACCCAACTTCATAAACTATAGGTTTGGTGGGGGGATTAGTAACAGATAAGTCATTATATTGATTTATACTGTATAAATTATATTTAAAAAAAATTGTGCAAAGAAAAAATATTATAATATGTGTCTTCAAGCAAATACCTCATAAATATTAAAAAATTATTTAAACCTCAATAAATTTGAGCCTTATTTCTGAATTCTAGTTTATTGTTAAGCTTTAATCACTTTAAAAACATTGATAATAGTACTATTCTTTAATAAAAATACCAACAAAATTGTCTTTAGAAAGAATATAAAAATTGCCAGAATTCAGATTAGATATATCAATATTTGATCCATTTACATGTGGAATACTCATTACAAGTTTACCTTCAATATTATAAATATATAAATCAGAATTCCTATAATTATTATTTAGTGATATGTAATCTTTTGCAGGGTTGGGAAATATTTGGGGATTTTCTTTATCCTCATTATTAATTGAGCTTAAAACTCTGTCTGCTTGAAGTATTAACCTATTATTATACTCAGAAATGTAAATTTTTTCATTTAAGAACTCTATGTCAACTGGATCATTTAATTGATTAATTATACTTATTTTTTCTTTTTCAAGAGTATTTAAATCTATTTTTATAATTTGTTTCTTTTCTCTTTGTACAATAAAAAGACTGTTGTTGTATATTTTAACACTAGTTGTTCTTCCCATTTCTTCAAGAGTTTCTTTCTTTTTAAAAAGGTCTTCTATAATTTCATATTCCTCAACTTTATCAGAAGTTGGGTAAGCTATCCATAAATGATTATTACTGTATGCAATTAATCCAGGACGATGTAAGTTATTTATAAGTTTTTTCGGCTTATTCAGATTATTACTAATATCTAAACTAAAGATACCACCATTTTCTGAGAAATCTGAAAAAAGTAAAGTGTCTTTATTAACCTTTTGCAACCCTACAATTTGAAAATCAGATTGATAAATTTCTTTTATTTCAAAATTATTATCTAAAATATTTACTTCAATAATCTTGCCTACTGTTTTATCTCCTTCGTAACTTGTCAAAGGAAATAAGATTGAATTGCCAAAAGAAACAAGTTGTCCAGCACTCCAATACCCTTTTAAAACTTCTTCTGCTAAAGGAAATTTAGAGTCTAAATCATATCTAATTATTTTATTACCAGATGAATTATTAATACTTACGTATAAAAAGTCATTATTAATTGTCATAAAATATGGCTCACCTTCTATATTCTCTATTAAAGGTGTAGTATTTGAGTAAATATAATTTGAAAAGAGAAGTAACGCTATAATTAATTTAGTTTTCATTTTTTTTATCCTTCAATCTTTTTTTTTATTAATAATTCATTATCTTATATAATTCAACAGATTCTAAATCTACCTATCCATCCAATATGCACTAATTACGTCACTTGTATTGGATAATATTATAAACTCATTTTTATCTGATACTATAACTCCTAGCTTTCCTTTACTTTTATTAAAATCAGATTCAATAAATAGTAAAAATTTGCTATCACTTGACCATTGGAATGAAATCAATCCTGCAATAGGAAGTCTTTTAAAATTAGATTTGTTATAAACTGTTTCTAATGTATTACTTTTTAGATCGTACAAAAATATGTTACTGTATACGTCCATTATTGCTATTTTAGAGTTGTCAGGAGATAAGTCAGCAATATATACTTCGGAATCAGCTTTAAATAATAGTTTTTCTTCTTCTTTTTCAATATCATACTCATAAAATTCTTTATCTTGATTTCCAATACCTAAAAGTAGTAGTTTACTAGCTTTATTATATTTATCGACTACTGTATATTTGTCATTATCAATAAAATTTTCAACTTTAGCATTTCCATCTATATCTGACATAATCCATCTATTAGATTTTCTGTATAAAATTTTCTCAAAATCATTAAGATAATATATACTATTCCATAGGACATCTTTATCTATATTGATAATATCTTCCCCTGAAATAGTTGTTAGTTTAACATCAGAAAAATTTCTAAACCTATTTGTAATTGCTACAATTTCTTTATTTACAAACCGAGGTATATATTTGAATCCTATAAGTGGGTTATTAAATATACTTATTCTTTTTAAATCATAAAAATCATATAAAAAAATTGTATCATTATCTTCTGATTCATTTATCAAGAATCCTTTTCCGTTATAAAGTGGTGAAAGTAGAGAAGCTTCATTATAAATAACTTCTCCTTCCATTTTTTCAAAATTATAGCGATTAATTTTCCAACAAACATCAGTAAGCTCTTCATCACATTGTAATGTTGTGTAAACGATGTCATAATTATTTAGTGTTCTAATTAACTTATCATCACTACTTGTTATGGGGTCTTCTGAGCATGAGATAAACAATAATAATATTGACAATAATTTTAATAATTCTGTTCTTTTCAAAATATTTTCCATAATTCTGTAAATGGTGCTATTATACCTGCGTTTATTGAGCTATTAAAAGAAGAGAATGTGTTGTTTTGATGCTCAAATTTAACTTGATTCCTTTCAAGTTCAACAAATACTCTACTATTATTAAATATACTTAATTCAACTCCAAATGCTGCTCTGTTTGTTACTCCGAAACGGTTCAGTCCAGATGATACTTTAGCATACGGAGCAAACAAGTCATTTTCAATTGGGTACTTTAGTTTAAGTGTTGTGTATAAAGAGCTAGTATTCGTATACTGTTCAATTACATCTGTCTGAAATTCATTACTTTTACTATTATATTTTAAAAAAAGAGTTTCTTGACTAAAATCTAACCCTAAACTTACATATTTGGAAATATCATAACTAATTCCAATTTTAAAATTACTAATTAATCCTGAATAGTTATTTTCAAGCTTATTATTATTATCATTGATAGAATTGACTGAAGATAGCGTTATAGAAAATTTACTATTACTTTTAGGTACAGAGATTAATGGATCAAATTGAGTTTTTTGAATTTTATTTTCTAAGAAAGTATAATCCAAGTCAGAATTTAATGCAAAAGACTTTGTGATTAATTTCGTAGTCTCTTTATTAGCTTTCTTGAAACTTATATTTCCATTATCAATACTTCTTTGAGATTCATTTAGTAAAATGCTTTTTTTATTTTCATTTATAACATTATTTCTACTATTAAAAGGAGCAAATTTACTAGAAGAAAATAATTCAGGAACATCTATTATTAATGAGGTATGTCCAGACTTACTGATGTTCTTTCTAACTAATTCACCTTTCTGATTGGTATTTGTAATAAAATATAATCCTAAAATTAATGGTAGTAAAAAAAAGATTACGTATTTGAATCCATAGGTCTCAGGATAAGTATTTGAATTTTTGAACTCCAACTTAGAGAATAGAGTTTCAGTTAATGCACTATTTAAATTTGTATTAGACTTTATTTTATTAATCTCATCATCTATAATAGAAATTAATTCTAGATTGTGACTAATTTCTTTATCCTCTAAATTTATTTCTTCTTTATTTCTTATATTATAAAGAAACTCTATAACTTTTCTATGAAATTGATTTTCCATTATATTTCTCTTACATAAGGTGATAGTATAATAATTAATCTTTCTTTAGCTCTTACTACTCTTGATTGAGCTCCCGATAGTGTAAGCCCTAAATGTTCTGCGATTTCCTTAAATGTCATTCCATCTACTTCTTTCAGAATAAAAGCTTCTTTATATTTATCATCTAACAATTCGATAGACTCTTTTATTTGTTGATTTAATTCTTTTTTTTCTAAAAGGTTATAATCTTCCGAAAACAAATTTAATTCCTTAATATCAATTTGAATTTTACTTGACTTCATTTTATTTATGCATCTACTTTTTGCAGACTTTAAAAGATATGATTTGACATTGACTTTCTCAGGTGGAACATAGTTTTTTGACATAAGCTGATTATAATAATGAATAAAAACCTCTTGAAACACATCCTCAGCCTCAGAAAGCTCTTCAAGATAAAATCTACAGAATTTGTAAACATGATTTGAGTAACGACTATACAACTCTTTAAAAACTAAATTAGTTTTTAAATTAGAACTATCAATCATTTCTAACAATTCATCGTCTTTATATGTGTTTATATTTCTTAACAAAATAAATTCATTTTTAATTCTATTCTAGTAACAATACAACTTAAAATAAATATTTACTCAAAATTTTAAAAAAAAATATAATTTAAAATTCGAAATGATAAGAAATTGATCTTTTATTATTTTTTATTTTCGTCAAAACTAGGTAAGCCAATTAATTAAAAGAGCGAAGACAAGTATTAACTGAATCAAAGAAATAGTTTGATGCTGTAAAGTTAAAAGTAGCAATGAAAGTAACTCTGTTGCTACTTTTTCGGGAGTGTAAATTAAACTCTTTCTAGTTAGTTAAAATGGTTAATAAATATTCTAAATTGTGCTTAATTTCTAAATACAATATAGTTAGTTTTTAGTTTATCTCTAGTTGCTATCATAATTCTGTTTAATATTTTGTATTTATTTAGGTTTATATTTTAAGTTTTAATCTATCTTCACCAAAGTGTATAGCTAACTGTTGCACAGTAGTTCCCCAATGGGGTAGCTGCTCTGGATCCACTTCTTTATTATTTGCATAGTTGCTAAGTAAACTAGTTTCATTAATGCCATATTGCTTGTAAAGCTACCTTTGGTTTTTGTTACTTTTCTAATCTGTCTATGGAAACCTTCTACTATATTGGTTGTATAGATAAACCTCCTTATCTCTGGAGAATAAGAAAAATATGGTGTAAGTTTACCCCAGTTGTTCCTCCAAGATTTTATCAGCAATGGATATTTCGCTCCCCACTTCTTTTCTAAATTATCTAATTCAAGTTTAGCTAAATCTACTGTATTTGCTTTATATATCAATTTTAGATCAGTCATAAAGTCTTTTCTATTGCTACTACTCACGTATTTGATTGTATTGCGGATTTGATGTATAACACAGCTCTGCACCTCACATTTAGGATAAACTGTCTCTATAGCTTCAGAGAACCCCTTTAGATTGTCTATACATGCTATTAGTATATCTTCTAATCCTCGATTTTTTAATTCTGTAAGAACGGATAACCAGAATGCAGCTCCTTCACTATCAGAAATATACAGACCCAATAATTCTTTTTTTCCTTCTCTGGTTATTGCTAATACTGTATACATAGCTTTAGTGATTACTCTGCCTTCTTCTCTTACCTTAAAATGCATTGCATCCATAAAAACTATAGGATATATTGATTCAAGGCTTCTATTTTGCCATTCTGTAATATCTGGAATAATCCTATCTGTTATATTTGATAAAATTGTTGCTGATACTGGGACATCATACATATCTTCAACATAATCAGATATATCTCTTAAACTCATTCCTTTGCCATATAGAGACAAGATCTTACTTGACAAGCTCTCAACTAGTATTCTTTCTCGTTTCTTGACTATCTCAGGTTCAAATGTAGAATGCCTATCTTGAGGTGTTTCAATTTCTACTTCTCCTAGGCTTGATATTACTGTCTTCTTACCCTTACCGTTTCTCTTATTCTTTTTGCTTCGTTCTACCTCTGATAGATGTTCTTCCATCTCTGCTTGAAGGGCTGTTTCTAGAAACTGTTTTAATAATGGGGTGAATGCTCCATCTTTACCTAACATAGATTTGCCAGACTTTAATTGTTTTAATGCTTTTTCTTGCATTAATTCATATTCTTGCTCTGTCATTGGACTTCTCCGTTTCTTAATTATAACTTCTTTGGACAGAGTTTAGTTTACAGTCTCGTCTGTGAGCCTTCATTTTATAATCTTCTTCTATCGTACTCATGTGATTACCTCATATTATTACTTGAAAATGCTCCTTATAGTGCCTTTGTTCACCCAAAACACTCACCTAACAGCGACTTGACGGTGTTTATGAAATCGTTTTATAATGTTTTACTACGCCATGCAACGTATTTGTCCGTTAATTTGCGTGTTTTATCTTTATCTATCCTCACTAACGCCGTTTTTGCGAAATTTTGCGGGAAAATGACAAGAAAATCACCAATTTTGACACAAAATTGAGATAAATCCACCAATATTTGAATAAATTTGTTAAATTAACACCATGAATCAACGCCAGCGGAACGATAAATAACCTTGTCATCGCAATTACTGAACGATGTGAGTCCAATTTACAAAGTAAACCGATGCTGCTATTGGTTTAAATGTTCAGTGAGGGGGTGGGGGAGGCATTTTTTGTCTTTTTAATTACATTTGTTATGTTTGCAATGTAAAAGGGATATACGTATATTTAAATGTTGTGCATAATGAGAAGAAAAAAATGGATACAGCACTAGAACTAAAAATAGGGATAGAAAATGGTTTGATAGTTAGTTCTGAAAAGGGCAGACTACTTTTGGAAACATCCCAACTATTTTCAGAATTACTAACTGATTTTGAAGAGACAAGTATTCATTTATTGCACAGATTAATTGAACTGTCTGAAATACCTTTTACACAAGAGAGTGAAAAGGTCAAAAAATGGCGAGATAAACTTGCTGAGCTAACTTTTTGTGAAGTAGGCTTCTCTTTATCGGGAGATTCTGAAGATATTTTGGCTTGCTATAATGCTATGATAGCAAGTGTATTAATCAAACTTGATTACCAAAATTATTATCGTATCGAAAGAGCAATAGAATGGATATTAAAATATCAAAGTGTCAGGAGAAATGAAACGACTGAATGGAAAGGAAAAGGAATTCTAAAGTATGGAGGTTGTATGAAATCAACGCCCTGTTTTATTGGTGTCGTAAAGTCAATGATAGCTCTTTCTGGTTATAAACGAAAAAATAAATTAGTAAATGAAGCTGTTATTGAGAAATTAAACGATGGACTCGAATACATTTTAGAACATGATGGGTATAGGCGAAAATCAACAAACGAACCAATTACTAAAGATATAACTAAACTGACGTTTCCGTTTACTTACAAAACCAATTTAGTTGAGATTCTTAGATTATTGAAATTTAACAATGTAATTGATGACCCAAGAGTTGATGAAGCTAAAGAGCTTCTTAAAAGAAAAAAGAAGGGTAACTACTGGAAATCAAATGCTTTTTACAAGCCTAAATTTTGGATAGATTTTGATAAATCGAAACAGAAATCTGAATGGCTTACGTTTGAAATAGAAAACACTTTGCACAAGAAAGGCTATGATGTTCAGACCTCCTAATGTCGTCAGTGCACATGACCAAACCGTTGTAAGATATTAAATAAAATGAAATGAACAGAACAATACATATTAATCAGAATCTTATCAATTTTGGCATTCCTATTACACTTTTAGGAACTATAATTTTATTGTTAAAATCTTCATGTTTAAATGGGAATGAGACATTGAATTTTGCCATAACGGTTGACCTTCTCTTGACCATTCCACTTGTTTATTTTCTACTAATACGAAAATCTGAAATCCCAAATACCACAGTTATTCCTTTTATGTTAATTGGCGTTTTAATTGGTTCATATTTTTTACCCCAAGAAAGTCAAACATATTTGTCAATCTTCAAAACTTGGGTTTTGCCAGTAATTGAAATCTCAATATTAACTTTTGTTGTAATTAAGGTTAGGAGTGCAATTAGAAAATACAAAGGCTTAAAAGGTACTACACCTGACTTTTTTAGCACTCTTAAGCGTACCTGCTATGAAATACTTCCACAAAAGCTTGTACTACCATGTGCGACAGAAATTGCGGTTTTTTACTATGGTTTTATAAATTGGAAAGCAAAAGAAACTAATGATAATGAATTTACTTATCATAAAAAAAGCGGAACGCCTGCTCTTCTTTATACATTCATTTTAATTATTGCCGTTGAAACAATTGCTATTCATTTTTTACTTAGCAGATGGAGTTTTATTGCTGCTTGGATTTTAACAGCATTAAGTATTTATACCGCTATTCAAGTTTTTGGATTTGTGAAATCGCTGACACAAAGACCTATTTCTATAAATCAAAACAGTTTGACTTTAAAATATGGTATTTTAAATGAAGTTGAAATTTCTTTTTCAGATATTGACAAAATAGAACTATCTAGAAAATCTTTAGAAAAGAACGAATTGACCAAAACACTTTCGCCACTTGGAGAACTTGAAAGCCATAATATCATAATTCGCTTGAAAAAGGAGAAGGAATTAGTTGGTCTTTATGGAATGAAAAAGAGATTTAATATACTTGGATTACATATTGACGAACCAGAAGAATTTAATGAAAGAATAGAAAACGCCTCTCTAAAATGTATATAAAAAATAGGCAAACCTTTAATAAAATCAATGCCTTTGGCTCGTTTCAAACTTTGTATCCAACCAAAAGTTTAGTGTTTCGAAATCGACTACTATTCATATACTAATATGTTGTGAAACTTACTTACAAAATAAACCAATGATGCTATTGGTTTAAGAGTTCAGTGAGGGTGGTTTTTGATAGATACTCAATTGTCTTTCTTCAAAGATTTTAAAATGTTATTTTGCATATCAATACAACGTGCTCAATAAAAAAAACTTAAAATGACTCTTGAAGATTTAGGATATACAAACGAACTGAATGAATATAGGAAAGAACAACAACTCGATTCTTTTGCCATTGGCAGAGTTATTACAGCCTATAAAGATCGCTACAAAGTAAGAACTACATCCGCTGAGCTGGATTGTGAGCTTATCGGAAACTTAAGGTTTACTATAGAAGATAAAAGTGAACTACCAGCTGTAGGCGATTGGGTTGCAATTGTAGAATATGACGAAGATAAAGGGCTAATTCATGCAGTTCTACCTAGGACTTCCAAATTGGAAAGAAAAGCTGTAGGAAAGAAAGGTCAATCTCAGATAATTTCCACAAACATTGACATGGGTCTAATAATTCAGTCTATTAATCGAGACTTCAACATTAACAGGCTAGAGCGGTATATGACAATTTGTAATAATTCGGCAATTGAACCTGTTGTCGTCTTAAGTAAAATTGACTTAATCGAAGAACATGAGCTTAAAGAATTACTCATCCAGATTAAAGAGAGAATCAAGAATATCCCTGTGTTTCCAATAAGTAATATGAATCTAGAAGGTATAAATGATTTAAAGTCTGTTTTACAGAAAGGAAAAACATACTGTTTGCTTGGGTCATCAGGTGTCGGAAAATCTACATTGATTAATATTCTGAGTGGAGAGGAGATTATGAAAACAGGAGAAATCAGCGAAAGTATAGACCGTGGAAAACATGTTACAACTCATCGAGAATTGATTGTTCTTGAACAAGGCATACTGATTGATAACCCAGGAATGAGAGAAATTGGAATAACTGATTCTCAGAAAGGAATGGAAATGACATTTGATGAAATTTCTGAGCTTTCAAAAGACTGTAAATACTCAGATTGTACACATACAAATGAAGATAGTTGTGCGGTATTGGAAGCTATTGAAAATGATAAACTGAGCCGTGAAATGTATGAGAACTATATCAGGATGGAAAAAGAAAGAATGTATTATGAATCAAGTGCACTTGAAAGGAAAAAGAAGTATAAAGACTTAGGGAAATTGATTAAAAACATGAAGAAGATTCATAATAAATATTAAGCACTACTACATCTATACAAGCCCCTTTTAGGACACACCTAATACACAATCTATAATAAATATACACACCATTCAATATGCCAATGAAGCGATAAATAACCCTGTCACTACAATTACTGAACGATGTAAGTATAATTTACTAAATAATCCGATGGTGCTATTGGTTTAAAAGTTCAGTGAGGGTGGTTTTTTTACAATCACTATAATCTTATACTAAAAAATGATACATTTGTATTATAAATAGGGTATACGAATGTTCGTATATCAATATAGTTGTAACCAATACCAACAAACATTTGAACTAACCAATGAAACTAGATAAAGTAAAAATTAAAAACTTCAGAGGATATCAAACCGAAACTGAAATTCCGATTTCGGACTTAACGGCTTTCATTGGAAGAAATGACGCAGGAAAATCATCTGTTTTAGAAGCACTTGAAATTTTCTTTAATAATTCATTGGTCAAATGTGAAAGAGAAGATTTAAATATAGAAGCTGATAATAATTTAATAGAAATTACTTGTCTGTTTTCAGAATTTCCAGACGAAATTATAATTGACACAGCAAATCCAACGACTTTAATTGATGAAAAGCTACTTAATGCAGAAGGACAATTAGAAATTAAAAAAGTTTACACAGCAACTGTAGCTAGTCCAAAAGAAAAAGTATTTATCATCTGCAATCATCCAACTGTTGAAAATGGAAATGATTTACTCAATTTAAAAAGGACAGAATTAAGAACTAGAGCTAACAATTTAGATATTCCACAAGAAAATTATAACGGAAATGTAAACTCAACAATTAGACAAGCTATTTGGGATTCATTTGACGATTTAAGTTTACAAAAAACTGAACTGCTTGTCGATAAAGAGGATTCTAAAAAAGTTTACGAAACTCTAAAAGGGTACTTACCTGTGTACGCGTTATTTCAATCTGACCGACAAAGTAAAGATGATGATAAAGAGGTTGCTGACCCAATGAAAATCGCTATTAAACAAGCCTTAGCAGAACTTAACGATGAAATTGAACACATTAAAATGAAGTTAGAAATCGAGCTATTGACACAGCAAATCGAACATTAGAGAAATTACGAGAAATGTCGCCTGATTTAGCTAGCGAATTACTTCCAGAATTTAAAACAGAACCAAAATTTGACAGCCAGTTTAAGCTAACCATAAAATCTGAGGAAGATATTCCAATTAATAAAAGAGGAAGTGGAATAAGGAGATTAATTTTACTCAATTTTTTCAGGGCAGAAGCCGAGAGACTTAGAGATGAACATCAAGGGAACCAAATAATTTTTGCGTTTGAAGAACCAGAAACTTCTCAACATCCTGACCACCAAGAAATGTTGATTCAAGCTTTTACTGATTTATCAAATTCTGGTAATTCTCAAATTATTTTGACAACTCACACACCAGCTTTAGCTGGGCTTTTACCTTTATCCAGCTTAAGATTTGTAGAAAGAGAAGGGAACGACAGAACAGTAGAATTGGGTACTGATGAAGTATTTGAAAAGATAGCTACAACTCTCGGAGTATTACCTAATCCTGTTTCAAAAAATGCTACAGCTATGCTATTGATTGAAGGAAAAAGTGATGTTACTTTCGTAAATCATACTGCTACACAACTAAAAGCTGATGGACATATTACGCACACACTTGAAGAAAAGAGAATAGCATTAATTCCAATTGGAGGTTGTGGAAATCTAAAACATTGGAGAACATTGCAACTTGCTGAACAATTTGACATTCCATACTGTGTTCTGTTAGATTCAGACAAAGGAACTGCCGAAGAACAAAAAAATATCGACCAAATAACCGAACTTAGAGGCAATGGAATTAAAGCATATATTACGAGAAAACGAGAGCCTGAAAATTATGTTCATTTGGACTGTTTGAATTTGCCAGCTGGAAGTACTTTTTCTATAAATGATACTTGTGATGCTAAAGTCTTAATAGCCAACGAAAAGTCAACTAAAAAAACATTAATTCTTGAAACTTATTGGACTAGAATGACTTCGGCTCAAATTCGAGAAGTTGAACATTACAATGATAACGGAACGGACAGGTATGAGTTTAGCGAAATGTTTACAGATTTTTTGAGTTTAGTACCATAAAAGTACTGGTTACAACAACGTATATAGCACATAGCTAATCAGTTGCATAAACGAAGTTATGGCATATTTAAGAATCTAGCTTGTGCTTAATTCGAAAATAATTTTCTAATTTATACACTATTTTCCATATACAAAGCCGTTGTATATATTTGCTTACTTTCATACCCCGCTCCAACATAAAACACACCCCATACATTACCATATATCATCATAATCTTCATCCTCATCGTACCAATTATAGAAATGATCTTTAATTTCCTTAGCAAGTTCTGGGTCTGTTTTTACTACCTCTTCTACTATTTCATCTACGCGACTCAAAAACTTACTGACATGCTCTATATCCTCACACGCGCCATCTACCAATCCCTCCAGGTCATCCTCATAATATATTTTCACTAACTCTGGATTGTTAGTCAATAGTATTTCTTTGGCTTCTTCTCTATCTACCCATTCAAATTTTCTCCCCATCATACACCTCCCGACTAATACTAGTCTCTGGGTCAACTATAAGCTCCTAGTCATAGATTAGAAAAAAATATTTTAAAAATCAATGAAATGGTATAATTAAAAAAAAATCTTGCAACAAAATAAATATTTTGAGTTCTTCTTATAGAAGGATATGAAAAAAAATAAAAAACATAGTGATTCTGTACTTTTTCAGTCTATGAAAAGTTCAAAGAAGAAAGAGAAAGATCAAGCATTTGAAGAACTATACGAAAGGTATTCAAGAAGGGTCTATGCTTATTGTGTTAAAGTTACAAGAAATAGATTTGAAGCAGATGATATTTTTCAGGAAGTGTTTTCTAGATTCTATAATAAAGCAGAGAACTACAATTTTGTTAGTGTGCTTGGTTTGCTGATTACAATTGCTAGAAATTTGTGTCTAAATCGAAAAAGAGATAGAAAATATTTTGATAATATTGATAATATGCAATTAATAAGTGAAGAGCCTTCTAAGAAAATTAATGAGATGCAAGTACAACTTATTTCAATAGCTGTTGAAACGTTAGATATGAAATATAAAGAACCATTAGTTTTAAAAGTATATAATAATTTATCATATGAAGAGATATCAATTATATGTGAAATCTCAGTTGTCGCTGCAAGGTCGAGAGTATTTCGTGCAAAAAAAATGTTAAAAAAATATTTAGAGCCTCATTTTGAGGATTATTTTGAGGAATGAATAAATGAGTTATCAAGAAAAAATACAAGAATTTATAGACGGGAATATCTCTAAAGAAGATGAGGATATTCTATTTGAATTATTAAATTCTGATAGAATAATTAGAAGTGATTTTAAGAAAAATATTGCTCTAGAGTTCGGAATGCTCAGGGAAGCTACTGAACTAGTTCCCTCAAATAGACTTACTGGAGCACTTTTCGCTTCATTAGGAATAGGAGCAACTGTAGTTAACACACCTATTAAGAGTTGGTTGACAGGCAATTCTAAGCCTATTGCTTCAGCAATTATTGCATCACTATTAACAATAACTGCTTTCATAGTAAGTGACTTTAGAGTCGATGATAGTCATTTGAAACCCAATATAGTACTTAAAGATAAAAATATTAATGAAAGTAATAGTAATCAAAACATAGAACACTCAGAATTAAGTCAAAATGAAACAGTTGATGTAAGGTCGAGTTCTATTAAAGACCTTGAAGAATATAATAGTTTAAGTAACAGAGTCAATGATAATAATAACAAGAATTCAAAAAATGGTATAGAACAAAATCGACAAAATTACATTTTGAATTCTGAAGCAGAAGATATAGGTATTTATTCATTTCAACCAAAGAAAATCTCTTTTGCAGAATTATATCAAAATTTTGAGAGTTCAAAACAATATTCTTTAAATATTAATGAAAGTAATATTCAACAAGAAAGTTTTTTAGTTCAAAATCAACTCAATAGAAATGAACTATTAGATAAGTTTTCTATAAAATTCACAAAATTCTCAGACTATGTGTTTCCGAGTAAGGATCTAGGATTAAGTGCAGAAGATGATTCAGAATTTAGAAATTCTGCAATTGCATTGCTTTATAAATTAAATGATGAAATTGATTTAGGAATAGAGTATCGAAGAGAGAACATTTATCAAGAATTTACAAATGTCGAAGACGGTATAGAAATTAACTATTACCAATATCCATCACTTAATTCATTTGGACTTTTTACAAGTTACGACTTCATTAATATAAGTGATTATGGAAGCTTGTATTCTGAATTAAATCTAGGTGGAAATAAAGCAATGGGTATTCTTCGTGGGAGCTTAGGGCTTAAGTTTGATTTAGGTAAATATTACTATTTTGATTTAGGTGTTCAACAAAGTTATTATCTTTTTAACAATAGCGGACAATATTTTAACAGCACTAAGACATCAATTTTTGGAGGACTGACTTTTGAGTTATAGAATTCTAATTATATCACTATTTCTACAGATACTTTTTTGTGGATGCGAAAATTCTGCAGGTTTAGATGATGATGCTATAAAGCTACAGAATGGTAAGGAGTCAAAAATTGAATATGTATCTTTGGATAATATTAGTTTTAACATTAAGGAATTGACATTTGATGGATTACAAAATATTCCTTATTTAGACTGGGGAATAGATTTTAAACTACTAAGCGGAACAGCTTTTTTTGATACATCTAACAATGAATTAAAACTTAGTCTAAACAATTACAGTTTTGAACAAGATTTATTTGTATTTGCTCAACGTCCAGATTCCATTTACTCAATAAAATTTTCTATAATTGATATACCCATTGATGTATCTAATCCAGATATAGAAAATGGTATTGAATTAAAAGTATCAAATTTAGATTATCAAATAGAGCTGTTAATTCATGATAGTAATGGTAACGATTTCCAGTTGATGAATGATGATTTGAATATGTCAATAGCTTATCAAATAAAAGACAAATCAGATTTAATTAAGCTGTATATTAAAGCAGAAGTCATTAATAGTACTTTATTTACAAGTGGCATTCAACTTCAATCGAATGTATTTTTTAAATATTAAAAAAGAGGGTTTAAAATGAAATTCACGTTATTTATATTATTTATCAGTACTTTATCACTCTTTTCTAAAAATAATGATATTAAATCATTAATAAGTCAAGTTGAAATTGATTCATTAATAAAGAATGTTAGAGTATTATCAGGGGAAGATTCAGCTTATGTAGAAGACTCACAAACTATTATATCTCATAGGGTAAGTGGAAATGGAAATGATTTGGCTGCTTATTATATAAGAGAAATACTTGAAAGTTATGGATTACCTGCTTTTGAGCATGATTACAGAGAGGGTGGAAAAAATATATATGCAATACAGGAAGGAAGTAGATTTCCTGAAAAAAGATATATCATCTGTGCTCATTATGATTCAGTTACAGATTTTTGTGCTGATGACAATGCTAGTGGAGTCTCGACCGTTTTAGAAGCAGCTAGAATTTTATCTAGCCATCAGTTTGAGTATACAATAATTTATGCACTATGGGACGAAGAAGAAATTGGATTAATTGGAAGTGATTACTTTGCAAAACAAGCAAAAGAAAATAATGAAGAAATTTTAGGTGTAATTAACTTTGATATGCTTGCATGGGATGAGAATAATGATGGATTGTATGATATACATTCAGATAATAATTCACAAGAACTAGTCGACAAAGTGTTATCTATTAATAAAGATTATAATATCCCCTTAAATCACAGACTTTATAATCCAGGAGTCCCAGCTACAGATCACGCTTCTTTTGCTAAACAAGGTTTTTCAGCCATTACCTTTGGAGAGGCTTTTTTTAGTGGAGATGATAATATTCACTACCATAAAGCTACTGATAAAGTAAGTGAATTTAATCTAGATTATTACCTAGAGTTAAGTAAGCTAGCAGTAGGTACACTTGCATCTCTAGCTAAACCTTCCTTAGAGACTAGTATAAAAGAAAGTGGGTATTATGATTTGATAAAAATTAAAAATTACCCTAATCCTTTCTCTTATAGTACTCAAATATACTATTCACTTGCTAGTTCAAGTAATATAGAGTTAGCTCTGTACGATATCTTAGGTAATAAAGTGTTGGTATTGGATAAAGGATTTAGAAATTTGGGTGGACATACTATTGAACTAAATGGTAATGATTTAGTTGCAGGTAATTATTTTATTATATTAAAAATTAGTGATTCTTCTTACTTCCTAAAAATCAATAAAATGGAAAGATAAAACAGCTAACTGATATTTTAAAAAAACTAGGAACTACTTTAAGAAATTAAAGTAGTTTTTTTATACAATTTTTATTTTTTATGCAACGAATACGCATTAATGGTTTATTACTTATAAGAGATTATTAAACATTTTTTACAATATATAGGAGATTAGTTATGAAAACCGTTGCCATACTAACACTAGCAATATGCTTTTCATTCGCTAGTACCACGTTTGCCCAACATGAGCACAACACTGAGTCTGAGAGACAGTATGTAAATCTATCAACACCGATAAAGCCATTTACAGAACTAAGGAAGAGTGATTTTAAAGGTTGGACAGAAATGATAAAATCAACGACTGGTAAAGCACACAAGGCATTTGGAAAACCTTTAGCTGTAAGAAACTATAATTCAGTTTCAGAATCTAATGTTAAAGAAATTGCAATGTCTTTTATTATTGATAATCAAAAATTATTAGGTGTAAAAGCTGAAAACATTGCATATCAAAATGCTCACTATGTACTTGGAAAGTGGTATGTGCATTTGAGCCAAGTTGTTGATGGTCTAAATGTAGTTTTTTCAAGTGTTGATTTGAGAATTAATAATAATGCTCAAGTCTTTTCATATGGTATAGAGTACTATGATGTTAGTGATACTAAATTAGAGCCACAGCTTAAATATGAACAAGCTGTTCAAAAGGAAGCAGTTCTTGCTATGAGTGAAGTAGATGTTAAAAATAATAAGCATAGTGTTGTACTAAATTCAGAAAGAAGTGGAGAAATATACGCTTTTCCAGTTTATAAGAATGGAAAATATATATTAGAGGCAGCTTACAGAGCTGAATATACCGAAGAACTAACAACTTATGGTGCATATTATATATTCCCATATTATAGTATCGCTTCGTTCCCACTTTATCCGTCCTTAATGTGGGAATATATTTATTTTTTAATGCAATTTAATGTGGGAACATTTTAGGCATTTTATAATCTTCTCTATATTTTAACAGCAGAGTTTACTAATTTGTTGACATCAACATTTTCTGTTATACCAGGTATCGGCATAGGTTCAGAATTCATACTTGTATGGTTGTTGTATGTGATAGTGTAGCTAGGTGAACCATTTATACAAGGGTGATAACCTCCTGGTGCTGCACCAGCTTCAAAAACGTTGTTTGCTAAGTACAAATGACCTCCAGTTGCATCGACTATTGCCCCTAGTGAATTCTTTGCAAATATGTTGTATAACACCATCTTTCCTGCTGATTGGACTATTGGTGCATTACTTCCATCTGCATACTTTTCTATTCGTCCACTAGCTATTAGGACACCATCTGCATCATTAACTTCTAGTAATACACCACTAATTTTAACATATCTATAAGAATTAATATGCATTGTACCTTTTGTTATTTTAACTACTCCATTAACTTGATGACAGTTAACTTTGTATTCTGAATTAAGATTACCATTCATTTCTAGTCCATTACTTACCTTTATGTTAGCTTCCATATAAACATTGCCTCCAGCATTGGAGTCTTTTATTTTGTCAATATCATCTCCATCAATAGTTATATATACTGTTGGGCTTCCACTAGCAGTTTGTATATCCATTGCACCATATCCACCGTGACAACGTTTCAACTGTAGCTTTGCACCCTTTTTTACAACTATTATATAACTATTACCATTTGCTCCCAAATCATCTATGACAGGGTATCCTAAAATCTGGCCACTTTCAATATTGAATGTAGGCAGGTCTTTGTTTAATGGTTTAATCAGCACATTACCTTGGACTCTTATTATATTGTGCATTAAATTATAGTTTCCAGTATAAGTGCCAGAGTATAGTATTATAGTCCATGTTTGAGCATCATTTGGAGGTGTGTTAGCGTATGTTATTGCGGCTGTTAATGTACTAAATAATTTCCCTTCGTTTGGGAATGTTGGTGATACATACAATGTATATTCTGCAGCCATTATTCCTTCTGGAACTAAATCTAGTAAGCTAGTAATAGTAATTTTCTTCTTATTGTACGAGTCTGACTCATCTTCTACCAATAATACATCGTCTCCGTCTGGAGTTACTGAGGTGAAGGTAGTGAAATTGTTAGCTGCTTTGCTCAGGAAGTTAAAGAATGTCTTCAGTGCCGATAGTGACACCCTCTTTTTGTTGTAAGAGTCCGAATAATCTTCAGCTAACAGCAAATCTTCATCGGCTGCCGATAGTGTGTTGAAATTATTATAATCGCCGCCTTTTCTGTTCAAAGCACTTTCTACTATTGATATGTTATCAGTACCAATTTTGAAGCTTGGCGTTTCCACAATCCACATAGTGCCTTGCTTCGCTCCACCTGTTATAGTTATTGTCGCACCTGGTGTTACTACTTTGTCTCTAGTCCAGTCGTCACTGTCATTATAAGTGTAAATATCATTCTGTTTCTGATCACTCTGGTTTGCTACCAATATTTTATCCCCATTGCTAGGAACGCCGCCGTCTATTACTTCAGTTCCATTCAAATCCATATTCCAGAGAGTGACATAGTTACATGTTAGCATACTCTTTTTTGGTAGTGGCGTGTCAGTTGTTTCTCTAGTAGGAGTATTGTAAACAGTTTTTACAGTTGTCTTCTTAGGGTAGAAGGTGTCATCACTTCTTTTATTCTTTTTGTAATTAGTCATAACCTATCTCTCTATCAACTTAACTTCTACATATCTTTCATTGGCTGTTATCTTTTTGCTGAGTATATACCATGTGTCAGTTACAGATGGTTCGTCTCCATTAATTAACAATTCTGATATGTCTAATATTACTTTGTTTCCAACTGGGTAGCCTTCTATTTTACTATATGGCACTAGCACAGTTATTATAGCCCTTCCTGCAGTGTTCAAACTATCTGCTAACTTTTTTGCAGTAAAGTATGGACTGCCTGTATGTCTTTGCAGTTTCAAAGTGGCAAATTTCAAATCTTGCCAAGGGTCTGACTGTATCGGTAAACCATTTATAGGTAATCCAAGGTAAGAACTGTTAAATCCAGATATTTCTACAGCTAATGAGCTATGCGGTCTTACTGCTATTTCCGAATCTACTATACTCGCTGGTGTATCAAAATAAACAAGCTTATGAATATCCCATGTATTTAGTGGATCTGCTGTTTTAACTACACTTGTTTCTAATGAGCTTTTTATTTCTGGGTGTTGATCAGTCTCTACCCAGCCATCTTCATCTATGCTAGCTGATGGATTGTTGTGAAACATTCCTTTTATAGATAGCTCTTCATCAGTAAAAGAACCAATTTTAATAAACTTATGCTCATTCCTGTTGTCTCCTTCTACATTTATATTTACTACAACACCTCGCACTACTTCTGTATCAGTCTCTATTTCTAATATTTCTTTCTCAGTTAATACTACTTCATCTATACTAAGAGACAATAAACTATTATCCTCTAATATTTCACCTCTTAACGAATCGTATGTTAATTGCATTTTCTTATCATTGCTATAATAAGATGCTACTAAAGCGTGTCCTTTTATGTTTTCTAGTATATCCCACATATTTTCATATTCGTATATTCCTATGCCTCCATCATTTTCAACGAAGAATCCATCTACAAATACATTTGCATTGGCTACTAATGCACAAAAATGTAGTTCAGATGAAGTCAGCCCATCACCAACTGTATATGATCGATCATAAGTTTGCTCTCTGAATGTGTAGCTATACAATAAGTCATTGTCGATGTCAAGAACATACTCAGTGTTCGATTGTTCTACCCTCATGTATTTTTTGTATATAAAATCGAATGTATTTTTATAGTACACGTTCATAGCCGTAACTGGAAAATAGAATGCTTTTTGACCATTTACATTTCCATCTAACTTTGCTATAATTCTTGTCAATGTTGTATTGTCATCGTACTCTATATAATCAGCATAAGCACCAGAATAACCAAATCCTGGCTCTGTATATTGCACAACAATTTGCATCAATTTGCCTGCATTCGTACCGTGTGTAACACCCACAAAGTCATTGTTGTTAAGCAAACCTAAAAACTTATATTCTCTTATAATCTCATAAGTAGGGCTATTGTCAACTAATTCTACTACGTATAATCGCCAATTGCCTGGATCACTCAAATCTCTTATCATTGCTCTATCACCAATAGACAATACAACACCGTCTAATGTCGTACTGTCGAGTGACTGCCCAGGAAGAAGCTGTTTTGTAACTTTCACTGTATAGTAATCTGTAATTGGGCCGTGATCTGAGTAGATGTAATCATATACCCTCTCAGTCTCTTTGGGAGTATGTAGTGTTTGATTCACTATATCTTCAACTGCTAACCAGGTGAAGTATATAGGGTGCATACCTTCAGTTACTACCCTGAATAAATCATGCAAAACTATATCAAGCTTATTGCTTGTAAGTTCATCTGTCTTCCGTATTGTGAATTTTTTACCAGGGTTCTTTTTTGAGCCGAATTTGTGTTTTATCTTGAAATTATCAATTGCCAAACCTGAGTCACCTTCATCTGTTTTCAATAAAAACACATTGGTCAAATCAATATTAGGAATTTCCAAATCTGTAGCTGCATTGTAGGGAAATTCGTTAGCCATATCATGTGATACGAAAGGTTGCAATAAATATGTTTTCAGATCATTAGGTAGTAACTCCAAATCAATTCTAACACTAAAACCTTCAGGCCTTTTTAGTCCAAACTTGTCATCATTCAGATTGTCAGTTATTTCCCAATCTCCGTCTATTGATTCCAAGCTGAAATATTCTATTGTTGGATCATCCAAGGCGTGCAGTTCTCTTGGTATTATTTCAATATAATATCTAGTTTTATCAATTGTACCTAATGTAGTTCTATATACTGTGTTATCTGGCATTATAAACTATACTCATTTTCTGTTGTCGATGGTGTCGGTTGGGTTATACCATCTATAAATATATTCTCTAGTTCAAACGATACTTCTATCTCACCTTTTTCATCATCCTCAGCTTCTTCTATTTCTCCATTCCATCTTACTACTACTGGGAATGGGAAGGCATCAGTTAGTGCATTTGTTCCGTCAAATGGTGGAAGGTCTGTAGATTTTATTACTAAATATGGTTGCTTTAGCATTGCTCCTAGCAATACCTTATCGTGTATGCTTTGCTGAAAATCTTCATATCCTTCACGAGCTGTTACTATGTAGAATGGCAATAGCTTAATCTTGTACTTACACCTTTGGAATATAGCATTGTCCAAAGAGCCGTCTGCTTTGTAGTTCAAATCATTTACCAATTCTTTTCTAGGTGCTATTTTTAGTACATTGAACTCATATTCACCTTCTTTAGTGCCGTCACCAGGTGTCTCTGCATCATCAGAAGCGTATAGGGTTATTTTCCATTCATTTGGCATTATGCTAGCTCCTTACGTCTTTTGTTTTTCAATACTATTTCTATATCTTCACCCTTAACTTTTGGATTACCTTCTAATTGAATAGTGCTATTTCTGCTATAGTGTTTTCTGTATTTGGATAATTCTTTTCTCAATTCCTTACTGTCCTCACTATGTTGTGCAAGTATTTGTTTAAGCTCTCTATTTTGCTTTACTAATTCATTCTTAATTTCATTGTCTCTGTTAATAGCTGCAGCAAGGTTCTCACTATTGATTTTGTTATAGAAATCATCAATTTCTTCTATCCTACGTACTTCATTTTCTATTCTCTTAATATTAGCTTCATTTATCTGTAATGGTATAACAGTAGCATTCATACTTGGCATACTGATACCGAACTTAGCAAGGTGCTTTGGTAACCAATATTTAGCAAAGTATTCATCTTCATTCATACCACCAACAGCTTTTTCTATATATGGATTTGTCATAGCTATTTCTGAAGGTACTACTGCCTCTTTGGGTTTTAGCATCATTGGAATAGTGTCACCAGGTCCAGGTGCACCTTTGTTCGAATGACTAAGGTTGAAGACTCCCTTATATGCACCACCTACTTCTGATTTCGCAACCGCTACCAATCCTTTTACAGCAGCTATAGCACCAACTGCTGCAATGGGTCCTGCAATGGGTCCTAACTGTGCAGCTGCGAAAGCAAATATTTCAGCTATGTAGATACTGATAACACTGTCTAATGTGCTTAGAGCTAAATTTAAGAATGCTTTTGCTGATAGTTTTCCTTGAACTAGTATTGATGCAAATGTTGCAGTTGCTGATATACCAAGTTCTCTCATAGCATTGCTTGCTGCATCCGAATATTCTTGATGTGCTGTTGCTAATTCATCTGGTATCTCTTTCCCTGCTTGCTGCAGTAACTGATATTCATTTTCCTTATCTTTTAGTTCATTTAGTTTAGCTATATTCTGATTAGCCATATCTGCATATTGATCAGATACTGCAGAGAATGCATTGCCAATTCCTACAGCAAATACTTTGAAACTATTTAGCTGTCTCTCGTATAATTCCTCTGATTTTTTCACTCTGTTTTCTTCTATCTCTAGAAGACTTTCATTGTATTGTTGTGCTGTTATCTTACCTTCATTATAATCCTTTAGTATTTCAGCTTTTCTTTCATCCAGAAGTCCCAATTCTTCTTTTATAGATTCAGTTCGGCCATTATCGTCTGTGCTTATTTTGAATGCATCATTTAGTGAGTTCTGAAATGAATCCAAAACAGCTCTGTAACTATTCTGGTATGCAATAGCTGCCTTTTTTGCTTCATCTTCATTCAGTTCAATTACAATTTTATTGATTTTTTTCTGAAGTCTTAATCTCTCATTTAGCAACTTTTGTTGTTCTATACTATCAGCATCAGTCAATGCCTCATTGAGCTCTTGCATATCTTTTTCATAGGCATCAAGAAGTGAATTTTTGGGCTTCAATCCCATATCAACTTCTATTTCCAACCTTTCTCTTTGCAGGTCTGCTATTGTAGCTGCTGTCTCTCTTTTGGTTTTTCGTTCATCTACCTCTGCAGTTATTTCTAGTTTTGTAAGTTTCTTAGATTCTAGTTTCAAATCTGAATTAAGAGCATCTAACATCTCTTCTAACTCTACATGCTCATCTGCTTTTATTTGTATCTTCGAGCCGTCCTCTTTTATCACAAATCCATCTTTTAGTGATTGCTCTAATTTCAGCTTTCTATCTAACAATGAGTCTATAGATCGTTCTTGTTCTTTTATCTCATCACCAATATTCTTGCTTCTTTCCTCTTGAATTCTAGTGATCTCATCTTCTAACTTGGCCATTGTCTCTAATTCAGCTTGGCCATCTTTAAGTGCATCAAAATATTCCACTACATATTTAGTTGTGTCCTTTACTTTCTTTTCATCATCATTGTCGGGTATTAATGGAGGTGGAGGAGGAACATTAGCTAATTCTTCCTTTTTCTTAATAGCATCCTCAGTAGAAAATGCTAATTGATCATAAGCCTGTTTTTGTTTGTCTATTGGTGCTGTCGGCGGGTCTTCATCTATCAATCCTAAGAATTTACCAACTGACACTATAGCATCACCTACGGCACCAGCAAACTTTTTGATAGATTCCCATACTTTATCAACGATTGCTTTAAATGGTTTGAAATTATTATAAGCCCACACAATAGCCGTTACGATTCCTCCGATTAGGAGAATTACTCTACCAATTGGGTTATTATTTAGAACTAAATTGAGTGCTGTTTGTGCTATAGTCCATCCTTTTGTAGCTAATACAACTGCTTTATCCCATACTAACTTAGTCTTAGTGATTGCTATATTCTTTAATAAGTTTGCATTACCTAATGCATATGCTGCACTAAATCCAACTATAAGAGGTAAACCTATTTCCATAGCAGAAAATAAATAACCTATTCCTGTTGCTAATATCCCAACAGTATTAGTTATAACACTAATAGCAGGTCCAAGTACTGCAAATCCATTTGTTATAAGTGGCTTTATAATATTAAATACACTAACTAATGCAGGAACAAGTCCGGAGAAAATATTTTGTATAAGTGGCACTAAGTTACTTAGTAATCCTGCTACCGTAGGTTGTAAAGCAGTAAATAGGTCGTTAAAACCACCTTGTATATTATCTTGTACTAACTTAATTTGGTTGTCAATAGATTTAGCCTGTGCTTCGAATGCATCGTTAGCTACACCATCTTTTATACCTTGCTGTATATTCTGAAGTTGTTGATTAGCAGATTCAGCTTTATCTCCTGTTAACAATAATGCAGCTCCAGCGGCTTCTGTAGAACTAAATACTTGATTCATTGATAATCCCATAGCTGATGCAGAACCTTCTATATCTTGCAGGGTTTTCGTCAATCCTTGTTGTTCTAATACTTTACCAATGTTGCTAGATGTCAATTGCTGTGATACACCGTCAATATCAACAGTGACACCCTTCATTACTCCAGATAATGTTTTTCCTGGTTTTTGCAACTCTATTATTGCAGCTCTCAATTGTGTAGTGGCTTGTGCTGCAGGAACATTATTAGCAGTCATTTGAGCTATATTCCCTGCAACTTCTTCGAATTGTATGCCTGCTGCTGATGCTGCAGGTAATACAGCTGAAAGAGAACTGTTTAGCTCACCAAAATCGACTACACCATTTTTAATAGTACCAAAGAATATATCAGAAACTTTTTGAGTGCTTTCAACACCTAACCCGTATGAATTAAGCACACCTGTCAATCCTTTAACAGCTTCTTCTGTTGTGGCATTCCCAGCTACAGCAACCTTACTTGCTTGTTCTACAAATCCTACTAAGTCGTCCTGCGTACCTTTGATGCCCGCTGAATATGTTTGATAATAAGCTGCTGTTAATTCTGAAGCACTTCCTATAGTTTTTTTTGATAGGTCATTTAGTTTATTACCTAATGCATCAATATTTCCAACTCCGAGTGAAGCTACATTAGCAAGTTCTGTATTGAAATTTCTAAATTCACCAGCTGCATCTTTAACAACGCTAACACCTGCAGCTAATACAGAAAATATAGCAGCTCCTGCTAAAAATTTCTTAGCCCCTGAAGCAAATGTACCACCAAATCCTTTTCCAGCTTTATCACCTACAGTTTTAGCTTTATTCTCAATTTTGTTAAATGAGTTGTTTACATCACTTTCATCTACTTCTATATCTATTTCTGCAGACTTGCCTGTTAGACCTTTTATGATCTTTTTTTGAATACTTGCAAATGCAGTATTATCTAGTCTCGGTCTTATTAAATAATCTTGTGTTAATGTAGCCATGGGTTTTTCCTTTTAAAGAAAACGCCGATCTATTGTGAATCGGCGTTTTTATGGTCTGAGTAATTTATTGCTGCATCTAGAGCATATAATCTTAGTATTTCTGATGTCGGCACTTTGTTCATCAGTCTGTCAAATTCTTGATTATTTCCGTCTGATAACCGCCTTGCTATTAATTCTATGTTCTCAACTTCATAACCTAAGTATTGTTCAGCTGTGTGCTTTCTTTTTTTCTTTTCTGGTAAATTATATATTCCGAACTCTCTTGTATAATGCTCTATCTTAAGCCTGTCCGATTCCAGCTCTTCGAAAAAACTTATATCTTTCCTGCCTAAGAATATCTAATTCTTGTTCTCCCCAAAAATCATATTCTTTTAGATTTCCATCTTTGTCTTCAAAGACAGTAGGCTCATCCAATTCAGATTTTAGTTGTTCAACTTCAAAAGCTGAAAACTTAGATATCTTGGTAGTTTTATCAAAGTCAATCATTGTTTTAATTGTTTCAACAAGATATTTCGTTTGTACCTCAGAAAGTTCAGCATCTTTTTCTAATGCTACTTCAAACTCTTCTGGAGTTAACTTGTCTATTAATTCATTTTGCTCTTGTTTGTCTGGTGCACCATTTTGTATTTCGTATACAGTAGGATAGTCGTTTTTGTATTGCTTGCTGAATTTTAAAGTTTCAACTTGCTCCTTCCTTTGCAATTCTTGCAGTTTCTTTCTTACATTGTTCGAAGGAGCATTGTAATGAATATCTTTCTTCTCGAAACCGCCATCTGGTTTTATAAATCTAAGTTTCGTTGGTTTTAATCCTTTCATTGTTCCAACCCACTAATTTTATTTAACTCACAATAATAACTAACCACTTTCTTGATATTAGCCATACTGAGACCAGGGCAATCAAGTAAATCTTGCTTATCTGTGTGAGTACGTAGCAAACTTCTAGTTTCATTATGCTCAATTGCATTTACATCTAGTACTGTTTTGATCATTGTAACCCAATAAAGTTCAAGAGCATTCTGAGTTTTCTCTTTGTCTTCATTAGGTTTGTTAATCATATTCAGTCTTACTGTCACATCTCTAGTTTTTTCGATAACATAATCTCTTACGTCACCTCTGTACTTCAAAGTCTCTTTTTCACCATTATTGAATAAAGCTTTTGGCTTCTTATTTTCAATGATAATAGCTTCTAACCAATTGTCTTCCTCATTTTCCTCTTGTGCTGCATGCCCTTCATTTTCTTGCTGATCATCCCCATCTTCAGCATCATCTATTGTATCATCGTCCAAATCAGTAAGCATATCACTTAGCTGATCAGTTGTGTGTTCATCTAGCAATTCTTGATAGTCAAATTCAGTCTGATCTGCTATTTTTCTTGCAATTTTTTGTTTTGGTGTTAGGTTAGCCATGGTTCTTTCCTCTTGTAATTATTAATAAAGTTCTCTTCTCGTTTTCATCTCTTCATGCCCTCAAGTGTAAGGTTTATATGGTGTCCATGAGGGCACTCAGAGTAATTTGTTTATGATGCGTCAGTCAAAAAGTGTTTGTATTTTAAGCTACCTTCAGCTAATAATACATCACTTGTCTCAGCTGCTTTATCAAACTTAGTAGCATCTAAAACTGATTTAGTTTGTCCAGTCCCATCGTGGATAGTTATATCCTGTTTCGGCTTGATTTGTTGTACCGTAATAGTGGTCTTCACTTTCTGATTGTATGTCCAGTTTTGTGCACCACTCGAACCAGTTACCAACTTACAAGCCATTGCAACAAGTGGTCTTTTATCTGAGTCACCAGATAGTGGCCCTGCTACTGAAAGAACCAAATCATTATCTCCAGTACCACCAGATGAACCGCCATAGATCTCACCGTGCCATGCAAAGTCTTCTTCCAGCTCATCCGAAGCCCCAACTGTTTTGTATTGCTCTAAGAATTTTTCTAACTCTTCACCAGAACTAATTACATCAAAGCTAGCTTGCATTGTGCCGTCATCTTGTGGTGACCAATCAATTGGGCCTACCATTTTTATTGCCAGCTCATTGTCATCTATATCAGTAAATTCACCAGTGCCAGGTTTTTTTGTTTCTAACTGAGAGTGGTCAGACTTTAGTCTGTGGAACCTCAGTATCGAACCTTTTGCTTCTTGGGCATATTGATAGCCTTCTCCCATTGTTTTACCTCTTAATTATTATTAATGTTTCAATTTCACTTTATACTTCCTGCAGCATAGCCAAGCACACCAGCACTAATTGCTATGGCGGGCTTTACATACCAGGACTCTTTTTCTTCTTTTGGAGTCATATAATTTATATAGCTCATCGTAGGTACTTCTCTAACAGCTAATTTCAGCTCTGCTTTCAATATCAAATCTTTTACTGATGCAAGTTCTATATAGATAGAATCACCTTCAGCTGTTACTTCTTCGTATCTCTTTATTCGTTCAAACCCTTCATCTATCAAGTTCTGCTTTAAGCACTCATACTCTTCTACCAAATCATTTAAGTATGATCTATCTACATTGCCATTATATACCGTATCTATTTTCGTTCTTAAATATATAGTATCTAGCACGGCGTAAGGTTTTAGTTTTGTCACAGTAACTGGTGGTGCTTGCCATGGGATGTATTTAATTACAGTGTCCCTTTGCACTACCTCAAAATCACTAGGATTTATAATCTTGTTTATGCTATCTCCATTTGGACCATAAAACCATCCTAATAGAAATGCAATTATTACTGCTGCTAATATATGCCATCCATTCACTTGCATCTTGAGTACCGTTTTAAAATTGTTTTATCTTTCTTATATATGGATATTTCTTCTTTTCTTCGTATGACTAAACCCTTCATAATCCTACCACCAGCATATACATACAATCCCATCTTATAAGTAACCAAGTCATGATTGCCTGTTTGTATGCCTTTTAGGAATGCACCTGTGAATCTGTAGCCAAGATTATAGCTAAATGAGACAAGGGCTCCGAATTGATACCAGGGCAATATTCTGCCTGCTTTTCTGGAAACATATCTTTCAAATCTATCAGCATCTTTTTTAAGCAATACTTCAGCTTCCTGTTTGGTTATTCTCATTCCTGGCTTAGCATCCTTTATATTGCCATACCCAATTGTCCATATTCCAACTGGATCTATGTATGCTAAAGAACGAAAACCTTCTTTTGCTTTTATGAAGTTGACTATTGGTTGCTCTATTCTTTGAACCAACCCACTTTGTGCAGAACTAAGCTGCACAAAGAGAGCTAATCCGATCACCACGTAACGGAGATATGAGATGACATTTTTCATAATTTATCTGCTAAATATATTATTGAACCAGTTATAAATACAACAGAGAATATTGCTATTAGTGCATTAATTTTCTGTTTCTGATACATACAAGCATTTTCATGGTTCTGATCTATATTTTCTGTCCACTTGAGTTTTGTAAAAGCATAAGCACTAATAGAGGCAACTACAATCCAAAAGAACATGAGAATACTAGAGTGAAGGATTGTTTGCCAGAAATTAGTAGCTTGCCTTTTTGAGGCCAGTAATGACAACTTATCCATTGCTTGTGCTCTTACTTTATCATTTATAGTAGAGTCCTGTGCAATTGTATAAAGAGGATTCATCTCTTTATCAATTCTTATGGTATCACTTTGAAAATTATCCAATAGAATTATACTACAAATGATAATTAATGCCAGTCCCATAAATCTGGCTAAAGCGTTTTTGATATCTTTCTTTGTGATATCTCCATCAAATAAATCTCTAATCCATTTCATTATCTATCCTCATTCGATTTTTGCTTATTTAATTGCTTTATCTCTGTCATGAGCCTTTCAAGTTTTAGGTTTGATTCATTAATCTTGCCTAGTATTTCTAAGTATCTGCTATCCGAATTTCTAACAGCTTCTTCAGTTTGTGATATTCTAACTTCATTAGCGGCCAGCTTATTTAACACATAAATATGTGAACCGCCTAATCCTAATATTGCTGATGCAAAGATTGAGATGATGAAAGTATTTACAGAATCTCTGTTTATTCTATTTTCTGATTCTCTTGACATTTCAATAACTCACTTTATAATTGTTTAAATCTTCAATTTTTGTTTTGCTGTTAATTTCAGCTTCTTTCATCTGAAAAGAACACGACACCCAACAATGTCAAACCTGTGTTAGTGATGTTATCTTGTTGTTGGTCGTCATCTCTATTGAAGTGGTATTTCACTTTGATTTTATCATTATTTTCAACCGATGCTTCAAATCTCAACCTTGAATCCTGACCAATTACATTCATCAATACTGAATCTCCGACTCTCGCACCTTGCACATCATACTCTTCTGATGAACCTTCAATATCTGTGCTTACTGTTATGTTAGTCTTCTTAAAACTTATTCCTTGTACTAAATTCATCTTTTTACCTTTTTATTAAATTGTTATACTATTTTTCTAATTACTGTAATCACATATGCGGCTGAACTCATAGATGATTCTCCGTTTGTTTCGTCTCCGCATCCGAAGTCAATACTCACTGTATTTACTGCACTCACATAAGGCAGTCCTACTATTAACCCACTTGTTGAATCATTTTGAAAGTTCATCATAACGGCATCGCCTACTTTTGCACCTGCTACAATATAATTCTTTGTTACTGGTCCTGGAGCTTCTACAGTAATTGCACCTGTTGTTCCAGTTGCTGATAAAATAAAAGCCATCCCAGCAATTGTTGAATCTGTTTTTTGAACATATCCAGACAAATCGGCTCCTGCACTTTTATTCAATATTTTAATGTGAGTAGCCATTTTCCTAAGACCTCGAAGACATATTTACAGTAAATGTTGATCCAGCTTCATTACCATCTGCTGTATATTCCAGACAAAGGAAATCAGCTTTTTCTGGTAAATCATTTGAGTAGATTACATTTCCATTAGCATCTGCTATTATCTGTTCGCTTTCAGCAATTTCAATCAAATCATCTTCTTTAGGATTCGTCGAGGCAATCCTTTGTAACTTGAATGCAGTTCCAGCTTCAGGAACAAATCCTGCATAATTTATTTGCATCATATAATGATCAGAATTCAAAGGAATTAGAATCTTATGATCAACTGATGCATCATATGGATTGTTTTTTATGTCGTATTGTTCTATTGCCATGGTTTATACCTTTATTAAAAAATAGGGTTGGAATTACAGAGCTACTAACCAACCCATGATTCGAGAACCGAAGTAACGAAATTTCTACGCTGTACCAGTGCCAATTCTTGACTTAGCCACACCTAGCATTTTTGATTCAAATACTTTTGAACCATAGTAATGTAGTGCTCTGAAGTAATCAGCAAAAGCACCTTGTGCTCTCAGTGTCTCAGTTGCTTTATGTGGAATTGCACTAGCTGTTGACAATGCGCCAATCACGCCGTATGGTAGGTATCTATTTACAGGATCACCAGTAGTGATATCAGAAGCCACTTCTGTTTTTAGGTTATTTGATTCAACAATAGCCATGTTGAATACTTTACCTATTTGTCCAGTAACTAACACTTTGTCACTCAATTCTGAGTTCTTAGTAAAGTGTGGAGACAATCTAACTAGTGATGCTTCTCTAGGGCTCACAGTGAAAAACTTAGGAACTGATACATCAATATCAGCTTCTTTTAGTCTAGTTTCAGCTTCGTCAATTGCTTTTACAATTGTGTTAGTAGTATAGACAACAGAGTCAATTACATTGTCTGGATGTGCACCATTCCCCATTTCTTCAAATAAGTATTTGTCGTATTTCCCAGCTAAGCTGTCAATACCACCAGTCAAATATTTTTCTACTAATTCAATATTAGTAAGTGCTTGGTCTGTATCTTCGATTGTTGCAGCTATGTAATCTGCTTGATCAATCGACAAAGTAATTTGTGATGAATCAGCTTCTTCATACACAACCGAGCCACTATATGTTTTTACAGTCAAACCAGATGGTTTAACAACTCTCACTGTACCACCTTGTTTTGTAATCACACCTTGATAATCTGTATTACAAAGCCCAAAGGCTTTTAATTTCCTTTTAAGCTGGTATCTCATTTCCTGAGTGACCAGGACAGGATTAAAGTGTTCTGTTGTTGGCATTTTCCTTCCTCTAAATATTAATTAATTGTTGTATTCTAAACTATAGTTTTCAGCTTCTCAGCTATTTCTATATTACTTCTTGATTTAGCATATTCATCTTCTGTCATTTCTGCTATATCATCATTTTTGAAAGCAGGTGAACCACCTTCAGTTCCTGCGTTATATTTAGAATCGTTCTCACCACCTTTTTTACCACCATCAGAATTCTTCTTTTTAATATTCTCACCTACTGGTTTTGATTCCAGCACTTCTTCTAAAATCTCAATGTCACCATTGTATTTTTCATCTAATTTCTTCTTCCAGTTATCTTTTTCACCTTCAGCAATTCTACCTTCTTTGATAGATTTACTTAAAAGAGCCTCAACTTTCTTCTCACTAGCAGTTTTTTTAGTAGTTTCAATTTCAGTATTGTATTTTTCATACCCTTCCTTGAGCTTGGCCATATCTTGTGTGATTGGATCAAGTTGCTGTTTTACTGCTTCAGCTACTATTTTTGCTACTTCTTTCGAATTCATTGATTCACCTTTATCATCTTTTTTTTCTTCTACCTCATCTAATCCAAGCATTTTCCTAAATCTAGTGATTACACCAGGTCTTTTTGAAAGTGCTTCTACTAACTCATCATCTGTTTGTTCATTTGGGTTCTGATTTCCAGCTTCCGTTGACATTTTATATCTCCTTTTGATTAATGGTTATTTTCATTAGGTGCAATTTCAATACTATTCTCATTGGTTTTAGCCCAGATGTGTATATGGGCAAATACTTAGAGCGATTCAAGATAGTTTGCAACAGTTGAAATTATTAAGGTGAATTATGTTTGAATTATCAGAGCTAAAAGGATTGATTTATACAACTATCTATGATATGATTAATGAATTATCAGATACAGATAGAAGCAAACTAATAGCAGAAACTGATCAGACAATCACTAGATATACTGGTTACACTAAAGCTTTGCTGGATATAGAAGATCAATCAGAGGTGAAGGCAAGTTTGAAAGGATCTTATGCTCACTTATTAGAACACTTAGCTTTATCAATGGTAAGTCAATTACCAGATCATCAAGCTAAAAGAATCAATTTCAACTATAGTGAAACAATAAGACAGCTTAAAGCAATGCCAACTTATAATTCAGAAACAGGTGTAGCATCGAGAGTTGTCAAAATAAGAGGAGCTGCAAAATGGTAACAATGGATCAAGTACAGGAAAATATCAAAGCGACTCTTGAAACTTTTGCCAATTACCTTGCACTTGAGGAAAGCGATATAAATAAGGGAGTTGTTGGCAATAGCACTGATGATGAATTTATATCAAGAACTAAATTTGTTAGAATCTACACTGTAGGTAAAAGGTTCGATTATGCAGGAGAAGCACTTGAATTACAAGGAAGACCAGGACAAGCAACAATTCTGTGTGGTTGGAGTAGTACATCAAAAACAGAACAATCTAAGAAATCATATGAATTAGCAGAAAGAGTAGAAAGAGTTATTATAGAGCGGTTAAGTATTTTAACTAGAGACGAGACACCAATATTTGTTTTTTCAAACGACAATAACATGTCAATTCATGCTGTAACCTTCTTCTTTAGTTTTGATTCATCAGCAGGAGAGTTACCAAATGCCTAAAAGAAAACAAAGCATTCCAGAGAGCTTACAAATTGAAATAGCTCAATTCTTTCTTGAGAATGAAGATTATACTCAGGAAGGAGTTGCAAAAAAATTCAATGTATCACACAACCAAGTTAGATATGCACTGAAAAAGTACAAAAGACTTCAGTTTGATGAAGCAAAAGCAGACGAGCTGGAGACTCAACTTGAAATCAAGAGAGTTAAAATAGCTGAAGAGATGAAAAACAAGGGAGCTATTAGATTAACAAACAACTTAATAGTTGACCTAATAGCTGAATGTGAGGTAAAGGAATTACCAATAGGTGAAAGAGTAAACAATCTCAATAAACTAACTACAGCGATGAAGAGGTTGCAATCACTTCAATTAGTAGAAACCTTGAAAAAACCAGATGCAGAGAAAGTAATTAAACTATGTAAGAAAATTAAACCAGGGCTAACAGATTCTGAGATATTGGTATTATGGGAACAAGTGATCAAAGAGAAATAATTGGTCTTGAGAAGAGTTTTAAACAGTATAGCGAAAAGCTAGAAAGACAAGCTTACTCAGTACCAACTCCTGGCTTCAAAGATAATTCTGAAGGAGCTAGGAAAAAACGTGTCAAAAAAGCAATGAAGGATTTTCTCTATTTCGATAAAACCTACTTTCCAGAAGAGTTCCATACTCAAGGGTGGTATCCACCAGGAGTATTACATTTTAAAATGTTTGAGGTAGCAGACAAACCTGGCATACATTGGTTTGGAACATTTCGTAATCTTGCAAAATCAGCTTATTTGAAGAAATTAAGAATATGGTATCTACTTAGTGGCAGGGCTTCAATTGGTGGTATTCTCAGTGAAACTCTCAAGAAGTCAGAAAAGTTTGTAAGAGGTATAGCAACTATACTTAGAGAAAATGAATCACTAAGGAAAGATTTTGACATAAGAATTGAAACTTTGAATAGTGAGATGCTGATATTCACATGCTCTACGAACAAAAGATACTGCAATTATATGAACTATTCTCTAGATTCAAACCCTAGAGGTGACAATGTTCATATTGACAGACCAGATTTCATTGATTTTGATGATCTGGAAACTAACAGACAAGTCTTTAACGATGAGAATAACCACAAGAAGTTGATGAAAATCAGAGAGGCCTATAGATCATGTAGAGAAAATGCTACAATGATCGGTCTTGGTAATGATCCACATCCAAAATGTTTATTTAACAAACTTAAAATAGCACGTGAAAAAGGCGAAAAGTCAGACTTAATTCATATTTATGCTTTTAAAGCATGGTCTGAAAAAATAACAGAGCTTACTCCTTATCTGGGTTCAGTATGGCATCACAAATACCCTGCAGGATCTGAATCAGAAATGAGAATGTTAGTAAAAGCAGATGATGATGTAGAGTGGGCAGAAGCACAATGTGACCCAATATTGAAATCTGGTAAATGGTTTCCTCCAGAATTTGTACAATTCTATACTAAGGATCAGTTACCTTCTGATGCAAAAGGTGTCGGCTTTTGTGATCCAAACTTATCAGAAAAAGGTCAGGGTGACACAACAGCATTTGGGAGTCTTCTATTTAGTAGAAGTCAAAACAAATTCTTTTTCACTAATCTTAGTTGTAAAAGCTATGATGATAGTAACGACTTGCTAAAAGATTACTTTCGTGTATTTAGTAGTAGAGTTCCACTTTTAGGTATGGATGGTAATGTTGATCAAGCTTCTAGCTGGAAAAACAATATCAAAAACTTTGTAAGAATTTATGGAATTCCTTATCCCCATGTAGACTTCTGCAGATATAAAGTTGATGATATTGTAACCCCATTTTCAGCTATATATAAACAAGGTAGAGTTTATTTCCCTAAAGAATTTAGTGAAACGGATGAAGGAGAAATATTCATGAACCAGTTATACACTTTTACTAGCAAGAAGGACAATAAAAAAGACGATGCTGCAGATTTTTGTATAAGTGCGTATATGTTTGGAATGGAAAAAAAGAAATTTATAGCTACTACTGATGGTAAATCACCATATTTCCACACTAAAATTGGTTTTGGCAGAGGTTGGTAATGACAGATGTAATTAAGAAAGAAAACAATTGCTCACATCCGAATTTGAAAGAGTACATTGATGAGACTAAAGTATTTGAGATAGTAAATAAGAAGAAACAGATAGTGAGAACTATTCATAGTTCATACTACTATTGTGATGAGTGTAACAACCGTTTTTATATCAAAGTAGATAATAACCCAATAAGCAATAATTGAGGCAAGAAATGTACAGACATCCAGAATTATTACAAAAAGAGTTCCCAGTTGATGCTAAAGTAATACAATTAGCAATTATGCAGTCATTATTAGATGATGATGATGCAAGAGATGTAAGGCCTTTACAATCATTACTAAGTAGAGCATTAGCAACTACTCCTAAAATGGCAAGCCACGAAAAAAGACGTGCAGCTTATGTTAGTTCTGCAACTTGGGATATTGTACCATCTGAAGGATATGAAAATGATGTAAAAGCAGTGAAACTAGCAGAGAGAGCTAAGAAGAGATTAAATGGTTTCATCAAACATTATCCAAAAAGATTTGTAAAAGGTGATTTGTTTGGAGTATCTATGCAAGAGCTTGAATGGGTTCAAAAATCTATTGGTTTTGTTCCAAATATCAAATATAATTTTAGCCCCACAGAGCTTGAGGTCAACAATAAATTCAATTATGGAGTTGTTTGGTTAAAACCAATCAAAGATGGTAGATTTCAAAGACAAGAGATAACAGAAAATGAGAGACACAATCACTTAATTTATGTTCCTGAATTTGAAGAACCAGGTGGTATACTAAGAACAATAGTATATGAAGCTTTTATGATTAATCTGAGTAGACAAGAATGGACTAGGTATATTCAATTGCTCAAAGGAATAATACACACTAAGGTTGACGTAGCAGCAAGTCCTGAAGATGAGGCCGCCGCTGTAGAAGCAACAGAAGGAGTAGTAGAATCACAAGCTGCAGTTACATCAAATGAGATTGAACTTGATTGGAGACAGCTAACTAGTGGAGATAGTGGTAAATCATTCAGAGAGTTTTTAGAAGCTTGCTTTGAACTTATTGAAGTAGCTATTACAAACGTAACAATGTCTGCTACAAATAAAGAACGAAATGCACTCACTGTAATTGAAAGAAGTGCTGAAGATTTAGCTAAAGAAATGAGAGCTGAATTTGAAGAGCTTATTAATAATCAACTCCTAAGACATGATTACTACATGAATGTAGATAAATCTGAGTACGGTAAAGAGCTTCCTTATGAGTTCAGAACTAGTGTTAAAATCAAGCAAGATAGACAAGCAAATGCTGATATATTGTTTGAATTAATTGATAGAGGTATACCAATCAAGGCCTCTGAATTTGAAGAGAAGGTAGGCGTTAGTTTAGCAGTGGATTCTGATGAAACATTAACTACAGATTATGCAAGTCAGCTTAAAAATCAACTAAACATAGGTTCTGATGAAACTAAAAGTGACGATACCGAAAACTAGTTTACTTCTATTAGCTAAGGATATAGTAAACACTATCCATGATAACACATTAGCAGGTAAAGATAAAGATGGTAAACCATTTAAAAAGTATAGTAGCAATCCTTTTGCTATGCCTTCAGGAGCTGCTACAAAACGTGCTATAGATTCATTAGATAAAAGCGGTGGACTAGTTTGGTTTACTACAAAAGACAAAGCCAAATGGGTAGTAATTAAAGATGGATACAAGGCACTTAAAACAGCATTAAGACCAGGTGATGGTGGTAAAGTTAATTTATCATTGACTGGTGACATGCTTAATGATATGGATGTAATTGCTATAGGTACAAATGAAGTTAGAATTGGTTTCAATAGGGAAGAGAATGCTCAGAAAGCTTTGTGGAATATTGAAAATGATAGAGATTTCTTTGGAATTCCAGATAGTGAGTTCAAAAGACTTACCAAAAAACATATCGGTGATGGTGTGAAAATTGAGGTTATAAAATAGTTCAGCAGCTGTAAACAATATCTAGGTTTTTCTTTTCTTTTTTAAACTTCAAAGGGTTGTAGTCTTCGATGTTTGGCTCTTTCAAATTATCACTAAAAAACAGGATCTCTTTTCCTATCCTACTTTTATATGCCGTATGTTTAAATGAAAACTCTTTTCTTGGAAACTCTTTGTAGAGTTCTCTTATCTCTGGGACATTATCATATGAAACAATCCACTTCATATCATTCATAGACTTTATACTGTCACATACATTTTTATGATCACTAATTTTATAATGATTCATATACAAAGTATTCCCTTTTTGAAAATATGGGGGATCAAAATAAATAATTGTATTTTCATAGTTGGATTTCTTTTGTATACCTTTAACTAGCTCAATTGCATCCATACTAAATAGATTTATTTGATTTTTTAGTTTTACAATATTTCTGATACGAGTTATTAGCTTTTCTTTATTAAACCTGCAGTCCATTAAATAATTACCTTTTTGTTCAACACCTCCTATAACACCTGCATTTATTATACCCGATCTATTAGTTCTATTTAAGTAAAATGTAGAAAAGCCTAAATCAATTAAACTGACATCATTTTTATTTTTTTGTGTGTTTTTTTGGGTTCTCCATTCTTTTATATTTATTTTCGAATCTAATATTCTATTACATAATTCATCATTTTGATTTAATACAGAATGCCAGAAAGCAAATATTGATCTATCTTTATCATTTATTGTTATTTCATCAACGATGCCATTATTTAGTAGAAATAATGCTACAGATGCACCTCCAGAATATGGTTCAACATAATGACCATTTATGTTATTATCTTGACATACTCTTGCTATAAATGCAGATAATTTATTTTTACCACCAGGGTATCTTAAAGGAGAATAATACATATCTTTAATTATTTATGTTTTCACTTAAAATATCGAATAAAGGTTCTAAATGTTTCCAAGCTCTTATATTGTGCTCTTTGTTAACTATATAATGCGGATTATGAACGGCTAGGTCTAATCCTTGCTTAATTAAATCAATATAATGATTTAAATTCTTTAATGTAGCAGCATCAAGATGGTTTTCTAGATGATTATTTTTTACATAGTCTAACATTGATTTAAGAGAGGCGTTTGAATAATCTTTGTCTATACTAAACTTTAAAATATTCATTACTTCATCCTGATCAATTTCATCATCAACAGAATGTTTATTTTTAATATATTCTATCAAGCTTTTAACTTTCCGAATACTATTCCTCCTATTAGATTCATTCAGTTTCAAGCTCAAATTTTCAAATAGTTTATTACTTTTTAAGAAGAAGTAAAGTGATTGTTCTAAATATGTTCTAAGTAACACTGCAAAAGAATAAACTTTATCAACTGGTAGTGATTTTAACTCTTCAAAAAGTGAATCTAATTTTTCATCATCAAATATGATTTCTTTATCATTCTGAATAATTCTATATTGAACTGCTTTCCTTTTCTTACGTTTACGCTTTGTGGTGTCTTTCTTTTTTTCTTCTAATGATGATTTTTTCTCAGAAGTCTTGCTTTTAGTATTGTTTTCTAATGGTACAGAAAAATTAAATTTTGAATTCTTTTTTAGCGACTCTACAAATTGTTTTTTATCTTTCTCATCATTAAACTCTCTTGAAAAACGTTCAGAGTCAATTATAATATTAAATACTTCTAGTAATCTTAACTCAAACTCCCCTCTTGGTAAATTAATAATTAGTTCACCATTATCGTTATCAAATTCAATACCTAAAAAATTTCTTGCAGGCTCATAAGTGTAAAAACGTTCAAGATTAGTGAATTCAAAAGTAGAAATATCAAGTGTCATGTTTTCTTCTTTTTCCAATATATCTTTACCTTCGAAATACAAATTATATGCTTTTAAAGGTTTAAGTATTTTAGCTCTAGTCTCACTTAATACATCACAGATATCTTCAATTGACAACGCCCCTTCATAATACAGATCTGCCACAAAGGCATATTGATTTCCAGTTTTCCATTTTTTTACTGTATCTCCGTTATGTCTTGTATATATGATAGGATTAGCAAGCAATCGATTTGGAGCAATATAACATTTCAATTTTTTATTCACAGGGAAATTGTTTTTTAAAATATTTCTCTGTAAAATATTTGACTTAGCAGTACTTAGGTATTTTTTTGGGTTTTGGAGTAACTTTAACGCTGCAGTTCTTCTATTTCCTTCCAATACGATTTTTTTACCATTTTCTAAACAAATGATTGGTTCTTCACCAACAAAATAACCTTCCTCGGATATTTTTTTTGCTAATTCATAAACTGATTCATTCATTATTAAATATTTCATAATCTGAGTTTGATTCAATGATTCATCATTGTGAGACAATCTTGGATTATTCAAATCTAATTGTAAGGTATTTAAACTGTATTCGAATGATTCCCATTCAGAATAATCAATGTACATTATTTCCTCTTTTGTATCTCAAACAATATCTCCGTTAAATGACTTACAACTTAAGAATTTTCATTGAATATTCGTAATCTTAAAATTTACAATCAATTTATTTTTGAAGTATCATACTTATACTTCACATAATACATCTTCGTTTTTGTGTTGTAGCCAGACTCAGCTACCTCTGGTGTATATTTCTTTGCTATAGCTCCATTTAGGAAGCGACGTTGCATTTTTATTAGTTGCCGTTTGCTTACAGCTTGTATTAAAGATTCACCCATTTTTTCTCCTCCCTGTGGGCAGTTTAAGTTTTGTAATATTTTCTTCTTTCTGCTTCTTTGCTGCCCTTGCTTCACATCTTGGGCATCGTCTATGATAGTTCATGTGCCAAAACTTACATTTCGTGCACATCTTATGAAATATCTTTTTTATTGGTTCAAAGTCTTCTGACATAATCCCTCTTTATACAAATAATTGTTCTTTAGTTATTTCAAATTCATAATGAAAACAATTGCTTTCTTCACACACTAATGAGTAGAGGTAACTGCTTTCGTATTTTATAATTCCTATAATGATTCTTGGTTTGCTTTCTTTATCAGTTTTCAAATAAACAGTTTCACCTATTTCAAACTCATGTTCAAACATTGTTACCATTGTTCCCCCTCATTTCATCGCCATCTATTTCAGCTTTTACTGCATCGTATTTGGCTTGTGATTCATATTCCACTACTTCTTCTTCTGTGCAGTATCTACTCATTGCTTATCCCTAATTTGATTTTCACTTAACGCCTTTTCACCACAAAAAGGGCAATAATTAGCCAGCATCGAATACAGCTTAAAGTTTCGCTTCTCAGTCCCATCTGCTTTTTTTTCTTTGCATCTGAAATATATTGGCAAAACGGCTGTCAATTTACCTTCGTTAAAGGTTAAAGAATGCCTAGGTTCTACGTATGCTATTTCTTCATTTTCCAGTATGGATTTTTCAAGTGCTGTTATGCAATCACATTTCATTTCCGCCCCTCAACCTCATTCACTTGTACCACCTTCCGATCACCTGAAGTGTTGACCCACTCAATTAAGTACCTAAAGCCAGCAACTATTGTGACCATAAGTGACACATAGCAAATCAACCAAATTATCCATCCAATATCTCTTTTTGCTTCATAACTAAATTTCATTTTACTTCTCCTATACACTTATGTATATTTTTGGGTCTATTCTAAAAAGTATTTTACCAGAATGGGTTTCTTGATAATCGACTTCAACTTCAACTTCTAAATGCTGAAGGTCGTTATTGTTCACGAGCTCAAGAAGTAACTGTTGAATCTTTTCTTCACATTCTTCTCTTTCTTGGCTGATCTCTTCTAATGTTTTAGACATTATTTTTTCTCCGTTATGATTGATTTTACTCTTGATTCTACTTCAAACTCCCATTCGTACCACTCAGCAAATGTTGCGTACTTGCAAGCTCTGTCATCCAGATGAGTGCAATCATTAAGTAAGAACCCAGTTTGTTGTGATGTAAACATTACTCTAAACCCTTTTTTATGCACTCCTATGTAAGGGTAGTTCTGTCTATTTGTTTCTGTTATTATTTCTTGCATACTCATTGTTATTCTCCTAGATTGCCACGTCGCAAAGCTCCTCGCAATGACGTGAGTTATTAAAAATCACCTTGATTTGGCATTTCTTCGTAACCAAAATTTAGGTTTTCAAATTGGGCATAGTTTTTATTGAAGGCAGTTCTTACTGTACCTATTGGGCCGTTTCTTTGCTTGCCAATAATTAGTTCAGCTGTGCCGTCTGTAGGGGTTTTGTCTTCGTATTCTATTAACCCATAGACTTCACGTCTTTGGACAAACATAATCACGTCTGCATCTTGTTCTATAGAGCCCGATTCACGTAAATCTGATAGCATAGGGGAGCGACTTTTCCCTGGTCTGCTTTCGATGGATCTATTGAGCTGAGCAAGTGCAACTACAGGGATTTTCAAGTCCTTTGCTATTTGCTTCAGGGTCATTGAGATTAGTGCTATTTCTCTTTCTCTTGATTCTAAGCCATTGGCACGTACCAACTGCAAATAATCAACAAAGACTGCATCAATATTGTGTTCTGCTTTTAACCGTCTGCACTTGGCTTTTAGTTCGCCTATGTCCATTAATGAACTATCATCTATAAAAAGCTTCATATCGTTCATTTCGCCAAGGGTAGAGATTAACCTTTGGTTCTCGTCATTAGTAATTCTACCAGTTCTGATTTTCTGTTGATTAATTTTAGCTTCAGATGAAAGCAGGCGAATAATCAATTGTTCACTTGCCATTTCGAGCGAGAAGAAAGCAACGGACTTACCAGATTTGGCAATATTCCTTGAGATAGTTAGTCCAAGTGCAGTTTTACCCATTGATGGACGTGCTGCTATTATAATAAGCTCTGAGTCTTGCAACCCACCTAAGTATTTATCCAAATCGACAAGTCCAGTTGACAAGCCAGTAACACCGTCTTTTGCTCTTTGCTGAATGTTTCCAATTGCTATAGCCGTGGAGCGAGTAAGTTCGGGCATAGATTGAAAGTTCTTAGACATACGCTTTTCAGCAATCTCGAATATTTCGGCTTCGGTTTTGTCGAGTAATTCGAGAATATCAACTTCCAAATCGTAAGCATCATTTATAGCAACTCCACTTGAAATAATAAGCTCACGCCTTAGTTGCATCTCAAGAACTATGTAACAATATCTTTCTACATTAGCAGCTGTTGATACATGCTTTTGAATCTTAGCTACAAATGTACGACCTCCAATTTCCTTCAAATTGCCTTGCTTGCTCAGTTCATCACAAAGAGTAATCAAATCAACTTTTATATCCTTTTCACTCATGCGAATCATAGCAGTAAAAACTACTCTTAATCGCAATTGGTAGAATGAATCTTCATTAAGCAATGCGGCTGCTTTTGAGATAGCTTCTTTACTAAGCATCATAGCACCGAGAACTGATATTTCGGCTTCCACTGAGTTGGGTGGCACTCTATTTCCAACTTGTGAAGTGTCTGCCCTTTTACTATTCTTTGGAATTTGATAAACGCCACTCATATCTTGCCTTGGGTTTTGAGTTTTTCAATTAGTGCATCATCAATTACAGGTCTCCATTTGTGAGTGCAATTATAGCCACCTCTGAAATAAAGAACTGCCAACCCTTGCTGATTGTCCATAGCTTGGATTTCTTCGTAAGTGTAGGTGTTATTGTAATGCTGTTTGCAAAAATCACGTTCTGGACTTTGACCAACGTATTTCCACTTCTCAATTCCTGCAGCTCTTTCTTCATCAATTGATATTGCTTGAGAGTAACTCTGCAAAGAAGTATTGGCTATAGTTTCAGCACGATAAGCACCAGATACCGATTTCTCAATATTATTTACTAGTTGTTTTTTGGTTTGGTTATTATTAACTGCAGACTCCACAGCATCTAATATCCCTTTTCGTACTTTATTGTCAATAATTGCGAACTGCTGATTAGCTTTGATTAAAATATTGAGAGCTGATTTGCTAGGTTTAACTCTAGTTCTTTCAGATATCCAATACAAAGTATTCTTTACGTTTTTCTGTGCTTCAGCAATGGTACTATTTGCATCAGCTAAGAATTGCTCAGAAAGCCGTTTGTATGGGTTGTACTTCTTAATAAACTTTCTTACTTCTTTCTTTATATCAGATTCTGATTTCCCTTGTTTTATTAAATCAGAAATCAGCTTCTCAATTTTCCTTTGGAGGACTTTTAATATCTTGTTATATCTTTGAGTCATTTGAACAATCGTGGATTAAATGAATTGTATCCTTCTTGCAGCTTCTCTCTGTGGTCTGTTTTGAAATCTTCTATGTCTACCCAAAGTGCTCTGTTTCGCTTATAATTATAAACTGAAACATCTACTATTTCCTCATGTGAACGCACTTGAGTACCACAACCTGTTGTATTTCTCCCATCGACACAGGTTAAGTAGCGAAGAGTGACATTGCCAATCCTCTTTGTGTTATCCACACGAAACTTTTCATTTCCACACATAGGGCAGACCATAGCTAGATACCTTGTTCTTTTAGATATTTCAATAATTTCTCAATGTCAATTAAGTATTCCTTTCCACCTTCAGATGTAGCTACAATAGGTTGCTCCCAGTTGACAAATCTCACATCAGCTTTATTGACATTCTCGTCTGTAGCTATTTGAGCAAAGTCTTTTGGTTTTATCCAAACTTTGGTTGTGCTCTTTTTGGGTTTTTTCCTCTTAGGTTTCTTTGACTTAGGATCAATCATTCCCGCAATTCTATTCCATTCATCATTGATTTTTCTGTAAGCTCTGTACATGCTTAATTTTTCACTATCAGCTTCTTTTCTAACTGACTCCCAAAACTCATGAAATGCTTTTGAAAGTTTAGATTTCTTTGATTTAGAAAGCGATGAAGCACCTATTTTTTCATTTTTTTCCTCATACCACTCTTCAGTTAATACAGCATTATGATACTTTTGCTGGTCTTCACTTACACCTAAATGCATCTCAATAACTTCATAAGCATTAAGCTTGAAATTTTCATCAACAATGCCGTCTCGTGAAAGTTTCACTGAAGTAATTTTTTTAACTTCTTCAATTGCCTTACTGCCTTTTGATTGCAACAACTTACGTACTTGGCACAGTTTTTGATTATACACCTTTATTTCCGCTGCAATTTCGCTTCTTTTTTTCTTCCTTTGCTTGTTCGAAATAAGGTGTAAAAAGTCAGCATCGTGCATTGATTCAAAATGTCTTAACTCACATTGAATACTTTCAAATCCTAGCTCCTGACATACTTTAATTCTTTGGTGTCCACTAATTATTACAATAGCATCTTCTGGTTCAGTTTCAATTAATCCATTGTTAATACTGACAATAGGGGCAATTGCTACTCCATGGAGTTTGATATTGTTTTTGAAATCTTCATCAATATCACTACTGTAAATTTCAGATTGATTTGGATGGTCTAATATCTTAACTGAACCATCAAGTTTAAGCTCTATAAATTCTTTGCTTTTCATCATTACCTTCCTCCTCTTTGCATATTGAAAGTGTGATAGTCAGCAATCATCTCTTTTTCAGAAGAGTAATGATTCAATTCACAAATCAATGTTTTCATATTTAGTTTTCTTGCGGCTTTTATCCTTCTATGGCCACTCACTATAACAAATGCATCATCTGGTGCATTAGGATATTGACCATTATTTCTAGTTATTACAGGGTGCTGTATGATTCCAACTGCTTTAACTGAAATAATAAAGTCCATATCAATTTTTTCATCATCTATAAGTGATAGTGGGTGATTCAATAGACAGTCTGTCTGTAAATTTACTTCTATAAATTCTCTTTTATTCATTTATAATTTCCTTTGTTTTTAAGAGAGTGGAAGCCGTATGCTGATGGCTTCCACTTTCCGAATATGCTAGTTTGGTTTAATTGTTAATGTTTCATCATCTTTAAGCTCAAGCCCCAGCTTCGCAAGTTTCTTATCATCAAGTTCTTGTGATTTGATAGCTGATTTGATTGTTGCTGTATCAACCTTTTCAGTTACCTTGATAAAGCGTTCTTTGAAGTTTTTGAACTTAGTTTTTATCGTCTCTATTGTCTTTTCTTGATCTTTGCAAATCAACTTAGTTGATGCTTTCTTTTTAGCCGTCACAAATTCATTCTTATAGGTTTTTTTGCCTTTGAAGACTACTTCGTCATTCTTATCAGCAAAATCCCAAAGAGCGTCTTCTACGTCTTTCAGATTAGCATTGTCCTGCTCTATTGATTTCAAAAATGTTTCTTTTCTCTTCGCTTCTTTCTCTTCGTAGGCAGCTACGAGCTTATCCAATTTGCTTTTTAGTCCAGCGTAGTAGCTGCTGTTTTCGTCGAAATCTTTTAGGTTCTTGATATTCATTATTCTATCCTTAATTTATTGATTCAATTAATTGTAGGAAATGTTAGGCACACCCATTTTCTTAGAACCAGCAACCTTCGTGTTCATCTTAGTGAACCGCTTGATCAGATAATCAGCTTGCTGATAGGTCATAGATGGATAGTGAAACACTTCATACTTTTGTGGTGTCCTCAATCCTGCCTTGTGTAGTAGCGAATTACACTTAGTGTTGGCAGTAGTCCAGATGTGATTTCTGAATTTACTTGGGATTGCTGTCCACCCTTCGTTCTTGTACAGTTCTTGAATCATTGTTTTTAAGTTCTCACCAGTGAGTGGCTGTCCTAGCTTATTCACTGCTGAAATAGAATCATAGTCATGGTAGTAGATAGCAAATTCGAAAGCAAGGTTTCTAACAGTATTAGATTGTTTGCTGGTGCAGAATCTATTAACAGGTTTTCTTGATTTGATGAATTTGTACAATCGGTATCGTTCATTATCATTAAGTTTAATTTCATCTTTCTTGAATAGTCTGTTAGATAGATCATCGCGAAGAGCTTTGATTGAGTCTTCGTCTTTTTCAACAGCGTGCTCCATACATGCTAGATAGATTTGTTTTCTATTTACTACATAGTTACTCATGATGCTTGCACCTCCTTAGTTTTTAGTTTCAAATACATATCAGCGACTTCTGATATTTCGGTTCTTTGTTCGATGGTGAAAGTCTCATCTAATCGGATAGCGTCTTTGATATGCTCATACATTCTGATAGGCATAACGGCTAACATTTCGAGAGCTTCACGGTCGATTGTCGAGTTGTGAATTATAGTTTTGATTGTCTGAGGGTAATCACGTCCAGTTTTCTCACAGTCGATAAGGTGCTGCATATAGTCAGTTGATACAATACCGTAGTTCTTATCAACATAATCACGTAGTTTGATTGATTGATCTAGCAGCCCAAAGCTGGATAGAGTACAACCAAGTGAGTAGAGTTGATCGGAATTGAGCACCTTAAATATTGTTTCGCACATCAGCTTACTTGACATAATGTTGCCTCGCTTTCTTGTTTTTCGATAGTTGCTTTGAGTATAGTTGACTGCTTTCTGAAGAAGTCAATCCTATTATTCAAGCTGTTGGCAAACAGATTTCTGCCTGCTTTCTCAGCTTCTTTCTTTTGGTTAACAGCTTCGGGTATCATTCTCTGATAGTGAGCCAAATCTGCTTTTAATTCAGTAATTGATTTATTGTGTGTTTTCATTTTCTGTCTCTTTTTTTATTTTATCAAAGTCACCGTTTTCTATTCTAGTTTTGAACTCTTTTAGTTCCTTTAAACGGCGTTTTTCATATTTCAATAGCTCTTCACTAGACTTATACAGAAAACCAAGGTAAAAATCGAAAGAAAGAAACATCTGTTTTTTCAGCTTCTCAATTCTTTCTTCTGACTTTGAAATCCAAAAAATTGTTGAACTGTAAACAAAACCTTTTTGTTCATCTTCTGTCATCTTAGCTAATTTATTTGCATCCATTTTGAAACTCACATTTTTAATAGATTTGCTTGCTTTTCTGGTAGGCCGTTTGCGATGAGTTGTTTTCTCACTACTTCTAAGCTACCTTTGATTTCGTGGTTCGTTTGCTCTATTTCAGCTTTCTTGTATTTGGTGAAACCTTTGAGCTTCATTTTGTTGCCATACTCTTTAGTGTTTTTGAGAGCTTCGTTGTTACGCTTCACTTTCTCGTTAAGCATATCCATGTGCAGATGCAGCTCACCTGCTTCTGTTAGCTTTTGTTCTAAATGGTCAAATACACTTTTGTCTAGCATGCCTTGATCAGTTAGTTCTCTGAGGTCGCTCAGTACAGTTTGCTTGGCAGGTGCTACCTGCTTTGGTTTAGTTATGTTTAGTCCGTTACTCATAATATCTCCTAGTGGTTTTTAAAAAATTAAATATCTAAATCGTCTAACATTTTCATAAATTCTTTGCCTTTTTCGGTAGTGATTTCTAACTCTTCGTAGAACTCATCTACTTCATTAGCATCGTCGTCACCTTCAACTTCTTTGTAAACTTGGCTAGAGTTAGCTGCAAGTTGTTTAGTCCACTTAGCGGCGTTCGGAGGGTTTGACTCGTAGGTCAAATCGTCCACAATTTCAATAGTGTTTTCGTCAACTTCTTTTTGCATTTCGTTTTGTAGTCGCTCTCTGTAGCTTCTTACTTGTCTTCGTTGGTAGTTAGCTTCCTGAAAAGTTTGAGCCGTGAAATCTTCGCCAACTCCGAGTAGTTCCGGATTGTCTTTGTCAGAAACATCAACTACAATAAACTTATCCGATTCACCAGGAATAGGGATGGTGCAGACACGTTTGCCAACATCACCAACAGTAAAGCTGTCGCAATGGATATTCATAGAGCGGCCATTGATTGTAGTTTGATAGCTACCAATCTGTGTAATTTTAACGGTGTGTTTGTGTCGTTCGGGTTGTGCGTAGTATAGTAGCATACCTATTCGATTGAAGTCGCTGACATCTGGAATAAAAGAGCCATCATCATCCGAAGTAAAGTAGTTGTGTACGTCTTCCATAGTGTTGATGTCTTGTTCATCGAAAATCTGATTGAAGAGTTTGTACATCTTAGGGCGTGGCATTTGTACGAATTTTCCCCATACCCAATTAAAGAAGCGTTCCCAAAACCCATTGATAGGGAAAAGTCGCTCAGAGTAAAGTAATTCTAAATTTTGTTTGTCCTGTCCAGGTTTGTCATATTTCAATACATCGTAAGGAGAGCCAGCTAGTGTAAGTTGCACACCTTCTTTCCTGTCACCACCTTGAAAAGTATTTGCAAAGTAGAGACCATCGAACTCATCTTTGAAGTGTTTGATAGAGCGTTCTACTTTTGATTTGAAAACAGAACGTGCAATCATAGCCGGGGCGTGGACATAAGGACCAGTTTGACCATCGAACAAATGTGCAATTGGTCCATCTGTATCATCTTTAAATGCTTGCAACTCATCCTTAGTATAGAGTGATTCGACAAGTCCAATCACATTAGTATTCTTCATAGCACGTGAGGTTTCGAAAACCCAGAACGTATCTGAATGAATACCGTGAGCAAATGCCGTCATCAGTATGCCAGCGGCTACTACATCGGAAGTGATAGACTCACACGGCAGCACCATAAGAGGATAGCCAGTAATACCATCGACAAATACAAGGCCCCAGGGCATAGTCATTTTGCCATCTTTTTCAACCCATACATCACGCTTAAAATCATCGACAACAATTACACGGCGACTACCAAAACCTTTGCCTAGCAATCCTGCACGTTTGAACATAGAGAAATGATTGTAACGAGAAGACAAGAACGATTCGAGAGCTTCTTCCTTTCTTCTACTTTTGCGTTTGTAGAGAGCTTCCCAATTTTCTTCGTAGTAAACTGAGCGATGAGTACATGTCTTAGTTTTGTTCCTGGTTAGGTTTTTATAAACTTTCTCACCGTCGAATTGGACACCATCCATAGCCGCCATCCGGGAAGCGATACGGCATGCTTCTAATAGATTAGGAGTGGCAGCAGAAATATAGTATTTCTTTATCATTGGTATAATGATATGCCAAATCTCCCTATAAATACGAGGCACACCGTAGTCGGCACGTCTGTCATTAGGTTTGTTGTTTCTTATAGCAGATTGTGACAGCTCGGCAGGATTGAGTCCCCAAAGTTCAACAACTGAGGGTTTGAGTAGCTTAGCCTTTCTACCAGGACCATCTGTTGATTCATAGGAATCTAAATAATGATCTAAATTTTTTCTAGCTCTAACTGATCTTTCAGACCTGTTGACGATATGAGCTACTTCTTTTATAGTTAATAGTTGTTCTTGCATGGTTCTATTTGAATTTTATATCACTACTTATATTAATTGCAATCTGCTTTGTTAAATCAGTTAGCACCTTGATATGAAACAATGTAATATGTTGTAATGCGGCATCTGCTGGACGGCCAGTTTTCAATGCATTCATATAGTTTTCTATATGTCTCAAATCAAAGTCATCAATGTCATATGGATCATATACCATATCTTCTTTTGCATCTTCTATGGCTCTATCCATTAGAGTTGATTTTAATACTGGCTTTCCTATTCCATAAAACAACCAATCAAGTGAGATTTCAGGAAGCTTCTCAGTAATCAATTTGATATCAATAGAATTTCGTTGTCTCCAGTTAGAAATCGTTTGAGGTGTAACTCCTAGCTTTTCAGCTAATTCATTATTTGATCTTAAATGAAAATGGAATATTATTCTATCAAGTATTTTTCTTACATCCATTATCAAACCTCATAAATAGGTTTACGCTCTCTTATTCTCTTGTACTCTTCCTCTCTCCTTATCATCTCGTCTTCAACTAGTTTAGTAACAATAGGGTCGCCATTATTATATCTGTTGTGAATTGATACCCTGGATACTTTTTTGTTTTTCTTCTTCGAGAGCTTCTTAGCAACGGTTGTTAATATTCCACGATATGGGTATCGCTTAAAGCTTATTTCGTTTATTTTTGATGTTGATTCCATATTGCGTAGTTTTGTTTTGTTAATGTTATGGTAATGTTTATTTAATGTTTTGTCCGTATTTCTTGTACAAGTTTACGCATTTACAAAACACTATGCAAATCTTTTTTGCATTTTGAAGCAATTTGTTCACTATTTGAGGTATGATTATGGCTTCATTCGGTAAAGAAACCGTAGAAGCAGCTATTAAGAGGATGAAAAAAATACTCTCCATTTACACTGATACTGAGCTTTCAGAAAAGTTAGGATTAACTAGATCTGGACTCAGTTCATGGAAAACTAGAGGGTCGTTGGATATAGCATTAATTCAACAAAAAATTACAGGAGTATCTATAGATTATTTGCTTTATGGTGTGGGGACACCATTAATAGACTTTAGTTCTATGAAGGAAAATATGATTGATGGAATTCTAGGTATTGTAAAAGACCCTGAAACTGGATATGAGTTAAAACCTAATATTAATAAAGTTCTTGAAAAGCAGAATCTTATAGATTCAATAGAGTATGAATATAGTACTAGGATGCCAATATATTACTGTAATGGTTTAAACACTGATAGCAAACGTTTCAATGAATTCAAGAATCATTATAGATATGAATACTTAGTAAACGAAAGAACTATTGGTATAGACATGAATAGTGATCAGTATTCTAATTATGGTTATCATGAAGGAGATACATTAATAATTGATACAACTAGAGCACCAAATAATGGTGATGTAATATTAGGACACAGAGAAGGTGAATTAGAATTATTACTATATATAGAAAATGATAGTGATATATATTATCAAGAAATACAAAATAATATAAATAAGAAACATGATAATGATGGAAGCATTGATGTATATGGAGTAGTTATTTCAAAACTAAAAACATACAAATAGACTTCCTTTTTATAAAATAAAGCGTTCCCACTTTAGCTGTCCTTTTTGTGAAATGTAGTAAAAATTCTTTCCTTTTTACTTTCCTTATTTCATGAAATTGCCTTTATTATTGGAGTAGCAATAAATGATAAATATTGCAAACCAACAAGCGCTACAAACAAGCATACAACAACGGAAAGCGTAATAATGAGGTTAACGCAAAGTGGAGGAAGAAAACGGTGAACAGGCAGGCAAATCGGCTAAATATAGCAACAAACAGAACGACGGCGGAAAACTAAAGTGGGAAAACAAGAAAAAACCGCCGTTGGTAGATGGGCATCACGTGGGGGTGTTAATATGGGAATATATAATATGTTTCAGCTATTAGCGGAGAAACTTTATTTAGAAATAAACTCTCACATAATTTCAAAACAAAAGTTAATGTTTCTGGATTGATAAAAGAGACAAGCACACTTGATGAGCCAGTGTCGAAACCATTTTCTAATATCTATGTGAATGTAGACGGAAAACAATACACTACTGATATTAATGGGAATTTTGAATTAGATATTGATGAAGAAAAAGAAGTTAAAGTCGAATTTAAAGGTCCTTGGGTTGATTTTCAAAATACCTCATATGCACAAGGGAAAATATCTACAACTATAAAACCTGACGAGGAAAATAGTATTGTATGGAATGATGATAACTCTAGCATGCAAGAAAGAATGGTTGTTTATCATTTAAATTACATTCGAGATTATTTCAAGTCAATGGATACTACAAAAACATCTATGGACTTTCAGATGAATCTAAGATTTGAAGAAGGAAATGCCCAAATAGGTAACGAACCAAATGCTTATTCTTCTGGTACTACGATAGGATTTGTAGCTGTAAATAATAAGACAATGAATTTGCCAGAAACTCCAGCCGTATTATATCATGAATATGGTCACAGTATTAACATGTTGCTCTATGAAGAATTAGGACAACAAGGTGGAATGATTAATCAATCAGCTCATGAAGGAATTGCTGATATAACAGGAGCTCTAATTATTGATGATCCCAGAGTAGGATATGGAGCATTCACGGACGACCCTGACAGACTTATCAGAAACTGCAAGAATACCTTAAAGTACCCTGATGATATCCAAAGTGATCCACACCATAATGGTCAAATAATTGCTGGTGCTTTTTGGGATTTACGTACATATACTGATCTAGAGACTGTAAAAAAGCTAGCTCATTTCTCTCGGTACGGATTACCTGATGATGCTGATAATGGAATTTGCTTTTCAGAATGGTTACTTGAAGTACTTGTTGCCGATGATGATGATGGTGACCTTACTAACAAAACTCCTAATTATGAATCTATAATAAGAGCATTTGACAATCATAATATAAACTTTAGTGGTTTACTTAGTAATTCATTAGTTCATACTCCTATTGAAGATATGAAAAAACCAGAAGATAAAATTGAAGTAAATGCAAGGTTTACTCTACCTGAATTTTATAAAAATAGCTCTAATGAGACTAAAGTATACTTAAACTATTCATTCAATGATTTTATTGATGATACTATTACAGTAGAAGCAGCTGAAAAGAATGGTGAAAATTTATTATTTAATATTAGTAATGCCCCAGAAACAGGAAAAGTGAGCTACTATTTCAGTTTGTTTGACCCATTGACACAAACTGAAATAGAACCCATTGGTAACCAAAATGGGATTACAAATTTTAGTTTTGTGATTGGTTATGAAGTTGTTTTTATTGAACGTTTCCAAGAAGACGATTGGACTTTCTCTGATGAACCAAATGGAAAAAAAGGAGTACTAGAAATAGGTTCTCCGCAAGTCAATGATATGAGTCAATTTGGTCTTGGGGTTTTCCAAAATGGAGATAGTGATGATGAGGATAATATTTGTTTAGTTACAGGAGCGGAAGTATTTGAAGAAGCTTTTTGGGAAAATGGAATCTATCAATCGTCTCATGCCATTTCACCAAAAATTGACCTTTCTGGCGCAATAGCACCTGTATTTAAATTTGAATTATGGGACTTCAAATTTATAATGGAACAAAATACTAAAGCAAAACTTAACATAGAACTAAGTGATGATGATGGAGAAACATGGAATTTAGCGTATGAGTACGATGGTGAAGAAGCCAGTACAGGTAAATGGATTGATCAAAGTATTATATTGAACAACATTGGTTTCAATTCAAACTTTAGATATAAAGTAAATGTAGTCGTTGAGAATTTTCAAGAGTTCCAAGGTCAGCCATCTATATTTGCGGAATATATGATTGACAACGTTACTATCTCAGATATTGCATCAAAAGTTCAAGTTGCTCCTAAAACAGTTTCCCTGAAACTACCTAAGAATAATACTGAATCGAAGACGGAACTAAATATTGAATGGTATTCAGCTTTATTTTCTGACAGTTATATATTACAAGTATCTGAGAAAGAGGATTTTAGTGATTTATCTATAGAAGAAGAATTAACAAGTTCGAAGTTTAATATGAGTGGCTTGCAATATAATATCAAGTATTACTGGAGGGTAAAAGCTAAAAATTCTATTGGAGAAAGTCCTTGGTCAAATGTATGGAGCTTTACTACAGAAAATATTTCGAGCACAAGTTTAATATTCCCATTGAATAATAGTGAAAATGTGTTAAAAAATACTAGTATTTCATGGGCAGATCTAGGTTCAGAAGTTAAATATCAATTACATATAACGAAAGATGAAAAATTTGAGTCAATTGATATAGACATTAACAGCGATTTAAGTTCTGTAAATGTAAACTTAGAAGTTAATCAAACATATTTCTGGAGAGTTAAATCTATTACAGAGACTAGTGAGTCGGATTGGTCAGAAGTCTTTAGTTTTAAAGTTCAAGGAACAACTTCAAACATAAGTAATGACTTTAATAGCAAAATCAAAGTGTATCCAAACCCTTTTAATACTGAAATTCAAGTTGAAGGAGAAATAAGAAATCTAGAAATATTAGATATATCTGGTAAAACAATAATGAAAGAGTCATACGACAATAAGTCCGTAACTAATTATAAAATTGAAACTTCTATTTTACCATCAGGCACATATTTTATACTAATAGATAATAATATATATAAATTAATTAAACAATGATATAAATAATGTTTAAAATGTCTTAAGGGGTTCAGCACATTTTTAAGCTATTAAATAAATATTGAATCCCATTGTTAATAATAATATAGGAATACTTATCATGAAAAAATACTTAATCCAAATACTTGCGATTTTGGTAGTAGCTACTTTAGAAGCTTGTGACTTTGATATTACAAACCCAGGTGGTGGGAGCCATGGTGGTGGTGGAAGAGATACTATGGATGTTGATACGAATTATAGAGAACCTATGATTGTAGATATTTATGAAGGAGAGAAGGTTGAGACTCGCAATATGAAAACAGTAAAACTAAGCTCTGTAACAGTTGTTTCAGATAGAGATTTTAAAGTTGAACTAAGTGTAATGGACAAGAAAATTGGAAAAGAGACAGTTGTGATATTATCGATGGAAAATCCTTCTAAGGAAGTAAATGACTGCATAATCACACTCCTTTATATTGGACCTGAAGCAGAAGCAGAAAAAGGTGAAGAAGTCAATTATGTTGTTGGCTTACAGATTATGTAATTCTTAATAGAATGAGTAAAAAAATACTCAAGATGGGATTACTAAAAATAGGATTTAAAATGAGTCCAATGTCATATTGGGCTCATTTTTATTTAAATGTATATTACTATTAGAATAATAGATTAAATCTCTTTTTTATCAACAAATAAACATACTTCTCAATTATTTAATTAAAAACTCATACTATCCTCATAACTTGTCATACTCAACTCTTACAGAGTGTAAAGAAACAACCTTGTTAAAGCCTAAATTTTCCCTAAGTATTTTTTACGTAATTTTGAATACCATTTTATATTATACCCAGATATCAAACGTTATTTGAAAAGTATTTTACATACAAACTATAACTTTGTGTAAGTTGATTGTTAGTTAGTTTTGTCATTACTATTAGTTTATGATGAGAATCTAAAAAAAATAATACTATTACAGCTTTAGTGGTTTAAAAGTTCTGTGAGACTACTTTTATTATTATATAATTAATTAATCATATAGTCAAGCAAACTGAAGATTTACAAAAAGAAAAATCTCTAAAGTTGAGAATTAAAACTTAAAACGTTAAGAAAAACGTTATAATTAAACAATTAGAATGCTTTATCTTATTTAGTTACAGGTATATATGTTATTTTCAAATTATTTGCTGGCGGAGGTGGCTTTTGCTGAAGGCAAAAGACGGAGGTGGACGAAGAAGTTATTCCGAGTGAAGTGTGGGAATCTCATTTTCGATCACAGACAGCCGCGCTACGCTCGCTGTGACATTTTATTCCTCCCCAGTCAGAAATAAGTTTCAGACAGCCCCTCCAGAGGGGCACAGGTAGTGATAAATTGAAAGAATTAATTAGAAACAAAACAAAACATCATGAAAAAAGCAATACTAATACTCCTACTCTTGCCAATAATAGCAAGCCCCCAATCATTCAATGTGTTCGACATAGACACTAGCGAATACCCAATAATGAAAGCCAAGTTCTATTCGGTAGATGAAAATGGCGACCAAATACTAAACCACACCACCTCTGATTTCGAGATAACCGAGAATGGGAATCCTGCTGAAGTGCTGAGTGTTAGTTGTCCGGAAGCTATTGCAAGCCAAGATAATGAAATCTACTCTGTTGCTATGAGTATAGATATTTCAGGATCAATGAAGGGAGAGCCGATAAAACTTGGGAAAATAACAGCCAAAGAAATTGTAAATGTTATAAGTAACCAAAAGATTAGATTTGCTATCCAAGAATGCAATGATAAAGCGAACATAATAAATGATTTTACTAGAGACTATGATAAAGTTACGAATAATATTGAAAATATAGTTGCAGGAGGTGGAAATGATTTTGTTGAGCAATTATTAAATCCAAAAACTGGAATTTTGAATATAGCAAAAAAGGGTGAAGGAAACAAAATTGCAATAATCTATACTGATGCTTATTGGGAACCATTGACAAATGATAAAATTCAGCAAGCAATTGAAATATGTAGAAATAATGATATAAAGCTTTATACTATTATTTATACTAGACCAGAAGCCGAACCAAATGGAATAAAGTCGTCATTAAAAGAAATATCTGAACAATCCGGTGGCGAGTTTTTTGATGGTGTTACAAATATTGATTTAGCTGAATTAGCCGCTTTTAAAGTAACTGAGGTGTTTGGCAATGACCCTTGTGAAATTGTTTGGAATAGTAACCCTCTTTGTAATGGAACATTAGATATTGAAATATCAAATCAAACAACAAATCTAAAAGCAAAAGTAGGACTAAGATTAGATGATTCTCAATACCTATCCCTTGATATTAATACATATATCATCGAGTTTGGAATAAACAGTACAGATACTACTATAACTATAACAGCAAAAAATGGAACTCAAACTATAAATAATATTATATTTGAACCAGATAATGGTGATTATCAAATCGTAACACCACTACCAATAACGATACCAAGTAATGGATCAGTAGAAATAGAGCTGATTTATACCTCAACTGATGATTCCAGAGAATATAAGAGAATGGAAATATTAGGAAATTACTGTAATATCTCAATGGGGTTGTTAAAAGGGGACAAAGATAAACCTATTACGCAAAAAACTTTAGAACTCACTCATCCAAATGGTGGTGAAGAATTTATTGCAGGTACAGATACAATTATTTCGTGGAAAGGAATTTCAGAATCCGATTTAGTTAATATTAATTTCAGCAGTAACAATGGCAACACTTGGAGAATTATAGACAATAGAGAGTCGGGACTTAACTATTCTTGGAGTATACCTATTATAAACTCTAATAAATGTTTAATTAGAATAGATCAAAATGCATACGAAGAGTATGATTATCAAGAAAATCAAGAAAAAATTGAGTGGTTAAAGAACTATGGTGGATCAGAAAATGATGAAGCAAAATCTGTAGTCCAGTCTTACGATGGAAGTTTTATAGTATATGGTCATTCACGATCTAATGATAAAGATGTTGATGAAGAAGTTGTAGGGTATGGCTTATGGTTATTAAAAATAGATCAAACAGGAGGAGTAATCAGGAAGAAAGTTATTGATGGTAATGAAATAGATCTTGCAAGAAATATAGTAAGAAGTAATGATGGCGGTTATCTACTCTGTGGTGAATCAGAATCTGATACAGGTATGTTTTCGGAAAGTCAAGGAAAAAGAGATCATTTCATTATTAAAATTAGCGAAGATTTCGATATAACTTGGTCAAAAACTTTTGGTACACCATTAAATGATTATAGTAGCTATATAGAAGAATTAGAAAATAGTAATTTACTATTCGTAGGGAGTCAAGAAAATAATAATATTGACATAGTAATTTATATCCTTGATAATGTGGGGCAGTTAATTCTAACAAAGACTTTTGGTGGTAATGATCAAGATCTTGGGATTTCTGCACATGAATCCTCAGATGGGAATTTCTTTCTGATAGGAAATACAAACTCTAATGATGGACTGTTCAAAGAAAATAAAGGTGAGTCAGATGTTTGGGTCGCCAAATTAGACAGTAACGCAAATATTATTTGGAGTAGAATGTATGGTGGTTCAAAAGGTGATTTTGCAAATGCAAGTTTAGTTTTACAAGATGGAAGTTTAGTAGTTGTAGGTAGAACTTATTCAAATGATGGAACAATTCAACACAACAAAGGCAAACTTGATGGTTGGATTATGAAATTAGATAATGAAGGCAATCTTGAATGGTCAAAAACAATTGGAGGAAGTGGCTCTGAAGTTATTGAAGATATTAAAGAAATAGACAAAAACAGCTTTATTTTAGCTGGAAATACAAGCTCATTAGATGGAGATTTTAATTTATATGAGAAGGCATCCAGTGCCTTCTCAATGAAAATTAACGTTAATGGGGATATTATTTGGAACAAAGAAGTTAGTGGAAATGGCTACGAACAATTTGATGCGATAACAATTTCAGATAATAGTAAATTTTTAATGGTTGGAAAAAGTTCATCAACAGAGGATCTATTCATTAATAACAAAGGTAGAAGTGACTTTCTTGCAGTTAAATTTAATATCGATTTACCGCCCCTACAATCCGACACTTCTGAAGCTGTGTTTTCTATAATAATGCCCGAGCCAGTTATACGAAATAATGATATTGACATGGGTGAGATGATTGTTGGGAATACAAAAGACACGATTGTATCTTCAGTTATCTGTAACAATGGTGATGCACCTTTGCACGTCCTCGGTGTGGATATAACTGGTGGTGATGATATTGATTTTCTTATTCCTCGTGGCGCAGGTGATTTCTATTTGGAGAAAGATGAATGCCAAGATATGATGTTTGAGTTTACTCCATCTGAGCTTGGTAACCGAACAGCAGTTGCAACAATCAGAACGACAATTGGTGATTTTTCTGATACGATAAACATTCAAGGTTTAGGAATAGACCCACTAATTAAAGCCACTACAAATGTAGTTGACTTTGGTAAGTTTGAATTAGGTGATGGCAAGGACACAAATGTAGTTTTAATAAAAAATGTTGGTGCAAAAGATATTAATATCACCGAGATGAAGATTATTGGTCCAGATATCGAGCAGTTTAACATAATTAGAACTAATTTAAATTTCACTATTTCTCCTGAAGAAGAAAAAATATTAGAGTTAAACTTCACTGCAAAATATGGAGGAAGGACATCCTCAATAATAGAGTTTCACTATGATGGTGTTGGATCGCCACTCCGCTCTATGCTTTTCGCTGAGGGAATAGGTGGCGAAGTTTACCCACAAGTGGCAGATGCATACGTGGGGGAGAGAGTAGAACTTGGACTTCACCTTGGTAGAATAAAGCCAGAAGGATTAGACGAAGTCGCTACTAACTTCACTGCAACTGTTAGCTATAACTCTACGCTCCTTGCCCCGATTGATAAAAATATAACAGTAACTACTGAAAATACTACTTCATACATCGAGATAGAAGGACAGCTTAGTGGTGCTGCACAAATTGCCACAGTACCAATGAAAGTGGGATTGGGAACTGCAATCAGCAGTGGACTTGTGGTGACAGAATTTCAATTATACGATGCTAATGGCGACTCTGTTGATTATGAAATAGAGCCAGGAGTTGGCGAATTCAATGTGCTTGGAATCTGTGAAGAGGGAGGTACTAGATTAATCAATCCCAACGGCGAGCAAGTTGAGCTGAAAGTCACTCAAGACCAGATGAACACGAATGCAACTGTTAGCTTGAACCTAATCGAGTCTGGACAAACAGACCTGATAATTTACGACCAGTTGGGCAATGCCATAGAAACGGCATTTTCAGGCACACCTAACACTGGCACAAAAGAGCTGACTTTAGATCTAAGTAATTACTCAAATGGGCGATATTACATTAAGCTTACCACTCCGACCATAACTAAGACAGAGATATTAGAAATTGTGAGGTGATGAGAACGTGGTCTTTATTGAAAAAAAAAACGTTAAGTTACATTATATTTTATCACTTATAAATTAAAAAAAAATGGAAGTTACAGCCAAAAAAAATGAAAAGATTGGCGAATTAGTATTCGCAGATATTTACCCTCACTATTGGAATAGATTGGAAAAACAAGGCAGAACTAAGAAAGAATTCCATCAAGTGTTAGAATGGTTTACTGGCTTCAATGAAGATGAATTACAATCATTAATCGACGAAAAAGTTACTTTTAAAACATTCTTCGAAAGAGCGAACATCCATCCAAATTCGGATATGATAAAAGGAGTCGTCTGTGGATACCGAATTGAAGAAATAGCAGATGAGTTCGAGTTATATAGACAATGCCGACAGATGGAAAAGCTGATAGACGAGCTGGCAAAGGGGCGCAAGATGGAGAAAATTTTGAGGGAAGAGAAGAAGTAGGTGGTTTGCACAAAAGCAAAAAAAGGTTAGAGTATTCACTGAACATTACTTCTTGATAATTACGAAGATAGCGTAGTAACCCACGAGAGTATATCACACTCAAACCCAGGCAAGTGGGGCAAAAAAGTAAACAGAAGATTCGGGTTCATAGGCGACACCCTCACTTTAGAGCCACTTGAAGACAAAACAGCCAGATTGCGATTGAAGTGGGTAAGTGGTTAGTTATAATCTAATTTTCTCAGGCTCAAGAATAAACCTAAAAATTTACTTGTCACTACAATTTTACTGTTCTTGGGAAATCGTTTTCGCATAAATTTCCCCCCAACTCGAAATACTTTCAATTACAGGCTTTAGGCTTTTGCCTATTTTGCTTAAAGAATATTCAACTTTGGGTGGTACAGTTGCGTATGCTTTTCTATTCACTACTTTTTTTTCCTCTAAATGTTTTAGTTCTTTCACTAGCATTCTAGTTGAAATATCAGGTATCGAACGTTCTAATTCTTTAAAACGTAATGTGACTTTGTCCATTAAAACAAATAATATCGCAAATTTCCATTTACCTTCTAAAGTATTCATTGCTAAGTGAAAAGGACAGTTCAAATATTCTTCTAAAGTTTTTTCTTTCATAACTCATTGATTTTTCACAATACTTACATTTATGTTATTACTTCCCATACATGTAACTACTTTCATTAGTAAACTTTTGTTTTTAGATTTGTATTATTATTTAACAAAAATTAACAAAAATGACAATTAAAAATAAATTTATATCAATTTTACTACTAATAGTATTATCATCAATATTTATTAGTTGCAATGAAAATACAGAAAATAAAAAATCAAATATTATTAACAATAAAACAACAGACAAAATGGAATCAAACAAAAACAAAGAGTTAGTTAAAGAGTTTATTGAAGCTATGAAAAATTCCAATGTAGATAAGCTCAAGACAATGATCACGGAAGATTTTAGTTGGTGGATAATTGGAAAACCAGAATATTTGGCGACTGCTGGAGAACACGATTCCGAATATTTTCTTAGTTTTTTTAAAGGGGCTGAATTGTTTCCCGAAGGAGCAGATTTTAAAACTACTTCGATGATTTCTGAAGGAAATAGTGTGGCTGCAGAAGCTGAGTTCAGGGCCAAAACAGCTATGGGAACTGATTATGAAAACTACTATCACTTTCTATTTATCATAGAAGGCGGAAAAGTAAAAAGAATGAAAGAATATATGGATACATATCATGCAAAGGTAACATTTGGTTTATAGTTTAAATACTGGTATTCTAGTAATAGTATTAAAAATAAGAGAATAGACAGACAGAAATTTCGATTTGATTCTCGGTTGCTGAATTAGGGGTGATGTATTGAGTTTCATTTGTGAGAATGTTTAGATTTTCTTAATTTGAATATATGAAAGCTTACTTCCCATATCAACCAAATATAAAGATAGTTTTAGCAGTAATAATATTTTTATTAATCACAGTTAGCCAAAACACATTAGCTCTACCAATTTCACCACAACCATTACGAAAATTAGTGATGGAATCAGAATATATTGTCTATGCTGATGTAATTGATATTATTACTGAAAAATCAACTACTCACAAGGATATTTCTTTTGCCGTCTTAGTTATAAAAGATAAACTCCAAGGAACAATTAATAATGATACTATAAAAGTTTATTTTTCAACAGATATAATTTGCCCCGAACCAGCAAAATATAGTAAAGGAGAAACTGTACTTGCTTTCTTAAATAGAAACTATACAGGATATTACACTCATGCTCGGTCGTATGGCTCTAAACCGATGGGCTCATCAGCTTTCTTAGTTTATAAGTTGAGAATACATGAAATGCAAAGTATTATGGAGTTAGAAAATGAAGAAGAAAAGAAAAAGCAAACAATAGATTGGTTAGTAAAATGTGCATTGAACCCAGTTACCAGATTTGAAGGAATACTTGAACTTAATAGTATTAGGGATACTCAACCATATCCAAACAGATTTAAACAAACACAAGAAAGGAAGTATGAATTAGATTATACTCAAAAGGAAAAGTTAAGAGAAGCATTTTTTTCAATTTGTGAATTAACTCGTATTGATATGCCATTAATTAATTTAATTGAAGGTCCCAATGATACTGAAATTATTGATTTTCTTATTGAAAGAATTATTGAAAAAGATATAGAAAATGCTTGGCAAGAATTATTCATTTATGATGAAATTGCAAAACTTACTGAAAGAGACGACTTAAAAGAAATTGTAGAACAGATAAATTCTCTTTATTATAGTGATGAATATACAGAAGAGAAAGCAAGAAAACTTCTTAAAGAATTTAAAGAAAAACTGTAAATATTATATCAATAGATATAGCCCACATCATTTCGACAGGCTCAATGACCGCAGAATAAAAAGCTTTTAGAATCAAAGAATAATTGTCACACCCACTTATCCACAAAATGTTTATAACATAATATACAATTTGTTATATCTATTTCTTTTGATTATTATCGCTATGTAGTATTTTTGTATAATATTTAAAAACAAATCCCCAGATAAGGTTTAAACTCATGTCAATTAGAAGTGAAAGCTTGCTTAATATAAATCCTAATAAGCAAGACAAAAGGTTCACAGGTAACATAAAAGACAAACCAATCTCCGAGTATTACTCTCGCTTGGTCTTCAACGACGAAGCAGTAAAAAAATATCTAATGAAAGAAGCCCACGAAGGCCTAAGGGCAGCAGTAGAAAAAGGCGAAAAGATAGATGCCAAAACTGCTGACTTCGTTGCAGTAGGTATGCGTAATTGGGCTTTGGACCACGGTGCAACTCACTACACTCACTGGTTCCAACCGCTAACAGGAAGGACTGCCGAAAAGCACGATTCATTCTTCAAGTTAGACAAACACGGAAATCCAATAGAAGCGTTTAGTGGCAAAGAGTTGATAAAACAAGAGCCAGACGGTTCTAGTTTTCCTACTGGTGGACTAAGAGAAACACACAAAGCAAGGGGCTACACAGTGTGGGACCCAAGCTCTCCTGCATTTATCATAGAAGCAAAGCACGGTAAAACTCTTTGTATTCCTGCTATCTTCATCTCATACGAAGGCGATTCGTTAGATTTGAAAACACCTTTGCTTAAGTCAATATCTGCTGTAGAAAAAGCAGCACTCGATGTAGTGCACTATTTCTACCCAGACGTAAAAAAAATAGTACCGACTTTGGGTTGGGAACAAGAATACTTCATAGTAGATGAGGCACTTTATAACGCAAGACCTGATTTGCTACTTTGCGGTAGAACTCTGTTTGGTAACGCTTCCGCTCGTGGCCAACAGTTAGATGACCACTACTTTGCACAAATACCTGAGAGGGTATATGACTTTATGCACGATTTTGAAAATGATTGCCTGAAATTGGGAATACCAATTACTACTAGACACAATGAGGTAGCACCGAATCAATTCGAGTGTGCTCCAAACTTTGAAACAGCAAACATAGCAGCTGACCACAACCAATTGCTTATGTCGATTATTGATATTGTAGCTAAAAGACACAACCTAAGAGCAATGCTTCATGAGAAGCCATTTGCTGGACTCAACGGCTCGGGTAAACATAACAACTGGTCACTTGCCACAAACGAAGGTAAAAACTTACTTTCTCCTGGCAAAAACCCAATGGAAGATTTGAGTTTCTTAACATTCTTTATCAATGTCATTGCGGCATTGCACAAGCATGCTGGCTTACTAAGAGCTAGCATTTCCAATGCAGGTAACGATTATAGACTTGGTGGTCAAGAAGCACCTCCAGCTATTATATCTGTATTTACTGGCGACAATATGGAAAAAGTATTGAGTGCGTTCCTAAATGAAAAGGAATATAAGCATGATGGGAAAGCTACTTTAGAGCTGAACTTAGATAAGATTGCAGATATAGAAAGAGACGAGACTGACAGAAATAGAACTTCGCCATTCCCATTCACTGACAACAGATTCGAATTCCGTTCTGTTGGAAGTAGTGTAAACGTATCGAACCCAATGACTGTTCTTAATACAATAGTTGCTGATCAGTTGATTGATTTCAAGAATATGGTAGATGAAGAAAAAGCAAATCATGAAGACATCAATGATGCAATTAAATTAGTATTAAGAAAAGTATTGAATGAATCACAAAATTCAATTTTCAATGGCGATAATTATAGTCAAGAATGGATAGACGAAGCTGAGCGAAGAGGACTTAAACATATAAAAACTACTCCAGATGCTTTTGATGAATACATTAGTGAAGAAACAATCTCATTGTTCGTAAGACACAATATATTCACGGAAAATGAGATAAAGTCAAGATATAACGTAGCAATGGAGGAGTATTGTGCCAAATTAGATATAGAAGCAAGATTAGTAGAAGAAATATCGAAAGCTCACATAATTCCAGCTTGTGTGCAACATCAGAATAAGCTAATCGAGAACGTAAAAGGGTTGATGAAAATTGGTTTGGATGAGGAATCTGAGGTACAGAAAGATTCAATAAGAGAAATTTCTACTCGCTTGAAGAATCTAAATCAGTACTTAGGTGAATTACACAAAATAAGAAATGAAGCCGAAGAATTAAAATCACTCCGTAAACAAGGCGTTATGTACGCGGATGAAGTGAAACCGCTATTTGACAAAATAAGAGTAGAAGCAGATGCTTTGGAGCTAATAGTTGATGACAGAAGCTGGCCGTTGCCTAAGTATCGTGAATTGTTATTCTTACACTAAGATAGTGAGTTAAAGTAATAGAATTTTCAGAGCCCTATGAGATTTTTATAGGGCTTTGTTGTATAAATGTATAAGAAAATAAAAAATATCGCTAAATCAATAATCCCAGAATCAATAATTCAAAATAATGAAAAGTTGATAAGGGGGTTAGTGTCCTTACCATACAGAGGTAGCAGGTATGAGTGTAATCTCTGTGAAATCAAACTGAGGAAATTTATTACTTTAGACAATGGTAACAGACTATGTCCCAATTGTGGTAGCTTACCGAGAACAAGAAGATTGTGGGATTTGATAAAATTAGATTTAGTAGGTAAAACTGTCCTTCACTTCTCCCCCTCTAATTCCTTGAAGCAACGAATAACTAAATCCAATGTAAAAAAATATATCACAACTGATTATGAAGGGGAATTTCAAGCAGATGAGCAGTATGACATTCAAGCTATAGACCTCCCAGACGAGACCTTAGACATAGTGCTATGCTATCATATATTAGAACACATACCCAATGACAGAATGGCTATGAAAGAGCTACATAGAGTGCTTAAATATGGGGGAGTGTGTTATATACAAACTCCATTCAAAGACGGCAAAATATATGAAGATACCTCTATAATTTCCCCAGAAGATAGATTGGAACACTTCGGACAAGAAGACCACCTTAGAATTTACTCAGTTGAAGGTTTAAAGTCTAGATTAGAAGAATCAGGGTTTGCGGTAGAAGTGTTGACTTTTGCTGATGCAAATAGCAGCTATGGTTTTGAGATGAATGAAACGGTAATCAGGGCAAAAAAATAGGGACTAAACATTAGCCCCTACCTCAGTAATATTTTTCTTTTGGTATTCTTGTTTATTCATAGCTTCTGTTGAACGGCTGGAACCAAGTGTCGCCAATACTAATATTGACTGACAATCGACCAAAACTTTCTTTTATCAAGCTATTGTCTGTTGTACCTCGTTGCCCCAAAGTAAGTGCAGCATCAATTTCTGCAGTACCTCTTATTGGAATAGTGAACCCAAAAGAGCCAGAGAATTCTGTTATTTCAGTACCGTTTAAGTTAAAGTAATGGTTTTTGAAGTTAGCACCTAAGCTATATCCCCAAGTGTCCAATCCCCTCGCACTTGGACTATTGTTCCCAATTCTTTGTACACCAAAAGAGTAAGAGTCATAATTTGAATACTCAGTTTGGTCGTAAGTATTATATTCAAAATTTGAAAAATCAGCAGTAATCATATCAGCACCTATGATAAACTTCCCAATCTTGTATGAAAGACCAAGACCCAATGTGCTAGGCATATCATATTCGGCTTCGGTTGTGAATGTAGTGTCTTCTACAAGCCCAGAGCCATAAGTCAATTCATTTTCAACTGTCAGGGCTGATGATGGTTCGTAAAATGCACCTACTCTCAAATCATTAATTGGTTCAACTGCTATACCAAATTTAAGTCCAGTCCCACCAAGTCCATCAGTCGATGTAGAATAAGTAGGGAAGGCATTGGTCTCAAAAAATGATGATTGTATTCTGTTTTCAATTATTCCAGTATTTCCAAATACCTGAACTCCAATCGATACCATATCTATTGGTTTGATAGAGAAGCCAAAATAAGCACGGCTGATACCACCAGATGACTCAGTAATACTTTTGCCAGTAAGTGTTTCGCCATTTTTTTCAACTGAAATAGGAGTAGAAATCAAACTATTTACGTTAGAATAACTATAAAACCCCATAGAAATTGAGGCACCCATAGCAGTATCGATATTGAAAAGTGTTAGCAATCCATCTAAGCTACCGTTGTTTTGATAAAGCTCTTGATTGTCATTACTTACCAAACTTTGATTGAATTTATAACCTAATTGAATTCTGGTATCTGTGTTTTCTGACCACATAGCGGGGTTTTTCAGATTTATGCCAGTGGGGTGAGCAAATGCTACACCTGTACCACCCAATGCGTCGTATTTAGCTCCATTCACGTGAAATAGTTCGCCCACTCCAAATATCGAGTAATTAGAACCACCTTGGGATAAAAGAGGTAAACTTGTTGAAATTAGTATTAAAATTAAAAGTATTTTCTTCATTTAAAATTCGGGTCTTTTTGCGTAGAATATTGTTAATTCTGGTCTAAGAGCTGTTTCGGCATCTGCACCATATAAATAGTATTTGTCTAATCGGAAGTAAGAGTCTGAAGGATTGGTGTTTGGAGCATAATTGAACAATAGTGAACCTTTTCTTTCACCCCTTACCCAATCTTCTACTGCAGATGTAACACTAGTAAATCTGTAGTAATTATTACCGCTCTGTCTTAATCCTAGATATATATTATCTACGTTTTCAAAGAAGCCATCTTCAAATGTTACATCTTTTTGAGCTAATAGAAAACTGTCTCTTCCTAATGAACCAACATTACTTCTTTCATCATCCACATATACTTTCAGTACTGCTTTTACAACAGAAGCATATTCTGGTAATGCACTTACATCAAAATCTAATTTTGAACGAACGCTTACCCCAGATTGTACTGTTAGCGAGTTTGCGTCGGGTTCTGGACCTGTTGCGTAAAACGCAGCTACGTTTGCACGCAACATAAGGGTGTCGTTGCTTGTGCTGTCTGGCCATTTATATACAATTTTAATAAATGGATTAGGTGCATCATCACCCGAAGCCCCTACTCTTTCAGTTAAGTAAGCACTAATAACGTCTGAGTTAGCAGTTGGTCTTAATCCAATTGAGTAACTGTGTTGTCTTCTGAAATCACTACTATCTATAGCATCAGTTGCTTCAAGTACCGAAAAGTCAATCCAATTTTGTATTAATTGTAGGTTAAGATTGATTTTAGCTGTATCTTCAATTTGACTAAAGGTATTTTCTAGTTGCCCCATCACATCCCCTTCATATATATTATCCAAACCATTGTCTTCTACAATAGTTTTATAATTATCAGTGGGAAGGATAGGTACTTTAACTTCAAATATTTCAAATGATTGAAGTCCGTTAGTATCGCCCAGGGCGTAACCACTTTTAATCAAATTCAATTCTGCAGAAATCACTTCTGCACTATCAAGAAAAGCAATATTCTCATATCTTAATATTGGATATGCTGAATATTCCTCGGTCATACCCACTTGGATAACTCCTTGATTAAACCCAGATAAATAATATCTTTGCGATTCAGAATTGAGTATCATATTTACTTCGCTCGAAGAAACTGCTTGGAAAGATACGCTGTCAATCTGATAGCCAAGTTCTGTTGGCTGTTCGTTACAACTAATTAGGTAAATTGATAATACTGTTAATATTACTATAATAAGTCTATTTGTCATTCTTTTCTTTTAATAGCTTTTTGTATAAATTTTCATAACCCTTTATGTCTTCTTTCCAATTGAAATCATCTAACATACCGTTTCTTGCTAAAGTAATCCAATTATCTTTGTCTGCAAATACTGCTAGAGCACTTTTTACAGCTTTCATCATCGAATCAGTAGTGTATTCGTGGAATAGTATCGAATTTCCTTCGAACTCATCACCATCATAACCAATTGCTATATCTTGAATCACACCTGCATTGTGTGCAATTGGAACAGAGCCGTAAAGACAAGCATGCATGAACTTAACGGCAGTTTTTGGTTTTTCTGGAGTTAAGAGGAACATATCACTTCCCGCTTCCATTTCAGAATTTAACGATTCAGAAAATCCTAGTTTAAATTTAAACTTAGCGGGATATTTTTTTTCAATTTCAGCTAAGGTCTTTTCCAAATCCTTATCGCCCGGTCCATATAAAACTACTTGTAAGTTTTCTTTAAATAGATTATCGGCAGAATCGATGAAAAGTTTCAAATCTTCTTGTTTGTCTATTGTGACATTAATCGCAAACAAAGGAGTCTTTGGATGAAATTCTAATCCAAATTTATTCACTAAGTCAACTTTATTATGATACTTAAAGTCTTCAAACTCTTCATCATATTTAGCAACCAAGTTGTCGTCTGATTTCGGGTTCCAAGTCCAAGTATCAATTTTACTTTTTAGGGCAACAAATTTCTTCTTAAATCCAGGTACTTTTTTTGCCAAACTATCAGATTTTGATTCATCTGATAACACTTCAGCGCCATAGTCTTCACTAACTGTAGTTATTCTCTCAGCGTGAATTAATCCACCCTTGAGCAAGTTTAATTTCTTGTTATAAGTAAAATCTTTTTTGAATGATTCTTTTAATCCTAATAAATCAAATTTCTTCAAATCATCAACGCCTTGATTGTTAAAATCAAGTGCCGTTACTACAAATTTAGTGTTCTCAAACTCTTTTGGATAAAGTGATTTGGCATAAGCAGGGATTAGTGAAGCTTGCCAGCCCATACAGTGTATGACTTGTGGGTACCAGTTAAGAAGTACACACGTATCAATTACTGTCTTACTGAAAAATATAAATCTTTCAGTATTGTTCGGATGCATTTTCCAAGTTTTTTGATCGTGGTAAGCTCCTTTGAAAGTGTCAAAGTACTCAGTGTTAGTAGTAATGTATGCTTGAACTTTATTTCTCGAATTACTAACTGATGATGATTTGATGGACCCAATTATCTTTTCTCCACCCATATCGAAAGTTAATTCTTTCAATCTATTTATATCATGAATTCTGTTTTTTCTTTCGGAAACGTTACCAAACTTGGGCATCATTATCCGTGCATCGTGACCGTTCTCTCTAAGTGCTAGAGGGTAGGAATATGAAAAATCTGCAGTTGTAGTTTCATTCGAAAATGGAAAGACTTCTGGAGTAACAAACAAAACGCTTATTTCTTTTGCCATAACTTTATGATTTGTTTAAATGTACGTAAGTTGCAAAAATAACGATTTTTTTTCCCATTTAGAAATGTAATATAAGTATTTGGCAATTTATCTAACAATAGTTTTGTTTAATCGTATATTTATGGTGAAACAGATAAGTATTATATTTTAATAAAATAGAACAAACAATGAGATTCAAATTTTTAATAATTTTAGCATTAACAGTATTTGTAAGCTCTGTAACCCAATCGCAAACCCCTCTAGTGGCTTATAAACAGGGACATGAGTGGACATTCTTAGATTCAGAAGGTAAGCAGATGTTTAAAGCAGGGGGGATAACTGAAGTTGGTGGCTCTGCAGAAGGATATATATCAGCTCAAGTTAAGTTAAATGGAAAACTTACATGGGTGTTTTTTAACTATGAAGGACAGATCAAGATAGCAACTGATGCTGAACAAGGAGTTAATTTTAACGAAGGCAAAGCATTGGTATTTAATATAATTGACCTCGATAAAGAGATTTTAGAGTTTGGTATTATTGACACTACAGGCAAAGTGGTTAAGCCAATTCAGTACAAAGATGCTCTTAGTTTTAGCGAGGGTCTTGCTTATGTGATGAATGATAATGAGCGTGGCTATATAGATCACTCTGGGAATATGGTTATCAAACTAAATAGTGATGAAGTCGGTTATGCTTTTAGTGAAGGGTTAGCTGCTATTTCGAATGATGATAACAGAGTTGGTTTTATTAATAAGAAGGGAGAAATGGTAATTGACTATCTGCTCGATATGCCTTCAAATTTTAATGATGGATTGGCACTAATTGCAGATACTGCTACGGGCAAAATTGGTTTTATTAATAAATACAACGTTCTAATGATTCCAAAACTTTATGACGAAGCGTATAATTTTGACAATAATAGAACCATGGCTGGGTATTATAATCAGGATTATCAAATGCAATGGGCTGTTATGGATATTAATGGCAAACACTTGACTGAGTTTATATTTGATCACGCAAAGGGTTTTAGAAATGGGGCTGCAGTTGTTATATACCAAGGTAGGTGGGGTTATATTGATTCTGCTGGTAGCTTTCTATTTCCCAAATACTTCACCTATGCTGAAAGTTTTGGTGAAGATGGGTTGGCCTGGGCTGTTGATAGCGATGGAAGAGTAGGGTTTATAGATAAGCAAGGAGACATGATTATCCCCTTGCCAAAAGCTGATTACTACTATGATTTGAGGTTAAAAAAGGAACTCAAAACTTCACCTGTGGTAGAATAGAAAACTAATTGGATACTCTGTAACCTTTTATATACTCCTCGTCTATTGAGAAAATAAAGCTCCCCGAGGGCGAAATAATAAATTTTGATTCAGAGTCTTCTTCGTTGGACCAAAGCAGTTTGCCTGTACCAAAATCAATTAATTCTAATTTTTCTGAAAACGAATAGGCAATTTTATCACCTAAAAATATTGGTGTCATTGCTACTTCGTCGGCATCATAGTCCCAGCTGTGTTTCCATAGAGTTTCGCCAGACAATCTATTCATTCTCACCATTCCTTCGCTTGACATAATTAATATGTCCGTATCACTCACAAATAGTCCTAATGTTTTTTTAGCATTGGCTCCCCAGTAATTTCTACCAGACTTGTAAACCAATGAGGCATCAGACTTGCCCATTTGGCTCATAAAATCTTTTATTCCTTCGGGTGAAATTGAATTGTAAGTATTAGTTACTTCAATGTCATAGCTATAACCTTCGTAAGTAGTTTTAGTCTCATATTCGTGAGCCAAAAACTCTTCACTAACAGAATAAATATTATCATATTCTATACTACCAATACCGATGTCATTATAATTTTTTTTCCAGTTATACTCGCCCGTTGAACCAAGGGAATAAAGGTTTTCTTCATCAGAAAATAATATAGTTTTATTCTTATCTGAATAATACTTTTTTAAGCTGAATGATGGGGTAGCAAAAGCAGGGTCAGTTTCCAATTCCTTATCCCAAAGTATTTTGCCACTCGATTGATCTATTGCCATTATTCCATAAGGGTCTTCTTCATCATTTTCTTTTACTTCTATCGAAGCACCAAACCAACCAATTAGTCCAGGTGGTGACAGCTTAATTTCAAAATCAACAAAGCCGTACTTCATATATGTTACACCCGACTCTGTCATTGCATCGACTATATATCTTTCTTCATACTCGTCACTCAGCCACAACTTCTCGCCTTTGCTTATATCATAAAGTGCGGTTCTGATATTTCCAGGAACTAAATAATAGTTCCCAATTTTCATTGGTTCCAATCGGTTAACACCCCTTTGACTAGCAGTACCATAATCATTTAGCTCATTGTAATCCGCCAAAACGACACTCCCTTTTTTGGCATCTATTATCACTAACCCATCACCACCGTCTTCCCTCGATTGTGGTTCCAACATAGTCGATTTAGAACTAACTGAGAAAATCACTTTGTCACCAATTAACTCGGCATTATACCAAAATCCAATATTATCCCATTTTGAAAAACCAAACGGATCGGAAGAAAGAGAAGACACTGCTCTTGTGAAAGAATTGATATAAAATTCACTCAACAACAATGGGTCAGTATTATAAATTAATTTGCCCGTGTTTATATCAACGGCAGTTACTCTAATCCAAGTGCCACCGTTCGGTGGGTTTTCACCATAAACATAGCTCATAATTAACTGACCGTCAACTATTTTTAAGTAACGATGAGGGTACCCGATAAAGTTATCATCCTCTTCTTTGGTTGACCATAAGTGGTTTCCAGTAGTCAAATCATAAGATGACAATTGCCCTTCGAGTCCAGCAAAAAGATAAGACTTACCATTATAGTCCAACACAGAATAGGTTCTAAAGTCCTCTACTTCTACATTGAGTGCTGCATATTTTCCATTGTTAGTGTTAAAATATATCACTTGTTCTTCACTAAGCACTATAACTCCATTGTCCACTTTTACAAAAGGGGTAATATCATCATCAAAATCCATTTCTATTCTTGCAACTTCACTACCACTATTTATGTCAATTGCAAGGAAGTAGTCATCGAGTGTAAAAAGTGTGTAGTTCTCATTCTTATCAGTATAAGTCCACGGCTTGCCTGATTTGACTATATCATAATCTATTTCAAAGTTAGGATAGCTGCCAACTGTTCTTCCAGTGTTTACATCATAGATATATGCCACATCATCTGGAGAAATGACAATGAACTTACCTTTAGATTGGTATTCATTGTAATTCCAACCACCAATTTTAGAAATTTCACCATTGTAGTCTATGTTATTACCCCATAGGAATTTTCCAGTATTCAAATCAATAGAAATGTGCAACGATCCATACTGCAATATTGGCTTCCCATTGATTATATGTAACTCTTTGAAGTCATCTTGGTCAAAGTCATCCATTACCTTTTTCCACTTTTCCTTCCCAGTAATGGCATCGTAGCCAATCATAGTCTCGTCATCCGTAGCTACTAAGAAAGTAGTCCCAACTAAGTTATAAAGACCATTTTCTAAGTAGTCTTCTAACTCAATTTGATATACCTTTTCACCAGTTTCCGCATCAAATAAATATATATATTCATTCGCTCCAATGAACAGCTTTGTACCATTATCTATAAAGTCAATTACTTTTACTTGTTCTTCTAACTCATAATCCCATGCTTCTTGTGCCTTGCTTATCATTGAAAATGTTAAAAACAATACGAATATTGGAAAGTATTTCATATATTATCCCCATGAATATAAAAATAAATTAAATTTAAAAAGTCAATATGATTAAAATACGAAATATAGTTCTAATTTCAATTCTTTATTTTGCAGTAATTTCTTGTTCATCAATCAATTCGGGAGATACATTTTTGTGGAGAGTAGATAGCGATAACACCCATATATATTTACTTGGGTCAATCCATGTAGGTACTAGTGCTATGTACCCTTTGGATTATAAAATAATGACAGCTTACGATGACAGCCGCTCGGTTGCTTTCGAGGTGGATATGACTACTGTTGATCCGCTTGAGTTGATGAATCATTTTACATATTCTGATGGCACTATGCTAAGAGATAAAATTTCTGCTGATAGTTATGAGAAATTAAAGAAAATATTCGATAAGTATGATATGCCAGAAACAACATATCAGACTATGAAGCCCTGGGTCGCTGCTATGACTGCACAACAAGTAATCATGAATAGAGAAGGTGGTTACTCAGGTGGTCAAGGTGTTGACGAATATTTTATGGCTCAAGCTGGGAAAGATAGCAAGGAAATAAGAAGCTTGGAAACCGTAGAGTATCAGGTGAATTTGTTCGAAGAGTTTAGCGAATTGTCGGATTCATTCATAAAATTCTCTATCGATAACAGTCAAAGTACAGTAACAGATATTGATAAAATGGTAAAGGCGTGGCGAGAAGGAGACAAAGAAACACTTATGGGTTTCATAAACGATTCGAAAAGTGATTACCCTGAATTTGAACAAATATTTGAAAAGTTAATTGACGTAAGAAATGATAATATGACTGAAAAGATTGAAAAATGGTTAACAGAAGAAAGGACTATTTTTGTAGTTGTTGGGGCTGGTCATTTGATTGGTGAAAATGGCATTGTAAATCAACTTAACAAGACTGGGAAATATAGTATTAAAAATTACTAAGATTTATGATGGAAAAAGGAGGGCAGTTTAACTGCTCTCCTCTTCTATTATAGCTTTTAACTCTACTATCTTATCCGCATAAAGCTCTTTGTCTTCTGACATAGTCTGCAAATCTAAATAAATATCCAATGCTTGCTCGTAAGCATCTTGTTGCTCATATATCTTAGCAAGTGTGAGTGTTTCTTTCAGCTCCGAGCTAGTAATTCCACTGTCATCGTTTTCTTCACTTGTTTCCTCAGACTTTGACAGATCCTCGATTACTTCGGGACTCAACTCATCATTTTTTAGAGCATTAGTGATTTCAGATTCTAATTCAACATTGCTTTCAACTACATTTGTTTCCGGCTCTGAATCAACTGTTTCTAATTCTTCTGTTTTAATCTTATTATCATCAATTTCAGTTATGCTTTCGCCTTCCTCTTGTTCAATCACTTTGTCTGGAACAGATTCTGCTTTTGATTCCAAATTGTTCATCATATATTGAACAGTTTTATCAAACTTTACAAAGTTAGGTGCATCGTCATATACTTCTTGAATTTGAATAATATCACCCAGTTCGTTCAACGCACGAATAAGAACAATATATGCTGTTTTGTACATTGGGTATTTCATAATACCACGAGTACAAAGCACAGCGGATTCCCTCGCATTACCATCTTGTAGTAAGCTTTCTGCTTCTAATAAAAATGTAGCAGGGATTCCGTCCATTTAATCTCTACCGCTCATTAGCTGCAACATAAATAAGAACATATTAATGAAGTCTAAGTACAACGCCAAAGCACCCATAACTGCACCTTTGCGAGCTAACTCACGGTTTTGCATATAGTAGTGGTGCATATTTTTTAATCTTTGAGTGTCATAAGCAGTTAGTCCCGCAAAGATTAATACACCTAATATTGATATAGTTGTGTTCAACATACTACTTTCTACAAAGAACACGTTAATCAACGAAACCAGTATAATACCAACAAGTCCCATAAATAGGAACTTACCGAATGCCGATAGGTCTTTTTTGGTAGTAAATCCATAGACGCTGAGGGCGGCAAATGCTCCTGCACTCACAAAAAAGGCATTGTATATAGCTCCCATTTCGTAGGCAGCAAATATAGATGAGAGAAATAGCCCGTTGAGCAATGCGTAGGCAATGAATATACCTGCCGCTGTTACCGATGACAATTTGTCAATTCTAAAAGACAAGAAAAACACTAAACCAATAGTGGCAATACCTATGAACAAATTGTATGGTGCTAAGCTCATCCAAAGCCCACTATCATACACATAGTAAGCTAAAAGTCCTGTGAGACCTAACCCACCAACCATCCATGCATATACCTTCTGCATAAACTGCACTTGTGATGATTCAATTTGTGATTGCGATAAACCTTGTATTGGTTTTAATTCTTGAGAATAATCTATCATTTTTAATTTCCTTAAATAAAAAAAGTATCTACTACCTTCTAAAGACGAAAATAGCAAATACTTTATTGAAAAGTAAATCTTTTTAGGAACAGTTGGTTAATAGTAATTAAGACTTAGTTCCAACCGACTTTATTGAATAGCATTACTGCATCGGAGTTATACTCACCCAAATTAGATAAATTCATCTTATCTTCTTGGAAACTTCCCCAAGATTGTAACAGCTCAGAAGCGGCAACATTAGGGTTAACTGGATACTCATAATTTGATTTTGAGAACAAATCTTGTGCTTTTTCTGAAGTCAAGAACTCAATAAATTTAATCGCATTATCCTTATTTTTACTATATTTAGCTACTCCAGCACCCGATACGTTGATGTGAGTTCCTCTTCCGTTTTGGTTTGGAAATATCAAACCAATATTTGCAACAGCTTTTCTGTCGGACTCATCATCTGATTCTATCATTTTGCCAATATAATAAGAGTTCACAATTGCCATATCGCCAAGTCCTGCAGCTACTGCCTTAACTTGGTCACGGTCACCGCCAGCAGGGTTACGAGCCATATTCTTCACTATTCCCTCTGCCCACTGTTCAGCGTAGTTGCTGTCCGGATTCAGTGCAATCATCGATGCCAATAGCGATTGATTGTAGATATTACTGCTGGAACGTACTAAGACTTTACCCTTGTACTTATCGTTTGTTAAGTCCCAATATGTCTTCACTTCATCTGGGTTCACTCTGTCTTTGTCATAAGCGATTAATCGAGCTCTTTTGGTAAGACCATACCATTGATTATCACTATCTTTCAAATGTTCGGGTACTTGGTTTGTCAAAGCTTCAGATTCTACTGATTGCAAAAGCCCCATATCTTTGGCTTTGCCCAATCTGCCAGCATCAACTGTTATTAACACATCGGCAGGAGAGTTTTCTCCTTCATTTTCTAATCTGGTAATTAGCTCGTCTGCATTGGCGTTCAAAACATTAACTTTTATTCCAGTCTCTTTTTCAAACTGTTCAAAAAGCAATTTGTCCGTATCATAATGGCGGTGAGTATATACATTAACTTCTTGCTTGTTTTCTTCTTGTGGTTGCTCTTCATTGTTAGAACATGCTGTGATAGCTAATAGAACAGCAAGTAGGGTTAGTAGTTTTAATTTCATAATATCTGTATTTTTATAGTTAATTATTGAATTAGTGAATAAGACACGAACCAAAATTAATCTATATAATTCCCAATACTAAGTATTCTGTCGTTTAACTATTTTCTGTAACCTTGTGTACTTCTACCGTGGTTTCTGATAATTGCTTCTCTTCCCAATCATCAATTATTCCCATCATCATATCCAAACCATCAGTTAGGGCAGCTGGGCCTGGTTGCAATATCACTTCGGCTGGTAGCTCGTAGATTACATCATTCATAACAAATGGAATTGAGTCCCATCCTTTACGATTAATGACTTCGTTTTTATTAAACTTCTTACCACACCACGAAGCAAGCATTATGTCAGCTTTTTTATCAATTACCTCATCAGTCGAAGCTACTATCCTGTCTTTTGCGTGGAATTTGTGGCTCAAATCGGCATAGACATCTACGCCGCCACATATTTCTATCAGCTCGCTCACCCAGCTAATACTTGTTATTATTGGGTCGTGCCATTCTTCAAAATACACTTTCGGTTTTACTTCTCTTGCTTTGCCTATTTCCTTAGCTCTATCTAATTTATCCCTAATAGATTTTGAAAAATCAAGAGCTTCGTCATAATAGCCAACCATAGCACCCAACCGCTCGATAAAGTTAAGCGTTTCGTCTATTGTTCGGTGGTTGAAGCACATTACGTTCACGCCTTCCCGAATTAGTTCGGCACAAATATCTGCCTGCAAATCGGACCACGCAAGCACCAAATCAGGCTTTTGTGCTAATATTTTGTCTATCTTAGCATCAGTGTAGCGGCTAACTATTGGCTTCTCTTTCTTTGCTCTTTTGGGCCTCATAACAAATTGCGAGATTCCTACTATCAGGTCTTCCGCCCCAATCGTGTAGAGTGTTTCGGTAGTCTCTTCAGTTAAGCAAACTATTCTTTTGGGTAAGTTGTTGTTTTTCATTTAATGCTTTTCTTTTTTAGTTAATACGATTGAAGTCAGTCTCAATTATTCAAAACCTTGATTAATTCATTGCCAGTAACCAAAAAATAGACCCCAACTGGAAGTGTGTTGAAATCAAAACGCTCAGAATTTCCTTCATAAATTGTTGAACCCACAGTACTATAAACGCTAAACGTAACAGTTCCGTTGGCAAATTGGAGAATGTTGCCGTCTAAATAATAGTTATTATTCGCTTCGATAACCTCAACACTTGTTTGGTTGTCCGATATGCTTTTTTTATACTCAACAGATACTTTCCATGCAATCTCTTGGAATACTTTTGCTTGCTCTTTGGTCGGAATTTCCTCAAAATCACCACCCCACCAAACTTGTGTCTGGTTAGTAGCTCCAACAGGGGATACCCCAAAAATTGTAGCAAAATGAACACAAGCCACAAAATACTTTCCTACATCAGTCAAGTGTATGTCATCAGAAAATAAGTCATCTATATTGGTTATACCAGGGACAGAGCCGACAGCAATAGAGTCATAGAGCTGAGCCAAGGCCTGTCCTGCTGGTATCATACACACTTGGTTAGTTGGTGAAAGCCGAGAGTTAAGAGTATCAACTACGCTTTCCCACATTGCCAAATCGTCGTCCAATCTCTGTCGCCATGGGTTAGCGTCCACATCGTAATCGCAGCCAGTTGGAGTGCCACTCTTTAGGCAATGCCAATCTTCGTAGAGATATATCTTTGTGTCGGGGTTATACTGCAAGGCGTAGCGTGCCAGACTATCTGCATATTGATAAGTTTCATTTATCAAATCACCGTACCGAGGTACCGCTTCTGTGAGTACCAGTACATCGAACTCGCCTGTTGGCAGCCCTTCCGCTTCATCATAGAATCCATAGTAATGTGGGTCGATGGTGCTATAGTCTCGTTCGATTTTCCTATCCCATTGCCAGCGAAGAGGTGCACCGGGTATTCCTTGATATGTCCAACCGAAGCTGGTCACAAATACATCATTTGCAATTGATTCTACCATATCTGGTATCTGATCACTCAAGCTGTGCCCTATGTAAAAGGCGTTGATGTCTTGCGAATTGGTGTCTTTTGCTCCGAATAGCAGGGCAAAAGTAAGTGTTAGTAGTAGAGTGTATTGTTTCATTGCTGATTTGGGTTAGTTGTTTGTAGTGCAATATAGGAAAAAACTTACATTACGGTGGGGAAAAAAAAATCCATTCAACCAATTCTATCTATTAAAACTTTCAAGTTTTCGATTTGTACAACAATTATAATTATTTTGATTTGTTTAGGGGTAAAGAGGCTAACAAAGTAATTTATTTAGAACTTTAGGTTGGAACTATTCTGTTTATCCAAAATTCAGAATCGAATACTTATACCCACACCTTTAGTTGTGAAATTAGGTAGAGATTTGCTCCTAATATGTGAAACACCGCCTATGTTTGCTATATACAAATCAATTGCATCATTGTAATAATCTTGAGAGATTAATGCTAGAATAAGTCCAATACCAATAGTCCCGAGTCCAACATAGGCAAGGGTCCAATTAGGTTCGCCATCACTCAACTGAGTACCTAATGGATACCCAACTGCGAAACCACCAACGGATGAAAAAACATTGGCTAAGGTATAGTAAGAGTTACCTGTTTCAAATTTAGAATATGCAGCACTATCAGATTCAATCACCTCACCCAAACGGTATATATCCATATCCTCCATAGTCTTTCTTACAAATGTGGTGTCTTTATATACATTAATATAATCATCAGAATATAAGTCAGACTGGGACAATGCAAATAGTATAGTAATAATTAATATAGTTTTCATTTCGTTTTTCTGCTTTTAATAAATAGAGTTGACTTTAATTTACTAACTTATTTTGAAAATTAAATTAACTATATTTTTATTAATTACCCAACCCCACAAAAAAACCCCACCAAATTGGCAGGGTTAATAAAACTTAATATAAGGGATTAGCTTATAAAGCTATTGTATTCTCGTTCATATTTTCCAATGAATCAACAATTGCTTTCAGCGTTTGACCAGCTAACATACCATCTACTACTCTGTGATCATAAGTGATTGAGCAATACATAATCTGGCGGACAGCAATTGAGTCAGAACCATTCACAGTCATTACTTTTGCTTGCTTCTTGATAGCTCCAACGCCAATGATTGCTACTTGTGGTTGATTAATCACAGGAGTACCGAACAGAGTACCAAAAGTACCTACGTTGGTCAACGTAATTGTACCACCTTGTATGTCGTCTGGCTGTAAGTTCTTAGAGCGAGCTCTGCCAGCCAAATCATTGATTGATCTTTGCAATCCAGTCAGTCCGTAGTTATCAGCATTCTTGATAACTGGTACAATCAAGTTACCGTCAGGCAATGCAGCTGCAAAACCTAAGTTCAATCTGTTGTGCTTGATGATATTAGTACCATCTACACTTACATTTATCATTGGGAATTGCTTAACGCCTTCTATTACTGCTTTAGCAAAGAAAGGAGTGTAAGTCAATTTCATTCCTTCTCTTTCTAAGAAGCTAGCTTTTGTTTTCTCTCTGTAGTTCACAATGTCAGTTACGTCAACTTCGGCAACACTTGTTACGTGAGCTGAAGTTTGCTTAGAGTTAACCATGTGTGCAGCGATTAGCTTACGCATTCTGTCCATTGGGATAACTTCCGAATCGCCACCACTAAAGTTAGAAGCCGATTGGCTCGGTGCTTTCGATGGAGCAGGAGCAGATTGTTGTTGCTGCGGCTGTTGAGCAGGAGCAGAACCTCTGTTGCTGATGTAGTTTTCCAAATCGTCTTTGGTTATTCTACCATCATTACCAGAACCGTTGATAGTCATCAACTCTTCTAAAGATACTTTCTCGTCAGTAGCCATAGCTCTCACTAATGGAGAGAAGAAATTACCGTCTTTGTTACGAGGAATATCGTAAGTAGTTCCTTGCACTTGCTGACCGCCACCGCTCGGTTGAGCAGTAGTTTGTGCAGCTGGCTTAGCAGCAGGTTTCGATTCCTCTTTCTTAGCAGGAGCAGACTTAGCAGGAGCAGATTTTTTAGCACCGCCGCCACCTTTTGTAGCGATTTTACCGATTACTGAACCAACTTCTACAGTCTCTTCTTCTTGTGCTAATATTTGATGCAATACACCTGCAACTGGAGATGGAACTTCTGTATCTACTTTGTCAGTAGATATTTCTAATATCATCTCGTCTCTTTCTATTTCATCGCCTTCATTTTTCAGCCATTTTGTGATAGTCCCTTCTTGAAGTGATTCACCCATCTTAGGCATAACCAAATCTTGAAGACCGCCACCAGCTTCATCGCTACTGTCATCTGAACTATCGTCTGATGTGTCATCAGTTGACTCTTCTGGCTCAGGAGCAGGAGCTTCTTCTTGGCTACTGTTATCAGAGCCACCAGTAGTGCCAGCAGCTGCTTCTGTATCTAATTCAGCTATTTTAGCACCAACTTCTACTACTTCTTCTTCTTGAGCTAATATTTTGGTTAATACTCCTGATTGAGGAGACGGCACTTCCGTATCTACTTTGTCAGTAGATATTTCTAATATCATCTCGTCTCTTTCAACAGTCTCACCTTCTTTCTTCAACCATTTGATAATGGTTCCTTCTTGTAAAGATTCGCCCATCTTGGGCATTACTACATCAACTTTCATTTTTTATAAACTCCCGTTTATGTCTTTTCTTAGTTTTGTTTTTTTCAATTATCGTAAATTAACCAAATTTGAAAATTAAAGCAAAGTAAATACTTATTGCTTACTTATTTTCAGCACTTTCAGGTATCTCAAATACAGAATCATTGTACTTTCTGTTCAATATTATCTCGTCTAATTCGAGGCGAGTTACCTCGTTCCCATTGAAGAACGTAGCAAAGCTGAATGGCATCATTATGCCGTCAACTTCCTGATACTTAGACAAATAATTCTGGTAAGTTACTCTTTGTCCTTGTGCAGTTGTTTCTGTTTCTATCATTTTTATCAAATCTGAGTGTTTGTCCAAGTATATATAAGACTTGGGTCCTGCTTCCGTTTTCCAAACTTTTAACATTTTGTATTCAGTACTTTCTATAGTTCTCAAACCTTCATAATCGACTTTAGTTCCGTTCTCCTTGTAATTATCAAACGGCCCGAGCACTAATGCTTTTTGCCCTAATACTTGCTCAGCTGAGCGTTCGTCCATAGGTGTTGGTTCAGTTATTCCCGTTTGAGGAACAACGTGCCACCCCTTATTGCCAAGAACTGATTGAACTATTTTTACAGAATCAATTACTGTTTTGACTTTAATTTTGTTGGGTTTTACAAAGATAAATTGAAACTCACCTGGCGTGTTGTTTGTCAACCTAGAACCACCAATAAGATGGAATGAAGAGATTGATTCAAACTTTTCTTTGCCACCAATTGCATCATAGTAAAGTGCAATAACTTCATCAGCTGTTTGTGAGCTGAGAGAGGACATTCCAAAAATTAGTATTGAGATTAATATTGATATTTTCTTCATAAATATACTTGTTTTATTTATTATTCTTAACTCATCGAGGTTAACTTAGTTTTAAGTTCACCATATTCACGCTTACTTAATTTTAATTCGTCCAAATTCAAATCTTCTAACTTTGTACCGTTGAGCAACTCTTTCAGTGCATTTAGTTCTGGCTTCGAAAAGTTTGCAGCATTCAATCTATAATCTTCGAATGCTTCCCAAGCGTGTGGAACTATTTGTTTTACTATCTCAGCCATTGCTTCGCCAAACACTCTGATTTCGTACTGTGCGTGCGAGTCAATACGTAAACGTAAGAAATGAAATAAATTGTGTAAATCAATTTTCCAATACCATTCTGTGTAGTTCGACAATGGTAAGTTAATTCTTGCTAACTCCCTTGCAAAGTTGTCGTCGAGCAAGTTCTCGTAGTCTTTGTACAAATCTTTCTGAACTTTGCTAATGCTATCTTGTATCTGCTTTGCTTTTTCTGGTTCAAACGCCTCTTCGCTTCTACCTTGTTTGTTGTTCTCGCTTTGTGGTCGAATTTGCTCCAAATCTGGAACATAAAAATCGTCTTTCATAATAGAGTAGCGACCGCTGTATTCATTTACATTTGCTGTTCTGTGGCGAATCCACTGACGTGCAATGAATATTGGTAGCTTTATATGAAACTTGAACTCCACCATCTCGAACGGTGTAGTGTGCCAATGTCTCATCAAGTAGCGGATTAGTCCTCTGTCTTCTCTAACTGTTTTTGTACCCGAACCGTAAGAAACTCTTGCAGCTTGAACTATAGAAGAGTCATCTCCCATAACGTCAACTAATCTTACGAACCCGTGGTCTAAACATTTTATTTCTTTTCCAATCAAATCTTCTTTGCTCATTTATTAGCTTCTTATTTTATTTGTATGTTACTTTCGTTTTATATTTTTTCATTATTCTCGATGCCGTCACTTTTGCATCTTCTTCATCTTCAAAACCCCAAAGCATAACTCTGTAAACAGGCTCGTCACCGATTAGGTAGCTATCGTAGTAGGCATTGTAACCACGCTTGCTCCACTTTCTTACATCTGCAGCAGCTTCGTCTTCAGTCCATTGTTGTGCTACAATAATCTCAAACGGTGATTTGCTTGCTGGGTTAATCCATTTCAGCTCAACTCTTCTGTTGTATGCTTTTTGCCATGGAGTTTGTCCCAATATATAAAGTGGTTTCGAGAACCCTTCGGAGTCCGTTAGTATCTGTTTCTCATCCGCACCAGCTTTTACCAGAGAGCTTTTGACTTTGGTTGCTCTGTCGTTGGATACCTGTGCATTCTCTGCCTTATCACCTTCATTGTCACTATGCCCAGTTAGCTTTACCTTGTATTCTGGATTACTTTTAAGAACATTAGCAAGCTCCATAATAGAGTTTTCGTAATCGCCTCTGTAATCATCAGTTTTTTGTTCAAATATTGCTACTGATTGATAGTACGAGTGAAACTCATTTTTTGTTGGGTTAACAACAATTCCATCTTCAACAGATTTATCGCCATATTTCAGCACCAACTTACCGTAAGAATCTCCGCATTCTCTCTCGTTAGCATCATAATCTACCGAAACTGCATAGTGGTTGTTCATTGCAAAATCAATTTCTCTCAATATTTGCTCAGCGTTTTGTAAACTATCTGAATTCACTTGATAAAGTTTACCACCTGTTGAGTTAGCAATTTTTTGAAGGGAAAATGAGTTGTAAGCATCTCCAATCGCAATTACATATATAGGAATACCGAAATTTTTGGCTGCATTTATAATATCGCTCGGGCTGTAAATAAGTGATGAATTGTCCTCACTGTAAGTGATTAACACCACGGCTTTGTTCTTGTCTTTAGAAACTTCGGAAGTGAAGACTACTAAGTTGTTGTAAAGTGCCTTATACAATCCCGAAAGCCCACTTGGCTCTGGTAAGTCATAATTAATAAACTTATCGTAAAACTCTTGTTTTGGCAACAGTGAAGTGTATTCTATATAGTTTTGATTGAAATATGAAAAGCTCAACCTATCTTCTGAGTCTATTGACTCCGAGAAATTGAGGATTCTTTCGAGCAAAGGGAAGTTGAATTCTGCCACTGCTGAATTGTCAAATACTATTGAATATTCAGAGCTGTTGGTTTTGTGCACTTCTTCTATCGCAAGATTACCAGACGATGTTGAGCTTTTAGTACACATTTGAATAAAAGACAAATCTACAACTTCTGAGTTCAGACCATTGATAAAGTTCCCATTCTCATCTAATATAATTGTTTCGAACTCAAGTTTATCTTCTTTTACAATTGAGTTTGTAATCTTTAATCTAACTGGTGCAGCTTCTGGACCAATAGAGCCATTGATAAATTTGGAGCTTGTAGAATTTGGCTTGTATGAGCTTATAATATTGTCCGATTGCTCAGGTTCATTAATTTTGCTTTTTACAATGTTCCCTTTTTCTTCTAACTGGTCTTTGACTTCTACTATCCATTTGTAAGCTACTGTGTCTGCATCGTGCAAAGCAGTAATCTTGTAATCTGTAGTAGTTTCTGGGGATACCTTTGCACTGTCTATGGCGTTGTAGTCCTTGTCATAAGACTCTACTTTTACCTTTTCGGCATTGGCAAAATCCCACTTCATTGTTGCTATCTCGCCTTTCTGTATTTCGCTATAACCCTCGAATTTATTCGACGATATTGGTTTTGACGAAGTACAAGCTATTGAAAGCCCCAAAGTTAATACTATTAGTAGTTTGACTAAATTACTCAAATTTGTTTATCATTTTATAATAAATAAAATATCAAAATAACAATAATTATTAGAAAAGTTAAACAATGTAAAAAAAATATGACACTTTTGCTCGAATAGAGACCTAATTAATCAATAATAAGTAAAATTACTGTGTCATTATTTTGAATTAAAGCTTAAGTTTGTATATTATTATAAAGTAAAACAAATAAAAGGAGTTAATATGAAGTTTATTAGATTATTTCTAATCTTAGCTGTAATAGCTACAAGTTCAGTTTTGTCGCAAGACAAAAAATTAGAACGACCAGAAAAATATAGAATTGGTTTGGACTTAGGTCTTAACTATAACATGGCAGGACTTGGTTACCAAGACCTTAGTCCTAATGGTGGAGATTTTCCAACATTATATACCAATGACGGTACAGGTATTGCACCTTACTTCGGTCTTCGTGCTGAGTATATCTCGAGTGATTGGTGGGGAATTGGTTTGCAAATCGGATATGACGACAGGTCTGCATTAGTTGTTGACCAATCTTTCGATAACGAGCCAGAATTCGACATCACAAATAGCTATGTTAATATAGCTCCTTATTTAAAAATAAATGAGTTCGTTGCAAGAAACTTAAGTGCTTATGTTGGCCCAGTTTTGGCTTTCAAAATGGCTGGGGAGTTTGACTATGACCCAATGAATGGTATGGCTGCAACAACTGGAATGGAAGCTACTGAGTTAGACGATATGACTTTTGGTGCTCAATTGGGTTTCAGCTATGATATTAGAGTTGCTCCAATTGGCGAAAGTTCTATTTTCGTACTTTCTCCATTTATCGAAGGTTCTTGGTTGATTTCTCAGAAAGCTCCTAAGTTAGATGAGCAAGATGGATTTGACGACACTTGGACTACTGTTACTGCAAGATTGGGTGTAACCGCTGCTATCGATTTCATCCCTAACTTGGTTGCTGCTCCAACTGGTGGACAATACGCTACTGTACTTCCTCCTTACGAAGGTAAAGTAATTCAGAGAGTAGTGGAAGAATCATTCCCACTTATTCCTTATGTTTTCTTCAATCCGGGTGAGAAAAACTTGGCTCCTCGCTACTCAATATTGAGTCAAGGTGAAGCGAACAACTTTAATAAAGAAGAAGTTTTAGATTTAACAGACAACAAAGCATTGGCTGGTGAAACAGCTACGAATAAAAAATTAGCTGTTTATCACGAAATATTGAATATATATGCACAAGAGCTAAAAGATGATGACGACCTAACTGTCCAGCTTATCGGTTCTGCACCAAAAGCAAACGACGGTGACGCATTGGCTAATACTGTTAAAGATTACTTAGTTAACATACACGGTATAGATGCAAGTAGAGTAACTACTAAAGGTCAAAAAATGCCACGTATCCCATCTGGTAGCTCAGCTACTCCAGTGAATGACAGACCTTTGGCTGACGTTGAGAACAGAAGAGTTGAGTTTGTATTCAGCAAGCCAGATGTTTACAAAATGTTAGACGTTAAGATGATAGATGAATACCCAATTGATAATGATATATTAGTTACTTTGAACACTAATGTAAAGTATAGCTCTTGGAATATGAATATCACAGATGAAAATGGCAAAATATTTACTTATGGCCCTTACTTCGGTCAAACTGAAAGAATCTCTCCTTATGAAATTCTAAAAGGTAAAGACGAAGGCGATTATAGTGGAAGTATTGAAATAGTACAACAAGATGGCACTACTATCAACGATCAAGCTGAGTTTAGCTTAGTTAAAGAAATGGACGACACTCAAATAGGTGAAAGATACACTATCCTATTTAACTACGGTCAAGCCGATGCAATTAAGAACTCTGAGAATGATTTGAGAACAATTGTAGCTCCAAAGGTTGACAACGAAGAACTATTAGTTATCTCTGGTCACACTGACCCGATTGGTAAAACTCAAGTAAATTCTGAAATTTCTCAGAAAAGAGCTAACGAAGCAAGAGACATATTTATGAATGAGTTTACTTCACAAGCGAAGAAAGACAATATCATTTCTTACGGTTATGGTGAGCAATACTCAGCTGGTACTTATGACAACACTTTGCCTGAGGGCAGAATGTACAACAGGAACGTAACTATTGATATAGTTCCTACTGCTAAGTAAGTTTCAGATTAAATAGATGAATTAGAAAGCTCGGCTGCAAGGTCGAGCTTTTTTTATGGTTTTAATCGGAGTTAAACAAAGGTATTTATTTGTAGAGTTATCACTAACACTTTAGTTAAATACTGCTGAAGATAAAAGGTGATGGTAAATAATATCAATTAAGTATAAAAGATAAAGCAATTCATAATTATCTTTACCAGCATAGCTTTACTACAAATGGTGGGTGACAAGAAATAGAATTGAAATTGAGTGAACTTTACCCCACTTCCAGAGGTATGAACTTAGATATGTTCAATTTTGATAAAAAGCACTTGGAGTAGTTAGCTATCCTGATTGCAAACAACAAAGATGAAAAGTTTAGATTGCTGATTGACAAGTTAGAACTTTTACAATAAAGTGTTCCTTGTAAGATTGTATATAAGCATAAAAAAACCCCTTGCATCATAACAATACAAGGGGTTTTTCTGTGTGGGCCCAGAGAGACTTGAACTCCCGACAAATGGATTATGAGTCCACTGCTCTAACCAACTGAGCTATGGGCCCCGAACATTTCTTTTTTTTCTTTCTGTTTTTTACAGAGTTTCAAATATAAGAAGAATTAGTTTTTAATTCCAAATTAAAAATTAACTAATCCTATCATTACTCCAAACCCAACCTTTAAACCAGATAAATCTAAATCTGGATTTTGTGTGCTTGTTCCTAATGTGTTGAATGTCCACTTCTCGTCTTGTGCAAATGTCAAGTTGTACGAAGCATCAGCTCTTAGAATAATAAAGTTTGCAAGAGCGTACTCTATTTGAATATTCGGCATAGCGAAGAAGAAATTCTTTTCATATCTATTCATGCCGAATCCGCCAGATGCAGTAATCATTTGGTCTGTAGAAGTATTTCCCAAGAAATCTTCATGAGTTATATCACCCCAGCCAGCATTTACTCCACCGAGAATAGCGAAATGCTCAAAAGGAACATAGCCGTAGTGAAGTGAGAAACCAAACATGCTTGCTGTCAAATTTCTTTGCCTTCCTGACATTAGAATGGCGTCACCAGATTCATCGATACCAGGATATTCTTCTATTTCAGATTCTATACTTCCGCCATAGCCAAATACTCCAATTCTCATATTTTTCACCCAAGGAATACCAGTTACTCCTTGTCCACCAATCATCTGAATTGGACCAGAAAGCTCTAAGCAATCACAATCATCAAAACTGTTTAAATAATCCTCATTCACCATTAGCCAATCGAAAGTCATACCGCCAGCAAGTACGAAATAGCTTCTGCTGTCGTCTCTAAGTGGTTCATTGTCGAATGGAAGCTCGTCTATTTCGTCGTCTTGGGCTACCATAAATAGTGGCGCCATAAGAACCGCAATTAAAAGCAATAATTTTTTCATTATTAATCTCCGTTTGTGTTTATATTATTGATACAAAAATAATGAAAAATTAGAGACTTACACATACATTATCACTTTTTCGCTATTTGTTCTTATATTTGTAGTCTAAATTTATACTAAAAACCGAAAAATATTAAGATGAAAATAACATTCCCAGACGGCAACGTAAAAGAATTTGAACAAGGTGCAAGCGGTTATGATATAGCAATGTCTATATCGCACGGCTTGGCTCGCAACGCATTAGGCATTATTCTCAATGGCGAAACTAAGTATGAGCTGCACAGCCCAATAACCGAAGACAGTACCGTTAAGTTTGTAACATTCAACGATGACGAAGGGAAAGATTTCTTTTGGCACTCGTCGGCTCACTTGCTTGCAGAAGCACTCCAAGAGCTTTACCCAGGCGTTAAGTTTGGTATTGGTCCCTCTATAGAAAGCGGCTTTTACTATGATATAGATATGCCTGAGGGTGAATCGTTATCATCTGATGACTTTCCGAAAATTGAAAGCAAGATGAAGGAATTGGCTAAGAAAAAGTCTGATTATGTAATGTCAGAAGCTACTTGGGACGAGGCTTATGAGTTTTACAAAGAGAAAGGGAATGACTATAAGTTAGACTTGCTTGAAGGGCTGAAAGGACAGGAAATTACTTTCTGTACTCAAGGAAATTTCAAAGATTTGTGCCGTGGTGGACATATACCCAACACTGGTGTAATCAAAGCTGTTAAGTTGCTATCGCTCGCTTCTGCTTATTGGAGAGGAGACAGCGACAACCCAACGCTTACAAGAGTTTATGGAATTACGTTCCCCAAGGCATCTATGTTAGATGAGTTTTTGGAGCTGAGAGCCGAAGCACAACGACGTGACCACAAAAAGTTAGGCCCAGAGTTGGGTATCTATATGATTGGTCAGAAAATTGGCAAAGGTCTTCCAGTTTGGTTGCCCAATGGTACAGTGCTAAGAAGAAAATTAGAAAGCTTTATCAAAGATGAGCTGATTGCTCGTGGATACCAAGAGGTAATCACTCCTCACATTGGTAACTTAGATTTATACAGAACTTCGGGTCACTACCCTTACTATAAGGAATCGCAATATGCACCTATGAAAGTGGAAGACGAAGAGTATATGCTCAAGCCAATGAACTGTCCGCACCATCACCAAATATATAGCTCTGAGCCACGTTCTTATCGCGATTTGCCAGTGCGTTTGGCTGAGTTTGGTACTGTTTACCGATTTGAGCAATCGGGTGAGCTTAACGGCTTGTCACGTGTGCGTGGATTTACACAAGACGATGCACATATTTACTGTACTGAAGATCAACTAAAAGATGAGCTAATCAACTGTATTGAACTAACTCAATTGGTGTTCGAGACATTCGATATGGAAGTAACTACTCGTCTGTCATTCCGTGATGATGACTCTGAAAAATATGCAGGCGACGAAGAGGGCTGGATTAAGTCCGAAAAAGCTGTGAAGGAAGTAGCAGATGAGCTTAAGCTTGATTATTTCATTGGAGAAGGAGAAGCATCATTCTACGGACCAAAAATTGACTTCATAGTCCGCGATGCTCTTGGTAGAAAATGGCAACTCGGTACCGTTCAGGTTGACTACGTTATGCCAGAAAGATTTGAGTTAGAATATACTGGCTCGGACAACGCACCGCACAGACCAGTGATTATCCACCGTGCTCCATTCGGATCTATGGAAAGATTTATTTCTATTCTTATAGAACACTATGCTGGTAATTTCCCATTCTGGATTGCACCTGTGCAAGTGAGCGTTCTGCCAATAACTGACAGACAAAATGAGTTTGCAGAGAAGATAGTAAAGCTACTAAAAGCAGAGGGAATTAGAGTTAAATTCGATAATCGCTCCGAAGGAGTTGGTAGAAAGATTGCCGAATCGGAACAAGCGAAAATACCTTACGCACTGATAATAGGTGACCGTGAGCAAGAGAGCGAAACTGTATCTATTCGTCAGCACACAAAAGGCGACATTGGCTCTAACACTATAACAGAAGTTATGGAGCTATTTGCTAAATTGAATGTACCACAAGGCGAAAGGGAAGTATAGTAATGTTTCATAAGAAACTGATAGTGCTGTCTTCGCCAAGTGGAGGCGGCAAATCGACGTTGGCTAATCACCTTATGCAGCTATACCCCGAAGTGCGATTCTCTGTGTCTTGCACTACGAGAACTAAGCGTGAGGGAGAGGTAGAAGGAAAAGATTACTATTTCCTAAGCAAGGAAGAGTTCGAAAATAAGATTGCTGAAGGCGAGTTTGCCGAATACGAGCAACTGTTTGGGAACTACTACGGCACTCTGAAATCAGAGATAAAGAAACACCTTAACTCCGGTAATTCTATCTTATTTGACGTAGATGTAAAGGGTGGTATCTCGCTTAAAAAGAGCTTCCCAGCAGATACTTTGCTGATATTTATATACCCGCCAAGCTACGAAGAACTAAAGCGAAGATTAGAAAAACGAAGCACAGAAACTGAAGAACAGCTGAAAGTCCGATTAGAACGAGCAAAGGAAGAGTTAGAGTACAAAGACAAGTTTGACCATAAAATACTCAATGATGATTTGAGTAAAGCTTTTGATGATTTGGAAAGCGTGCTGAAGACTAATCTGAGTTGATTTTGGATAATGGGACTTTAGAATTAACAAGTGGTTGCCACCCCTTGTTGAGTGTGGGTAGACTTGTGAACAACGAATGTCATTCTGAGAAATATCAGCTTGTTGGTATTTCGTAGGAATCTATTCACAGTTAATAATCATGTTTTTGAATATTAAAAACAGTGTTGGTTAATTTGAGATGGACTCTTCGGTCGCTTCACTTCCCTCAGAGTGACATTCTGCGGTTAACAAATGTATAAATTCTCACCTCATCAACTGTATCTGACTGCTACCCCACGTGCCATCTTTACTGTACTTTAGGAAATAAGCACCACTTGGATAATTTGCCAGACTAATTTGGAAGCTATTACCTGTCGGTTCTACTTTGAATAATATTTTTCCATTCATATCCACAAGGAATAGATTGTCATATTCTTCATCTAAAGATAGAGTCAGTGGGCCATCAGTTGGATTTGGGTATATTTTCATATATTTTGATATGTCATTATCTACTTTAATATTGTCATTGTAAATCTTCCCTTCTGTACTTTTAGCGTAATCTATATTATTATTCTCACCACATGCAGGCACTTCGATGAATTGGTTAATTATTCTCACTATCATTTCGTTCATCATTTCTACATCGTAGCTATCAGTTGTCGGCTCTATGTGGCTGTTGCCAATTCCGCTGTCATCAGTTAGGAATACATAAGTGCCGTTGGTGAGCAATGCCAAAGACCGCATTAGGTACTCTGTACTTTTGTCTATTCCGCTGGCAGTAAGTGGTATTATTCTAATCCCCATTTCAGCTGCCTTTGCAGTTAGCTCCGTGAATCGTCTCATAGTAGCTGCATCTCTATGCGGGGGAGCGTCTAAAATCAAGAACATAATTCGAGCAATTGCATCATCGGACCAAGTGAATTCATTCACTGAAGAGCTAAGCGCTACATCTACTGCTTCGGGAGTGCTGTTACCACTTATTGCTTTTTCAGAATTGATAAATTCATTAACTGAAGAAATATCGTTAGTCAAGTCATGAGTTGTCAAAAGCTCACTAAACGAGTAGTCATAATCACGATAGAAAAGTGAGCCAATACGTAAATCTATTTCATTGTTTGATTTCTCTAACTTCCCAATAATATCCAACAACTCAGTTCTCAGATAATCTATCTCATCACTCATAGAACCAGTGGCATCCATAGCAAATAGTATATCTACCTTGTTGGGTTGTGAGCAATATTCATCGACTTGAATGAAGTTGATACCATCTTTGAAAGAAGAGATATTTTGCTCATATTTTCTCTTTCCCTTGTAGAATACTTCTACAGCTAGTCCACTTATGTCATCATCAATTTCACTATAAGCATCTGCCCAAAGCTCAGCTTTACCGGTGTTGTCACTTCTTGCTGACCAGATAACTTTACCTACTTGATTGATTAGGTTTACCTTTGCATCTATCACTGGTCTGTTGTCAATCGAAGTTAGCTGAATAGTATATCGACTGGTTGGTTCTATTCCCCAAATATCAATATACGAGCTAAGTTCATCTTTGGCAATATCAGACCACATATCCCACTTTCTAAAATCATTCACCTCACCAGATGTTAGCTGACCTGCTTCTGCCACTTCATTGTTAGCTGAGCCAAATCCTCCTGTGAATTTGTTGACAAATTTTAAAGGGTCTGGATAAGTCCCAGTAAAATCAGCTCCTGCTGGTGTAGCTGAACGGCTTTTAGTGCCTATGATATTGTAATTCTTGTTAGAGTTTGTTACACCCGTTGATTGAGTAACTAAGCCACTTGCTGTTCTTTCTATTTCGGGTACAGAAAAGTATACAATAGAACTATCTAATCTAAAAATAGCTTCGGAGTTGAAATCTATGATAACATTAATTTCTAAATCCAACGTGTCAAAATTAATCGTTGTCATGATTAATTTATAAGATCCTACTTTGAGATAGTTTATTTCAAATTGACCATTTTTATTTGTTTTAGCTATTACTTTAGAATTTACTAAGTTTATGGATGCTCCAGATAGAGGAAGTCCATTTTTACCTATTACTACTCCGGAAATAGAACCAAATAATTCTGTAATCCCTTCTAAAACAATATTATTGTTTCTAATTTCAGTGTTTATTACCATTTCATGTCTGTAAGACTTATAATCCTCACTTCCTTCAACCACTATATCCCAATCTCCTGTAGACAAAAAATCAAAAGAGTAATCTCCACTTGAATTAGATTTAGTTGTATATGAAAACCCATCTTTGGTTAACTCTATTTCCTTGTAAGATAGTTCTTCATTAAGGTCATTAGTAACCTTACCCTCCAATCTGCACATCTTTTTTGGTGAATCTAAAGTCAAAGGGAAGTCAACAATAAGTGTGTCGTTTTGTAGTGTGCTGTTAAGATGGATGTTATTATAAGTGACAAAATCAACAGATGTAATCTCGGCATTGCTTAGTTTTCCAAATCTGTCAGAAACTATATTATCTCCATTAGTGAACACTTTTGCACCCACGAGTGGCTTACCATTCTCGCTATTTATTACTACTATATCTTTTGCTGAAATAGATAGTGAGGAGAGCATAATTAGTGCGATTAGTATTGCTTGCTTTTTCATTTCGGACTCCTGTTGTTTGTTGAACACTTAATTAGTAAGACTCTTTGAATGTCAGTTTAGTTACAAATATTTTGGTATTTATTAGCACAAAAAAAAGCCCGACTTTGCAGCCGAGCTTGATTAAATCTAATCTTTATTTATTCTAATTACTTTGTTGCAGGAGTAACGTCGATTAACTCAACTTCGAAAATAAGTAAAGAATTTGGGCCTATTGCTCCAGCACCTTGAGCGCCATAAGCTAACCCAGGGGGGATGAAAAACTTGTATTTAGCACCTTTTTTCATCAACTGTAATCCTTCAGTCCAACCTGGTATTACTCTGTTAAGAGGAAACTCAGCTGGCTCGCCTCTTTGTACAGAACTGTCGAATACAGATCCGTCTAACAAAGTACCGTGGTAGTGAACTTTAACATTATCAGTAGCTTTAGGAGAAACTCCGCTACCAGCTTTCATAACTTGGTATTGCAATCCACTTTCAGTAGTTTTAACACCAGAAACAGATTTGTTTTTAGCTAAAAATGCGTTTGCAGTTTCCAAATTTACAGATGAAGAAGCTTGTTGTTCTTTCATTCTTTTGTCTTGCAATTCTTGTTGTAAGTTAGTCAATATTGCTTGCATTTGTGCATCGGAAAGTTTTGGAGATTCTTTGAACGCATCTTCCAGTCCTGCTTTTATGATGTCTGTATCTAATTTCAAATCATCCATCATCAAGTTTTTACCCCATTGTAAACCAATTGAGTATGCCAAAGAGTCTTGCTTTGATTTAATATTAACCTGACCATTCATATCAGTACAAGCTATTCCAAATAAAATAGCACCGATTACAAAAAAGTTCATTAATTTCATATATTATCCTTTTAATTTATTAAAAATGTAAATTTCTTATTTGACTTTTGCATAAGTCACAAAGTTAAGTAATTATATTCTGATAACTAAATAACTAACATTATGAAAAAAATAATTTCGACAAAAGTGAACAAAAATTGTAAGATTGCCGTAATTACTACTGTATGGAACGAAGTAATTACCGAAAAGTTGTTAGCTGGTAGCTATGAGGCTCTAAGTAAGATGGGCATAGCTGATGAAAACGTAACAACCGTAGTAGTTGACGGAGCTTATGAGATACCGATAACTTGCAGTGAGCTTGCGCATTCTGAAAAATATGACGGAATAGTAGCTCTTGGTTGTGTTATCAGAGGGGAGACTCCTCATTTCGATTTCGTGGCTGGTGATTGCTCACGAGGAATAACTGACATTATGTTAAAAACTGGTATCCCAATTGGGTTCGGTTTGCTAACGACTGACGATTCGGAACAGGCATTTGCTCGTGCAGGCGGTAACAAAGGTAACAAGGGTTACGAAGCTGCTGAAACTACGCTTAATATGATTTCAATTTTACAACAAATTAGAGAGTAATAGTATTTAATATTTGTACCATAATTTATCAACTAAACTAATGAATATATAATGCTTAGATTTATTATTCTTACTATTGCTATTGGTGCTCTTACCTTCGGCTCTGCTTTTTCACAAGAACTTCAAATTTCTGATTGGAAGTCATACACTTCACTTTACGAAGTTAATTCACTCGACAAATATGGCGACCAAATATATGTTGCTACTCGTGGTGGAGTTTACTTTGCCAACTCCAACAGCTATGAAACTGAAGAATTCACTAATGTAACAGGACTTAGTAGAATTAATGCTAAGCATATCACTTATGACAACAAATCGGATAAAGTATTTGTTGGGTACAGTGATGGTGCTTTTGATATTTACTCCGATGGGGAATGGACCGGAATCTTTGATATTGTCAATGCAAGCTTCGCAAACCCTCAAATTAATGATATGGCTGTAGTTGATGACAAAGTGTATATTGCTGGTGGCTTTGGTTTAGTTGTTTTCAATCATAATGAAAATGTTACTATAGAAGATGTCAAACGGTTTGATGAAGTAAACCCCGGTACCGAAGTTTATGATGTTGAGATATATGATAATAGGATTTGGTTAGCTACGGCTGGTGGAGTTGTGTTTACTGATTTGGATAACAGCTTGGCTAACAGATATGATTGGAATACGCTTTTGCCATTAGAAGAATTTGACTCAAAAGATATAATCAGTTTGAGGTGGAGTGATAGTAAATTATATGCGACCTCAGGTGACAATATATATATATGGGAAAATGAGAATTTAAAAAATATATTTAGTTTTGACTCTAAGTTGATAAAAAGATTAGTGAATAACGGGGAACAACTTTATTATGTGATGGACAATGAAATGAAAGAATTTCCTTCTCACCGTGAATCTTTCAAGATTGAACAATTCGTAAATGATGTAGAGTTTGATGATGAAAGTAGTGAAATATACATAGGGAGCACTTCTGGAATTCAAATACTGTATGAAGGGAATCAGGAAACAATTAGACCAAACTCCCCAATAACGAATGGGTTTGCAGATATATTTGTTGACTCAAAAGGTACGGTGTGGGCTGGGACTGGCCGAGTGGGGTCTAATGAAATTAGAAACAGAGCACTAATGTATATGGAAGACGGAATTTGGAATTATTACAACAGAACAGACCACCCCGTATTCGATGAAAACCGTGTAATAAGAATTAATGAACTTAGAAATGGTGATATAGCAGCTAGCACTTTTGGTGGTGGACTATATATATTTCCAGCAGACGACAGGGGTAATATGTCGTCGATTAATTATGATAACAGCCCCTTGTCTCCAATTAGCGGAACAGGTACATTTACTATAACTGGTGACACTTATGAAGATGAACAAGGTAACTTGTGGATAGTTAACTGGGGTAATTCGGGTAATGGGCCATTGTTTGTTGTACGTACTCCCACTGGTAGTTATGAAACTATATACAATTGTACTAGCAGTGGCCGACGAACGACTTTCAAAATGGAAGTTGATTTGAACGGCACAAAATGGGTGGGGTCATCTGGTGCTGATGTAAAGCTATATGGGGCAGAGTCTGCAATTGGTCTTACATACTATAATGACCGTGGTACTTTGAGCGACAGAACTGATGATGTATGTGGTTTACTCAATACAAACAATTCTGATTTGCTAAGTAATACTCAAACTGCCTTAGTCAATGATAAGCAAGGAAACCTATGGGTTGGTTCTGTTAGTGGTGTAAATAGAATTGTCAATCCATCTGCCGTATTAGGTACGTCTAGTCCTATTATAATAAATGTTAGGTCTATGTCTAATCAAAATGTCCGTGAGATAGTTGTCGATGCTGTTAACAATAAGTGGATAGCTACTGCCGATGGACTTTTTGTTCTTGATTCAGAAGGGGAAGAGGTGATAATGACTATAAATAAAGATAACAGCCCACTACCTACTAATGAGCTTTATTCTTTGGAATACGACGAAAATAGTGGTAAAATTTACATTGGTACTGATCAGGGGATGTATAGTGTACAAACCAGTGCTGTAAAACCTTTAGAAACATATAGCGTTAAAACTTATCCTCAACCATTTGATAATCGCCAAGATGATGTCCTTACAATAGAAGGATTAGCTGAGAACAGCGACATCAGAATAGTGACTATTAACGGTGAGTTAGTCAAAAAGAAAAAAGTAAATAGCAGAATAACTACTTGGGACGGAAGAAATGAGTTTGGTCAGAAAGTGTCTCCAGGTGTCTATCTTCTCTATGCCGTTTCTGAAACTAAAGACGATTCGCAGGTTGTGAAGATAGCTATCGTGAATAAGTAGTTGAGCTTAATTTGCCACTACAACCAATTCTTTTAACACTACCGATTTGCCAGTGCGTTGGTCGGTAGCTGTTATTACCACGGGATAAGGGCCAAGCGGCAGCAAATCACCTCGGTCATCTCGTCCATTCCAAGTTACTATTCCTTTTTCCGAAACAAATTTGGATTCTGCTAACTTACGAGCGACAGCACCGTTTTCATAATAAATTATACAATCGATTAGTGAATTACGAAATCCCGATTCAAATTCAATCACTAAGTATGGTTCCTCTGACGAAGATGGCGAGTAAGGATTAGGCGTAACACTGATGCTGCCACTATTAGCTATTACTCCCGAATAGCTGTTGGCTTCAAGTGGAGTACCTCCAGTTTTGTTTGTACAGCTGAGCCAATTAGCTTCGTCAGAACTTATTAGAGAGGGCTGTAATTTTTCTAAGCTAACACCTTTCGTTTCCGTTAAGTAATCCTCGTGCCACTCATCGCTGTATCGTACAGAATCAATTATTGCTTTATCACTATTCATAACCACAATCAAATCGCCACCATTGTTCAAGCTGAAAGACGACTCAGTAAATAAAACATAAGATCGCTTGACCTCATTTGTACTATAGTAAGCTAAGCTATCGTGAACAATTATCGCATATTCTTTTGGTGAGAGTATAATTGGTGTTATTATTAGGTTAGTTCTGTTCCTGATTATATCGGACTCATCCGCAAAGTACCATCCTTCTAATGAAATTTCTTTAACTGACGAATTGTATAACTCAATATACTCATAGCCAGTTTCACTAACATCGAACATAATTTCATTTATTAGAATATCAGAATATTCCGAAGCATATAAAATTGGTGATAGAACTAATGCATAAAGAAAATAGAAGAGTATAAGATTAATATAATTTTTCATAGCTATCTGACCAAGAATCCTCTGATGTTGTTGCCAATCCGAAGGGCCGGAAGAGGTATTTTGTATTTTTCTAATATATTGATAATTAACTGAATGTAGTAGCTGTTTTTGACAAAATCGAATTGTTTGAAATAATTCCAATTGACATCTAAACCGAGGTAGAACTGATGATGACCTGCACCGTCTCTATCTATACCGCTGACACTGTGACCTAATGCTAAGCCAAAAGCTTTGTACCAATCTTTGGTCAAATGGTCTGACATAGACCAAACATCGAAACTAAACCAGTGATTAGTAGCGTTATAATCGTTGAACACGGTGTTATATTCTTTGGTTGAGTATGGATAGTAACTGATTTTTGGATTGATATTATTCAAATATGGATAATAGTATTGCCCAACACTATACGAGGCACCTAAAATATTAGCAACCATATCGCCTCGACTAAACCCAAGATAGGGACGACCATCTGAGTATCCGTCGTAGATTTCAACTGCAGTTTGATGCAACATCGAGATTCCAAAACCAACCCAAGTGCCAACTTCTCTATCGAGTCCACTCCATTCTGTGACTTTACTGAATGAATTTGCCAGTGCATAAGAAAAATAGAAGTGTCCAAGTTTATCAGACATTAGTGCATCGTCATATTCCATTCGCCAGCTTACTAAGTGCCAATCTGCTGGGTCATCCCAATATTCATTGCTTTGAAAATTGTACGATAGTGCAATACCACCAATTGTTCCTACCCCTAATATTGCAGCTTTAGTTACAGAAAGTGAGTCTCGGGCAGTAAGGTTCGCACTTATCATAAATAAGATAGATATAATTATATATATTAGTTTATTTAAAATAGTAACCCAGATTAGTTAGTAAATAGATTAAATATTGAGTAGATCTAAATTTAGTGCATTATTCTACTATTTTACATCCCCAAAACAATATAATATCATCGGGGCAGAGCTAAGTAAAAGCTTTTCTATTGTTTTATTTTAAGGCGTATATTCTACTAATGTTTGTGAGTAAGATATTCCAGTCTGAAATCCAACTACTTTGATTAAACCTACATCAGCAGCAAAGTATGCGACCTGATCTACTCGGCTGACAGGAGAACCATCAATAATGTAGCTTAAGTTCAAAGAAATACTTATAACATCATTATATGTTTCACCATTGACCTCATAAGATTCTAATTTTTCTTTATATTCCATTGTATATTTTGCATCGTAAGGACTAGAAGATGCTTGAAATTTGACTTTGTGAGGTGTTTCCCATTTACTCCCAACCTCTGCATTTTCGTCAAACATTAGTAAGTTTATGTCTGTAATTATAACACCCGTACCTTTTGCCAAAAACTGATAATACTTACCGTCTTCATATCTATAATGTGAGATACCAGACTGAGAGCCAGCAGTTGTCTTTTGCTCAATCCAAGTTTGGTTGCCTATTTGAGTTTCACCAAGGTTTGTAATTATCATGTTTGAAGTATTGCCTTGCTGTTCAGTTTGGTACTCCCATTTTGCACCACTTTGTAAAGGGACGTATCTTCCTGGTTTTGGGTCATCTTTGTCTGAAGGTGAAGTTGCGTCATCTTCGCAAGCTGTAAACAACACAACAAAGAAGATTAGCGGTATAATTTTTAGATATTTCATAAAACTCCCTGTAAATTATTGATTAATAGAATTTTAATATAACGAAAATCTTCTAACTCCACAAAAAAACCCACTACCGAAATGATAGTGGGTCTTGTTTTTTGGGGTTGAATTTTGGGCACTTCGACAAGCTCTATGACCAAATTCAGAAATGGGAAAACCACCCCGTCAACGCCAAGGCGTTGCCACCCCTCCACAGGAGGGGAATTGTAGTGGTTACGAGGGAATTACATCATTCCGCCCATGCCGCCCATTCCACCCATGCCGCCCATCTCTGGGTGACCGTGGCCGCCAGCGTTTTCTTCTGGCTTGTCAACTATAGTTGCTTCAGTAGTTAGCAACAAGCCCGATACTGATGCAGCATTTTCTAATGCTACACGGCTAACTTTAGTTGGATCGATAACGCCAGATTCGAACAAGTCTTCGTACTTGTCAGTTCTTGCGTTGTAACCGTAAGCGCCTTTGCCGTTTTTAACTTCGTTCACTACTACAGAAGCTTCGCCACCGCAGTTAGCAACTATCTGACGCAATGGCTCTTCCAATGCACGAAGAACAATGCTTACGCCTGTTTCTTGGTCATGGTTTTCTGCTTTTACGTCTTTCAAATTAGCCAAAGCACGGATATAAGCAACACCACCACCTGGTACTATTCCTTCTTCCACTGCTGCACGAGTAGCGTGAAGTGCATCTTCCACTCTTGCTTTTTTCTCTTTCATCTCTACTTCAGTAGCTGCACCAATCTTAATTACTGCAACACCGCCAGAAAGTTTAGCTAATCTTTCTTGTAATTTCTCTCTGTCATAATCAGAAGTAGTCTTCTCGATTTGAGTTTTGATTTCGTTTATTCTGCGTTTGATATCATCAGACGAACCAGCACCTTCTACGATAGTAGTGCTGTCTTTGTCGATCGATATTCTTTTAGCAGTACCCAAAGAAGAAATGTTTGCTCCTTCTAAGTTGTAACCTTTTTCTTCCGAGATAACCGTACCGCCAGTAAGAACTGCGATGTCTTCCAACATTGCTTTTCTTCTGTCACCAAAGCCAGGAGCTTTGACAGCAGCAATCTTCAGAGTACCACGCAATTTGTTTACTACCAAAGTAGCTAACGCTTCGCCTTCCAAATCTTCTGCTATAATCAATAGTGAACGACCAGCTTGAGATACTTTCTCTAAGATTGGCAATACGTCTTTGATTGCAGAAATTTTCTTATCGTAAATCAAGATGTATGGGTCTTCCAAAGAAGTTTCCATAGTGTCCGTGTCAGTTACGAAATAAGGTGATAAATACCCTCTGTCAAACTGCATACCTTCTACTGTGTCCAATGAAGTCTCAGTTCCCTTTGCTTCCTCTACAGTGATAACGCCATCTTTACCAACTTTTTCCATTGCTTCCGCAATCAAGTTGCCAATAGTGTCATCGTTGTTAGCAGATATAGTTCCAACTTGAGCTATCTCTTTTGTGCCTTCTACGTTTCTTGACATAGAAGCCAAACCAGCTTTGATTTCTGTTACGGCTAAGTCAATACCACGCTTTAGGTCCATTGGGTTTGCACCAGCAGTAACGTTCTTCAATCCTTCTCTGTATATAGCTTGAGCCAATACAGTCGCCGTAGTAGTACCATCACCAGCTACGTCCGAAGTTTTAGAAGAAACTTCACGTACCATATTAGCACCTAAGTTTTCTACTGGATCTTCTAATTCAATTTCTTTTGCTACAGTAACACCGTCTTTAGTAACAGTTGGTGCACCGAATTTTTTATCAATAATTACGTTACGACCTTTTGGGCCCAAAGTAACCTTAACAGCGTTAGCTAGCTTATCTACACCTGCTTTCAGCTGTTGTCTTGCTTTCATGTCAAAATCTATGATTTTAGCCATTTTTATTAAACTCCTAAACTTTTTTTATTCTAATAATTATGAAATAACTGCGTAGATATCGCTCTCACGCATGATAAGTAAGTCCTCACCGTCAACACTGATTTCAGTGCCACCGTACTTCCCGTAAAGAACTTTGTCTCCTTCTTTCACTGCCAATGGCAATGTTTTTCCTTCTTCGTTTACTTTACCGTTACCAACTGCTACTACCACACCTTCTTGTGGTTTTTCCTTAGCAGTGTCTGGTATTATGATTCCACCAGCTGTTTTTTCTTCTGGTGCTTGTGGGCGAACTAACACCCTGTCGTGTAATGGAGTTAAAGCCATTTTAACAACCTCCGATTTACTTATTAAATTTATAAATTTTATTTTTAAAACAATTAGCACTCTTGCAATCAGAGTGCTAACAAAAGTACGAATTGTTGTTTGATTTGTTGTATAGGGATGTGGAATTTTGTAAATTTATGGGATTGAAATAATCATTCCTTTTGAAATTGTAAAAACAGATGAAGTATTTAAATGAAAAATTTGATATTAATATTTATTTTTGTTTTAACTTTTGGTAATTGTTACGGGCAATGGATCCAAAAAGGTCAAAGTTATTAAAAGAGAGAAAGGAGCGGAATCATTTGGTAACACTCTAGCAATTAGTGGAGACGGTCTAACAGTGATAGTTGGTTCTTATACAAGTCCTGAAGTCGAAAGATATGCTGGAAAGGTAGAAGTCTTTCGATTCATTAAAAATGAATGGATAGAAATTGGTGATATACTAGGTGACAAAGTAGATGATGAGTTTGGATGGGATGTAGATATAAACTACGATGGAAATATTATAGCAGTGAGTGCAAGAGAAAATCAAAACGGATTTGTCAGACTATTTAAGTATGATAATTATGAATGGACACAAATGGGTGAAGATTTAGTAGCAAAGGAGGAAAAGGAATATTTTGGTAGACATATTGCTCTAAATAGTGCTGGAAACACAGTTGTAATAAGTGCAATTCATAGTGAAGCAAAGCAAGTTACAGTATATGAATATATAAATAATCATTGGGTAGAAAAAGGCAATGGATTTAACGGGTTCAATGGACATAAGATATCTGTGGATGGTAATGGTGATATAGTTGCATTAAATGACGGTGGCACCATAGGTGTTTACAAATTTAATGGTAGTGAGTGGGTATTGATTGGTGAAAAACTATCAAATATGGGGCTATCCTCTATGAGTTTAAGTAATGATGGATTTACATTAGCTATAGGAATGAAAAGTGATAAAATTTTTGGAAGAGATGGCGGAAGAACTAAGGTTTACAAATATGATGGCACAGATTGGGTGCAACTGGGAGACACATTTTATAATCACTCAGGAAACCAAACTACTATAAATGGAGAAGGGAATATAATTGCAACTGGAGGAAGCGCTTACTTTGATGAAGAAGATAAATCCTTTTTTAATCCAAAAGTATATGGTCTAATTGATGGAAAATGGAAAAGCTTAAACTTAAGTATTGATAGTGAGAAAAAAAATAAATTTATTGGTCTTAAATTTAGTTTAAGTGATGATGGATTTACATTAGCAATTGGTGGGCACTCTAAAACTTCAAATTTTGGTTATACTGAAGATTTACGAGTATACACTCATTCAACTCGTACTTATGTTAAGAATCAAGATAATAAACAAAATATAAAATTATATCCAAACCCAGCGAATGAAAAAGTAAATATTGAAATTAATGAAAGTGATCAATTAATTGAATGTACAATAATTGACTTAAATGGAAGAACAGTATTCAGTAAAACTAGTAAAGAGCTAGATTTTTTAATTGATTTGAATAAATTACCAAGTGGTGTGTATTATGTTACTGTTAAATATTATAATGGTATATCGAGAGAAAAATTAATAATTCAATAATCCCCACCCCAAACAAAAATAATCCTACCCAAGCAGAAATTAACCACTGAACAAACATTCAAGCAATTATATCGTCTTAAGGAAAGAAATCAAGTATAAAACCGAAAAAGAATATGAAATATATAGCTTTACTACTTTTATTAGCACTTAATGTTTATGGTCAATTCGAAGACCCACCGACTTATCAACCCTATAATCTAAGTTTTGAAAATGCTTCTGTGGGTTCTGTGCCTACACAGTGGATGCTCAACTCGAACTCAGAAAAGAAGGGATTTTATGCCGAAGCAACTATAGATGATCCATTCCATGGTAAATATTGCATGTCATTGGAGCTGCCAAAAGATACAGCTGATGGGGCAGAGCTTAATGCTGCCGTAGTGCAAAGATTGGACGCTACTCCTTATAGAGGGAAGAAAATAAAAATAACGGCTATGGTCAAAGCTGATATGTATAGCGAGGGGTACGCTGGACTATATGTTTCGGAAAGAACTACCGACAATCAATATCCTTATATTAGTACAAGTGAGGACAACCCAACAACCAAGAAAGAATGGGAGTACAAAGAAGCTACTTTGTATGTAACTAATGATGCCTTTTCTATCAATTACGGATTGTTTTTGGAAGGAAATGGAAAAGCGTGGATTGATTATGTAAGTGTAGAGGTGGTTAGTACAAACCAAGATTATGAAGCAACTACGAACTTGAGTAGTGATCTGAAAACTGACCTATTGAATTTTTCTAAAGCGTATGGGGAAGTGAAATTCTTCCACTCTTCCGATGAAACGTATAATATAAACGAAGAAACTTATTTGTATAATAGTATAAGTAAAATCAAATCAGCTAAGAATGAAGCTGAAAGAAATAATGTGATAAAAAATAGATTAATGAGGTTAGCACCAGCTGCCGCAATATTTGAAAACAGAAAAGCTGCCGAAAAGTACAAGGTGTCAAAGCCAAAAACTGCATTAGGAAAAGTGGCAATGACACAAATAACAAACAATATATACCAGAAAAATGGTAGTTTGAACTTCGGTACGAAACGTTGGAATATTTACGATTCGCGTATGCCAAGAGAAGCATCGGCTTATCAAATAATTAATGCTAAGAACCTAAGAGGAAAGAAACTGAATTTCAACGCAAAAGCTAAAGTCGAAGCCTTTGGCAAGGATGCTTTTGCTGAGTTGTGGTTTAGGATTGATTTGGAAGAAGAAGGGAGTAAGCCGATAAATTATAGATATGAGAAAGAAATAACTGCCAATGAGTGGAAGGAATATTCCATGGATGTCGAAATCCCAGATAATGCAATGCAAATCAGGATTGGGTTAGTGTTTTTTGGTGAAGGTAAAGCATGGTTCGATGACACTAGTGTAGATGAGGTTGTTAATCACTCTACGGTTTCTTACAGGCCAAAGAACTTTACATTCAACAACAAATGGCAGCCAAACCAGATAGAATATTGGCGAATACCAAATTCTGTGATTGAGTATGGTTACAGCTTTGAAGTTGATAATTCAAAAGATTCTTATGACGGAGCATCATTATTAATTTCAACTGACAAAAAGGACTTTGTCGAACTTCCCGATGAAAATGATTATTGTGTAATAAAAGTAAAAGACGATATATGGCTTAGCTTACCTCTAACTGTTTATGTAAACAAAGAACATACTTTACCTAAAAGTGATATGGTCGGTGAAGAGCTTATCACCGCAAATCCTAACGATTATAAAGCAAAAATGTCTGTATTCATTGAAACATGGAACTACTTAAGGTATTACTCTGTTGTTGATTTTAGTGATTTGGAATGGGATAATCTATTTTTAGATTACATAACAGAAGTTGCTGGTACTAATACAGTAGATGAATTTGAAACGATAATGAACAAGGCGTTGAAAGTAACAAATAATGTAAGAGCAGAATTTTGGAAGACAAAGAAAAGTTTTGATTTCTTGCCTCCTTTTATCCCAGAATTTAGTGAAGCTGGAGTCACTGTTTTCAAATCTTTTAGTAATCATTTAGTAGATGGCGACAAAATATTGAAGATTGATGGAGTAGATATAGATAGTTACCTTAATGAAAAATCTGAAAACCTACCTGGAAATAATGTAAACTGGAAACGCAAAAAAGTCTTTTATGATTTTGTCTTGGGTGAATACGAAACTGTTGTAGAACTAAAGTTAGAAAGAGCAAGAGATACAATAGATGTCAGAATTGCTCGCAACATAACGCTGAGAGAATTACATTTACTTAGACCCTTAACCTTAGAGTGGGTAACAGATGATATTATATATTTGGACGGTACTAGATTGAATGATTTTGAGTTTATGGAGCTTATGAAGCGGTTCAATTTGGCCAAAGGTATAATCATAGATTTTCGTGGCGATGCTTTGTTGTCAGAACATGTGCTTGGTTTTTTTCATAATGAAGACTTTACCACTTACCAATGGGGTATCCAAACATTTACAAATCCTTGCTCAGAGCCAATTAGGGACAATATAAAAGGACATGTAAAAGCAAAGCAATCTGAGTTATCTCAGAATGTCATATTTCTTTCAGATGGGTCTAGTGTGGGGAAATCGGAAACTATACTGAGGTTAGCAAAGCACTACGATATAGGCACAATAGTAGGTGAAAGTACTGTTGGCTCTTATGACATATTGACAAGTGTAAGATTACCAGCTTTTTATAATTTGTCTATTAGTGTTTACCCTATTTCATTTGATAATGATAAAAATATAAAGTTTAAACCAATAACACCAGACGTACTTGTGAGTGGTAATCAGGACTACCCAAATGACCCTAAGGTTAATAAAGCAATAGAATTATTAGAGAGCAAAATAAAGTAATCTACGACTAATGCAATAATAATATTATAATTATTTGTAACCAAATGGGTATATTTCGTTTTATATAGAAAAGGTTTACGGACAATTTTCGTTAACTTAATATAAAATGAATAACGCAATTAGAATATGAATTTGATTAAAAGCTTTTTAATAGTTGTAATTACCTTAATAGCCACAACTTCTGCCTATACCCAGTTTGGCAAAAACAGGGTGCAGTACCAGGAGTTTGATTGGAAATACATAGAAACTAAACACTTCGATATTTACTTTCACCAAGGTGGAGAATATTTGGCCAAATTTGCAGCCGTAGAAGCAGAACGAGCTTTGGGTTCGATAGAAAGCAATCTGAAATATAATATGAAGATGCGTTTATCATTCATAGTATTTAACTCGCACAACCAATTCCAACAGAATAATATTATAAACGCATTCTTATCAGAAAATGTTGGTGGTGTTACTCAGCTTTTCAAAAACAGAATTGTAGTTCCTTATCAAGGGGATTACGAGCAATTCCGTCATGTTATTCATCACGAGTTAGTACACGGTGTACTCAATGATATGTTCCACGGTGGTACAATTCAGTCTTCAATTCGTAATCAAGGGTATTTTATTCCAGGTTGGCTCAATGAGGGACTGTGTGAATACTTAAGTAATGATGGTATGGACACTCAGACAGATGTGTTTATGCGTGACGTTGCTATAAGTGAAGACCTACCTACATTACAAAGGATTAGGGGCTATGCTCAGTACCGAGTAGGACAGACTTTCTATTGGTATATTGCTGATAAGTATGGGAAAGAAAAAGTTGCTGATTTCATTAATCGTTTGAATATACACAAAAACTTAGAAGTTGCTTTCAAAAGTAGTTTTGATATGGATTTGGAAGAGTTCAATGAAATGTGGGAAAGGGATATAAAGCGAATTTATTGGCCCGATTTGGAGAAGTTTAAATCATTACCAGAAATAGCTGATAGAATAACAAAGAGAAAAAAACTAGAAAACTTTTACAACTCTGCTCCTTCTATATCGCCAAATGGTGATAAGATGGCATTTATTTCTGAACAAGGCGGAGTGTTTGTAGTCGCCGTTATGGATGATTTGGATGATATGAGTTCTATTAGACCATTAGTGTCGAGTTTTAGAAGACAAGACTTTGAAGATCTAAATATGCTTACACCAGGTATATCTTGGAATCCCACTGGAGACACTATTGCAATATCTGCAAAATCAGGTGGGCAAGACGCAGTATTCATTACTGAGGTAGAAACTGGTGCTTATGAAAAACTAACTTGGGGACTTCATTCTATTTCGTCTGTTACTTGGTCGCCCGATGGGACAAAATTAGCTTTCATTGCAACTGAAGAAGAACAAAGCGATGTTTATGTATATGACAAAGAAAGCAAATCTTTAGAGAATATGACAAATGATCTTTTTACTGATGAAGTGCCAGCTTGGTCACCAGACTCAAAGTCATTATATTTTATATCTGACAGAGGTAGCAAAACTGTAACTAACATCAACGCAGCTGACATGAAAATGTGGGATTTTGACTATGGTAATAATGATATATATAAGATAAATATAGATTCAAAAGATATTGAAAGAATTACAAACGATCCAGAAAATAAGAAAACTTCTGTAGCTGTTAATTCTGATGACAGCAAACTTCTTTATATTTCAGACCAGAATGGTATAGGGAATATTTATGCAAAAAATATGGTGTCTGGTAACAGCCGTCCTCTCACTAATTCATTGCAGGGCATCACCCAACTATCATTAGCTAAGGACGACAGTAAAGTTTTATTTGGAACTCAGATAGATGGGGGATATGATATATTTTCATTAGATTATCCTTTTGACATTGATCTAAAAATGGAGAACTTACCACTTACTGACTTCAAAAGAACACAAGCCAAAAGAGATAGCTTAATAGCTGCAATAAACAATAAAGATGTTGATTCCGTTTCCACTAAGGAAGATAACGAACTTATAAGCTATGGCGATTTTAATATTGATTTTGAGAATCAAGAGATTGTTAAGCCAAATCAGAGAGTTCAGATAGTTAATAATAATGAAAATGAAGAGTATGATGAAAATTTTAGAATTAAAGATTATAAGCTAAAATTCTCACCAGATATTGTGCTTGCCAATCCAGGTTATAGCACTTTTTTCGGTGCTCAGGGTAGTGTACAAATGCTTTATAGTGATGAGTTAGGTGACCATCAGCTCTATTTCCAAGCTAATTTGCTCATTGACTTGAGGAATAGTAATTTCTTTGGTGCATATAGCTATTTGCCTGGAATAATAGATTATAGATTTTCTGCTTTCCACTATGCTGGATTTACTGCTCCTGCAATTGGGTCGGTACTTAGGTTCAGAAACTACGGAACTACAGTATCTGCACAGTATCCGTTTGACTTGTTCAACAGAGCTGAGCTAAATATGACTTGGTATAACTTATCTAAAACAGATGTGTTAAATGCAGGTGTGCCTTCAGACACTCGTACATTGGTAGTTCCTGAATTCAAATATGTTCACGATGATGTATTATTTGGACTTTACGGTCCTAGAGAAGGAACAAGGTATAATTTCTCAGTATTGGGTAGCCCTAATATATTTAGTGATGGCTTAGAGTTTTTTACATTTGAAACAGATATTCGCACTTACCATCCAATCTCTGATTTTATGGGGTTTGCATTCAAATTCACTAGTGGTGCGAGCTTTGGTGACGATGCACAAAACTTCTACTTGGGTGGTACAGACAATTGGCTTAACAGAAGATTCAAAAATGACAGATTGCCATTCAATGACCCAGAAGACTTTGCATTTATGAATTTTAAATATCCAATGCGTGGGTATTCGATAGCAGAAAGTAGAGGAACAAAGTATTTTTTAACTAATGCAGAGTTCAGATTCCCTATGCTCACAGCATTAGTTGCGGGGCCACTACCAATTCTGATACAAGGAGTCATGGGGGCTGTGTTTATAGACGTTGGTGCAGCTTGGGACGATAACTTTAACCCAACAAAAATTACAAACCCACTTACATTCAAAAAAGAATATGATGATCTTATGATTTCATCAGGTCTTGGTATTCGAAGTTATGTTCTGGGATTACCAGTGAAGTTAGATATAGCTTGGTCCAAATCTTATGACAATTGGTCCGAACCACAATACCTATTCTCACTTGGTTACGACTTCTAATTTAGAACAGATATTGGAAAAAGCCCACGAAAGTAGATGGGTCTAACAAGACAGTAATAGCTAACCCGGCAACAGCCCCCCACAAGTGAGCGTTGTGATTGATATTATCAGCGGACTGTTTATCAGCATACCAACAATAGACCAGATAGAGTACCGCGAAAATAGGAGCTGGTATTGGAATCGGAATAAACATAATATACAAACTCATAGAAGGATCGTAGAGAATAAAGCTAAATAGTAGCCCAGAAATTGCTCCAGAAGCACCCAAAGCAGCATAGCGTGGATTATCCTTATTTCTAACGTAAGTCATTACGTCAGCAAGTATCATAGAACCAATGTAAACAATCAGGAATTGCATACCACTAGTTATCGCTTCATATCTGAATGCAAAGAAGTAGAAAGTTAGCATATTAAAACCCATGTGCATCAGGTCAGCGTGGATAAATCCGCTGGTCAGAAATCTGTACCACTCGTTGTTGTGTTTCACTGCATAAGGACTAAGTACAAGTTTACTATAAAGAGATTGCTTTTTGTACATTACAAAAAGTGTGATTGCTAAAGTAGATAAAAATGTGATTAATGCTACTGGTGAATTGGTCATCTTACAGTCCTATTTTGTCTTTTCTTCTTTCCAAGTCTTGTATTTATTTTCTTGTTTATTTCTATGTGCTGGTACTTCTCTTAGTGGTTCGCATGGCTTTAGTGAATCTCTCATATCTTGTGGTAGCTGCTGATATAGCTTCGTACCTTCGGTCTTCCAATGTAGCATATCGTCCGAAACATCTTTTACTACTTTTGCTGGATTGCCAACTACTATTTTTCTGTCCGGTATTTCCATTTCGGCTGGCACAAAACACAATGCCCCAACAACACAGCCGCTGCCTATCACAGCATTATCCATTACCACAGCATTCATACCAATTAAGCTGTTCTTGCCAATACATGCACCATGAATAATAGCCCCATGCCCAATGTGTGCTGATTCTTCTAACACAACAGTAACACCAGGAAACATGTGGATAGTGCAGTTTTCTTGTACGTTGCACCCATCTTTGATTATTATACCACCCCAATCGCCACGAATGGCGGCACCTGGACCAATGTAAACATCTTTGCCGATTATTACATTTCCAGTAACAGTAGCATTTGGGTGAATATAAGCAGATTCGTCTATTACGGGCTTATAGCCGTCAAATTCAAAAATATTAGCCATTTATACGGGTATTTTTATAGTTATTTTTGTTCCTTTGTTCTCTTCGCTTTCTATTCGCATTTCCCCGTTCAGAAGTTTCAAATTGTGTTCCACTATTGATAGTCCCAAACCAGTACCTTTTATCAAGCTAGAGGTTTTGTCTTCTCGTTTGAATGGTTCAGTTATTGTACTCAAACTTTCTTTTGATATACCAATACCATTGTCTTCAACTAAAATGAAGCATACTTTTCCTTCTATAAATGCAGAAAGGACTATTTCAGGATTATTAGAACTATATTTTATTGAGTTAGATAACAAATTATTCATAATTTGGTTGAGTAATAACTTGTCAGATTTTATTTTTAACGAATCTATTTTAAAGTTCAGAGTAACTAACTTTTTGTATTTGTTATTACTTTCGATTAGCTCTTTAATTTCATCAACTAAATCCAATTCAGAGTTAGAAACCTTAATTTCCCCTTGCTCCAATTTACCTAAGTTTAATATGTTTTCCATTAGGTTTACCATATTGTCTATAGACTTATCTATTTTAACCAAGTTTTGAGCAAATTTATCATCGTCTTGCCTTTCATAAGATTTTTCTAACAAGTATAGTGTAGCTTGGATGACAGTGAGTGGAGTTCTAAATTCATGCGAAACCATAGATATGAATTTTGTTTTGAGCTTGTTCAGCTCCATTTCCTTTTCTAAAGCTTCTTCTAATTCCTTTTTTATTACTCTTAATTCCTGTTCAGAGTTTAGTCTTTTTTTGTTTTCAGTAACTAAATTTTGATTAGTAGCTTCTAAATCTTCGCTTCTCTGTTTTACCTGATCTTCTAATTGTTTTATTAAGTTGTCTAATTCGCCAGTTTCAATGTTATCTATGTCTAATTCTTCTACAATAACACCAATTCCAGTGATTTTATTGTCCTTATTTCTTAATGGGAAATAACTGTCTTTGTAATAATGTCTTTCAAAGTCTTCATTGCCGTACTCTTCTAATAAACTAAAACTTTTACCAGCGAGGGCTTTGTCGAAGTTGTATTTTGCTTTGTTTCTGTCATTTTCATTCCCAATGTAATTTAACAATGAGGTCTCTAATAAAATATCTTTACCCCAAATGTTATTCATAATTTGCTTATGTCTCTCGTTGAAAACCAAATAACGATAATCAGTATCTAATGCAAAAACGACAACATTATTGTCAGCATTTATGAACTGCTCTATATCAACTATGTTTCTTATGAAATTGCTCATAGTGCAATATACAAAATCTATTTAATAATTCTTTTTATATAATTGAATTTGATGGGAGTAGCCAAAAAAAAACACCCCGAACCGAAGTTCAGGGTGCGTTTCAACAGGAGGACCTATGAAATATAGGGTTGTACTTCTCAGTACATATTCTAAGACGTGATACAATTGAAGTTAATTGTATATAGTTTGATGTTTTTCTGTCTAATAGCTGACAAAATTGTCTTTATTTAAAAAAGCCACCAACTTTATCTGCCAAACCACCCAAATCGCCACCACCAAATATGTCTGTAATCGGTGAAGAGTCGTCGTCTGGGGTCTCTGAATTCTTATTTGTAATCAAGTTTATAATTATTGGTACAACAGTTGAAGTTATACTTGTCGCCTTCTCGCTTGAGAAGCCTAATTTTTCAATTAATCCAGTTACTATTCCACCAGTAATGTCTGATTGTAATGAATCAGCACCTGTTGTGTTTGGCTTGTCACTGAACAGGTTCATAACAGAATTTAGTCCATCACCCATAAGTGATTTGCCAATTTTTTCACCAGCAACACTCTGAACTACGCCCATTATGCCGTCCATTTGTGAGCTATCTACTCCTTCTTCTGATTGTAGTTTTGAACCAACTTCGTTTTTTAACTGACCTAATATTGTATCTAACATTTACACTCCTAATTAAAATATATTTTAAAATTATTCAACAGAAAATTCTGCCGTAATTACTGCTTTTATTGTCTTTAATCTTGAATAAGTATCGAAGCTTCCGTAGTCTGATACTTCAGTTGAATTTCTCGATGTAATTTGGAACACCCCCTGTGATGCACTTTGCAAAGTACCGACATCACTACCAGTGTTGCCAGCTAACTTTTCAGCTCTTTCATAAGCGTTTTTACTTGCTTCTGCTAACATCTCTAACTTCAAGTCTTCTATTTTAGTATAGAAGTATTGGGGATTGTAAGATTGTATATTCACACCTTGTTGTATTAGTTCAGATGATACGCGAGATATTTCTTCTATCTTGTCCAAATTATCAGATTCGAACGATACGTTGAGCGAAAGTTCATAACCTTCCAATTGGTTGGTCTCGCCGTATCCATTTGACTTTTGTTGGTATATTTCTCTTGTGTTCACTGGGCTGAATACTATGGATGATTCGCTTACACCACGTGATATAAGAAAATTCTGAACTATAGATTTCGCATTGTTAAGCTGAGAGTAAGCCGTCTGAATATCGCTTGAACGTGCTTTTATACTCGCGCTCCACTTACCTAAGTCTGATTCTATATTTTTCTGCGCATACCCTTTTACTCTGATTGAGTTTCGGTGAGCGTTCTCTATCTGCTTTGCTTCTTTGAACGAAGAGCCAAGTAGCCAAGAGCCAATCACTATTGCAACGGCGAGAAAAAGTCCTGATCCTGATTTTGACATAAGTTTTGTTCCTGGTTTGTTAATTGTTCTATATTCAATACGGTTGTTAAACTTGATAAGTTTAATAGCTTTAAATAAAACATTAAAAAATAGCTGTAGAAGGAACTTTGAAACCTATGTTTATAACATGCGAGATATTACTACTAAATGGGGTTGTATTATCTATCGGCGCAAATCCATTTTGAAAGTTATATTCTAAAATTAAATATAATCCAGTTGAAGTGATATACGTGAAACCTGTACCTAAAATTACACCATAATTATGATTAGGTAAAGCTAATTGAGAATTATTATTTGTAGAATTCAACAATAGACTGTAAAAAACACCCGCTTGTACATTAAATATAATATCATCATTCAAAAACTCGAAAAAATTACGATTGTATTTTAAAGGTATAGTCAGGTAATTTGATTCAATAATGCGAAATTTAGTATTTTCATCTCTTATCTCATACTTTTTTAATTCAAAAGTAATACCATAAAGAATGCTATTTTCCCAATTTCTAATAGGTCGAATAAATGACTCAATTTCTAAACCAATTTGATAAGAAGTGTTAAAACTAGTAAGGTGTTCAGAATAGTTAACTTTTGATAGGTTCACACCAGAATTTAAACCTATATAAAAAGGTATTGGAGTGTAACTAACAGCATTTAAATTTGAAAAGTTCAATAAGATTAATATGGCAATTAGAAGTTTAATAATTCAACCTGTTAATATTAGTATTTAACAATATAAAGAAAATCGTAATATAATTTTATAGCACTCTAAAAATAAACAGAATATATTCTCATTTCCTTCTATTAATTAATCAATATTAATTAGTTTTGTAAGTTGTCTTATTAACTAAATTTATTTCATCTTATGGCCACAGCTTCCGACTGGCTAAACGCATTGCGTTTGAAGACCTTACCTGCGAGTATATCCCCTGTGATTATTGGCTCTGCCTATGCTCATAGTGTAGGACACTTTGCTTGGTTGCCATTTGCTGTGATACTTTTTTGTGCGTCAGCCATACAAATAGTAACGAATTTCATAAATGAGATATATGATTTTAAAAAAGGCGCTGACAATGAAAATCGCTTAGGTTCTGTCCGCTCTGTTTCCACTGGTGCTATTAGTCAAACGACAATGAAGATTGTTTCAATAGTTCTAATAATAATAACATTCTTTGCAGGGCTTTATTTAGTTTCAATTTCTGACTACTATATTCTAATAGTTGGTGTACTGTCATTGATATTTAGTTGGGCATACACTGGTGGCCCATTACCACTTGCTTATAATGGATTGGGAGATATATTTGTGTTGTTATTCTTTGGCTTAGTTGCTGTCTGCGGTCCGTTCTATATCTTCAATGGCTATATCGACAACTTCATATTTGCCAGCTCTTTTGTTCCTGGCATATTATCAATGAACATTCTTTCGGTAAATAATATCCGTGATATTGATACTGACCAATCTGTAAATAAAAATACTCTTGCTGTTAAGATAGGTGAGAAGAAATCTATTGCACTTTATGTGAGTTTACTTTTCCTAGTTTTCGTAATTGAATCTTACTTAGCCATTTTGAAGTCGAGTTTTTGGCTGTTATTACCAGTTTTAACTTTACCTTTAGCGACTTATGTTATTCGTGAGTTAATATTAGCAGAAGGCCGAGAGTATAATAAGGTATTAGCTATAACTGCAATGTTGATGATGTTAAATTCCATTCTACTTACCATTGGTATTTTAATTGGAATTTAGAGTCAGATATTTTATTATAATATTCTCTGTTACTCTTATGGCTGTAATCGGTATTTCTTCTGTTTCGCCAGCGTTGCCAGAAATAGCTGCTGAATTTGATGTAGCGACTGAAGATTATGGTTTAATAATTGCAGTATTTGCTTTGCCTGGGATATTACTTACCCCAGTATTCGGCTATCTTTCAGATAAATTTGGTAGAAAGATAGTGTTAGTCCCAGCTCTATTGCTGTTCGGGGTTGCTGGATTTCTCTGCTCTTTGGCAGATTCATTTTCTACACTATTGGCATATCGGTTTTTGCAAGGTGTAGGTACTGCATCGCTTGGTGCACTGAATGTAGCTTTGATAGGGGATGTCTTTCCTCCTGAAAGCAGACCTAAGATAATGGGCTATAATCATAGTGTGCTTAGCTTAGGGACTGGAGCATTCCCAATAATTGGCGGCATTCTTTCTGGAATTTCTTATCACTATGTTTTCTATATGCCCCTTGTCGCTATTCCTATTGCGATATATATAGCTCTATTTCTTGATATAAATATCAAAAGCAAACCAATAAAATTCAATGATTATTTCAAAAAATTTACTGTAGTGCTAAAAGACAAAAACTTAGTAGTATTGCTATTTGTCAGCGTTTCTCTATTTATTATCCTTATGGGCCCTTTTTTAACTTATGTGCCTTTTGTGGCCAAGGAAAAATTTGGGATAGAGCCAACAAAGATAGGTCTAGTACTGGCAAGTATGTCACTAAGTACATCACTAACCGCCTATTTCTTGGGTAAGTTTTTGAATCGATTTAGCCACAAACTTTTACTACAGGTTGGGCTTCTCGGCTATGGTTTAGCTCTAGGCCTGATTCCACTTTACACTGAGTGGTATATGCTATTTATTTCTACTGCTATTTTCGGGGTTTCGCATTCATTTGTTTTGCCAAACTCACAGTCTATGATTATTAAATTCAGCACTGAAAACAACCGTGCCTTGCTTATGTCCTTCAACAGAATGATATCTCAAGTAGGACAAGCACTTGGCCCTGTTTTGGGTGGGTTGGTGTTTACACTTTACTCTGACAGCATTGGCATTGATGGGGTTTATTATACTTCAATATTATTCGCAATAACAATATTTATAATTTTTACATTTACATATAAAAACAAGGAATTAGCATTATGAAAAAGCTAATAACACTTACAGCTATTATTTATTTCATAACAGTGACATCGCTTTTGGCAAACCTGACAGGAAAGGTTGTTAATAGTAACACTGGCAAAGTAATGCAAAAAGTAGTAGTTAAGGTCTTGGAAACTGGTGACATAGCGGTTACTAATAGCTTTGGAATGTTTACATTCAAGAAAGATTATTCTGGTGAGAAAACTATCTTCATTAAGGAGAATGGTTTCCAAAAATATACTAGAACATTTACTGATGAAACAAACGAAGGCATCTTGATTGAGCTTGATTACCAAACATATAAATTTGATGATCTGGAAGTAACTGCCAGCTCCAAAAAATTGGAAAAGGTAACAGAATCGCCAGGAGCGATAGATGTTATGTATGCAGAGCAAATACAAGACAAAGCACGTATGAATCAGCTAGGCGCTGCATTCGAAGGAATGACCGGTGTAGAGGTTCTAAGAAGTGGAACTACTGATTACACCGTCAATACACGTGGATTTGCCAACACTATGAACAAGCGTGTATTGGTACTTCAAGACGGTAGGGAAAACCATTTGATGCTACTTTCTGCTCAAGAGTGGAACTCGTTCCAATTGCCAGCAGATGAGTTTGAGACAATAGAGTTTGTTCGTGGACCAAATGCGGCACTTTATGGCGCAAATGCCTTCAACGGCGTGATAAATATGAAGAGTTTTGCTCCAAGAGATGTATTGGGAACTAAAGTTTCGGTAACTGGCGGGGATTATGAAACTGGGAGGATTGATATTCGGCATGCAGGGATTATTAATGATAATCTAAGTTTTAAAATCACAGGTGGCCGTAGTCAGAGCGTTAACTTATCTCGAAGCAGATTAAATGTTTCTGACCTGGAATATGAAGGGTTAAAGAAAGAACTTCGGGAGTTATCAAATGATGAACGACAAACATTTGCAAATTATGGGACTGTCCGTTTAGACTATGATTTTGATGTTGATAAAAGAATAGTGGCTGAGGCGGGTATGTCTAACTCAGGAAATGACACATACTCTTTCAACTTAGGTAGAGTATTAGTTAAAGATATAAATAAACCTTATGCCAGATTAGAGTATAATTCTGAAAATCTTAATATCCATTCGCATTATACAAACAGATATAGTAATGATAAAATATGGTTTCTACATTCTAATTTCTTTACTGAAAATGATGAACACGACATATTGGTCGATGCTCAATACAATCTTTATGCAGATGAAGAAGAAGATGTACACTTGATTTTTGGAGCAAGTTATGATAAACAAATATTAGCACAAAACAGAACACTATCGCGCGATGTTGATGCTGATTTTTATGGACTATATGGTCAAATGTCTTGGGAAATGACTGAAGACTTTAAGTTTGTAGCTTCTGCAAGATTAGATCAATCGAATATTCATGATAGCTTCTTTTCTCCGCGTGCTGCATTAGTTTATAATGCTGATGAAAATCACACACTAAGATTAAGTGTCAGTAGAAGTTTCCAAAGACCTAACTATAATGAGTACTTTCGTTGGTCTCCATTCTCACCAGTATTTGCTAAAGGAGATAAGTATAAGACTGTGATAGATAAACGTGATTTTTTCAATTATAATATGATGGAAGCCGATATCCTGGATTCTATATCAACATTATCTGGTCAAGACGCTTCTGGAGAAAGTTTAGACTTAATTGATGATGACCCAAGAAATCCTGAGTTCGTAAATAGATTACCTCAACCTATTTCTCGTGCATTAGGCGATGAAAATTTAAAATTAGAAAAAAATCTCAGTTATGAGTTTGGATACAAAGGAATTATTAGTGAAAAACTATACATAACTGCTGATGTGTACTATAGTCAAATTCAAGACTTTGTAACTGTGTTTGTCCCGAATGCGAATAAAGATTTAACTCCATGGCAAGCTAATTTGAGTTCACAGTTTTCACAATACAATCAACTAGCAACTGATTTAGTTTATCAAAACTTAGAAGAACATGCTGATGTACCATCACCATTAGTCCAACTGGATGGAGTAACAATGCACGCTTTATCAAACACTAATATTGGCGATGTTCAACAATATGGGTTAGAGTTTGGGGCTAATTATTATTTCACAGATGAATTGAAATTCACATTGAATTATATGTATTACGATGCAATTATTAACTTAGATGAAGATGACCCAGAGTTGTTACCAAATGCTTCGCCCCACAGAATGAATGCTACTATTAGCTATGATGTGCCAGAAGAATATGACGTTAGCTTACAAGTTAATCATACAGAAGGGTATGACTGGTTGGCTGGTATTAACGTTGGAAAAATACCTACATATACATTGCTAAATATAAGTGCTGGTTATCACCTTTTCACAGATTTTGAATTAGGGTTGAATATCTATAATGTTTTCAACCAATTCCATTACCAAGTATTTGGAGGGACTCCAATACCTAGATTGACTACATTTAAACTGACATATAATTTCTAAAATAGTTAGAATTATAATTTAAAATTGTATTTGCCACTCTTTGCTTACTCAGAGAGTGGTATTTTTTTTATGATATTAGGTGAGGGGAGCTATTTAATAATTTTCTTAGAAATTGAACTCCCATCAGTAAAGTAAATCTTTGAAATATAGATACCTTTAGGCCAAGTTGAGGTATTGAATAGATCAGTGCTGAACTCATCAATCAACTCACCTTTGAGATTGAAAATTTTTATGTTTTCAATTTCTTCTGACGAAACTACAGTAATTTCGGAGCCAAACGGCAAAGGATAAAAATAAGTTGATTCCTCAATTGCTCTTTCTACTGAAGTAGTATTGGATTTGACATAATCCAAAATTAATTTTAAAGTCAGCTCCGAACCTTCTATTGATTTGGGTATGGCATGTATATCAACAGTATCTAAATCATACCATGCTTTTTCAGATTCAATAACATCATAATATAATCTCCCTTGGAGGTTTGCTCGTGTAGGATCATCAGATTGAACAAAATTTACGAATGTTGAATAATTATAATTCCTACTTTCTGTTGTACTCACTAATGATACGGTATCCAAAGCATTCATTATAGAATCAGGAGCGGATCTGTTTGCACAATATCTCTCTTCTGTCCATCCCATAAGGAAATCTGTTAGTCTAAATCCGCCAGCAACACCGGTTGGCCATCTGTGTTCTAAGGATTTATCTCCAAATATTGCATCTTTAAGTTTTGAAATTGGCGGCCCACCAGTTAATACAACCATATCGAAAATGTAATCCAAATCAAATTCTGCTAAGGCAAAGGCAATCTGAAAAGAGCCACCACTGTTACCAGTAGCAAATACTTTATCAGTATTTTGGAAGTAATTGTTGTAAAGAAATTCAACTAACACGGCATAAATCTCTACTGCCTTGTGGTAGCTTCCTATTCCTTCACAATGTTCGGACCAACCATTAGGTTCATCGTAAGCAATATCCCAAACAGCAATATTGTTCTGAAGTAATGAGTCGATAAATTTCTGACTTTGCTTACCATAGGCAACAGCATAGAATCCACCACCTGTACCCCCAGCAGTTAGTATCACATTACCTTCTGATTTACCTTCGGGTAAAAATCTTCGTACAATTACCTTTCGTGCTTGTATAGGTGGAACAGTTATGTCAAAGTAAAATTCAGTGCAAGGTATTCCAAACGCATTCCTTTCAAAGGAATCTGTTAGTACAACATCCTGAGTGAAAACTTTATTAGGGATAACCAGTAGTATTAATAAACTTATATATGTATATATTTTTATCATTATTCAACTTACAAAAAAAATCCAGCTATTACAAACTGGATTCTTATTATAAATCGTTTAATTCTGTTGTTAGCTGATTAGCTATTTTCAAATCTTTTGTTTACTTCGTCCCAATTAACCACATTCCAAAAAGCACCAATATAATCAGGTCTTTTGTTCTGATAGTTTAGGTAATAAGCGTGTTCCCACACATCAAGTCCTAATATAGGAGTGCCACTGCACTTTGCTTCGGGCATTAGTGGGTTGTCTTGGTTAGGAGTAGAGCTAACATTAAGCTCGCCTCTTTCGTCAACACATAGCCAAGCCCAGCCAGAACCGAATTGTGTTGCTGCTGCGTTCGAAAATTCTTCTTTGAATTTATCGAATGAGCCAAATTTCTTATCTATTGCTTCTGCTAATTTGCCTGTTGGGTTGCCGCCGCCGTCTGGTGACATAACTTCCCAGAAAAGTCTGTGATTCCAAAAGCCGCCGCCATTGTTGCGGACTGCTGTATTGCTTGTGTGGTTTGCGAGTAAGCTTTCGATTGATTCGTTAGCCAACTCAGTGCCTTCTATTGCGTTGTTCAGCTTAGTTGTGTAACCATTGTGATGCTTTGAGTGGTGTATTTCCATTGTCTTAGCGTCAATGTGTGGTTCCAGCGCGTCGTAGCTATAAGGTAGTTTTGGTAGTTCGAATGCCATAATTAATTCTCCTTCTGTTTAGTGTCGTAAATAATTTATCTACTCATATTGACTATTACATTGATACGAAATTGTATGTTGGTGCAAATTATTCGCTAACAGAACTTAGGACTAATTATTTAGCTTTTTTCAGCCATTTTTTCTTTCAATATTGTAATTGTTGGGATTGGTGTCGGGTCCACTCCTCGGATGATAGATATGTAGTAACTAACCCAATCACCGAAGTAAATTAGCTCGAACATACGAGTAAGTACATAGCGACCATCGGAGCTGAAGCCAAAAGTTGTGGCTCTGCTGTTGACCAAATCTGTGAATATCCTAACTCGCTTCTGAACTCTTGGGTGCTCGGCTTTGTCTTTGAGTATTACTATACACAAATCTTTGTTGTTTGCTTCGTAATCCCAAGCGTTTATCTCATTGTGGTTCATCTCTGGAATTTGGTTGAAATATGCATGAAATTTTGCATTTTCCTGTATTTGCCCTGCCCATCGCTTAGCAACTGGGAACATTAGTTGACCAGCATACAGCACAGTTTTTTTCTTGTGTAGCTTTTTGGCAAGGGTAATTGCGTTGTTGCTGTTGATGTTCGACAGAGTCTTAGAGTTATTTTTTAAGTTAGCGTAGGTGTCTTTTATAGCTTGTTCTATGCTTTCGTCTAATGTCTTAGGTATAAGCTCCAAGTGAACCAACGAACTAAGCACGGCGATAAAACTCATAGCTAACCCGCAGCGTGGCATCATTCCTTCTTTTAAATTGACCACTTGGTGTTGGCGGCTTTCGGCTAGTTCACCCAGTTTACCACCTGTTGTGTAGCATATTATATTTTTGGTCTTTTTGTTTGCTTCTTCATAAGCGGAAAGAGTCTCTTCCGTATTGCCTGAGTAGGAGCTAACAAGAACCAAAGTCCTTTCGTTGACCCAGTTGGGAAGGGTATATTCGCGATTGACATAAATTTGTTTGTTAAAGCCAATAGAACCGAGGTAGCTTGAAAGAATATCGCCCGAAATAGCCGACCCACCAATACCACAAAAGACTATGTTGTCATGATTATAATGCTGTTTGTCCATTGCCTGACCAGCGTTTAGTCCAGTTTCTACCTGGAGGTAAAACTCGGTAAGTATTTCGTACATACCGCCTTCATCTAACTGTTTTATTCTATCTTTTGATACTTCCAAAACATTCCTCTTTGACTTAAGCTAATAACAAAGTTCCAAATATATATAAAAAATATTACTTTAGTCTTAATTGATATTTACTAAGACAAAATATATATTGTACTACTTCATATTTCAAATTACAATTTTAATTTAATACTGAAACAATTATGCCAAAACCCGAAATGCATCTTTTTATTATCTGGGAGTTCGCCAGAAACGTACAAGAGAAAATTATAGATGATTTGAAAAGTACATTTGAGATCGTTGAAATATATGATGTAAAGTGGTCACAAGATAAATTTGCTCATAATTTGACAAGGTTTTATGGGACGAATTTACCCCCCAACTCATTCAAAGAAGTGCATTGTGGTAAAGATAGATTCCTATTGATTGCAATTAGAGATAACAACCCTACTTACGAAAGTAGAGAAACTTCACACGGGCCAAGACAAGTTAATAGTAAGACTTTTGATAAAAAGCAGCTCTATCGTTCTTGGACTGGTGGTGGTCACAGAGTCCACGCCACAGATACAGAGAAGGAATTTGACCACGATATGGCTTTGTTATTAGGGAAAAATTCTGCATCGTTCAAAGATGAATATAAGGATAGAAAATGGGATGGTACATTTAAGCCCATAGCAAAAGACTTAGAGGGAAGCGGTGGGTGGAAGAACATACATCAACTGATATTTGCACTCAACAACACAGTGAACTATATTATAATGCGTAATTTTGAGAGTATCCCAGATGAATACACTATGAAGGAACACGGTGATATTGACTTACTTACTGACTCACCTCAAAATTTGCAATATATTCTGAATGCTGGAAAGGTATTCCCTGAAGACCACAGAGTACTGCACGTAACACTGATTAATAACGAAAAGGTTTTGTTTGATATTCGGTTCGTTGGCGATGAGTATTATGAAAAGAAATGGGAAGAAAAATTACTCGAAGATAAGGTGATTGATTCGAATGGTTTCTACAGACCAAACGATGAAGATTACTTTTATTCTTTGCTTTACCATGCAGCAATTCATAAGAAGTCAATCGCCAAAGATTATCAAGAGCGATTACCTGTACTCGGTCAAAAAATAGGTTTAAATCTTAGTAAAGATGTATTTACCGATAAGGAATTACTCAAAAAGTACATGTTTGAATATATGAATAAGCATGACTTTTCGATTACCAAACCAATTGATATTTCAGTTTACTATAACAAAGAATACTTGTAATTCTATTTCCCAATACAGAAGCCAGAGAAAATTTCAGCTAATACTTCTTCGTTCCATTGGTCGCCAGTTATCTCGCCGAGTGTGTTTGTGGCGTTTCTTATGTCTATGGATATAATCTCATTTTCCATATCCGAATCTATTGCGTCTATTCCATTTTGAATTTCTGCCGCAGCTTTTCTTAGCAAATCAGCGTGGCGTTTGTTTATCAATACATCATTTATTCTGTCGGCGCTATTCTTAGCATTCTCTTTTATAACAGAAGTTATATGGTTTATTCCTTCACCATTTTTTGCTGATATATATATATTATTTGGGTGCTGCGATTCGACCAAATCAGATTTATTTTGAACCAACAAGAATTGCGAATTACTGTACTTCTCTTTGAGTGATTTGAATAAATCATTGGAGCTATCAGTACCATTGTTTGCATCGTTGAGCACAAGGACTAAGTTCGCTTGTTCCAACACAGACTCGACTAATTTTATACCTTCTATCTCTATTATGTCTTCGGTCTCACGCAGGCCAGCAGTGTCTATCAGCCGTACTTTTATGCCGCCGAGCAGAATATCTTCTTCGATATAATCGCGAGTTGTACCTTCTATTTCGCTGACTATTGCTCTGTTTTTTTGTAAGATTGAGTTGAATAGTGTCGATTTGCCAGAGTTAGGAAAGCCCACAACGGCAACCACATAGCCAGAACGTAGCACTTCGGAAGCTCTGTATTTGTCAGCCAATTCATTGCAATAAACGAGTGATTCAGTAAGTCTTTGCCTTACTTCACTATTGTCAACTAATTCTATTTCTTCTTCGGAAAAATCGAGTTCAAGTTCCAAAAGTCCAGCAGTGCGAATCAGCTCTTTTCGTAGTTGTTTTAACCGCTGTGTGAATTGTCCGACTAACTGCCGTGCTGAAGTTAATGCACCAGCAACAGAGGTGGAATGGATAATATCAGCCACAGCTTCCACTTGTGTCAAATCTAATTTGCCGTTTAAGAATGCAGTTCGAGTAAATTCGCCTGGCTCTGGGTATTCTGCACCCGAATCGAGCAGGGCGTTCACAATTTGACCAGCAACTACATTCCCACCGTGGCAACCAAACTCAACAGTATTCTCGCCTGTGTAAGAGTTGGGAGCTCGGAAAACACTTGCTGTTACGGTGTCTATTAGTTCATCAGCAGATTGAAATTTGCCATAATGTATGGTGTGCGATTCCGCATTTTCTAAAGTTGTTTTCCCACTAAAGCACTTGTCCGCTATAATGAAGGCATTGTCGCCAGAAATACGAACTACGTTGAGTCCTGCTATCCCTGGTGCTGTTGCTAATGCGACTATTGTTCTTGACATAAGTATTTATATTCTAATTCTGTTGTAATAATATTCAAATATAGCATTATAAAATTTAATATCGTAATAGTGCTGGTGGCACAATTTTTGAGTAAATTGTTTGATTGTAATATATAATAAATTGTGAAAAAGAGATGAGTGAAGACGTAAATCAAAATAGCAAGAATGATTCAGCAGTTTCAGCACAGGAAGCACATAGATTCCTACAAAAAACATTAGCCGGAATTTTAGAGAATGTAAAGAGCATAGACTCGGATATGACACTGCTTTTTTATCCTGATTTGTTGCAAAATATAATGACTGAAGGTTACCTTTTGGAAACTGACATCTTAATAAGTCAAAACTCAGTCGAAATAATAAAATCTAAATATGAAATCACTTCTCAGGCGAATGGTATTAAATATATAGGGCTCAATTCAGGTAAGTTGAATTACAGACTTAACCTTTTTACCAAAGAGAGTTTCCCAGAAAATGTGTCAGTTTACCTTACAGAAAGCGTTCAACAAAGTGGGGACTTCAAAGCCATAAATAGAAAAGCAAGTGCAGATTTCGTTTTGTTCAAAATGTTGTATCATTACGGAGCTACTGATAATTCATTGAATATGTTGTATAATCTATTCAATCCAGAAAAGAATGTAGTCTCTATTTCATCTAACCTGAATGACTATTCAAAATTATTTTCTGATAATGGTTTTAAAAGTATTGAATTAAATAAATATTTAACTGACAGATCATTTGAATACACATATCCATTAGCTAACTGTATAAGTTCAAGAATACTTTCAGTTTATTTTGGGAATTACTATATCAGTAGGGTTTACAAATTAGAAGATGGGTATGTAAAGCAAGCTAATCATAATATTGCAGAGAATGAATATAATATTTTGAAACTTCTGACTAAATATAGCAGTTTCCCTAATGTGAAAAACTTGCAACAGAAGGGTAATAGTCACTATTTCGACGTAGAAGCCATTGATGGAAATACAATTTCAGAAAATGAAAACTTCCACCTGAATTTCTCAGAAAACGAAAAGAAAGAATTTGTAGGCGGATTACTCGACATATTAGAAATATTAGAAAAAGAAGGAATAGAACACCGAGACATCAACATTAATAATATTATTGTAAGTGATAAAAAACCAGTTCTATTTGATTTCGGTTGGGCTAAGAAAAAAGGCGATGACGTATTTACACCAAATGGTCTCAATGGAGAAAGTTTAACTCCAAACGGTCAGCTGAGCGATGTTTATGCCGTTTCTAAAACATTGGAAGATATTAAATTTAGTGGCTTTGACGATTTGTTAAATGCAATGAAGTCTGATTGGAATAAGCCAATTTCAGAGTATCGTAAATACTTAGAACCAAAGTCAGAGTTCAGTAAAGATCTGCCTCAGCTTATAAAAAACCTGAAGCAACACAATTACGAAGAAGCGTTAGCTATTTCAGAAAAGCTGATGGAGAACTTGCCTCGCAATACTATAAATAATTCTAACTTGCATTACTCAAAAGCACTTTGTTTATACAAGCTTGGCAGGTATGAGGAAGCCGAAGAAGCAATCTATGCGGAGGTAATTATTAACCCTGGATTTGCAGAAGCCCACGAATTACGTGCAGCCATAGAAGACGCTATGGGTGGCGGCACTGATATGAGCTATGAACAAGCAAAACCAGAGCAGACTAACGAAAGTGCAGAAAAACAGGGTTATGAAGTTACTATTATCATTCCTTGCTTCAACAAGGTGGAGCTAACCAAGCAATGCTTAGAATCTCTATTTGAACTAACTGATAGTAATAATAACTATGAAGTCCTTGTTGTTGACAATGCCTCGGAAGATGCAACGGAAGAGCTGTGTGTTCAATATTCGGAAGCACTACCTAACTTTAGATATATCAGAAATGAAGAGAATATGGGCTTCGCTATTGCTTGCAACCAAGGAATTGAAGACAGAAGAGGTAAACACGCATTACTATTAAATAATGACATAGTTGTTACCGAAGGGTGGTTAAGAGAAATGCTGACTACACTCAACAATGAAGACAAATGCGGTATAGTTGGCTCATGTCTCCTTTTTCCAGATTCTGAATTGATTCAACATTGCGGTGTTTATATGGGGCAACACCAGAAGGGTTTCGCATTCCCATTCCATTTCAACTTATATGCAAAACTTTCACAAACTCCAGAAGCAAAAGAGGTCAGAAAATTAAGAGCAGTAACTGGGGCTTGTTTCTTGATTGACGAGGCACTTATAAATGAATTGGGTGGCTTGGATGATGGGTATATTAACGGTTACGAAGATATTGATTATTGTCTAATGGCTGAGCAAGCAGGTTGGGATATATACTATTGTGGCAAATCAATGCTTTATCATTATGAATCTATGTCTCAACACAGACATAAGTTTGATGATGAAAACTTATTAAGATTTATTAGAAAATGGAAAGATAAAGTTGAAATAGAATTAGACTATAATAAGACAAGCATTGAAATGGCAGAGAACAACAGAAGGCACAAAGAAATAAACGATAGATTAGAGTACGATTATAAACAAGTTAGACGTGAGGTATTAGGCAAGAAGAAAGGGGAAATCGAGTTTTCAATTATTATACCAGTGCATTCGGATACTGATTATACTATGAAATGTTTGCAATACATTATTAGTCAGACATATTTGCATAATATAGAAGTGATTATGATTGATAATGATTCTGACCCACGTACCAAAAAACTATTGGCTAACCTCGGTGACTTTGCAAAAGTAATAGTCAACGATAAAAATGAGAGCTATTCCAAAGCTAACAACCAAGGTGCAGAGATTGCTACTGGTAAGTATCTTGTGTTTATGAACAATGATATAGAAACAAATACTGGTTGGATGGAATCGCTAGAAACAGCTTTTGACAATAATCCAGATATTGCAATACAAGGAGCAAAACTCACTTACCCTGATAACAGAATACAACACGCAGGCATAGTATGGGGGCCAGTGCCAGAACTGAATAATCTTAATCTTCACTACCACGTTCACTTATTGAAAGAAGAAGATGACCCAGCTGTGAATATAGCCAAAGAGTTTCAGATGGTAACGGGTGCGCTTCTTACAATTAGAAGAGAGGTGTTCGAGGAAGTCGGTGGTTTTGATGAGAAGTATCACTTTGGTCACGAGGACTTGGACTTATGTATGAAGGTGCGAGACGCTGGTTATAAGGTATGGTTTAACCCACAAGTATCGGCCACTCACCACGAATCTATTACTAAAAAGACTGTTGGAATGGATAAGTTTGAACGTTATTTCAAAAATGAAGATAGCTACGATAAAGCAAATCACGAATATTTCTTAAGTAAATGGCAGGACAAATTAGTGGTAGATTCAGTTACCCAGACTACAACAAAACAGCAAGATATAAATATAAATATTGATAGTGATAAAAAGCGAATCTTATTCACTATGTATGGTTGGAATGAAGTCGGTGGAGGTACTACTTTCCCTAAGTCAGTGGCTAAGGGCTTAGTGCTGAAAGGTTATGAGGTGTATGTGATATATGCAACTGGCAAACACCCACACAGTGACGAGCCGTACTTCGTGGAAGAGAGTAGTGATTCTGGTGTGAACTTGATTGGTATATACAACCGACCTGCAAAATTCTTGGACTACGAACGACCGGAAAGAGAAGTTAGAGATGATAAAATAGTAGAAATATATGAAGATTACTTAGAGAAAATTGACCCAGATATTGTCAATTTCCATAACTTCATTGGGCTATCATTCGGTATTGTAAAGCCTACTACTGACAGGGCAATCAAGACAATATTCACTCCATATAACTATCACCCAATCGACCCAAAGCTATATATGTTTACAGATGATTTGCAGAAGTGGGGTAACACAGAGTTTTTCACTTATAGCGATGTGCCAGATATTGACAGAAAGCACGATTTGTATGAAGAGCGAATCAATGTGGCAAGAGATAGCGTGAATGCCTGCGATATGGTGCTTGCTGTGTCCGACAGGCAGAAAGAGATATACGAAGAGTTCGGCGTTTATAAGGAAATAATATACAAAGTGAATCAAATCCACGACAATTTGGATGTAATTACCAAGCGTGAAAGTAGAGGCGTGAACACTCCAATCAAGATTGGTTTTATTGGTGCGGTTATTCCACAAAAAGGAATCCAGTCGCTAATAGCAGCTTGTTCTCAAATTGATAGACAAGATTTGGAACTACATATCTATGGCTATTGTGATGAGGAATATAGAGAAATATTACAAAGCGTCAGGACTGAGTGTGAGGTTGTGTTCCACGGAGCTTATGATAAGAACCAACTCAATGATATTGCCAACAAGTTAGACCTAATGGTAGTGCCGAGTATATGGGAAGACTGTGCACCATTTGTTGTGCAAGAATCACTCGCTATGGGGCTGCCAGTTATTGGTTCTGATTTAGGCGGAATTTCTGACTTCGTTGAAGATGGGTACAATGGCATAATCTATGATCATTCCAATAGCATAGAGCTGAGGGATATCCTGTTAGATATGATAAAGAACCCAGATTTATTGAATGAGCTGCAAGCCAACGCAAGTGTCCCAGTATCGTTCAATGATTATTTGACTCAGCTGACAGCTATATATGAGAAGCTAATGAGCAATGCTCCACTAAAAAGAGAAGAAATAGAGTTTGATTTTAAATCAATGCTAAAGGGAATCGAATTGAAAGATGAATTAGAAGAAGAAGCATCTGCAGGTGCTAAGCGAATGGTTATCAATCTGAATGGTTACAGCTCGGCTGGAACTAAGAATTTGTATAATAAGAATGCAGAGCAATCACTATTCAATAAGGACACTCAGAAGATTGATTTAGATGACTCGTCATTGCAATCGCTTGTGCTTGAGAATGTATTAGAATACTTAGAAACAGATGAAGTTGCTAAGCTGCTCAAGGAGTCGAGACGTGCGCTGTCTGGGAATGGCAAGTTAGAGATTAGTGTCTTAGATGTAGCTACAATTTCTAGTAGCTTATCGACTGGTGATATTTCGCTAAATGATTATAATAATATGATGTTTGGAGCGGCGAACCATAGAATTAAAAACTCGTTTGATTCTGCTTCTCTTAATGCATTGCTAAAAGCCAATAAGTTCGAGAATATTGAGATAAAGAAGACTAAGGATAATTCTACTGCAATTGGCAAACCGTTAGTAACTGGTGTCGGAACAAAGCCAAGTTCTTGCGTTGAGCAATCAGCTAATGGTTATACTTATTCAAAAGATTACAGACCACAGCTCAATATAGTATGGGAAGGAACGCAATTTGTGCATCATTCACTCGCATTGATAAACAGGGAACAGTGCTCTAATATTATCGATGCCGAAGTGGCTGACCTGACAATAGTACCTTATGAGCCAGAGAAGTTCAACCCTAAAGGAAATGACAAGTACGAAAAGCTCTACTGGCACGACATTAGAGTAAAAGAGATAGACAAAGAGAAAGAAAAGCTGCCTTATGTTTGGATTAGACATCAGTGGCCTCCGAAAAATGAGCCGCCAAAAGGTGCCAAATGGATAATAAATCAGCCATGGGAATTTTCAGCTCTGACTACAGATTTAAAAGATGCTTTCCAAAATGCTGATGAGATTTGGACTCCGACTAATTGGTGTAGGAATGTTTATATCAACTCTGGAATTGAGCCAGACAAGGTGCAAGTAATACCAAATGGGATTGACCCAAGTTTGTTCACTCCCAAAGGTAAGCACTATCCACTGAAATCGAATAAAAAAGTGAAGCTTCTATTCGTAGGCGGAACGATTTACAGAAAAGGGATTGATGTATTGTTAGACTCTTATGTAAGTACATTCACTAAGCACGATGATGTGTGTTTAGTAATAAAAGACATGGGTGGTGACACATTCTACAAGGGGCAAACAGCCAAAGAGTATATCAATAAATTGAAATTGATTAATGACACCCCAGCGATAGAATACATAGACGAAATGCTTCCAGAAGAAGACATAGCTGCACTTTACAGAGCTTGTGATGTTTTCGTCTCGCCTTACAGAGGTGAAGGGTTCTCTCTGCCAACACTCGAAGCAATGGCTTGTGGGTTACCAGTTATCGTGACTGACGGCGGTGCTACAGATGATTTCGTTGATGAAAATGTTGGCTGGAAAGTAAAAGCCGAGCCAAAATCTATCGGTACTTCTATGGGAGATAGAAAATTTGTTCAAGAGGCGTTTTTGCTTGAGCCAGATCAAGATGACCTCAGTGCTAAGCTCCGAAATGCTTACGATAGTTCGACTTCGTTGATTAGCGTGGGTCTGATTGCATCGCACAGAGCGAGGACGATTTTCACTTGGAGAAACGCTACAATTAAGACGTTGAAGAGATTGGACTACCTATACGATACGGAAATGGCAACTCCTGCAATGCTGAAATTAGAGAAGTTGGAAGACGATTACATCTTACTCGGAGAAGCGGAGACAGCATTCAATAATTTCGATTATGACACAGCAATTCAGCTTTACAAACAGGTGGTTGAATCTGGCAATCTTGATGACGAGTACGAAGCTTTGGCACTGAAAGAGACTGTGCTGATTATGCTAAACACAGGTAACTATGATTTGGCTGAGCAATTCTTAGAAAGCTTCAACCCAGACGATGTTGACTACCAATACTTATCAGCTAAGACCAAGGCTTACAAGGGTAACTTAGAAGATTGCTTAGATGAGATGATAAACATAATGAACAACTGGCAAAAGATAAAGCACGATAGCCAAATCAGTCTAACTCTTGATCATGTACTATCATTCGTTGGTGAGATAATGAGTGCGATGGGCGATGATGAATCTGCTCTGAAGGTCTATCAAGCATCACTCGAAATAAACAAGCATAATATAGACTCACTATTCGGCATTGGCGAAATAATGATTCGCAGTGAGCAATACGATTTGGGTAAGGAATACTTACAGCAAGTGATTGCTATTTACCCTGACCACCAAGATGCTATTGAGCTTTTGAATAGCTTGGAAGAGGTGTAGGTAGTAGTAGATAAATGTAAAAAAATAGTCATACTGAACAAAGTGCCTGTGCTGAGCGATGCCGAAGTAAAGAATCCATGTTTATAATTAAAATAGAGCTTAAATAAAACATTAACAATTTTAATTAGTTCGAGATGGACTCTTCGACTACTCTGTAGTCTCAGAGTGACGGTGATTGTCATTCAGAGGGTACTGTAGCAACCGAAGTATCTATGTGTGCAATTGCAATTTAGTGATTACTCAATAAAAAACTAATACATCTTACAAATTAGAATTTGAAATTTATTCACTGTTTTGCCTCACAAATCTTTCCATATTTCCATCACCCCTCCAATGCTACATCAGCTCTATCACCACGCTTCAGGTAGTAGATAACTAAAGCTGTGACTGCTATGTTGGTGGCAATGATGGCAAAGACTGTTAATTGTGGTAGGTAGTCACCTTCTAATATTATTAATGGTGCCATAGCACCCGAAGAACCCATGTTTATAATTGCAATTTAAAGATTACTTAATAGAAAACTAATACATCATCAATTACAGAACCTTGGCTACTTTCAATGTAAGAATACTTTCCTATAATTTCATTCTCAATATATAATCCTATAGTTGTTTCTATTGTAAAGTTCTTGACTTCAACAAAATCAAATTTAAACTGTACTGAGCAATTTCTTAATTCAACATCTTCCAAAGGTGTCTTTAATTCTTCCAGTAAATAATCATTATTTTTATATAAGATACAAGAGTTGAAGTTTTTCTTAGCTTTTTTATACATTTGTAATAAAAAATCTTCATCTAAATCAGCATGAAATAAGTCCATATTATTAGCACCTCATAGTTTTAAAAGCATATTATTCTTAATATCAAAAAGCATATTAGTCTTAATATCATGTTAGATAAACATTAATAATATCAATAAACCAACTAAAGCAATATGCCAAAAGTAGTATATTATTTTAACTTTTTTTTGTGATATGTTTAAATAGACTTTTCCGTAGTTTTTTTTCGTGTATGAAATAGTTTTTTCAATTGCAATGAACATCACAAGTATATATACTAATAGAAACAGATTTTCTTCAGATTCATTTTCAAATTTGTATAAATTATATCTAAATATGAAAAAAATAAGAAAACTAAATTTAACGGCAATTAGTGAACCAAATCGAGCTCCCGAATATGCTTTCCTATCCATCAAAAATGTCTTATAATCCTTATGATATAGATATACCAACAAATACATCTTACAGATAAAAACTTGAAATTTATTCACAACTCTGCCTCACAAATCTTCCCCATATCCCCCTATCACCCCTCTAAAGCCACATCAGTCCTATCACCACGTTTCAAGTAGTAGATAACCAAAGCTGTGACTGCTATGTTGGTGGCAATGATGGCGAAGACTGTTAATTGTGGTAAATAGTCTCCTTCTAATATTATTAATGGTGCCATTTGAAGGTTTACGTAAAAAGTCAGATACCCATAAGGTACAAATGCAAAAAAGGAATTTGAAAAATATAAGATAACCAAAGCGGCAATGTAATACATCGGCTTAGTCATCCATTTAGTCATTATACTAATTACACTCAATAAAGGGAATGAGAGAATTGGAATTAGTAAAGCAGTTAGCACTACTATTACAGAGTCTGAAAAGTTGAAATCTAACCAAACTCCTGATATTGCTTGTACCGCTGGTAAAGCAATTAGAGTGCATGTAACCAAAAAGAAAAAACTGATGAAATTATACTTTATAACAAATAAAATCTTTGCAATAGAAGAGCTAAATGTTGAGATTTTCGAAAATCCAGTGTTGTGATTAGTTTTATTAAATACCCAATAGCTGAATGCAATTAGTAATACTGGCTGAAATATTGAAATATAAACTTGAATAATCACTTTTAAAAAGTGTTCTACTGATTTATTCTCTGTTAAACTAAGGTCAGTAGCTGTTCCAAGTAATATAAATACTACTGATAACAAAGGAATCAGCACAGTCAATAGTATAAACTTTTTCGATTTGTTATTCTCTTTTTCAATTTCGTAAGCTGCTTTTATTTTGTCAATTGTTCCCATAATCCTGCCCTGTGTTTCACGAAAAATAATTTATAGCTACAAATATAATTAGATTTTGCTACCCTACAAGTAGTTTTAAATCTTCCCCCGATTTTTATTATCTTTGTTATTACACAAAACGTAGAAATGCGAAAAAATAGATAAATAAATCAAACGGAATAATTTAAGATGTCAACTAGAGTAAGATTTGCTCCATCACCAACTGGCTACCTTCACGTAGGTGGGCTAAGAACAGCTTTGTATAATTACCTTTTTGCCAAAAGCACTGGCGGCACTATGGTGCTAAGAATTGAGGACACAGACAGAACGAGATTTGTGGAAGATTCGCAGAAGAACTTAATCGAATCACTGAAGTGGTGCGGAATTGAGTTCGACGAAGGACCAGAGCAGGGCGGTGATTATGGGCCATATATCCAATCCGAGAGATTCGATTTGTACTCTAAGTACGCTCAAGAGTTGATTGACAATGGCTCAGCTTACTATGCTTTCGACACTTCGGAAGAGCTGACAGCTATGCGTGAAAGACAAATGGCTGCCGGAGTTGCTCCTAAGTATGACCGCTCAACTATGAAGAGCCAATACACTTTGGGCGAAGAGAAGACTAAGGAAATGTTAGAGCAAGGCGTAGAGCACGTAGTTAGATTAAAAGTTCCGCACGAAGAAATAAAGTATGAAGATTTGATTCGTGGTAAAGTTACTGTGAACGGTAAAGATGTGGATGACCAGATTTTACTGAAATCTGATGGCTTCCCGACTTATCACTTGGCGAATGTGGTAGATGACCACCTTATGAATATCACTCACGTTATACGTGGGGAAGAGTGGTTACCGTCAGTTCCTAAGCACGTATTGCTTTACAGAGCATTCGGTTGGGAAATGCCGAACTTGGCTCACTTGCCTTTGCTGTTAAATCAGAATAAGCAGAAATTAAGTAAGAGACACGGCGACGTTGCGGTAGAAGATTTTAAGCAAAATGGTTATTTTGCAGAAGCATTCACTAATTTCATTGCTCTTCTGGGCTGGAACCCAAGTGGTGAAAGAGAGATTTACACTATGGGTGAGCTGATTGCTGGCTTCAACATAAAGAAAGTTAATAAGGGTGGAGCGATATTCGATAGAAGAAAGTTGCTTTGGATGAATTCAGAATACTTGAAGTCAAAGCCATTGGGCGAACTTGCAGATAAGTTAATTCCAAAATTGGATGAAGATGGCTGGAAGTATGAGAACAAGGAGTACGTTGAGCGAGTAGTTGGTTTGCTTCGTGAGCGTGTGAACTTTGTCGAAGAAATTCCTGAGTTTGGCGACTATATGTTTGGCCCAATTCGTGAGTTCGACGAAAAATACAAAGCGAAACAATGGAAAGAAGGCACTTACGACTCTGTTAAACCACTAATTGACGAGTTGGAAAAGTTAGAAGATTGGACAGATGAGCCAATCCACAAAGTAGTAAAGGACTATGTAGATAGCTCTGGACTTGGATTCGGTAAGGTAATGAACCCACTTAGATTAATGCTCACAGGTAAGTCAGTTGGTGCTAGTCTTACACTTACTATGGAACTATTGGGTAAAGAAGAAAGTTTTAAAAGAATAAATGACTTTATTGAATCAGAAAATGCTTAATAAGTTATTAATATCAGTATTGTGTTTGATAACACTTGGTTGCTCCAGCGTTGAATATAGCAGCTGCATTAGCGAATCGCGACGTTCTGTTATCATCAGTTGGGGAGACTATGATATGCAGAACAACAAGGTGATTCATGGCTATGCTGTCACTACTGATATGAAAGTTTATAGTTTAGCGAGTCTGCGAGACAGCACTATGGGCGAACCAATTATGCAAGCAAGCGATTCAGTATATTGTGCAATGACTGAAAAGCTATGGGAAACTATTTTAGAAGTTCAAACACTCAATGTGCCAGCAGACACGGTAAGGTTCATTCGATATTCGAACCCAAAGAACAAAGTTAGCGTCAATGGACTTTGGAATAATAAATTAAAAGCGATTGGCAGTAAGGAATACAGAGAAGTTTTTAGTATATTGAATACTATATCACCCGTAAAATTTGAAGAATAGAATAAATGAAAGTTTTAATAGCAGATGACAATCCAGATTTTTGTTCAACTATTTCTGACATAGTACAGGGTTTCGGTTACGAAACAATAATGTGCAATGACCCAGAAACAGCTATAAATCACTTAGATGAGAGTAATAAAGAAATTGCTCTTGCCTTACTCGACATTGAATTTGGACCGTCGGTTGAAAAAACTGGATTAGATATATTAGAACATTCGAGGAAAAAATATCCCTCAATTCCTGTTGTGATGATTTCTGGAAAGGGGTCAATTGAGACTGCTGTAAAAGCAACAAAACTTGGTGCAGTCAATTTTATTGAGAAAAGTGTAGTAAGTAAAGACAAGATAAAAGAAGTGCTGGAAAGTGCCATAAGCAAGGCCGAAGCTAAGGGAGAAACGAAAGAGATTTTAAACTTCCTAAAAATGCACGGACTAATTGGTAACAGCCCAGCAATGATAGAGCTTGGTGATCAGATTATCAGATTTGGTAGAACTGACCTGAATATATTGGTAACAGGGGAGACGGGGACAGGTAAAAAGTTAGTCGCTAAGGCAATACACGGGGTTTCTCGTAGGACTAAGAACTCTATCGTTACCGTTGATATACCAAACATTCCGAAAGAATTATTCCAAAGTGAACTATTCGGACACATCAAAGGTGCGTTCTCTGGTGCTACTGAAACTAAGCGTGGTTTGTTCCACAAAGCGGATAGAGGCACATTATTCTTGGACGAGATTGGCGATATGCCACTCGATTTGCAGAGTAATTTGCTAATACCAATTGAGGAACGTCAAGTACGTAAAGTCGGTTCCGTAGAAAGTGAAGATGTAGATGTGCGTATAGTTTCTGCTACAGATAAAAACTTAGTGCAAGAAATGAAGGACGGTACTTTCAGAGAACCGTTGTACCATAGGTTGCGTGAGTGCGAAATCTATATTCCACCACTAAGAGAAAGGAAAGAAGACATTCCTGAAATAGTGGATTACTATTTGAAAATCCACAATGACAACTTTAGCGAAAACAAGGTGTTCTCACCTGCTGCTGTAGAATTTATGACAGAACAGCTGTGGAACGGTAATGTCAGAGAATTAGCCAGTTTAGTTCGAGTAATATTGCAGACAGTGAAAAGTGAAGAGATAGAAGTTAATGACGTACACAAAATGCTGAGGTCAAGTTCTTCAGCTCCCGTTGTTGATTCTAACACGGAAACATTCCTTTCGTCCGACAGAACTCTCAAAGAGGATTTGCAGCAAGTGGATAAGCGAAAGATTGAATCGACTTTGGAACGTTGCAAAGGTAACGTAAGTAAATCTGCTGCTCAGCTTGATATTAGCCGTGAGACATTACACAATAAGATTCGCAAGTACGAGATAGACGTACAACAATACCGAAAGAAAAAATAATTCCGATTTTACAATTAGTTGGCGTCGCCTATTATGAAATTATCAGCAGTTATTATAGCTTATAATGAAGAAGAAAAAATAGGACTATGCCTTGACTCACTTGCCACCGTGGCAGATGAGCTAATAGTTGTCGATTCCCACTCTACTGACCGAACAGTCGAAATATGCCAAACCAAGGGTGCATCAGTCGTCAGTCAAGAATTTTTGGGTTATATTGAACAAAAGAATTTTGCCTTAGCCAAAGCTCAGTTTGAGTATGTCTTGTCTTTGGATGCAGATGAAGTGCTATCGGAAAAGCTAATAGACTCTATAAAAGAAATCAAGTCAAACTCCACTCACGATGCTTACGAGTTCAACAGGTTGACAAACTTCTGTGGTAAGTGGATAAAGCATGGTGGGTGGTACCCAGACACAAAACTTAGATTGTGGAAGAAAGATTTGGGGGAATGGGCAGGCACTAACCCACATGACAAAGTAGTTCTAAATTCAAATTTAAATGTCAAAAAAATAGACGGCGATTTGCTGCATTACTCCATTGACAGTATAGAACAACACATAGAGCAGATACAGAAATTTACCACAATTGCTGCTCAAGCAATGCACGAAAAAGGCAGAAAGAGCAGTCTGTTTAATGTTTTCTTCAATTCAACTTTCAAATTCATTCGTGATTATTTCATCAGAATGGGCTTCTTAGATGGCTTTTATGGCTATGTAATTGCAAAAAACTCTGCTTTTGCTAAGTATCTAAAATACCTCAAACTCTATCAGCTGAACAAACAGGCAAAGAAATGAAGCGTGTCTGTTTTGTAAACACAACAAAGTTTTGGGGAGGTGGAGAAAAGTGGCACTTCCAAAACGCAAAAGCTATGGCTGAGCATGGCCTTGAAGTCAGCTTTATTTTGAATGAAATGGGTGAGCTGAAAAGAAGAGTTTCAAATGCAAATATCAATCATTTTGAGGTGGATATAAAGCCATTTAGCTATTTCAACTTCATAAAAAACAGAAAAATTGCTGACTATCTTACAAAAAGAAAAGTAGAAGTTATGATAGTAAATGACTCACGCGATTTGAAAACTATTGCTATGATTTGTAGAAAGCTAAAAATTAGAGTGATATACAGGCGTGGTATAGCTCGACCAGTAAGATGGACTAATGCAAATAGATTTATTTACTCTGCTTTGGTATCCGATATTATATTTAATTCAATAGCCACAAAAGCTGCTTTTTTCAAAAATATAGATGAAGACAAAATACCCACAAAAAAGCATATACTATATAATAGTGTCGATGTGAAGAAATATGAAAACGGACAGAATAACTTAGATAAGGTAGTAATAGGAAACGCTTCTCGTTTGACCGAGCAGAAAGGGCTAAAGTATGTGATAGAACTTGCAGAAATGCTGAAGAAAGATAATATCAATGCTGTAATCAAGATAGCTGGAAAGGGAGAATTAGAGCAGAAGTTAAGTAGTGAGATAGAGGAAAAGCAGCTGGGAAATTATGTTGAATTGGTAGGCTTTTACGACGATGTACACGAATTTCTTAGTGGTCTCGATATATACCTTTGCAGCTCGGAGTACGAGGGATTTGGATACTCTATTGCAGAAGCGATGTTGCACGAACTTCCAGTAGTGGGATTTGATATTAGTAGTAACCCCGAAGTGATAATAAATAATGAAACTGGTTTGCTAGTTACTCCATTCAATGTTTTGGGAATGAAGAATGCTATTATAAAACTGATTGAAAGCGATGAGTTGCGAATGAGCTACGGTAAAGCTGGATACAGATACGTTGCAGAAAATTTCAACAAAAAAAAGAGCTACGAAAAATTGATTGAAATTATCAATCTATAATACATAGCTCAATTAATATTTTTATAAATTTTATACTGGTTGATTAATTACAGCAGCTTTTGGGTCTGGGCCATATTCGTTTGGTCCTTGGTCGCCTTCTTGAACAAAGAAAAATATAAGTACGATAGCAATTATAAATGCAATAAGCCATCCTACGAATGGTATAAAATTAATAATTATCATTGCTACTATTAACCCTGCCCATGTTTTAGGCTTACCAATGTCTTGAAATCTTCGTGCAGCCACAGCTAAGCCAGGTACTAATACTGCTAATCCATAAATTGCTGTAAGTATAAAATCAATTCCGATCATCCACTGTATTACTCCAATCACAATCGAAATAAGAACGTGAATTAAGGTAAACATCCAGAACTCTTTCCTTCTGGCTCTTCCTTCAAAGTTAGCATAATTGTCCCGTACAACTTTTAGATACCATTCCATAGTTAAATCCCTATAATTAATGTGAATTACTAATTATTAACTTAACCAATGATTTAGTAATTTGCAAGTAGAAAAATTTGGCAACATAATTGCTTGTCATTAACTGAAGTATGAAATACAACGGAAATTAAATATGAACTTGTCAATATTAGAAAAGATAACATTGATTGCACTCGATGATAACACGGGGATTTGGGTTACTGATTCAATGAGGTTGAACTACGCTTTGTCGTGTGGGATTTTGTTTGAGCTTTTTGAATCAGGCGAAATAGACTTGAATAATGGTATCATCGAATTAACTAACAGTAAAAGTAATAAGAATTTGTTGCTCGAAAACACCTTAGAGCTATTAAGTAATCTAAAAAATAAGAGTTTATTAAGCGTGGTTTATAAGGTTGCGAAATTAGCTAGTAGATCTAAAAATGAAATCTTAAACGGACTTGTAGAAAAAGGAATATTAGAAACAAAAGAGCAAAATGGTACAACTATTTATCCAATGATTGATGGTTCTTATGAGAATGCTATTAAAGATGAGCTAATTGAAATTGCTCATAAATATAGTACTATAGATGAAAAAGACAATCTGTTTTTATTGAAGATTCTTGCAAACTGCAAGCTACAGCAAGAGGTATTTAGAAATGAAATGGATACAAAGAAATTAGTTGAAATAGTTGAAAATGCCAAGATTAGTAGTAATATTAATCATAAAACGAGTCAAGTTGTTAATCAGTTGGAAGATACTTTGAATAATTTGGTTGTTTCTGCTTCAACTATCAAAGTTTATTAGAAAACTAAGTATTTACTTTTGATTCTTCCCAAAGTAAATCCATTTCTTCTAAGCTCATGTCATCCATATCTTTGCCGGTATTCTTAGCAGTTGCTTCTATGTATTGAAATCTTCTAATGAATTTGTTGTTAGTGCTATTAAGAGCTTTCTCAGGTACTATTCCTTCGTGGCGAGCAGCATTGACAAGAGAGAAAAGTACATCACCAAACTCTTCTTCTTTTCGCTTGTCGGAACCGTTTGTTATTACTTCTTTTAGTTCATCTATTTCTTCGAATACCTTATCCCATACTCCACTTTTGTCATCCCAATCGAAGCCAACTTTCGATGCTTTGTGTTGTATTCTTTCGGCTTTTAGTAAAGAAGGTAGCCCTTTGGGTACACCGTCTAGAGCAGATAGCTTACCTTCTTTCTTTTTCAGAGTTTCCCAGTTTTGCACTACATCTTCGTCGCTTCTCACTTCAACGGATCCAAATACGTGAGGATGGCGATGAATCATTTTCTCATGTACTTCATTTATAATGTCAGAGATACTGAATGCACCCCGTTGTTCAGCTATCACACTATGCAGCAATACGTGTAATAAGACATCACCAAGTTCTTTGGCTAACTCTTTATCATCATTGTTTTCAATAGCATCTAATATTTCGTAACTTTCTTCTATTGTCAAATGGGCTATGGATTCATTAGTTTGTTTCCTATCCCAAGGGCATTCATTTCTTAGTATTCTTACTAATTCCATAAACTTATCGAACCTTTGGCTTTCCGATGAATTAGCGTTTGGACGAGGAGGATCTATATTACTCATGATACATTTGGGTTATTAAGGTATAAAAATTACATCTTTTTTAATATTCCAAAGATAAGGTTCTTAGAAATGAAAAAAAATTTTGTTAAATTAAAAAAAATAAAAATCAATACTTCTAAAAAGGTAAAGGAATGAGTTCGAGAAAGCCTTATGCTCTGATACTTGGTGTGTCAAGCGGATTCGGAAAAGCCACGGCAAGAAAGCTGGCAGAAAACGGTTATAATATTTACGGTGTTCACATGGATATGGGACAAAACCGTGTTAAAGCTGAAGCTTTCAGAGATGAATTGCTTGAGATTGGTGTAGATGTGCACTTTTTTAACAAAAATGCTGCCGACGATAAGAATAGAGCTGGTGTAGTGGCAGCAATAGCTGAAAATGCAAAAAATGTTGAAGGCCATCAATTAGATGTACTTGTTCATTCTTTAGCATTTGGTACGCTTAAGTACTTAGTCACTGATCACGAAGATTCGCAAATTACCAAAAAACAGTTAGAAATGACGATGGATGTTATGGCTAATAGCTTAGTTTATTGGACTCAAGAAGTCTTTAGAGCTGGGTTATTTTCTAATAATGCTAGAATCTTATCTTTCACAAGTGTTGGTTCGGGTAAAGCGATGTTGAACTATGGTGCTGTTTCTGCTGCAAAAGCTGCTATAGAATCTTATACAAGACAATTGGCTATCGAATTGGCTCCTCACGGTATTTCTGCTAACTGTATATTTGCGGGTGTTACTAACACTCCTGCTGCAAGCAAGATTCCTGGTTTCCCAAGTATGATAAAATTAGCTGAGATACAGAACCCAATGGGTAGAGTTACCACTCCAAAAGACGTGGCTGCTCTTGTGTTAGCTCTTTGTAATCCTGATTTGTTGTTTATGACTGGTGAAGTAATCAGAATAGATGGCGGTGACGCAGTGTTCGAATATTTTGATTGGTTAGAAGACGAGGAAGGTAAACCAAAACCACCCCACGGACAATTATAAAAAAAAGATTTAGAATAGAATTTTACTAAGCCGAACAAATTGTTCGGCTTTTTTTTTGCCCCACTTTGTACCACAATTATCCATTATTTATTATTTCTCTCCCGTAACTCTTGCCGTACAATGGGTGATGTCACATCATTTGCAATCAGTTATCTGTTTTGTCAAATTTAATCATAAGCTCGAAAGTGTCTAATAATAGTACCTGTTGGAAAATAAATACAAATATTTGAAATATTATTTTGTACTTAATTATATTTTTCATTAATTGCGAGTACCAAAGTGGGTAAAAGTGGTAGAAAGTGTGTTAGATTACCTACAATAGTAAAAGTAAGGTGTAAAAGTGTCATTTTTTCAAGGTCAGGAAACATATTCTTTAGACTCGAAAGGTCGAGTGAATATCCCTGCAAAAATGCGAAAGATGCTTTCACCTGATTCTAATGATACTTTTGTAGTAACACGTGGTACTGATAATTGTATAGTTGCTTATCCTATGGATGAGTGGAAAAAATATCAGTCGCACTTACAATCACTTAACCAATATGACGAGAAGAACAGGTATTTCCTTAGAGTTCTACTTATGTGGAGCGACGAGGTTAGTTTAGATTCTCAAAATAGAATATCACTACCTAAGCGATTAATTGAGTTCGCTGGTGTAGAAAAGAAAGTGCTTATAATGGGTATGGTTGATAAAATAGAATTTTGGAACCCAGACAAATTTGAAGAAAGCATAAATAACTTTGGTGAAAGCTACGAAGATGTAGCAAAACACGTAATGACAAAAAAAGAAGAATGAGGCAATAGCTGTGGGGAATGAATATGATTATCATGACCCCGTACTGCTCAGCGAGTGTATCGATTATCTGATCACTAACAAAGCTGGTATGTACGTAGATGGGACACTCGGAGGTGGAGGTCACACATCGGCTATTTTGAAAAAATTAGACAGTAATGGGCTGCTTATATCTTATGATAAAGACCCAGATGCCATAGAGCACTGTCAGAAAAGATTTTCTACTGAGATAGAAAATGGTATGTTAATACTAAGGAACGAAGGTTTCGATAAGGCATACAGCATAGAGGAGAGAGAAGGGACAATTAGTGGTCTTTTGTTAGACTTAGGTGTATCTTCCAATCAGTTAGACGGTAGCAGTCGGGGGATCAGCTACCGATTCGATTCCGAACTTGACATGAGGTTTGGGACTGAAGGAAGAACCGCAAAAGACTTGTTGCATGTGGCAACAGAGGAAGAACTAATCCGAATTTTCAAAGATTTTGGTGAAGAGCCCTTTTCAAGAAAGATAGCGCGACGAATCGTCGAGGTCCGTCGTGCTACTTCCCTTTCTACTACCAATGACCTACGTCAGATAGTGGAAGACGTAGTACCCACTCACTTACATTTCAAATCATTATCCAGAGTATTTCAAGCAATAAGAATAGAAGTCAATTCGGAGCTAAAAGTGCTTCTTGACACACTTACTAATGTCATTCCAAAATTAGAAAAAGGTGGACGAGTAGTAATATTGTCTTACCATTCGTTGGAAGACAGGATCGTAAAAGATGTATTCAAAAAGTTTGCAGCCAAGCGAAGAGATGCTATTGATGATGAGAAAATATATGGTAATTATGTAGCAATCGACCCAGTTGTCAAGCTGCTAACAAAATCACCTGAAGTACCTTCCGATGAGGAGATAAAAAGAAATAAACGTGCGAGAAGTGCAAAGCTAAGAGTGATAGAAAAGCTATAGCTTTTTACCAACTACCACCTAACTTTAGTTTTCCTTCCCAATGAATTTGGTTTTCATCTGTTTTCACAGTTTCTGGTGAATTTACATAAGTGAAGTTTAGTAATATATTTAGCCATTCTTCTTCTGTAAGATTAATAAAATCATCCAACGGTATTTCAAATTCTATTCTTGAACCACTAATGTCATTCACATTACCACCGAAAGACCACCTGGCTCCACCGACTATATCTCCACCTATTTTTACTCTTGCATCTTCAAAGTTGTCTTCAAAATCAATTTGAGCACTTAGTCCTAATTTCCCTAATTCCTGAGCTACTTGCCTTGTAAGTATATCGGAAGCAATCGTACTTTGAAAATTAATGTCTTGACCACTGTTGCTGTTTCCACCATTCGATTTGGAAGTGTTACCAGTGAGCAGTAACGACATTATATCTGTCAGCTTTTTTTCCTTATCCCCATAGCCAGAATCTCCTGCTACATCATACTCAAATCGAAGTATTGGATTTTCTTTAGTCCCAGTTACAAATATTTCGACATTGAATTGCTTATAATCTCTTGTAGTTCCTTGATATTCAGCTTTTAAATCCAGCTGAGGGTTAGATATGTCACCAGTTGGGAAGTTAATATCACCACTTATGTCAAATGTTTTGAAGAACGAAAGCTTACTTCCTTCTTTGAGCACTATTTTTCCATATAGTTTTGCTTCTTTGTTGTTTCTATTTTTAACATATCTTATACTTTTGACATTAATTGGCGTTCCAATTATTACACTTGTTCTTAGGAATTGATTTATTTGCATATCAACTAATGTTCTGCCTCTAAATTCTAAATCTAAATCTATGTTTAGCAAGTCCATAAGACTTTCTTGAACTTCTTGAGCTCTGGCAGTTTTTTGTACCCTAACACTATCTTCCCTGCCATAACTTGCAGTTATAAGGTCACCTATTCTCTTGTAAATAAATTTTGATTTTACAAGTTGAACTTCTTCCTCATCAGGCATTTTCAAATCTGCAGATTCCAGAGCCACATATCCTTCTAAGTTTGGTTTTTCCAATGAGCCCCAAAATCGAAGTGAATCGCTTTCTGTCGAGATTATTAACTTACCATATAAATCTTTTTTTACTTTTTGGGTTTCGTTACGCATTACCAGAAAACGCTTTGTTTTCATCCCTATATCAAGGGTGTTGATATTAAGATTTTCTAATGCAATCTTACCTGTTACTTCAGCTCTACCGTTACTCAAATCATCTTGTTGGTTATACAACATTACATCTTCCAAAAAGATATTATTTTCACGAAGTATTAGCCCACCTTTGGCTCTGTAACTTACATTTGTTGCATCTACTAAAAAGGAAGTATTGTTGAATCTAAGAATACCGTCTAAGGTCAAGCCGTCAGGCATAGCGCCACCGATCATTAATTTCCCCTTCCCAATCCCTTTTAAAAAGCTGATAGACGGTACAAATGGGCTAACTATAGATAGTGGGAGTGAGTCAATATCAAATTCAATATCTACTTGTTTTCCAGTACCAAATCGATCTTCAACTTCTGTGAATGATAAATCTAAAGGCAGAGAATTTATTTCCCCATTAATAAGTTCAGGAAATGCTTCTTCATCACTATAATGTTCAATAATCAGATTACCTGTCAAGTTTTTGTTTCTGTACTTCAACTCTGATTCTATGTCTCCTACCATCTGTTCATTAATTTTTATGTCATCGGAAGTGACAAAAAAGTCCATTTTGGGGTTGGACACAGAACCATTAATCATTATTTGTAGTGAATCTATTTTACCATCTATTTGATCGAACTGAGCTTGATTTCTTCGTGGTAAAAATGGTTTTATTCCTTTTATATCAAGACTGCTAATAGCTAAGTTAAAATCCGAAAAGTTTTCTGTGTCAGCATTGTATTCACCACTAATTGTGATTGTCTCGTCGGCGTTTGGGTTTTCCATTTGCATAGAGTTAATAGTGAAACCACCATCGACAAATGTTGCATCTATCTCTTCACTCAACTGTAATGTGTATTGATCTTTGTATGATATATCAAGTCGAGAAAAACCTAATCTGACACCTCCTGGAATCAAATTTGTATTGCCGTCGAAAGCTAAATCAATTTGATTGTTGATATCAGAAGCACCAGTAAAGTCAAATTGGTCACCATCAAATTGCAAAGAAATTTGTGGGTAGTTGAACGAGTTATCGTTTATAGATATTTTCTTTTCTGCTTTTGCATCCAAATTGAAGTCTGAAAAAACTGACATAGAGTCTTGCAGTTCCATAAACAATCCGCCCTCTGCTTCTATTTTGTCTGACGTAATTGTTTGATTCCCTTTGTTGTAATACAAACCATCGACTAATAGCTTATTAATATTCAAGGAGCTTTCATCCTTGTTTGCAAAAATTTGAAAGTTCAGCTCTGTGTCCATAGTTAAGTTGACACTGTCTAAGAATGCAGTTATAAATGAAAAGTCAGAAATTTTAACATTCAAATTGGCATCAATGGGGTTGTATTCACCAATTTTTTCTACTTCCAATAATTTTAATTGATTCAAAACAGCTTGATCTTCAGGTATTAATTTGTTGATTTTATTAGCAATAAAGTTATACATATAGTAACCTTGCTTTTGCAAGGCATCAATAGTGTTTTGGAAATTGTAATTACCTTCTAATGTAATGCTTCCAAAGTCAGAATCGAATAGGATTTTTCTATTATCTATTGATTTTTTTTCGACTATTAAATCAAAGTTAAACGGAAAGAATGACCTGTCATCGAACATTATTGTTTCAATCTCAGTTTCAAAGTTACCAACTATATTATCAATCTCTATTCCTGAGCCATTCAACTTTGAAAATCCCGATAGATAGGTTGGCATATCATCAGAGTCTAACATTTCTTTCAAATTGAGTGCGTTGTAGAACAGATCCAGATTGTAGATAGAGTTCTTCCTTTCTTTTTTTATAGTCAAACTACCACTACCCGTCACATATTTCTTAATTACTTCATCAGGTATATAACTCAGTGAGGTGCTTCCAAATTCTGCATAGATTGTATCTAAACTAAAAGTCTCGAATCTTTCTGAATTGAATTTAATATTCAGTGCAGACATATTGAAATTATCAATTCTGTTTTTGCCGCCATTGTAGTCTAACGAAATGAATGGATTATCACTCGTTACATTTTGCATTTTGGCTTTTACATTTCCGTTTAGATTTGTAGCAATAGCGTCTGGGAATAATTTTTTTACATTTACACTTTTTATTTTACCACTGTACTCAATTTCCAAATCACCCATTGTGTGTACGATTAACTTGCCGTCCATTCCTCCAACTCCAGTGTTTGCATTTATATCAAAATGCAAATCTTTTGGGTTACCAGTCATTCGCAAATAGTAGAAATTTGCAAAGTTAAAGTTGGGAAGGTTGCCGCCACTCAAGTTCAGAAAATACTTAATGTCATTATAAGTTAGGTACGAATCATTTGTTTTTAAATCGAAATACATTTTATCTGGGTTGGTAACGTGCTTAATATTACCAGTTAAATTCAAATTAGAATTGTCCAAATCCATTTCGAACTTGTCAACTAGTATATTATCCATTGTACCAGAAGCGTCTAAATTAACGTCATACTGCCCTTTGAACTTGGCTGGCACATTCAGAATCTCGAACAGCTCAGCTACGTCAAGCTCTTTAGCATTAGCTCTTACATCTACTTTAGCAGTTTCAAAATCACCGTCTTTTATTCCGCCAAATATGTCAATACCGTTTATTTCAGCATCTAATTCTAATTCAGTAACGTCATTTTGATATTCTAAATCTTCTATTTTGACATAATTGCTGTCAATCATAAAAGTGAAATTAGTTGGACTAAGCTTCTTTTCCATAACCGCTTCGTAAAAACTAAGATTGCTCATATCTGCAACTAATTTCTTTTTTGCTGGCCTGATAAATAACTCACCACTAAAATTTAAGTCTTTCAAATGTAAGTTGCTAGTATTGAAACCATTGCTCTCACTTTTGGGTGCATAAGGATCATACATTCGGAATTCGCCGTCATTCATTTCCAAATTGCTGAATAGTATCTTCGTATCAGCTGGAGGAGTGGTATCGTTTGGGTTGCTTTTGGGTATTTTACTGACATTCCAAACACCAGCAGAATCTCTGAGCATATTAATCACTGGTTTGTCAAGAGCTAAGCTGGTGAGAAATATCTTGCCATCTAACAAATCACCTAAGTTGAAAAATGCCGTTGCCTCGGGAATAGCTGCAATAGTGTCCGAATCCATTGTCATAGCTACTCCATAAAGTTCGATGGACTTCAAACTATACAAACGGAAATCATCAACATCGACTTTGGCATTTATCGTTTTGTTTATTTCTCCTTCAGCAAAATCAAGAATAACAGAACGCACAGATTTGAACTGCAATGAAACTACTGTTCCACCAATTATAAATACGACGAGAAGCAATAAGAAAATCAGTAGTCTTTTGGACCACTTTTTAAAAGATGATTGTTCTTTTGCTTCTTTTGTTCTTTTTTTGCTATTATTTCCTTCTTTGCTCAAATGTTTTTTTGTTTAATTTGCTGACATTTCCTTATATTAAGACGATTGAGATATATAAATGTTTATAAACATAATTTATATATTCAAACCATTATTATTTGTAAGCAAATAGAGTACCGAAATAGCAGAAATATCAAAAAATATTAGTAGTTCTATCATTATAATTGATGATGACAAATGGCTACAGAAATTAGCCAGGAATATGCTTGAAAAATATGGGTTTACTGTAATTGAAGCATTAACCCCACACCAGGGCTTGGAGTTGGTAATTGACAATAATCCTATGTTAGTTTTGCTCGATTTGAACATGCCTAATGTCAATGGTGAAGCACTGTTGCATCTGATTAACAACATGAAAAAAACTAAAGATGTTAAAATCGTTATATTGTCTGCACAGATTACTAAAGAGAAGATAAAGTCAACTTACCTCAACGGTGCCGTCGGATTTATTGCCAAACCATTTGAAGAAAAAGTATTGATTGAAAAAATCAATGAAGTTTTGGACAAAGAATCCATCAGAAAGCTTAAGAAAGACCCCAAAATTAAAGATGAGTTCTTTCTTAAGATTTAGTACTAATAATATCTAATTAGAACTTAAACACTCTAATCATATTTTGGAAGTTGGGCTTATCTCTAGAAAGACCAGCAACATAGACTACATAGTCGCCTTCGTTAATAAAGTCATATTCTTCGAGTAATTGCTCTCTGAATGTTATAACTGCATCTTCAGTTTTGACTGGAGCATCGACAAATTTTGGAATTACTCCCCAGATAAATGACAATCTTCTTGCTACTTCTTCCGTGTCGGTGAATGCAACAATTGGGATTCTTGGTCTGTAGTTAGCTACATTTTTAGCTGTATAAGCAGAACTAGTCAATGTAACAATTGCAGCAGCATTTATTTTGTCAGCAATCATAGTGGCAGCATTACCTAAAGCATCAGATATATCGCCACCGTCGAAATTTGATTTATATTTTTCACTTCCGTAAGGATACTTCTCTTCTATATTTTCTATTATTCTCGACATATAGCCAACTGCCTCGAATGGGTATTTACCCACACTCGATTCGGCACTTAGCATAAGGCAGTCAGAACCGTCCATAACAGCATTGGCAACGTCACTCGCTTCTGCTCTTGTTGGTCTTGGATTTTCAATCATCGATTCCAACATTTGAGTAGCTGTGATTACTGGTGTTCCGTAGTAATTGCATCTGTTTATTATTTCTTTTTGAATCAAAGGAACTCTTTCGGCAGGCATTTCTAATCCCAAATCACCTCTCGCTACCATAACTCCTGTGGATTCTTGTATAATATCATCAATGTTTTCGTAAGCTTCTACTCGCTCAATCTTTGCGATAATAGGCACTTCACGCTTAAAGATTTTCATTGCTGTTTTTAACTCTACAATATCAATCTTAGATCTAACAAAAGAAAGTGCAACTGCATCTACACCTTGTTCTAACCCAAACTTCAAATCTTCAATGTCTTTTTCGCTAAGCGATGGGGCATTACTCGTAGCACCTGGCACTACTATTCCTTTATTGCTTTTTAGTATTCCACCCTTTATTACACGCGTCTTTATCTCTGGACCTTTCACGTCCAATACTTTTAGCATTATGTAACCATCATCCAAAAGTACGGTGTAGCCAGGGAGTGCTTCATTTTTCAAATCTGTATAGCTTGTACTGACTATCTGTGAAGTCCCTTCTTTTATCGGCTTAGTTGTTATAGTAAATTCGGCATTATCTTCTAACTTGACACCGCCTTCTTTTACATTACCAATACGGATTTTTGGGCCTTGCAAATCCATCATTATTGGAATATTTACTCCAGCAATGTTCGATGCAGCACGGATATGCTTAATCGTTTTTGCATGTATTTCGTGCGTTCCGTGAGAAAAATTTATTCTTGCAGCATTCATACCTGCATATATTAATCTGGTTAAGTTTTCTGTACCACTTACAGCAGGGCCAACGGTACATAGAATTTTAGTTTTTCTGGGGAACAAATTGCTATTTTTCATTTTACTTTCTATTTCTAATTAATTTTTCTCAAATTTAAGGTATATTTGTTATCAAAACGTTAAACTTGTGTTTGAGTTGTGTTAAACTATATTATTTATCAATCAAATATCGAACCAAAGATGCAAAACAATAATCACATATCAAAAAGAATAATAAAAACTGGTGTAATTTTATCTATGCTCGGTGTAGCTATTGGTGCGTTTGGTGCACACGCATTGAACGATATACTGGTAGAAAACAGCCGTTTGGATACTTATGACACTGGGGTTCTCTACTTATTTGTTCACTCCTTGGCTATTATACTCACTGGACTAATGGCTGACAAGTATGGCAACAAAAACATAGTGCAAGCATTCTATCTGTTTGTAGGTGGAATTATAATATTTTCTGGCTCATTGTTCATACTCTCTATTACTAATATTACAGTATTCGGAGCTATTACTCCTATTGGTGGTGGAGCTTTTATCTTTGGGTGGATTAAGTTGTACTTGGCAATAAAGTCTTCTGATTAATTGATTTGCTTGTATTCTATTACATACCAAAGTGAGTCTAATTCTCTCATTGCGAATGAGAATTCTTTCAAATAATCGTATTCTATTCTGACATTGTGTAAGTCTTTAGAAAGCGTGTCTGTTATTATTCGACTAACTGTTCTACCATTGAGTAATCGTGTGTAGCGTGCCAGATCGTAATAAATTTCTACTTGTTTTTCGGCACTTATTCTTGATTTGTTATTGGCGATTATTTGTGCAGCACCTCTAACATTACCCAACTCTAACTCAGTGGTGAATAGCAATGCCCCACCTGCCGATGATTGTTGAGTTATGTCAATTACTTCTTTTTGGGGCGTATTCTTACCAATTACAAATAACTCGCAGCCAGTGAGAGAAAGAAAAAGTATTACTGTAATTATTAATCTCAATTTACACCTAAGAATTTTATCGTTTCGCTAATGGCTTCGTCCAAATATTTGTTCGCTCCTGTGAACGGATGACGTGAGTTGAAAGTGTGATTTGCTCTATCTATAATTGCTAACTGAGAGTTCTGGGCTGCATTGTGAAGCATTTTTGCTTCGTGCAATCGGACAGTAAAATCACTGCTGCCGTGCAGTACGAGTAGTGGTACATTAAGCTTAGCTGCATTTTTCTCTAAATCATATTTTTCTTTGTTCACTAACTTGTCTTCGAGATAATTAACATTTAAGATTAGATTTTGTTTGGTGATTCTGTTTTCAAATTCCATCACTCCGTTTTTTCGCCACTCTTCTTTTTGCCTATCTGTGTTTCTGTCAATATCACCGATAGAACCCCAAGTGATTACACTTGCTATATCATCCCGATTTGCTGCAGTTATTAATGATACTGCCCCTCCGAGTGAGTGCCCTAATAATGAGACTTTGCCATTCCAATTTGATTTCGACTCTTCTCCCAAAACTTCAGGTAGTTTTGAGATTACTGTATTCAAATCGAGAATTTCTTGTGAGACTGTCACTTTTTTAAATTTTTCTACATCAAATAACCCTTTTTCTTCATCAACAATTCCGTTGAGTGAAAAATCAATATTCACAACAATCAAATTGTTATTGGCGAATTGCTCACACATATAGGGGAAAAACCCCCAGTTCCTATATGCTTTGAAGCCGTGAGAAACAATTAACACTTGTGCGTCTGTAGGTGATTCGTAATAGACATCGCCGTTTACTTCTAAGCTATTTTCTGTTAGTACTTGAAACGTAGTTTTAGTCATTAGTCTTGGTTTATGTTTCTTACTACTTTTTCAAGCATATTAATATATAAGTTCAAATCTTCAAAGTCTTTGTCTTTCCACTCTCTTTTTGCAGGTGGGTAGCTTCTGAGCTTGTTAGAAATTCTTGCGTATTTTGTGTTAACCAAAACGAATGGGTTGTTGTCTTTTGAGTTCAGTTCATTTGCTTCTACTTTCAATGTCGCAAAGTCTTCATCAGCTCTGAAAGTTTGTACTATCAGTGGGTCATTTGAATTAATCACAACGTGTTTTTTGTGTACTTTTTCTGTGTTGTCTATGTATAATATAGCAGAACTACCTTTCACCCAATCTTCTAACTCCTCTACTGCATGTTTGCTACCGTCGAAGTACGGCTCATCGCCACTGGTTGCTACAAAGAATACGTTATGAGGTGGCTCATTTTCTTTAAATCTCTTCGCTAATTCCAACGCGGTTGCAATTCCTGATAAGTTGTTTCCCGATGGGTAGTAGAATTTATTCTGTTTTTTTACATAGTTGTCAATTTTCTCATCTGATAGTGACTCATCATAAGGGAATATAATTATAACCGACCTGTCTTCATCGTCTCCTTCTATTTTACCGTATATATTCTTATACACTACTTCTTTTTTTTCTAATTCGATTGATAAGTTCGCCTTAACATTAGGTAAGATAAAGCTTTTTGGTTGCTTTGTTTCTCTTATTGCTTTCTCTTGGTCAATTAGTGGCTTGTTCTTTGGGAAGTACCTTTCCAAAGAAGTCCTACTTGCTTGCATAGCCACAATACCAGAGTTAAATTCATCTACTATTACAGGTTCGAACACATTAGCAGAATCGCCCATTGCTTTGATGAATAGGGCCGCTGCTGCACCTTTTTCTTTTGCATTTTTTACTTTGTACTCATAGCTTGATTGCTCTTTATATTTTTCAGAACCCTCTCCCTCGGGTGAGTCTGTGAGAATAATTACGACTTTATCTGTAACGTCAATACCAAAATAATCATCATAGCCAGCAGTCGAAATACCATAACCAACGAAAGCTAATTCTGCATCGTCTATGTCTCCTTCGGAAGTGAAGCCAAGTGGTAGCCAGTCTTTTTCTACATCCCAATTTTGAATGCTTGGCTTTATTCTTTCTATTGGTATTCCTCTTCTGGGGACTATTATTCCAAATGAAACGCTGTTATTATCTATGTTCAAACCACTTTCTACTTCGAATGTTTGAGTCTCAACATCTTCTAATCCAATTGATTTGAACTGTGATTCAATAAAGTCGGCTGTTGCTGTGAGATTATCCGTGCTTTTAGCTCTATCGTAAATCTGTTCACCGTTGAGCTGTTCTATATTGTTTTCTAAGCTCTGTGAGTTAAGACTTAGAGTAAGTAAAAAAATAATAGCAATAAGGTATTTCATATCGTTTTCTAAAATGTTAATTATAGTTAGTTCCAAAAATAAGAAAAATTTATGTGTTTCCGATTTGTATCTAATATCATAGTATTAATACTGTAATAATGATAAATAGTTTTCAAACGAAATATTGTGGTTTCATATTTATTCATTAAATTATTCCTTATTAAGATTGATAACCAAAAAATAAATTTTATATGGCAAACGGAAAAAAAATAGACCTACTAAGAGAGAAAAAAGAACAAGCTCTCCAAGGTGGTGGTAAAGGTAGGATAGAAGCTCAACACAAAAGAGGTAAGCTAACAGCAAGAGAAAGATTAGACTTACTTTTGGACAATGGTACGTTCACTGAAATGGATATGCTTGCTCATCACCACACAGTTGGTTTTGGGTTAGAAAAAAATGTTGTCCTCGGTGATGGTGTTGTAACTGGCTATGGTAATATAGATGACCAAAGTGTATTTACATTTTCGCAGGATTTTACCGTACTCGGTGGTTCACTTGCCGAACAGCACGGAAGAAAGATAGTAAAGATAATGGAAATGGCTTTGAAAAATGGCAAACCAGTTATCGGGCTCAATGATTCTGGTGGTGCAAGGGTGCAAGAAGGGGTTATCTCCTTGGGTGCTTATGCTGATATTTTCTTGCAGAATACATTGGCTTCTGGCGTTATACCGCAAATATCTGTAATTATGGGACCTTGTGCAGGTGGTGCGGTTTACTCACCAGCTATTACTGACTTTGTAATTATGGTCAAAGAAACTTCCTATATGTTTGTAACTGGACCAAAAGTAGTGAAGACCGTTACTCACGAAGAACTAACACCTGAAGATTTGGGTGGCGCATCAGTTCACAGTGCTAAAAGTGGCGTGGCTCATTTTGTTGCCGAAAATGATTTAGAAGCGATCGAATTGGTAAAAAGATTGTTGGATTACATTCCAAGTAACAACGCAGAGCCAGCTCCTTATAAACCAACCAAAGACCCAATTGATAGAGAAAGCGAAAAGTTAAACGAAATTATTCCAGCAAACCCTAATCAACCTTATGACATCAAAGAGGTGATAAAAGAAGTTGCTGACGATGGAGTTTTCTTGGAAGTTCACGAAAATTACGCAGAGAATATAGTTGTAGGATTTATCCACCTTGGTGGTATGTCCATTGGTGTTGTAGCTAATCAGCCAATGGTATTAGCAGGTGTTCTCGATATAGAGGCCTCTAAAAAAGCAGCAAGATTCATCAGGTTCTGTGATGCGTTTAATATTCCATTACTTACATTCGAAGACGTGCCTGGATTTATGCCTGGTAGAGAGCAAGAGTGGGGCGGAATAATAAGTAATGGTGCCAAATTGCTCTATGCTTATTGCGAAGCGACAGTACCAAAAGTGACTGTTATCACCAGAAAGGCGTACGGTGGAGCTTATGACGTTATGAGTAGTAAGCACATAAGAGGTGATTTTAACTTCGCTTGGCCAACTGCTGAGATAGCTGTTATGGGTGCAAAAGGTGCGATTGAGATTATATTCAAGAAACAAGTAGAAGAAGCCGAAGACAAAGAAGAGCGAATAAAAGAATTAGAGGAAGAGTACAACGATAGGTTTGCTAATCCTTATATCGCTGCGTCTTACGGTTATGTTGATGATGTGTTTGAACCTCAGCACACTCGTCAAAGATTAATTGATTCATTCAACTTACTGAAAAATAAAGTTGATAAAAACCCAACGAAGAAACATGGTAACATCCCTTTATAGTAATAAGTTAACAAAGTTAGTATTTGTATTTTCATTACTAATTTTAAATTCTTGCTTAGATGACCCTATTAGCAATCAAATAGAGGATAATTATTTATCCTCTATTATTGTTTTAGATGGTACTTACATCACTTGCTCAAATGAAGGCAATATATATAGGTCAGATAACGCAGTGGACTGGGAAATTATTCCCACTACAAATTCTAACTTATTGCTTTCACTCGACGGTACGGGCGATATTGCTGTTTGCTCTGGTGAAAATGGCACTATTCTTGTGAGTACAGACAAAGGAAGCAGTTGGGAAGCAAAAGCAACTGGTGTTTCTGGGTTTCTGAAAAATGTAAATGTCATTAACGATAGCACTTATATTGCAAGTGGAGAATCGGGCATAGTAATTATAAGCGCCGATTATGGCGAAACTTGGGGACAGTTAGAAACAGGGTTTACAAGCACTATCAACGATATGAATGTATTGAATGGTTATGCTTACTTAGGGCTAAGAAGTGCCGACGAACCAAATGAATTGCTTTATAGATATGATATTGCTAATAGCACTTTAGAGGTGATTAACTTTGAATTTGAATCAGTAATTACTGATATATCAGTAGTTAATAATAGTATATATATTTCAGATTTCAGCTCATGCTTTCAACTATCAGAAATTGGTAATAGCATAAGTTTAGATATGGTATATAGTAATAATACTGAAATATTCATTATAGAAGATGTAGTTGATTACAATGGTAAATTGGTTTTAGTAGGCAGCCTCGGTTTTAACTTTGGTAAACTGGTAGTCGATGCCACAGGGACTAAGCAAGAGATTGAGTTTGAAGAAAGTGTGTATTTTATTTCCGCAATAGTGAATGATAACAAAGTTATTGCTTGCGGTGGAGATGAACTGGAGCTATTAATATATGATGGAAGTAGCTCAGAGATAATTAAATTAAAATAAGAAGTTTATTGGTATTGATATGAAAAAACTATTTACACTATTTATAATAATTGCATTCGGTTTTTTGCATAATATCAATGCCGAAGTACCAAAAGAAATATCCTACCAAGGAATACTCACCGACCAACAGATGATACCTTTGCCAGATGGCAATTACGATATTCAATTCAAAATATACACATCCGATAGTGAACAAACAGAGTTGTGGTCTGAACAACAATCTGTTACGATCAATACTGGTGTATTTGATGTCTATTTGGGTGCTGTCAACCCATTAGTTTTGAGCTTTGATAGGCAATATTGGTTGGGTGTAACCTTAGTTGGTGAAGCAGAAATGACACCGAGAATCCCTCTGGTTTCCGTACCTTACTCTATGAATGCTAATGTAGCAGAAGGCTTGACAGATAATGCAAGTGGTGCAGTGCTTTCACTTAATCAACTGGAAGGTGACCTTGAAATAGAAGGGCAATCGGATATTGTGGTTAGCACTTCTGGAAATAAGATTATAATTGGCAGGACTAATGTGTCGATAGAGAACGTAATCTCTTCAAAAGCACACCTTACAATAGGCACAAATGGCAATGAATTAGATATTAATATCGCTCCAAAAAGCATAACAGATGCAGAAATATCGGACGTAGATTGGAATACTGTTACAAATAGGCCAACGGAATTTCCTCCTGGAGGGGACGCTGGTGGAGATTTGGAAGGCACTTATCCTGATCCAACTATTGCTCAAAAAGGTGCTACTACCGGGCAAGTGTTGAAGTGGAATGGCACGAGCTGGGTTGCTGATGATGATAATTCTGGTGTTGCTGATATATATACTAATGCTCCGATAAGCGGCGATGGTACAAGTGCCAACCCTTTGGCAATTGATTCCGCTACTGCGACAAGCTCTGGATACATTACAAATAATGATTGGGTAAGGTTCGATAGCAAGTTAGATGATATTTCGAGTAATTTCCCTATCATTGGAAACGGCACAAGCACCGACCCACTAACAATGGATTCAGCAACAGCGAGTAATGGTGGTTATTTGACAGCTTATGATTGGAGTAGATTCAACTCTGGAAATACGGTTATTTCAAATGCACCTTTGAGTGGTGATGGCTCAACAGCAGACCCATTGATTATATCTGAAGCTGACGGAAGCACAGATGGATATTTGACATCATCTGACTGGACAAGTTTCGATAGTAAATTAGACTCCGTTTGGAGTGACAGCCCAATAGCTGGAAATGGAACAAGCACTGACCCTCTAACAATGGATTCAGCAACTGCGAGCAATGGTGGTTACTTAACAGCTAATGATTGGAGCAGGTTCAACTCTGGAAATACAGTTATTTCCAACTCTCCTTTGAGTGGCGATGGTTCGACAGCAGACCCATTAATTATATCAGAATCTGACGGAAGTACAGATGGATATTTGAGTTCAACGGATTGGAATACATTTAATGACAAATTAGATTCGGTTTGGAGTGAAAGCCCAATCACAGGGAATGGCACAAGCACAGACCCACTAACTATGGATTCAGCAACCGCGAGCAATGGTGGTTACTTAACAGCTAATGATTGGAGCAGGTTCAACTCTGGAAATACAGTAATTTCCAACTCACCTTTGAGTGGTGATGGCTCAACAGCAGACCCATTAATTATATCTCAATCAGACGGAAGCACAGACGGATATTTGAGATCAGCCGATTGGAATACTTTTAACGATAAATTAGATTCTGTTTGGAGTGAAAGTCCTATCACTGGGAATGGCACAAGCACAGACCCGCTGACTATGGATTCCGCTACTGCGAGTAATGGTGGTTATCTGACAGCAAATGATTGGAGTCGATTCAATAGTGGTAATACTGTAATTTCTAACTCTCCTTTGAGTGGTGATGGATCTACATCAGACCCATTGGTAATTTCTCAATCAGATGGCAGTACAGACGGATATTTAAGCTCTGCCGATTGGACAAGATTCGATAATAAGCTTGATTCCGTATTCACAGATTCACCAATTACTGGAAATGGAACTTCAACTGATCCAATATATATGCCACCAGCAAATTCGAGTAGAAATGGATACCTCTCATCTGCAGATTGGAATACATTCAATGATAAATTAGACTCAGTTTGGAGCGAAAGCCCAATAGCTGGGAATGGCACAAGCACAGACCCTCTAACAATGGACTCAGCAACTGCGAGCAATGGTGGTTACTTGACAGCTTATGATTGGAGTCGATTCAATAGTGGCAATACTGTGATTGCAAATAGTCCTTTGAGTGGCGATGGATCTACGGCAGACCCATTGGAAATTTCACAATCAGATGGCAGTACAGACGGTTACTTGACTTCTGCTGATTGGACAACGTTTGATAACAAATTGGATTCCGTATTTAGCAGCGAACCGTTATCAGGCAAAGGTACAAATAGTGACCCATTAATTATATCAGAAGCTGATGGCAGCACCGATGGATATTTGACTTCTGTAGATTGGAATACTTTCAATGATAAATTAGACTCCGTTTGGAGCGACAGCCCAATAGTTGGTAATGGCACAAGCACAGATCCAATAACAATGGACTCAGCTACTTCTAGTAACGGTGGGTATCTGACCGCTAATGATTGGATTAGATTCAACTCTGGAAATACAGTAATAACTAATGCTCCTTTAGATGGTGATGGTAGTGTAAGTGATCCATTAGTAATATCTGTGGCAGACGGAAGTACGGATGGATATTTGACATCTGCAGATTGGAATATTTTTAATGATAAATTAGATTCTGTTTGGAGCGACAACCCAATAGCTGGTAATGGTACAAGCACAGATCCACTAACAATGGACTCAGCAACTTCGAGCAATGGCGGTTATCTTACAGCTAATGATTGGACAAGATTCAACTCTGGAAATACAGTAATAACTAATGCTCCTTTAGATGGTGATGGTAGTGTAAGTGACCCATTAATAATATCCCAATCAGATGGCAGTACAGACGGTTACTTGACTTCTACAGATTGGACTAGATTCGATAATAAATTAGATTCCGTTTGGAGTGAAAGTCCAATATCTGGTAAAGGCACAAATGCAGATCCACTAACAATGGACTCAGCAACTTCGAGCAATGGCGGTTATCTTACAGCTAATGATTGGACAAGATTCAACTCTGGAAATACTGTCATAACTAATACACCTTTGGATGGCGACGGTACTGTTGGTGACCCCTTAGTAATATCTGTGGCAGATGGAAGTACGGATGGATATTTGACTTCTGCTGATTGGAATATTTTTAATGATAAATTGGATTCCGTATTTAGCAGCGAACCGCTATCAGGCAAAGGTACAAATAGTGACCCATTAATTATATCAGAAGCTGATGGCGGTACTGACGGATATTTGAGTTCAACGGATTGGAATACATTCAATGATAAATTAGACTCAGTTTGGAGTGAGAGCCCAGTAGTTGGGAATGGCACAATTGCAGACCCACTAACAATGGATTCGGCAACGGCAAGTAATGGTGGTTACCTAACAGCGTATGATTGGAATAGATTTGACGACGCAAATAGCGTAAGTACTCAACTACCAGTCAGGGGTGATGGCACTTCGGGAGATCCTGTTAGAATGTTAGCTGCAAATTCGGCGACTGATGGGTATTTAACAAATGATGATTGGATTGATTTTGATAGCAAGGTAGATTCAGTTGCTGGTTCTCACCCAGTTAGAACCGTGATAGCTGGAAATGGCACAATTTACGTTCAAATGCCAGAGGCTTCAGCTGGTCAAGATGGTTTTTTAGATTCGCTTGATTTTGTAAGGTTCAACAGTAAGTTAGACGATGTTGTTGCACTTGCACCTGTTGTTTCTTCTGATTTTGGTTTAGGAGTTAAGAGAATATCATTACCAAAAGCAACGACATTTGCTGACGGATATTTAGATAATGATGATTGGGTTGTGTTCGATGCAAAATTAGACTCGGTTTACACTGATGCCCCGATATCAGGTAATGGATTACAAGCAGACCCTATTAGTATAGCTAAGGCATCGGCTACAACTGACGGTTATCTTAGCAAAGAAGATTGGACGAGCTTCAATCAGAATAGAGAAGCTTTGATGTACACTGACGTATTTATAAGTGATGGCTTATCTGATTCGCTTGATATAAAGTTTGCCTCACCTTCGCAAAGAGGTATTGTCTCAACGGCAACTCAGACCTTTGGAGGACTTAAAAAATTCGATACTGGTGTTGAAATACAGAATCATGAGCATTTGTGGTTCTACGATCAAGACAATAGTGACTATGTGAAATTCAGAGCTGCACAGAACTTGACCACAAGCACTACCTATGTGTGGCCAACAAGTTATGGAACAAATAATCAGGTGCTCACCACAGACAACACAGGTATTCTAACGTGGGAAGACGTTGATGCTGGAGATGGGTATATAAAATATGGAACAAACACAGCCCAAAACTCTGCAACAGTAAATGAAAACCTGTTCAATGTTTCTTACGCCAGCACTAATAGTGGTGATGCTGTTGGTGCAGTGATTACTTCAATTGGTGGTAACAGCACTGGTAAGGCAACTGGACTCACAGTTACAGCAGAATCAAGTGGGTCGAATAATGAAGCAATAGCAATAAAGGCAATAGCAACAGTCAACAATACTGGGAAAAACTACGCTCTCGACGCTGAAGGTGTTATCAATACGGACACTCAGTATAATATTGCTGATACTGTTATGCTACATAACAAATCGCAGGGTGTTTATGTTGGGAACAACGCTGGAAGTGAGATTACAACTGGTAGTGGTAATATTGCAATTGGATATGAAACTATGAGCAATTCGGAGACGGCTGAAAAGAATGTAGCCATAGGCGACGGGATAGTTAGCAATTTAGCAGGGAAGTCGAATGTGCTAATCGGTAGCGGTGTTACCATTGGGAGCAATGCTGCTGATAGTAATAATGTGGCAATCGGTACTGATGCTACTATTAACAATGCAAATGCAAAAAATTCTACTGCTATTGGTGCATACTCACAAGTAGATGCTGACCACAGTATTGTGCTTGGTGCAATCAATGGTGTTAATGGGGCGGACTCTACAGCCAATGTAGGTATTGGTACTCAAGCACCTGACGCAAGATTGCAAGTTTTATCAACTGATAGCACTACTCAAGCAATTAAGATTGGTAAAGACGATGACTTTGGCACTCTTCAGTTTGCTTCAATTAAGGAAGTGACTGGTACTCATTTGCCAGCTGGGTATTCGGTATATGTGATTAAATCAAATCCGGGCTTAACACCAATAACATTTTTTGATGGAGAAAATGGTCAAGTTATTTACATTATCCACAAGGCAACACAATCTGAAATTACAATTGATGCATTTAATGCTACCCATGCTATTGGTGAAAATGAAATAAATAAATTTATGTATTATGAAGGAGATTGGTATTGGGTTGATTAACTATCATTGTTACCCCCCTCATTCAATGTGAGGTTTGTATTACCAATTGTGGTGGATAGTTTTTCGCCACCTTTTATTCCAAAGTCGAGTGTGCGAATAGGGAATGGAATAGTGATGTCATTATCACGGAATTTCTGAGTGATATTCATTATTGCATCGTGTCTCGCTGATAAGAATTCCGAATGTTTTTTGGTGTATTCAGTCCAGAACATAACAGTAAAGTTGATAGAACTTCCACCATAGCCAGTATAATAAAAATCTATTGGCTCTCCTTCCAATGTGTCGTCCAATTCTTTTATAGCTTCAAGTGTGACTTCTTTCACTTTGGCAAGGTCATCGCCATAAGAAATACCAACTTCCAAATCTATTCTTCGTTTCCCATTTTCCGTGAAATTAAATATCGGGTTTTGGAACATAATCTTGTTTGGAATGAATACTTTGTTTCCTGTAAAGGTTCTGACATTAGTAGTTCGGAGAGAAACTGTTTCTACCGTACCCATAATGTCATTTATTTCAATAATGTCACCAATAGTAAATGGCTTATTGACTGAAAGAATAATACCTGATATAAAGTTAGCTGCAATTTCTTGGAATGCAAAACCTAACGCCAAACCTAAGATACCAAGACCCGCCAACATAGAAGTTACGGTCTTGTCTAAGTCCAATATATCCAAAGCAACAAATGTACCTGCCGTCAATATACTTAAGTAAACAATGTTAGCGAACAAATTAATTATTGCAGATGATCCATAGAGCTTATAAAGTAGCTTAGTTATTGCTCTTTTGACATATTTCGCAATTAAAAAAAAGAGTACTACTACTAAAACTGCTATTATAAAATTGGGAAGCATACTTACTGAAGATTCCCACCAACCATTCACTTTTTCAAAAATTAAATCAACTGCGTTTGAAAACATAAGTCCTAAAGTTTACTTTATCAATGCGTTAGAGAAGTATATAGGTGTGTGATATTGTAAACTACTTTGCATTAATCAAATTAAATTCGATTTATATAATCTAAAAGTAAAAATAAATCGTTATATATATTGAATTATTTGTTGTAACATTCGTATTATAATCAAGGTTATTACAAATAAATAAAAAGATATATTATGACAATGAAAGAAATATTTGAAAAATACGAAACAATAGCTGTCTATGGAATGTCAACTAATTTGGCGAAAGCAGCACACTCAGTACCAGGTTATATGTTGAAGCAGGGTTATAAAGTAATACCAATTAATCCAACAGCTGATAAGATACTGAAACAAAAATCATATCAAAAGCTATCAGACATACCTGATAAAATAGATATTCTTAACATATTTCGCCCTGCTGAGGAAGCAGAGGATATTGTAAAGGAGGCAATAGCAAGGAAAAAAGAGAAAGGAGACATAGAGTTGATTTGGCTACAGCTCGGTCTTTCTAATGAGAAAGCGAAACAATTAGCCGAGGAAAATGGAATAGAATACATAGAAGACAAGTGTATTTATGTAGAACACAAGAATGCAAAAGATTAATATTTATATTTTTTTAACTAATTATAAGAGGTGTTACTATGGGTAACAACAATACAAAATTATCATTATTGGCAGCTGGTGCTTTGGCAGCAGGAAGTTTAACTGCAAACGCTTTGGATGTTGATATATTCAACTACGAAGCTATGGGCAACGGAAACGAAGTAAGAGCTGAATTACTTAGCACTAACTCTGTTGACTACAATGCTGACTTAGCAATCGAAGAGTCTAAGCTTCAAGAGGGCAAATGTGGTGAAGGCAAATGCGGCGAAGGCAAGTGCGGTGAAGGTGAGGAAGAGGAAGAAGGCGAAGAAGAATCTGAAGAAGAAGAAGGTTCTGAAGGAAAAGAAGGCGAGGCAAAATGTGGTGAAGGTAAGTGCGGCGAAGGTAGCTGCGGACTTTAATCATAGATTAGATTGACTTTTTATGGGCTGGTAATTTGACCAGCCCTATTTTTTTATATTTAATAGATAAGTATTGATATGATTAGTGGTGTAGGATTAGGTTTCAGAAGAGAAATTGCTAGAAAAATAATTGCTTTGGAAGAAGATAAGCCAAAGTTTATAGAATTTGCCCCAGAGAACTGGATGAAAATGGGCGGCTATTGGAAGAAAAAGTTGAATGAGGCAGCAGAAAAATATCCTGTTATGTGCCATGGACTTTCTCTTTCCATAGGTAGCCCTGATGAGCTGGACTTTGATTTTCTGAAAGACTTGAAGGAGTTTTTTGATATTTACAACCCAGAAGTTTATTCCGAACATCTTAGCTATAGTAAGTGTGACAATGCACATCTGTATGATTTGTTGCCAATACCATTCCGTGAGGATGCTGTGGAGCATGTGTCGGAAAGATTAAAGACAGTGCAAGATTACTTGGAACGCCCAATAGCGATAGAAAATGTATCGTATTATACACCAGTTGCTGCCGAAATGGACGAAGCTACATTTATATCTGAAATAGTTAAGCGTTCTGGTTGTAATCTTCTTCTCGATGTAAATAATGTATATGTCAATGCTTTCAATCATAATTATGATGCTAAGGAGTTCATCAACTCTTTACCATTGGACAGAGTGAAGTATATACACATGGCTGGGCACGAACAAGTTTCGCCCAATACTATCATAGATACACACGGTAGCCCAATTATTGATCCAGTTTTTGAGCTATTCGAGTGGACAATTAATAAGATTAATCCTGTCCCAATACTATTAGAAAGGGATTTTAATATTCCAAAGATGGCTGAACTACAAGAAGAAGTGAATAAATTACAAACAATAGTCAATAAAGTTTGGGAGGGAGAAAATGCCACTAAAAGCTGAAACAAAAGAACTGCAATCTAAATTAGCAACGTATTGCAAGACCGGTGAGATGGTAGAAATTATGGGTGCTAAGCAGGATAGGTTGCACCATTATAGAAGGTTGACTTATAATATACTGAAAGAATCACAAAGCACAGCTTACCCAATAGCAAAGAATACACTCGATGCTGCTGAGTGGAAAGAGATGATAGATTCTTATTTTGAAGAGCACAAAATGCAGACACCGCAAGTCTGGAAAATGCCCGAAGAGTTTTACTATTACTGTGTAGATAAAAACTATCAAGAAAAATTTGGTAGGCCTTACCTCAACGAGCTACTATTTTTCGAATGGGTAGAAATTGATTTACATACACAAGAAGATGAATTGATTCCACTACATAAAGAAGAAGGGGATTTGTTAGAAGATATATTGGTTATGACTCCAGAGCATCATTTATTAAGCTTCGAATACCCTGTACACAAGATGAAAGGCAATGATTTAATTGACAATAAGGGTAGTTACTTTGTGCTAATGTACCGCAAAACAGACACTGGAGCTGTCAATTTTATAAGTATCTCATCATTCTTTGCTTTGCTATTACAAAATATGATTGATGATGGTACAACCTTAAGAGATAGTATTTACAAAACTGCTGACACTTTTGGAGTAGAAGGAGAAAAAGCTGTGCAACACAGCATGGCATTTGTGAATGATTTGATTCTGCAAGGTTTTATTTTGGGATTTAAGAAGTAAAAGTTAGAAAAGAATAAAGATTAAGAGTGACTTTGATTGTTAAATATCAATCTAATCCCCAATTGTTATTACATCTAAATCAAACGTTACAAAATTCATTTAATAAGGTAAACTACACCACTATCACAGATGGAATAGTTGTGTTAAGTGCAAAAATGACAAGCTCATAAGTCATGTATAGCAGAGAGTACAAACATTTAAATCCGTTGAAAAGCTCGCCTAGTTAGTGTTACAATATGCAATTATTTTTGCTGTTTCAGTAACAAATACCCTTACAGTAGAGTTATATTAATAACTTCAAGTTATAATTATGTGCAAAATAGTGATAATTTTTATTTGCTAAAATTAAAGAATTGTATTAAATTATAAACCGTATATGTTGAAGTGTGTCAGAATAATTCAACACTATTAAACTACGAAGTAAATTTTTATAAATATTTTAGGGAACGCTTATGTTTGGAAATTATACTAAGCTTATGTCGCTCTTCACTTTAGTTGTCTTGTTAACTGCTGCAAAGCTAACGGCAAAAGACGCTAATAGTGCGACAATGTATATGTATGGAGCAACTATCAATGCAGTTGCACAAGATGATTCTGATGGAGGAATCTTATCTAATAAACAAATTAAGATTATTAACTTAGGGCCAATAATCAATCATCCTGGTGTAGATTACGCACCGACTATCTCCGCCGATGGTAAAACTTTATTCTACGTATCAGACAAACCTGGTAGTATTAAGAATGATGATGATGACCCAACGCACGATTTCTGGGTGGCAACCAAAGCTGACCGTATGGACACTGTATTTAATCAACCATATAACTTAGACCCTTCTAATAATATGGGTTTGAATGGTGTGAATACTGTACTTCACGAGGGTGCAGCATCCATTGCTGCCGATAGGCAGACATTATACTTCACAGCTTGTGACCGTCCCGATGGTCTTGGTAACTGTGATATTTACAAAACTACTATACAAGGTGACCAGTGGGGTCGTCCTGTAAACTTAGGTAGAAATGTAAATAATAAAAACTTTGACTCTCAACCGACTATCTCTCCAGACCAGAGTAGACTTTACTTTGTTTCAACAAGAAAGGGGCCTAACTCTGATGGTGAAGAAGACGTTAAAAACTTTGATATTTGGTATTCAGACTACGATTTCGACTTGGAAGAGTGGGGCAAAGCTAAAAACTTAGAAGCTATTAACACTCCTGGTAGAGACGTGTCTCCGTTTATTGCGGCAGATGGTGTTACTCTTTTCTTTGCATCAGATGGACATGAGCCAAATTATGGTGGGCAAGATTTCTACTATACAAGATATGATGTTGGTACTGATACTTGGATGAAACCAGAAAATATTGGTACTCCTATTAATACAGAAAATGATGAGCAGTTTATTACATTGCCAGCATCTGGTGATATAATCTATTTCTCTTCTGAAAGAGAAGATTTGAGAGGAGCACAAGGTAGTTTTGATATCTATATGGCTTTCGTACCATCTTTCTTCAAAGCAGTTAGTATTGCTGGTACTGTATTAGATGAATGTACTGGTGAATTTATACCTGCAAGAGTTTCAATTAGAAATCCTATAACTGGCGAACTTTATAATGATGAGTTAAATGCTGAGCACAAGGAGTTCGAGAAGATTGTTACTAATGATTGGTATGGCGACCCTAAGGACAATCATGAGTATATCAACTTAGAAATTACTGCTGAGCACCCAAGCTACGGCAAAAGAACAATAGTAAAAAGAATAGACAAGCCAGGATTGACTAATGATGCTGGTGAAGAAGGTGATATTGCTCTAGAATATAATTTTGAAGTGACTTTAGGTAACAGACCTGTTATTACTCCAAATGTAGAGCAAGCTGACTATGTGTTGAAAAATGCTACTAACAATCCTGATATCGCTGATTTTAACGGTTTGGTGATGGAAGAAGTTCTTAGCTGGGATTTATACCCACTATTGAACTATGTATTCTTCGATATTGGTTCCTCAACTTTACCTGATAGATATATCCAGTTTGATAGCCCAAGCAATCCGTTCAAAGCTGCTTTTGCTGATACTACTATACCAGGTGGTACTATGGATAAATACTATCACGTACTAAATATCTATGGTTTCAGATTGAATCAACATCCTGACACTAAGATTACTTTAGTTGGCTGTAATGATAATACAAACTCGGGTGAAAAAGGAAACAAAAAACTTTCGGAAGCGAGAGCACAGACAGTATTCAATTACTTAAATACAGTATGGAACATTAGTGCTGACAGAATGACTATTGAGTCAAGAAACTTCCCTAAGATTAAATCAAATCCAAGAGATTCTATGGGTCTTCAGGAAAACAGAAGGGTAGAAATACTTTGTGATAATTGGGAAGTAGTAAAACCAGTATTTGAGAAAGACCCTAAGACATTCCCACAACCAGTAACAATGAACTGGAATTTGGAAAATGGTATTGATGAATCAATAGTTGCTTCAAGAAGAATTGAAATTCAGAAAGGTGGCGAAGATTGGAAAACATTGAACAATATTGGTAGAACTGAGTCAATGCACCAATGGGATTGGAAATCGGAAGATGGCAAGTATCCTAAGAATGAAGATAGCTTTACTGCAAGATTAGTTGTGGTATCGAAAGCAGGTAAAGAGTGTATCTCTGACCCAATTGATGTCCCAGTTATGCAAGTTTCTTCAGAGCAAAAATTAGTTACTCAAGGTGCTGACACAATGTATGAGAACTACAGCTTAATTCTATTTAAGTTCAATAGCTATGATGCTGGTCCACTTAACGAAAAAATTATGAACGATTATGTTTATAATAGAGTTAGACCTGAATCATCTTTGGATGTAATAGGTCACACTGATGTTGTTGGACTTTACAAGACTAACGCAAAACTATCAGTAAACAGAGCTAAAACTGTTCATAAAGGAATCAAAAGAGCATCAAAAGGCAAATACGCAAACTTAGAGATGCGTGGTGTTGGTGAAGATGAACCTCTTTATGACAATGATACTCCTGAAGGAAGATTTTATAACAGAACTGTACAAGTGTTAATCAAAACACCTATTACAGCTGATAAGTAAATCAGAACTGATATAATATCTTAAAATTTTAATGCCTCACTATTTAAGTGGGGCATTTTTTTGTTTAAATTGCATTTATGATAAAAGAAAAAATAGATATATATACTGATGGTTCCTGTCTGAAAAATCCTGGCAAAGGAGGGTGGGGAATAGTAATTGTAGAGGGTGAAAAAATAATAGCTGAATATAGCAAGGGCTATGTGTCAACAACTAATTCACGAATGGAAATGTACGCTATTCTAATGGCGTTGAAGTATACTAAAAAGAATAGAGCTAAGGTTCTTAATATAAAGTCAGATTCGAACTTTATTGTTCAAGCAATTAATAAAAATTGGTTGAACAATTGGGTAAAGAAAGGGTGGAAAAAAAGTGGCAACGAACCGGTTGCAAATGCCGATATATGGAAACCAATCTATTCGCTTTATACTGATTTGATTAATGAAGTAGAGATTAATTTTATAAAAGTAAAAGCTCACAGCGGGGTAGAGTTCAACGAAGAGGTTGATGATTTGGCGAGAGCTGCAGCAATGCAAAGCGATTTGGTGGTTGACAAGGGGTATGTTGGTGCTACGACTGAAAGTAACGAAGCTAAGCTTTTTACTGAGTCGGAGAACAATATTATAATTAATAACGTAGATTATAATGGTAAAAAGTCTTTGAAAATAAGAGAAGGTAAGAAAGAGATAATAGTACCAATTACTAAGATTAAGGAATATCTTTAAACTATGAGCTTCAACAACTACTTATATATTGCACTTATGTTTGCTTTCAGCTTTGGTATATTATACACTGCGGAGAGTGAAGAAAGAGTATTGACCAAAATTGCAAAGAAGTCTGAAAAACACAATTGGAATGGTTTAGATTATGGAGACTTGATAGTTGAAGTTGGAGAGCAATTTCTTGGTGTTCCTTATGTAGGTGGCACATTGGACAATGATAAAGCTGAAAGCTGTACGGTATTGTTCGACAAACTCGATTGCGTTACGTATTTTGAGACCACATTAGCAATTGCTAACCTGATAGCAACTGACACGGAACTGAGCATGAACAATATATATGATGAAGTAGAATACACTCGTTACCATCAAGGTACATTAGATGGATACACAAGCCGACTACACTATACTTCTGATTGGATTATTGATAATATTGAAAAAGGGATAGTGAATGACATTACCAAAAGTTTGGGTGGCGAAGAGTTAGATATTGATGTATACTTTATGTCCGAAAATTCTGATAAGTATAAACGATTGAAGAATAATCCTGAATTAGTAAATGAAATATCTGAAATTGAAGACAACATAAATGAACATAGCTTTTATTACATTCCTAAAGACAAGATAGCAAGTATAGAAAGTAAGTTACAAAGCGGCGATATTGTTGCTTTGGTAACATCTATTCCTGGATTGGACTATGGACATATTGGTCTGATCAATAACAAGAATGGAGTCGCTAATTTTATGCACGCTTCCCTCGCTAAAAAGAAAGTTATCATTGACAAAAGCATATCAGAGTACATCAATGGGGTATCAAAATTTACTGGAATAACGATTCTTAGACCGATAAAACCAGAGTGATATGAAGAAATTCTTATCCAAATTTCCGCAACAATACTATTTTTATAATTTTGTATTTATGTTAGAACGAACAGCTTGGTTCATTCTAATAATCCAAATTCCTATATTCATAGCTCAAAAAGGTGTCGGTGGATTGGAATTTTCCCAAGAAACTAAAGGGGTAATTTACCTCTACTGGGTACTGTTACAAAATAGTCTGCCACTTTTCCTAGGTAATATAATTGATAGGTCAAACCAAAAACAACGGTTATTATTAGGTTCACTTCTTATTCTGATTGGTGCATTTGTATTCTTTGGAATGGTACAGAATATGTTTGGTTTGCTTGCTGGTATTACCTTAGTCTCATTAGGTGTAAGTGTATTCAATCCATTGATGAAAGGACAGATTAGCACTTATATTACTAAGGATTATTCTTCTCTGGGTTGGGGACTTCATTTTTGGCTATATAATTTTGCTATATTTGTTATTGCTGTTCCATACTCAAATTATCTGAGAGGATTGGGTTGGAGCTATTTGTTCGTTGGTTCGGCGGTGCTTTATTTATTAGCTATTCTACTATCTCGATTGCTAAATTTCAAGAAATTAGAACAAACATCACAAATTTCGTTCAAAGATGTAGCCAACGGTATTTACTCCATTATGAAGAGAAACTATACTTTCCTCTTTTTATTGTCTATGTCTGGCTTCGCCGTTATTTATATGCAGTTTTATGAAACTCTGCCTAACTTTATCTATGATTGGTCTGACACCAGCGGAATAGTAAGTGGGCTTTCATTGCCTGAGCTTTTTACTATGTCCACATGGGCTGGTGAAGGAATTGCATTCGAATGGCTGTATAATATAAACACCGGTCTGACTCTTCTTCTTCTGCTACCCATTTCATTATTTTTAGCATATAGAAATATACTAAACTCACTTATAGTTGGTTTCGTTATTTTGGTGCTTGGCTTTAGCTTTTCTATTGTTTCTATGAATGGAATTTATCTGATTGCTGGATTTATGATTTATACAATTGGTGAACTAATTATAAATCCTAAATTTACGGAGTATTTCGATTTTATTTCAGAAGAAGTAGATAAATCTACTTATATGGGATTGCTGTTTTTTGCTAACTTAGTTGGTTACCCTATTGGTGCACTTCTTGGGGGATATATGTACGGAAGCTATGGTGAAAAAGCAAGCTTAGCTCAGCAATATCTATCTGAAAATATGGGGGTTGAAGTTAATGTGAGTGCAGCGTTCACTAAGTTGATTGAATTGAAAAGTAGCAATGAGGTTGAGATTACAACATTACTGTGGGATTACTATTCACCATATTATTCACTAATGCCTTTCGTTGCTATTGGTGTAGTTTCTTTAGTGGGTTTGCTGTTTTACAACAATATCAGTCGAAGTAAGTAAATTCGTAGATATAATAAACGGAAATAAGGCCATCTGGATTCTTTATAAATTCTTCAAATATCTCACCATCATCATTTATTTTATAGCCTGTGGTGTAATAGATGTTCCCATTATTATCAGTAGTTATTCTTTCGAAGTAGTTTTGGTCTAATTGATAAACCAAACTATCTTTTTGTGCAATATCACCATTATTGTTGAAAGTATAAGTGACGCTCAAATTACCACCAAAGTACTTGTTATCATATACAACAGTATTATCGCAATTATCATCATCAGCACATTGTTTTATACTTACTAAATTACCATTGTTATCATAAGAAAACTGTTTAGAATCAACCACTAAACCATTGTTGTTAGTTATTTCTTCACTAATCACTAAGCCATTTTTGATGGTAGAAACGACAGTAAGTTCCTTAACTTTTTTGTTATTGTTGTATTCGGACTTTATTTCAATTTCTTTGCTGTTTTTATACTCAAAAGTAGAACTTGTTTTCTTCTGACCAAATTGATTATAACTGATACTGCTAACAATGTTGCCCTTAGAATTATATTCAACTTCTTCTACAATGTATAGTTTTGTCTTTCCGATAGGAGACACGGACCATTTTGTTTTGGTCTGAATAACCTGCTCATGATCTAATTGCGGGCCTAGAGCGTTTTCGCAGCTAGTAAGTGCAATTAAAGTGCAGATAATCAATATGTTATTGAAATATTTCAAATTCAGTTGGTGTTAATTGTTGCTCAACTTAATAAAAAAAACATTAAAAAAAAAGGCTCTTTGTAATAAAGAGCCTTTAAAGTGTATTTTATTTTACTTTTTCTTACTTAACTTTATTTAATTTAAATAAATATCGTTGTTTATTGCTATTCAATATTAAATAATAAGTTCCTGATGGAATGTTATTCAAATTAAGTTGCTGACTAGAAGAAATAAGTTTTATTTCACTAATCATTTGTCCTGTTTGACTTATTAGTGTAGCATTTTCGATTGAGCTAAATAATTCAGCTGGTATATCAATTGTAACTTCATCTTTTGCAGGATTAGGATATACAGATATTCCACTTTCGTTTGCATATTGAACTGAAGTTTCTGGTTCTATTGTGAATGACCACACTTCAGACCAATCATTAGACGCACCGTTGTCATAAGCTTTAACTCTCCAGTAGTATGTTTGTCCCGATGTTAAATCTTTCAAAGACAATCTGTCGTTATCAGCTATTGAATCTTCTACAAACATATTAGTAAAGCTGTCATTAGCAGACACTTGAATTTTGTAACTATCTGCTCCATCAGTTTTGAACCATCTGACAACTACTTCTTTCTTACTTAGTTTGTTTGCACCATCTACTGGCAAATTAAGAACAGTTCTAGCCAAACCTGTTGAGAAGTTCCAAGGATCAGTCCATGCACTTAGAGTGTCGTCTAATCTAGCTCTCACTCTCCAGTAATATGTTTTATTGTTTTCTAAATCAATTACATCATATTCGCTTTCAAGTACAGAAACGGTGCTTACGTCACCACTTTCGAAATCAGGGCTGTCGTGAAACTGAACGTCATATTCATAATTGTCAATGTCAGTCCAATCTAAAGTAAGAGATAATGGCTGACCACCCGAATTGTTTTCAGGACTAATATGTATTGGTCTTTCTTGTCCAGTTTTGAATGTCCAAATTTCAGACCAAGGACCTTTAACATTATTGGTGTCAGTTGCTCTAACTCTCCAGTAGTAATTAACATTAAACTCTAACTCTGGTAAAGTTCTGTTAGTATCTTCCACAATAGCGTCATCAATCGGTAATGAGAAATCGGCTAATCTAGATACTTGGAACTGATAGTCAACTGCTTCTTCAACTGGGTCCCAAGTGAACTGTACTTTTTCTGGTAAATTTACTTTATTGTTCTCTGGAGAAATTAGTACTGGAGCTCCCAAGCCAGTTCTGAACATCCAAATTTCTGATAACTGACCTTCGCTTCCGTCTTCACTTTGAACTGCAGCCGCCCAATAATATTTAGTTAGTGGGTTAAGTTTTTCCGCCTCAGTCAAAGTGTACGTTGTGTCATCTAACATTGTTTTAGTTAATACTACATCGTTAAGCAAACTATCAGTTGCTAAATATAATTTATAATCGTTGGAGTCGCCGACTGAATGCCACAAGAAAGTAGGTGTGTGAGAAACAGAGATTGTATCTTTTACTGGCTCTATAAGAGTTGTTGGCCCTATAATTGTAGTAAAGCTAAATGTTTGTGACCAAGAACCATAGACCCCACCAGATTTCCCTCTGACTCTCCAGAAGTATTCGGTGTTTGGTGTTAACTCATAGAATATCTGGTGTTCAGTATCAGAAGTTATTATTGTTTCATAAGAAAATAAGAATGCGTCATTTGCAGAAATCCTAAATTCGTACAAGTCTGCTTTTTCTATGCCTTCCCAATCAAATGTTAAGTCCAGTGGTCTGTTCATAGACTCATTTTCTGGAGTAGTCAAAGCGGGGCTTCCCATTTTGCTACCTTTGAGGTATTTGTAAAGTAATTTGCTTGTAAACATCAAATCATTGTCTGTGTTTAGTGCCATAGAGTGTATTGTACCAGAGTTGTAACCAGTATGGAGTGAATCCCATTCAGCTCCTCTATTAGTTGTGTGGTAAACACCCCAGTTTTGAGATAAACCTACAAAAATCTCATTTGCAGAAGCAACTGCAATTGTTTCTACTGTTTGTTTTGGTTGCCCTGAGATTGGGTCTCTCGGTGCCATCTCAATGTCGATTTTTTCAAAGCTAACACCATTATCTTTAGAATAATACAAGCCATCGTTAGTACCTAAATACAAATTCCCACTTTTGTACTCTATTGTAAAGATTCTTTCATTAGCCGAGTACCCAGTTTCTAAAAACGTAATCCCTTCATCAGTCGATTTGAATACTTTATTGTCTTGATTATTCCCAGATTGTCTATAAAGATAAATGTCCCCATTTGGTGCAACAGCAAATAGTCCCTCTGGCGATGCATCATCTTCATAGTTTTGAATCCTACTCCAATTAGCTCCACCATCAGTAGATTTGTGTACTTCTTGTCTAGAAACTGGAGGCATTCCATCTTGAACAAAAAGATTAAAAGCAAACATGTCTCCGTTGGGTGTTACAGTGAAATCTAAAACTAAATCATCGGTAGCACCTGGGAGTGTAGTTGTCCAGTTCTGACCTTTGTCTTGAGTGAGTAACACTTTGTTGTCTTTAACACCAAAAGTATAATTATTCGCATACTTTAATCTTTTTACCATTCCACCTTCGTAATTTGTCAACTCTGTCCACGAATCACCTATGTCAGAAGAACTAAACATTTTGTCATTAACATTAAGGATATAAGTATCACCATCTGCAGCCACATAGCTCGATTTATCAAATGTCGGCAAAGAAGCGTTGTCCCATCTTTTCCCGTCACCAACTTTGTCTTTTACTATTCCTCTGTTGAAGTTATATGCTATTAGTGTCCCATCCGAAAGTTTGGTTATATCAACTACACCATATTTACGCATATTAGACGGTAGCCAATCAGTTACAGGTAATGGATTGTAATACCACATACCATGTTCTCTAGTTCCTACTACTGCGGCACCTTCGTCAGTATAAGCAAAGCAAGTTATAGAATTGTCTTTCAAAGAATCAGCTAATGGTTCGTATTCTCTCCATTGCTGTCCATCATTGTTTGATTCAAAAAGACCATTGTCATTAGTCGCCATCAATATTATGTTTGAACTAATAACATCAATTTGATTAATAAAATCTGTGCTGTTTGTACCCGAATTTGCACCACGCCAATCTGTAGTTAGTTTTTCAGCACGAAATGCTCCATCGCCATAGGTACCAACTAAGATTGTAGAATCTTGAGTAATAGTAATAGCAGTAATATGTCTAGATTCTAACACAGAATTAACACTAGTTTTGACAACTGGTCTGTTCATATCTTCCCAGTTTGCACCGCCATCGGTGGAAACAAACAAGCCCGAGCCATAAGTCCCAATATATATGGTATTGTCATCGAATGGGCTAACATAAACAGTTGTTACATTCAAATTTGTAGTGAAGTTTTGTTTCACCCACAAAGCACCATCATTGGTAGATTTGTAAACTCCATCTCCTTGAGTCCCAATATATACATTCTCCTGACTATCAAAAGCAATATCGTTAATAAAGAGATTATTAAGACCATTGTTCTGTTTTTGGAATGAGTCGCCTTTGGTTGCAGATGTATAAATGCCGTCTCCCCAAGTACCAGCAAAGATCAAATCTGAGCCATTTGCATTTAGAACATTCACCCCCTCATAAGTAGGGGCTTTTACTTTGACCACGGTTTCATTAGCAGAAACTGAAAAAGTCATAGCACATATTAATAATATTAGTATAGATTTGTACATATTTGTAAACCTTTATTGTTAAACTTTTTTCAATTTAATAATATTTATACTTTTTTTTGTTATTTTAAGCATAAAAGTAGCTTTTATCATTATTATCAACAATTTTGAAATAAAAATGTTACAATAATTTTTCTTTTCGTGGGAATAAGAGTTATTTGCGTCGAATAGAAACTATTTACTAATAATCAATTAAATGAAAAACAAAATTTATATATTTATACTTTTTATCTTATCTGTCATATTTTCAACTGATTTAATGTCAGATGAAATAGATAGTCTGAGAAATATTAGATTTGAGAACAAAGAAAGCATTGAGTATGTAGAATACAACTTAAGTATGTCTAAGCTTTTTCGTGAAACTGACTGTGATTTAAGTATTGAGTATGCAGAGAAAGGTTTAGAAATAGCAAAAGATTTGGAAAATGATACTTTGATCTATCAATCATATAAGAAAATTGCATTTTCATATAAGAGTAAAGGTGATTTGGATAATGCTTTGGAGTATTTTTTGCAGGCATTGGATTTATCAAAAGAATTAAATCGAGATGATTACACAACTGTAACCTACAACAATATTGCAGTACTATATATAAGGTACGACCAAAGCGACAGAGCATTAGATTATTTGAATAAGGCCAATGCGATAGCAGAAAAAAATCACGACACACTTTCTATTTCTAATATACTTAACAACAAAGGAGTTGTTCACTGGAATAATGAACAATTTGACAGCTCTTTTATATATGTACGCGAGTCAATGATTATTAGTTTGGCTCTGGGCGACAGTACTGGTCTTATTAGTTCGTATAATAACTTGGGGTTGCTCCAAACCAAAATGGGGGATACTAATCGCGCATTGGGTTATTACAATCAAGCAGCAATTTTATCTGAAGAAAAAGGGGAGCTGTGGGATTATGCTAATGTTCTTAATAATAGGGTAAAACTATTGTTAGAGTTTAAGAAAATTGATCAAGTTGAAAAAGATTTGAAAAAAGCTATTGAAATAAGTAAACAAATAAGTAGCAAGTTATTAGAATCAGATTCTTACCTACTGCAAGCAAAATATTATGAAAAAATAGGAGTATATGATTCCGCCTTGTCAGCTCACAAACGCTATAGCGACTTGAAAATGGAAGTAATAAATTCTGAGACTAGTAATAAAATTGCAGGTATTGAAAAGGATTTTGAAATAAAAACTAAAGACCGACACTTACAAAAACTAAGTGACGCCAACCAAATTCAATACTACCTTATACTGTTACTCGGTGCCTCATTAGTTCTGTTGGGTATATTTATCTTTATTGCATACAGAAAATCCAAGAGGAATAAGCAGTTAGCTAAAGAGCTAACTATTAGAAATAATGAGTTAGAAATAATGGCTGAAGAGAAGAGTAAGTATTTTACTCTTATTTCCCACGACCTGAAAGCACCACTTTATAATATAAGTAACCTAAGTGGAGTTGTTAAAAACTATAAGAATGATATGAGTGAACAAGAATACGAAAACACTCTCGATTTGCTCGATGGCTCGTCGAAACAAGTAATAGAACTGATTGACAATATATTGACTTGGGCAAAAACTCAGACTGATAATATTGAGATAATGAAGAGTGAATTTTATGTTGATGATATGGTTAATAATTGCATCAAAATATTAGGTCCTACGGCAAATGAAAAAAATATAGATTTGACTTACGAAGAAATGGACTTTACTGTAATTGCTGATAAAAAGCTAATTAGTACTGCCACTAGAAATTTAATATCGAATGCGATAAAATTCAGTGAAGAGGATAGTACAGTTGCTATAAATTGTAACCAAGACTCAGAAGAGTGGTCAATATCAGTAAAAGATGATGGTGTAGGTATGACTGAAGCACAAATAGATAGTGTTATGAACGGTAAATCAGCAACAACCAATGGAACCAGAAATGAAAAAGGTTCTGGACTTGGGCTGTTAATAACAAAGGAATTCATAGAGCTCACGGAAGGAGAGCTCGAAATAATTAGTAAAAAAGATGAAGGTTCAATTTTTACTATTAAGATAAAAAAATAGAATACTTTTTTTTCGTCTATTTCTTTTTTCTTTTTCGCCTGTTTCTCTGTTTCCTGTCAAAAGCACTTTTTTTCTTCTGTTCTTTTTCTTGTGCTTCCTTGGCTTTTTTACCAATATAAATAGCAGGAATGGCTATGAGAACAAGAATACCTAATACTAATAGAGTAACATCGGTCATATTTTTACCTCATTAATTTTATTTACTAAGCACAATATAAGAAAAATAAATAAAAAAAAGCCATATCTTTTAAAAAAATATGGCTGCAATTTCTATTTGATAGATTTGTTAATTAGAACCACCAATCAATACCCATAAATGGTTCTAATATACCAGCTTTTAATCTGCTGTCATCAATATTAAAGTTAACTACATTCACTCCACCTCTTACTGAAACAGAAGGAAATGGAAACCAAAACCCACCTAGTTCTACGTTAACTAAGCTATTTGCTTGTAAATTAAGTGGACTTATGGGTGAAAAGGATTCATAAAATGCTAAGTTTGCCTCAATGTAAGGAAATAAGTTTGCTTCATTACTAAGTAGATACCTAAAAAAGGGGTTAAAATTAAATACAGTACCTCCATCATCGCCTGCATTATCAGTACCCGTGACAATCCCAACTCCAAATCCGGCTCCTAAATGAATATTAGGTTGTATAGCATAAGAAAATGATGCACCAAGATTTATATCGTTCATTTTTACACCTAATGCAATCTTGTCTTTTGGTAAAGGCGATTTGTCACCTTGAGCCAATATTGCAGATGTTCCCGCTAAGAAAACACCAACTAACAAACTTACTAATAACTTCCTCATTATAATACTCCTTAATATTTATAAAATATAATAAACAATATATGAGATGAAATAATTAAATGCAATTTTTTTTATCCACTTTTCAAAAAGTAACAAATCTAAAACCTATTCGTAACTCTTATTTTCAAAAGTACTTTATTTATAAGGTATGTTTTTTTAAATTTGAAGTTTATTTGCAAATCGAAAATTATATTAAATTAGGTTTTGAGTATGGATAACAAAAATTTACACCGTTTATTTGCGTTGTTATCGTTTGCTACGGCGATGATAGTATTTGGGCTGACGGTCCAAGATAGTGTGCCATTTTGGGATTGCGGGGAGTTCTCTGCAGCTGCAATATGGCAACAAGTGCCTCACCCTCCCGGAGCACCACTGTTCCTAATGATTGGGAAAGTGTTTGATGTAGTGATACCTTTTGGTGACCCAGGTTGGAAAATCAATATGGCTTCGGCCGTGAGTAGTGCTTTTGCGGTGTTATTTCTTTACTTGATAACCGTTATGGCGATTAAGAATTTTAGAAAAGAAGCAATTAAAACTGTTGGCGATGCTATTGCAGTCTATGGTTCTGCATTTGTAGGAGCTGCGGCATTCACTTTTAGTGATACCTTTTGGTTCAATGCTGTTGAATCAGAAGTTTATGCTATGTCAACTTTGTTTGTGTCTATTATTATTTATCTAATGATGAGATGGAACGAAGAGGCAGACAACCCCGGCAATGAACGATTCTTACTATTAATTGCTTACCTAATTGGACTATCGACTGGTGTTCACTTGTTAGCTATTTTGGCAATTTTCTCTATCGTGTTCTTAGTTTACTTACGTAAATATAAGGTAACAGCTAAAGGATTGGTTTTGACTACAATATTGTCACTTCTAATATTCTTTATATTCTATCCATTTATTGTAAAGTGGATTCCTGCTCTTCTGGCAGGTCACTCACCGGGTAGAAATGAAGCTAATCTTTACTCTATTAATGATAGTATGTTCCTGAAAGTATTAGCGCTTGCTTTTGTTGGTGGTGCTATCGGTGCTTTTGTCTATGCAATGAAGAACAAAAAACAGATATTGATGTTAGCATCTGGTTCAATTGTCCTAATATTATTAGGATACACAACATATACTCAGATAATGATTAGATCTAATGCTAATCCTCCAATGAATGAAAACTCACCAAAAACATTTACAGACTTGGCTTCTTATTTAGGTCGTGAGCAATATGGTAATGATGCCAGCTGGCCACGTAGAATAAAGACAGAACCGAGATTTACTCGTAACTATATGGCCAAAGATGCCAATGGTGATTATATATATGGTGAATGGACTGCTCCACAAAGAAAGCAGGGAACAACCAGTAATGGTGAGTCGTATGTTGTTCAAGATTGGAATAATGTAAACTTTGGTGGTGAAATTGCTTATCTGTGGAAATACCAGATGGTACACATGTACTTTAGGTATTTTGGTTGGAACTTTGTCGGACGTGATTCCGATGAGCAAGACGCAGGGGTGGCGTGGTTTACTAGCACAACACCAGAAATAGAAGTGCTAAATGACTTGTCTGGATATTCCGATGAGTTCCCTATTAGGTTCTTCGCACTTCCACTAATATTCGGATTGATAGGGTTTTTCTATCATTTCAAAGAAGACAAACGAATGGCAGTTCTGCATTTGGTTATATTCCTTATGATGGGTGTGCTTGCAGCAATTGCTCAGCAACAACAAGACCCCCAACCAAGAGAAAGAGACTATTTCTACACCGGTTCCTTCATGGTCTGGGCTATGTGGATAGGTATAGGTGTTTACTCACTTATTGATAGTTTAAGTAAAAAGAATGTAGGAGCTGGATTAGCCGCAGCTGTGGTTGGTGTTTCTACACTTTTAGTACCTGTCAATATGGCGATTGGTGGTTGGAATACTCACGACAGAACGGGTAATTATCTTCCGTTTGACTATTCTTATAACTTACTACAGTCTGCTGACGAGGGAGCAATAATCTTCACTAATGGTGACAATGACACATTCCCAGTTTGGTATATTCAAGATGTGATGGGAGTTCGCCGTGACGTAAGAATAGTGAATTTATCACTTGGTAATACTTTGTGGTATGTTAATCAACTGAAAAATACAAGACCTTGGGGAGCCGATAAGATTCCTTTGACTTTCTCTGATGAAAGTATGACAGTTGACGAAATGGACGAAAGAGCTTTGAGCTATGATTTCGGTCAAGCATATAATTTAGAAATACCTGTTAGAAAAGAGATTTTAGAACAGTACACTGACGATGAGCAAATATTAGCTCGTGGTACATTCCAAACTAAGTTTGTCGGTAAAGATTATGGTGAACAAGGCGGACAGCAAATGTATCTGTTCAGAGTTCAAGATAAATTGATAAGAGAGATATTGCAACAAGTGAAGTTTGAGAAGCCAATTTACTTCTCTACCACTGTTGGGCCTGACGCTTTCTCTGGTTTAGAAAATCACTTCCGTTATGAAGGAATGTTGATGAGAATATGTCCTGTTCCACAAAAATCAACTGTTGGTGATAAGATTGAGATTGATATAGCGTCAGAAATTCTACTTAATGTTGACAATACTGAAAATTATAGCAAAGTTCCTACTAGAGAATTCAAATTACGTAATTTGAATGATCCTGGTGTTTACTATGACCCAGTGCACAGAAGATTGATGAATAGTTACCGTCAGCTTTACTCTATGTTAGCTACTGCTTATATTTCAAAGAGAGATGATAAGGACAGTGCTGCTATAACATTAGATATAATGAACAAGCATATTTCGCCAACACAATTCCCAATGGAGTATGATTTACTCTACAGAATAGCTCAGCTTTACAATGATGCTGGTGCTACCGAACAAGCTAAGAAATTTGCTAAGATGGGAATAGAAAGAGCTAATTATGTTATTACTAATAAGAATATCAGACCTGACATTGTTCAATATGAAGTAATGAATCGTTACTTAGGTCCTTACAGATATTCAGCTGAAATGTATAAGCTAATTGGTGATTACCAAGGTGGAATTGACGCAATCAACAAGCTAAGAACTGAAGTAGAAGCTGTTGCGTCTCAGTTAGAAGGACGCCAAGGTTATGAGTCCCAATTCCAAAGAGTACAATCAAACTTAATCGACGTATTTGTTATGCTCGATGATATGGAAATAAGCAAATTGGAAGCTGAAGGCAAATTGGACGAAGCAATCAAATTAGCTGAATCAAAGATGGACAAATACCGCCAAGACGGCACGCAGGTAAGCAATACATTGAGTTCTGTTCTTTATAGAAAGTATATGGAACTTCAAAGAAAAGCTGGAGCTGATACATTAGCTGAAGGAAGCGGCGAGTAGCTTATAAATAGCTGAATTAATGAGATTAGAAAGGTATTTGTCAGTTATGGCAAATACCTTTTTTTATTTTAATTGATAATAATGTAATAAAAAACTTGTTATTAAGTCATTTTTTTAGATATTGCGAAAAATACGTTTGCACATAAAGCAATAGTATCAATTTAGAAACAAGTAAATATATCGAAAACAAAGGAGTTTATACTAATGTTTTGGACACCAGAAATAGCAAAAACCTTAGAAGATGCACCATTCCCAGCTACAAAAGACGAGCTTTGGGACTATGCAAACAGATCGGGTTGCCCTCAGCAAGTATTGGACAATATTATGGAATTGGATGATACCGATGAATTAATAGAGGGAATGGAAGATTTGTGGGCTGAGTACGAAGATATGGTAGAGAACGATTATTTCTACGATGACGACGAAGAAGAACAGTACAAATAGACCAAATTACCCAAAAAAAATACACTAAATGATGTATTTGAATAATGAAATATATATTAGAAAGACTGATAATTATTGCAATAATTTCAATATGCTCTTGTGGCTTATTGTGGTCTGAAGATATAGAAAGCAAAGGGTTATTTACATCGGAGTTTGTCCCTTATGGCTATGAGATTCATCGTCTGGAATTTGTTGGCAATAAGGATTTCGAAGAAAGTGAGTTATATAGTAAAATACAAAGTCGCCCCACTAATATAGGATTGTTGCATTCCCTTATGCTAATGTATCACCAGGAAGGTGAGATAAACCCCCACACACCAGAGTTAGTTATGGAAACTTTGGACAAGAATATAGAATGGTTTGACAACGAAAGACGTGTGTTTGATGAACCCCTTGTGTTAGAAGATGTAAAGTCTTTGGAATCTTACTATAAAATTAATGGTTACCATAAATCACGAATTAGCTACGAATTTTTTCCTGATAGCACCACCCAGCAAAACGTATTGGCCTTTTATATAAAAGAGGGAGAAAGATATAAGATTTCGTCTGTAACTTATGTTGGTCTTGAAGATTTGGATTCAGCTCTGAAAAAAAGAGTTAATAATGTAAGAATTGACTACAAGGGTGAATATTACTCCGAATCGATTATAGAAGAAGAGTATGCAGAAATCAATAGAACTTTAGAGAACAATGGCTATTTAGACATAAATAGAAACCGTCCGGTTATTTATATAGATGATGAAAACTATACTGATAGCGTTGTAATAGAATACGAATTAGGTCACAGGAAGAAAATAGGCACAATAGAAATAGTTGATATCAGAAATGATCAACCTGCTGTTTCCCAAAATATGAGGGAAATGCAGCTAACATTTGATACCGGTGATTATTACAGCAAGCAAGATGAACTACAATCAAGGATTAATTTGCTTTCGTTAGGGGTGTTCGAAAATGCTTCTATCAGCTATATTTCTGATTCAACCACAACGGATTCGATAGTCAATGTAAAAGTTAGTCTGGTTTACAACAACCAACAAGATTGGGAGCTAAGTCCTTTTATAAACAGGACTGTATTCAATGAGACCACAAATGCTGGTATAGAAGTAGGTTATGGTCACAAGAATATATTCGGTGCTGCCCAAAAGTTTAGACTTTACGGTAAAATATTTGCTAGAGACATTAGTAGATTTATAGGTTCTGGTAATAGTACAAATGAATATCAAAATCTATTGGAATACGAGTACCAGGTGGGTATAAAGTTTGATCAACCGTATGTGTTTTCATTATTCAACTGGAATATTGGTGCTTCAACAAATCCGAAATACTCTGTAAGGAATATTCTGAATAACTTCACTCTCAATACTTTTTCTCTTCCTTTCACTTTTAATTTTAGGTTACCATATTATACCATTATTAATAATGTTTATCTGGATGTAAACTTTGAGAGTGAGAAACCCTCGGGGTTAGATAATATACTGGATGGAGATGAGTTAACTAGCGATATAGCAGAAGCGTTAATCATTTACTCCAGTTTACAAGATTACGATGGCTTTCTTACTTTGTCAACTATGAGCTTAAGGGCAGTTGGAGACAAAAGGGATAACCCTATTAACCCTACTAAGGGTTATTATCTCAACGGTTCAGTTGAGTTTCCGACTTTAGATGTTTTGTCTGACTATGTAAGAGCACAATTAAAAGTGTATACGTATTTCAGTTTGTCAGATCAACTTACTTCTGCATTCAAATTGAATGTGGGGCAATTATTTCTGAACTTTGACAGCGAATACTACGTACCATTCGATAGACAATTTTTTGCAGGTGGTGCTAATTCTAATAGAGGTTGGGCTTCGAGAAACCTAAGGTATAACCCTAAATTGAAAGAAGATTTTGATGGAAATGAATTATATACATTTTTAGAAAATTTTGTCGGTTCTACCAGTTTATTTGAGACTTCAGCAGAATTGAGGTATAAGTTTGAAAGACCTGAGTACTTTGGTGAATTTTTGGCTGACCAAATAGCAAGTTTAGGTGTAGTAGGGTTTGTAGATGTTGGTAATTCTTATGATTGGTTAGTCAATGATGAAAGAAGTGATGTTGTAACTGATAACTTTTTTAATACATTAGCTGTGTCAGTTGGAGCCGGTATTAGGTATTTTACACCCGTTGGTCCACTAAGGTTAGATATTGCAACACCAGTTTATGATCCATCTAATCTAGTGGAATCATTTCCTGAGTTTCATTTCCATATTGGTTTAGGTCACTCATTTTAATAATTATAGAGGTTTTGTTATGATTAAGTATATAAGTATTATAATTCTTTCTTCTGCGTTGTTGTTTTCACAATCAGACGCTGATATGTCCGAAAGCGAAATAGCACAAGCAGATAGTAATTATTCAAAATGGGATTTTGATTTTTGGTTAGGTGGAGCAAATGCAGAGCTAAGAAGACCAACAATTGAAATTGAGTATGGACAAAATCAAGCGAGCATTCATAAGGATTACTTCTCGAGTGAGTTTAATGAGAACAATAGGGTATTAGGAAAAATTGGTTTCTCTAATTATGGTGAGACCGTCGCTGGCTCTGGGTATTTGAAATATAAATTTAGCTCATTGTTTGTAGGTAATTCTATTGGTGACACCGAAGAACTGTTGAACGATGGTACAGTCAACTCTAATATCTGGAGTTTTGGGTTCAATATGACTGATGGCTATGGTTACAAATTAGCGGATAATTTCTACTTGATGTTGACTCATGGTTCTGGTCTAGCATGGAACTCTGTTTCATTTTCAGAAGAAAACCCAAGTTTAGATTCTAGCGATATCAGGAGATTAGATTTATTTGAAGATGGAATTAAGTTTGGAGATAGATTTGAGTCAGGAATCAAATTAAGAATGATTGAGAATTTAGGTCTGTCGTTTACTTATAGCGAGAACTTAATTTTGCCAAAGCATTTGTTCTGGCATTGGACTTTGGGCAAAATGATAGAGGGCACAGCTCACGGCTTGTCTTCTTACTTTGTCAGTACATTTGTCAATTCTTCGCCTGCGTTAGTACCAATTGTTTATTTCATTTTACACAATGGTATATCTTATGGTGCAAATAGATTGAAAGAAGACAATATGAATTGGCCTTCGAATACTACTGCACCGCTAATTCAGAAGAATTTTAATATTGGAATAACTGTAATATTATAATTTGAAATATCTTGTTTTATTAATTATCTCACTGCTCCTTAGCTTCACCACAGTTTATTCAATTGAGGAGGATGAGGGAATTGGTGATATTATATCAAGATATTTCAGCAATGAAAAGAACACAAACATACCTGTAGTTGACTTTAGCTATGGCCCAGAAAAACTCTCGTTCAATTCAGGTTTCAACAGTGTATTCGAGGGGAATTATGCTAGCGAATTGCAATATGGTTATATCAGATATGACAAAGAAATTGCTAAATTAGGGTATATATACTTCAGCTCCGAAAGGGCATTTCTTGGAAGCACTTCTTCGCGATTCAAACCAACTCCAGTAGCCGATTTGACTATAAAGACTGATATATACCGTTACGGTGGGCTTTATAATAATGGCTTTGGTTACGGCACAGAAGAAGGAAGTAAGTTCTTGTTCTCGCACAGCAGTGCAATAGTATGGACTGAATCGGACATAGAAAACTTTGCTTTTAACAAGAGTGATAACGACTTATTAGGTGAGTTTGAGGATGAGAATAATTTCGGTATGTTCTACACGAGTGGTGTGAACTATACTTTTGGCAACGGGGTAACAAACATAGAAGTTAGGTACAGACATAATGTGGTTTGGACTGATTTCCAGTTTGGTGGCTGGTTTGGTTCTTGGGCTGTGGAAAATGTGTTGCAAAGAGCTCCAGACTTGTTCCACGAAACTATGATCAAGGAGTTCGGTGGCTTTTACCCACTGATGTATCACGCTTATAAGACCTTAGTCTCATACTATATATATGAGAAACGAGGTGAGTCAACTTATTGGCCATTTGATGGTAGTAAGGTGTTGAACTTCCGAAGTGTAGTGTTAGGAGTCAAATTCCCCCTCTAACCTGAACCGTTCTATAAATTCGGAAACAACTGGGTCAGTGGAGTCTTTTAGTTCTTGCACTCCACCTTCAAATCGAACAACTCCATCATGAAGCATTGATACAGTATCGGCCACTCTGAAGACAGAAAACATATCGTGCGTAATAACCACAGATGTTACGTTCAGCTTGTCACCAATTTCATTCACCAAATCATCAATTTGCTCACTGGTTACTGGATCCAGACCTGTTGTTGGCTCATCATAGAGTATATACTGTGGGTTGCCTACTAAGGCACGAGCTACGCCTACTCTTTTCCTCATACCACCAGAAAGGTCAGATGGCTTTTTGGTTTTTAATATATTCCACTCGTGTTGGTAGTGCTTTGATTCCTTTTCTTCTAAGGGTGGCAACAGCCCTACGGATGATAGCACCTCCATAGCAGTGTCGTTTAATAACTTTTGATTGCGTTCACCGTGTTCATAAAGTCGGATAATAATATTCTCAAAAACATTATAAGAATCAAAAAGAGCTGCACCTTGGAATACATAGCCCATAGTTTTTCTCATTTCAAAAAGCTCTTTGTAACTCATCTTTTTTATATTTTTGTTATCCACATATATTTCGCCTTTGTCGGCTTCCAAAAGTCCAACTATATGCTTCAACAAAACACTCTTGCCAGAGCCCGACTTGCCTATAATACAATGAGTAGAGCCAGTTTTAACATTGATGTCAACACCTGTTAATACTTCTTTTTGACCAAAGCTTTTGTATAAATTTTCTATCTTTATCATGAATTAAGGTTGTTTGTGTTTTTTAAATTTAACAATAGTTTGGCTTTTATGTACAATAATTTCAATTTATTTTCTATTTTAGTAGAGGTACTAATTACTACTTTAAAATTAACTTATTTTATACTATGGGCTTCAATTTTACTTCAGATGATATTAGAAATATTTCTAATATTCTAAACTCGGAACACAAGGGTAGCAACAACACTTGGACTTGGACTTTGAAAAACGAAGAAACCAAGCAATCGGTTGTGTTTACTATATATAACAAAACTAAACTATCTCCTGATAGCGATGAAGACGGAGTGTTGGTTTCTGTGCAAACCAAGCACGGCTACTTTGAGCTACATGGTTTGACTGGTTTTCTTTTGTTCGAACCTGATGAAGTGATTTTTGTAAGGTCATTGGAAGATAAGGTTTCTTGCTTAGTAATTGGTAGCAATAGCAGCTGTTCACTTTTCTCAGACATCAACAGAAGCATACTCAATTCTAATATTACAGAATTGGATCCAGCTATTTTGCTTGCAGCCATGCAGCTATCACTGGCAGAACCTATACTGAACTAAATGCCTTATAACATAAACATACATGATGAAGGCGGTTTTGGAATCGTTGATGAATCTAATACAATTGGCATCATTACGTCTATACTAAAAGATTATGAATGTCCGGCGGCTTCGGTCAACGTGATATATCTGAATAATGAAGATATTCACGAAATGAACCGGAAGTACTTGGAACATGATTATCCTACGGATGTTATTACTTTCACTCTTGACGAAGATGAGTTGGAAGGTGAAATCTATATTGGTGTAGAGACTGCTAAGGAAAATGCAGATAGATTTGAGGTTGATTTGAGCGAAGAGTTGTTGAGATTAGCAGCACACGGAACTTTGCACCTAATGAAACAGGATGACAGTACCGATGAAGAAAGGAAAGAAATGCGTAAATTAGAGAATAAATATTTAAGTATGATAAATGAATAATAACATAATTGAAATATTAGAATTAATATTGACTGGACTCAAAGATGAGAATGTAGAGCTTTCTGATTTGAGTAGGATTTTTGGTGCTGAACCAAAGGAAGAACCGTCTGACCCATTGGAAAGACATGCCGATGAGTTAGAAAATGTAGAGCCGCAAAGCAAAGATTCATTCAGATATTTTCTGGAATCGGAGCAAATGTTCTTTACAACGGAAGTACGTAGCGAATTAATTCAGCTTCAATCAATGGGTTTGATAAGTGGGAAAGAAGTTGAACAATTGATAGAGACAGCTATATTCAAAGACTTCAAACTGATTGATAGGGAAGAGCTGAAGAATTTACTCCCTGCTATCATAATTTCTAACAATAGAGCTACTGGTTCTAATTTTGTGTTGGGAAACAACTCAATTAATTAAGTAGAAAATAGATAAATTATAAAGAAAAGGTGCTTTGTTATTCAAAGCACCTTTTTTTGTGTCATATTTTGGGAATTACTTTGAGATATAATTATCTACAGAGTATTTGCCAGGGCCAGCCACAAAAATTGTAGTGAACATTGCTAGAAAAAGCAATGACATTTCTTGCTTTGCAAATGGGTCGTCGCCGTGGATGACTGCAAATGCCACTAACATAGTTATAATTATAGGTATTGCGGAAAGGCGAGTAGCAACTCCAAGTGCAACAAAAATACCACAGAAAAACTCACCAAATATAGCAAGAATCAGTGCAACTTCACTGCCTAATCCAATTGGGTCAGGAAATCCGCCCGACATATCCGAAAAGCCAGTTAGTTTACCATAGCCGTGGCTAAACGCCATAGTCAAACCTGCCACCAAGCGTAATACTAACATTGCTACACTTATTCTTGTGTCATTTGTTCCTGTACTAAATAATTTCATATTTCTGTTCCGATTTAGTTAAATAATATTTTCCGTAATATAACATTATATTTTGAATGTACCTTCAATTCTTTAATTGCTGGGAGTTAAGCATCTTAGTGTTTTGAGCAATGAGTATAATCTTTTGTCGTTCATATACAGTAACCATAAGAAAAAAACATATTGAAGGGAAATGGACTTTAAGATATATAGCAAGGAAAACAATAAGATAGAAAGTGAAGATAAAGATACAATTGTTTCTTTTCTTCACAAACACTTAGAAGAATATGGAGATGAGAAATCAGCAATAGAAAAAGCTATAGATTACTCCAATAGTGAAGAAGATGGGAAAGGTGGTTTTGTACTCAGCGGCTCTGTAGGCGATGAATTGGTTGGTGCTGTAGTCGTCAACGAGACTGGTATGAGCGAGTATATACCAGAGAATATATTGGTCTATATAGCTGTTGACCCAGAAAAAAGGGGGAACGGTTACGGAGAAATGCTAATGAGAAAAACCGTAGATACAGCAAATGGCGACGTAGCACTACACGTTGAAAAGGAGAATCCAGCCATTCGATTATATGAAAAAATTGGCTTTACCAATCCTTACTTAGAAATGAGGTACAAAAAGTAATGGCTTACGTGACGCTAAACAAAAGTAACTTAGAAGATAATTATAATTATCTGAAGAACTTGTTCGACCAAAATAATATTGAGTGGGCAATAGTAAGTAAATTGCTTTGTGGGACAGGAAATTATCTAGAACTGCTATGCAGCTTAGATATAGATGAAATTTGCGATTCGCGAATTAGTAACCTCGCTGCCATTAAGAATATAAACCCTGATATAAATACAGTTTATATCAAACCACCAGCAAAAGACAAAATTGAGGAATTAGTTCGCTATGCCGATGTTAGTTTCAACACTGAGTTTGAGACTATAAAGTGGATTAGTGAAGAGGCAGTCAGGCAAAACAAGCAACACCGTATTATTATTATGGTGGAACTTGGAGATTTGAGAGAAGGAGTACTGGGCAATGATTTGCTCAAATTTTATAAGAAGGTATTTGAACTACCAAACGTAAGTATATCGGGTATTGGTTCCAATTTGAATTGCTTACACGGCGTATTACCCTCAGCTGATAAGTTGATTCAGCTTACTTTATACAAAAAGCTGATAGAAGCTACATTCCACGAAAATATAAGATGGGTAACTGGCGGGACATCTGTAGTGTTGCCACTTCTGTTCAAACAACAGATTCCTCCAGAGATGAATCATTTCCGAATTGGCGAAACTCTATATTTTGGGAATGATTTGATTACTGGCAAGATTATTGAAGGGATGAATGATGATGTGTTCCGATTGCACACCCAAGTTATTGAAATCACAGAGAAACCCAAAATACCTACTGGAATGATGAATGCAAATCCATCTGGCGAGACTTTTCAAGTGAATTCTGATGATTATGGCAAGACTGCCTACCGTGCTCTGATAGATGTTGGGGTACTTGATATTTCCGATAAGGAGTTTCTAATCCCAATAGATGAAGATATTAAAATTGTTGGTGCCAGCTCAGATATGTTAGTCATTGATTTGAGCGAAAATGACAGGGAGATACAGGTAGGGGATGAAATTGAATTTAAGTTTAAATATATGGGTGCTCTTAGGGCGTTCAACTCAGAATATATTGAAAAAAGGATAATAGATTAGGAATATAATCTATTTCTCACACCATTCTTCTAACTTGAGTTTGTAGTCCGATTCGCTGTACTGCTTTTCATTATACATTCCTGAGTCAGTTCGTTGGCGTAGTGCTTCGTATAAGCTAACAGCACAAGCTACTGATATATTTAAGCTCTGTATCATTCCCATTTGTGGAATATTGAAATTACCGTCTGCCAGCTTGATCGCTTCTTCCGAGACTCCTTCGTGTTCATTGCCAAAGCAAAGTGCTACATTGTCAGTTAAGTCCAAATCATAAAGTGATTGCGATTCTGCACCCAATCCTGTTGTATATATCTTATAGTCTTTACTTCTTAGGTGTGTAAATAATTCTACCACGTCGTAAAACCTATGAATGTCCAACCATTTGGTTGCACTTGCCGCAGCATTTTTTCCAAGTTTTCGTTCGGGTTGCTCACCGTGGTAAAGTATATAAACATCGTTGACGCCAACGGCATCACAAGAGCGGAGACAAGCCGCTAAGTTGTGCTTATCATTTATATTTTCTAATATTACGGTTAAGTTAGGTTGCCTGTGGGCAAGCACTTTTTCTAACTTTTCTAATCTTTTTGGTGTCGGTTTCATAGTCTAAATAAAAAAAGCAGCCACTGTTATTTGACTGCTTTTGTAATTTTTTATATTTTAATTCTTACTTGTCAGCTTCGCCCATAATAGGGTCAACTGAACCAATAATTGCAACAACGTCCGATAGCATAGAGCCCTCGACCATTGGTGCTAATCCTTGTAAGTTAGATGCACAAGGGGAGCGGATTTTCAATTTCCAAGGATTCCCTGTACCGTCTGATACAATGAAGAACCCAAGTTCCCCTTTCGGAGATTCGATTGCTGTGTAAGTTTCTCCAACTTCTGGAGCTGCTCCGTAGTTAATAAGCATGAAATCACTTATCATCTCCTCCATTTTAGTGTAAACATCTGCTTTCTTAGGTAAAGTCTTATTTGGTATATTAGCTCTAATTTCGCCTTTTGGCATTTTGTCTAATACTTGGTGTATAATTTTCAATGATTCTGACATCTCACGGATTCTAACCATATAGCGAGACATTGTGTCGCCGTCATTTTCAGTAATTACATCGAAATCTAATTCTGGGTAAACTAAGTATGGATCGTCGCGACGCAAATCACGATTAATCCCCGAACCACGCAACACTGGACCAGTTAGTCCCAAGTCGATACATTGCTGACCAGTCATAACACCAACGCCAGCCATACGGTCAACGAAGATTCTGTTTCTGTGAACAACCTTGCCGAAGTAGTCTAATTCTTTAGGGAATGCGTTTGCCCACTCTCTTATGTGTGCTAATGTGTCGTCGTCAATATCGTTAGCTACGCCACCAATTCTTGTGTAACTAGTTGTAAACCGAGCTCCACATATTTTTTCAAATATATCGTATAATTTTTCTCTTTCTGTGAACGCCCATAGTAATAGAGTCAATGCACCTGCATCCATACAGGTCGCACCCATTGCCATTAGGTGTGAAGAAATTCTTGCTAATTCGGAAACCAAAACTCTTACCCACTGTGCACGGTCTGGGATTCCTATTCCCATAGCATTTTCGATTGCCATAGCTATTGCAACATTATTCATCATTGGTGCTAAGTAATCTAATCTATCCGTATGCGGTATAAATTCGTGGTAAGTTGTGTTCTCAGCTAATTTTTCATATCCACGGTGCAGATATCCAAGTTCGGGAACACACTTGAGTATAGTTTCACCATCCATTCTGAGCAATACACGGAGTACACCGTGGGTTGCTGGGTGCTGAGGCCCCATGTTCAGAACCATATCATTGTCCAAGGCATCGTCGAAGATTAGCTCTGTATCCTTGTCCAGTAGCTCTTTGTATATCTTCTCCTGACGCTCGTCGTTCAGCTTAGTTACTTCTAAATGAGATTGTAAATTCATAATTTTGATTGATTTTTATTTTCATTGCTGATATGTTAATTATACTATCAACAGAAAAGTTTTTATAATATTTTACAAATTAATGAAAAAAGATAATATTTAAAAGTTATAATAATATCATTTTACAATGTTTCTAATATTGATAAATATGAAGTGTATCTTTCTACATCAATTTCACCATTTTCAACGGCATCTTTTACTGCACAATGTGGCTCGTGGGTGTGAGTACAAGGCGTAAATTTGCATTCTTCCCTGTGTCCAGCAAAGTCTTTGTAATACATTTGCAATTCTGATTTGTCAAAATCCCATATTGCTAATTCACGCAACCCTGGGGAATCTACTATATTTGTGTTTTCATTCATGTCAAACATTTGTACAAAACTCGTTGTGTGTTTCCCTTTGAAGTGTTTTTCTGATATTAATCCAGTTGCTAATACTTCTTCTCCTAACAAGTGATTGATGAATGTTGATTTGCCTACACCAGATGGCCCAGTTACGAGCGTAGTTTTGCCAGATAGTTGTGCTTCTATTTCATCTGTACCTATGTTCTCTTGCACAGAGAGGAAGAACAAATCATATCCTAAGTCTTGATATACAGCCAAGTCTTCTTTGACCAAAGTCATTTCCATCAGGTCTATCTTGTTGATACAGATAATGGTAGGAATATGGTACATTTCCGCCGAAATCAGGTATCTATCTATTAGCCCTTTGTTGTAGTATGGGTCGGCCGCCGCCATAAATATCAATATTTGATCTATGTTTGCTGCTATTATTTGCTCGTTGTCAGTTTTTTTAACTGACTCACGAGACAGCTTACTTCTACGTTCCCTTATTTTTAATATTACGCCTGGCTGTTTGTCTGTTGGCTCTTGGTAATATATCTTATCGCCTACTGCGGCGACATTAATATTTTTGTAAGGGGTAATAACAGTACCTCCGAGTATGCACTCTTTCATTATGCCAGTGGCTTCATCTTTTACCTTGTATATTTTCCCCAAAGCTTGATAGATAATTCCTTTTCTTGCGTCGTCGGGCAATGAGCCAGTTTTTTTAGTCAATATTCTATTTCGTGATTTTGACTTCCTAAACGGCTCATTTTTGAACTGTTGCTTGTTTTTTTTCTTGTTTGCCATATATATTTACAGTAGTGTGTAATTTTTTGCACACTTTTACTTGTTAGGAAAAAATTAATTCGTTAGTTTTGCTAAAATATTAAATTATCGGTTAAATTTTTGTATTATCGTTGGAAATTTAAAGAAAAACCAGATGAAGAAACCGTACATAACTTAGCAAGATCACTAAAAATACCAAAAACTTTGGGTAGAGTCCTAGTAGGTAGGGGGATAGAATCTCCTGAAGACGCTAGTAAATTCTTTACGCCATCAAAGCAAAATATTCATGATCCTTTCTTGATGAAAGATATGGATAAAGCTGTAGAGAGGCTGTTAAAGGCGAAAGACCGCAACGAAGCTATTTGGATTCATGGTGATTATGATGTTGATGGGACTTGTAGTACTGCCTCGCTGTACAAATTCCTGCATAATTTAGGTTATAAGGTTGACTTTTTTATTCCTGATAGGTTTCAGGATGGCTACGGCTTGTCCGAAAGGAGCATAAAAGGCGCTAAGGAATTTGGTGCTACTGTTCTTATTACGGTCGATGTAGGTATAACTGCGATTGAAATTTCCAAAGATGTCAAAGCTGCCGGTATGGATTTTATAATCTGTGACCACCACGAACCTACTGATACACTTCCTATTGCTTATGCAATATTAGACCCAGTCAGAAAAGAATGTAGTTATCCTTTCAAAAGCTTAGCGGCTTGTGGAGTTGTGTTTAAGTTAATACAAGGGCTTGCTCAAAAATTAGACATGAGCGAAAAGGCATTCGATTACCTCGATTTTGTTGCTTTGGCTTCTGCTGCTGATATGGTTCCTTTGATTGGCGAGAATAGGACTTTAGTTTATTATGGACTAAAGTTAATAAACGAAAAAACTAGACCTGGTCTGAAAGGGCTAATCCACTGTACTAATTTGAAAATTGGATCGATTACAGCTACAAATATAGTTTTCGCTGTTGCCCCTATAATTAACGCAGCTGGTAGAATGGGCGAGGCAATTCGCTCAGTGAAAATGATGATTCAAGATGATGAGATTCATGCTTTTCAGATAGCACAGCAGTTAGAAGACGAAAACAGGCGTAGAAGATATATTGATCAACAAACATTTGAAGAGGCGATTCCGCTTGCCGAAGAACAATTACAGGAAGGTGCAAGATGTTTGGTTATTCACCAACCGCACTGGCACGCTGGTGTAATTGGTATTGTGGCTTCCCGTTTAGTTGATAGGTTCAATGTGCCAACAGTGCTTATGACTACTATATTGGGTAATGCCAAGGGGTCTTGCCGTAGTCCAAACAATTTTGATATATACTCTGCCCTCAAAAGAGCTTCGCACTTACTAATTGAATTCGGTGGACACCGTCACGCTGCAGGTTTATCTTTGGATGAAGAGAACGTGCCTGAGTTAAGAAAAATTATTAATTCGTGTGCTGATGAGAATATTTCGTCAGATATGTTAACTCACGAAATGGAAATAGATTCTGAGTTACGACTCAACGAACTTTCTCCTAATTTCATTGCTTCACTCAATAAGTTTGCACCTTATGGGTACTCTAACTATAAGCCAATATTCTTTTCAAAGAATGTCACATCGTCCAATGGAGTGAAAATAGTGGGGCAAAATAACTTGAAGTTTCGTGCATTGCAAAACAACTTTGCTATAGATGCTATTGCTTTTGGTTTGGCAAACAAATATGACATAGTGAACTCTGGCCAGCCATTCAAGATTTTGTATAATTTAGAAATAAATACTTTCAACGGTCAGAATACACCTCAACTATTCATAAGGGACATTAAGGCCGAAAATGAGCTATGATGTTAGATGAGAATTATAGTTCCTACGCAAAAGAAATATCTAAGCTAATGAACGACGAATCGGCTGATTCGAAAAAGAAATTAGTTGATTCTTACGGGCTTTTCAAAAATATAATTAATGAAATAGTTGCAAAAGAGAACACAAAATTCTTAGGTGTTTACCCAAAACTCCTCTTTATAAAAAATAAATATGCACTCACTGATGAGCTTTATCAAAAGCTAAATAGCTTCAGACGATTTGTGAGTAAGTCGAACAAGAATCCTGAGCTTTACGTTTCTCAAGAAGATATTAATTCAGCAATTTGTGTTAATATAGCACTGCTTTTCGTAGTGTGTAATAAATCTGAGTATCCAGAATTAAAAAAATTCCTCAACACCGAACCAATAATAGATTACAGTAAAGCAGAAAACAGGAAAATTGAAACTTTTGATTTCGCTGTTACTAATCGTTCTAAGCCAAGCAATGAGAAAAGAATAATATTTGGTGAGTCAGAGGAAGTAGGTAAAGTGGCAATCTACTTAAGTAAATCATGGGAATCAATTTGGGATATATCAAAGCAATATACTAATATCAAAGCTATTGAGCTGGAATACAGAGACGAACGGAAAGGATATTCTGTTTTCACTTGCACCAAAGATACTTTCTTGGTTTATGAACCTAATTATTTGATTGACGTTACCGAGGTAGCTAATTGTTTTCAGATAAAAGATGAGAGTGAATATTTGGCATTATTGAGCTGGTTGTCGCTCTCTACTCCTTCAGTTCCAATGCTGATTGGTAATATTGTCAATAATTTATTCGATGCTATGGTGAGTAATTTGGATGTAGATATAGACAGCTTTATCGACTCCGAACTTTCTAAAACACCATTGCAATATTTCTATCTGTCATCTTTTTCGAAGAGTGAGCTTTCGGCTATCAAAGAGAAGGTAACTACAATTTATATCACAATGTCCCAATCTATTAATGATATTCCAAAGGGTCACACATACATAGAGCCGAGTTTTATTTCTCCAACTTACGGTTTGCAAGGCCGTTTGGATGCACTTGTGGTAAACGAAGACAATGAGAATCTGAAAGATGTGATAGAGTTGAAGTCAGGTAGCTTCCCAAAATCAAGCTTTAGAGCTAAGACCAAATCTGGATTGGAATATTCGATGAATGTATGGCGAAACAACTATATACAAGCCAGCTGTTATAATATGTTGCTCAGTTCGGTTTATAAAAACAGAATTGGTAATTCCGCCATATACTACGCTAAGGATAGCAAATCACCACTTCGGAATGTTCCAATAGTGGCTAATACTTTCCGTGAGATTGTGGAGATACGAAATAAGATTGTATCGCTTTATTTCAACATTGCAAGCGGTGATTTTACTGCTATATCAAAGCTTAGCGAGAAAGTACAAAAAGTGCTGCCACCGTATTCTTATGCTGACTTGACTCGGTTCGAAGAAAAATTAATTAACTCTACTGAACTGGGACACAGTTACTTTATGGAATTGCTATCGTTCACTTACCGTGAATTACTCAGCAATAAAGTTGGAGTATATAGCGAAAGGGGAGATAAGGCATATTCGAATCTGTGGTTGGAACACTCAAAAGTTAAGAGCCGAAATGTATTGTCTAACTTGGTGCTAAACTATGACGACTCGGACTTTGAAGTCTATCATCTAAATTTTAATATAGTATTAGAATCAACAACAAGCTTTAGAACAGGCGACCAGATTATTGTTTACCCTACTGATGAATATGGTAATTCATTGATGTTGGAAGAGCAAATATTGAAAGGTGTGATTAAGTATATTGACAAACGAAGAGTGATAGTCAGCTTACGTAATAAGATTTTGGGTCAGAAGTTTCTCAACCAACATGAATATTGGGCTATAGAAGGAGATTTTTACGAAAGTACTTACAAGAAAATGCCTGCCATAATATTGGACTTTATCGATGATAAGAAGTTCGGTATAAAGGTAGGAGCTGAGGAACAGTCGATAAGTGAGCTGGATTACTCATTCGATTATCTGAATGCAAAACAAAATGAAGTAGTTTCAGCGGCAATTGCTGCGGATAGTTATTACCTAATACAAGGTCCTCCTGGTACTGGGAAAACTTCTTATGCAATGCGTGCTATAGTAGAGCATTACTATGAGAATACTAAAGGAAATATACTGCTGACTGCCTATACTAACAGGGCCGTTGACCAGATTTGTACTGTTCTGAAGGAACGAACTGATTATGATTTCATACGGCTTGGTTCCAAAGAATCATCAATTCATTCGGACGTTTTACTCTCTAAAATGAGTGAGACTTTTACCAAAGAAGAGTTAGAAAGTAAGTTCAATGATGCCCGAATAGTAGTCACAACTGTTGCTTCTGCTCTTACTCATCCAGAATTGTTTGAGCTGAAAGCGTTTGATATTGCGGTGGTAGATGAAGCAGCACAGATATTAGAGCCATATATCGTGAATATACTTCACCGAGCAGAAAAGACTATATTCATTGGTGACGAAAAGCAGTTACCAGCTATAGTAACGCAAGATAGAGATAGTTGCATGGTACAGGATGAATTGCTTAAAGAGATAGAGTTAACTGATCTTTCACATTCTTATTTTCAAAGAATGGTGTTGAATGCTAAGAAAAAGGGGTGGACTCATTCTTACGGAATGCTTACGCACCAGGGCAGGATGAGTGAAGGGGTAATGCAAATAGCCAACAATTTATTCTACGGCGATGAGCTACAGTTGATAGAAGGGCTGGAAGTGAGCGATTGGGGAGAATTAGAGTACTATAATTCAGAGTCGGAGTTTGAGCCATTTGTGAATATGGGTGAAGCGAGATATGTCGTTGATACAATCGAAAAACTAAAGAATGATGACTCAACTAGCAGTTTATCTATTGGAGTAATTAGCCCTTTTAGAAGCCAGTGTGCTTTGATAAAGAATATGCTCGACGAAAAGTATTCGAAAATGATTGATGTAGATACGGTTGAAAGATTCCAAGGCAGTGAAAGAGATGTAATTATTATTTCTTTTGCAGTCAACAGCGATGACCATTTGCAAAATATGCAATCGAATGTAGTAATTGACGATAAAGAGATAGAAAGAAAACTGAACGTGGCAGTGACAAGAGCTAAGTATGGTCTTTATGTAGCAGGTTGCAAAAAAGTATTGTGCAATTCATTAGTTTATAGTAATTTTATAAATCTAATAGAAAGCGATATTGATTGATTTTGAATTAGAAGAAATAATAATATATTTTGAAATATTAGAACTGAACAAGAAATAGAATAAACAAGGTATTTAAAATGGCTGGACACAGTAAGTGGGCAAATATAAAGCACAGGAAAGGAAGACAGGACGCACTAAGGGGTAAGATTTTTACTCAACTGGGTAAAGAGATAACAATAGCTGCCAGAGAAGGTGGCGGTGATGAGGATATGAATCCTCGCCTGAGGCTAGCAATAAAGAAAGCTAAAGCTCAAGATATGCCAAAGGACAATATAGAAAGAGCCGTGAAGAAAGGCACAGGCGATTTGGAAGGGCAAAGCTTAGAAGAATATACTTACGAGGGTTACGGCCCCAATGGTGTGGCTATGATAGTGGAAACAATCACTGATAACAAGAATAGAACTGTGTCAGAAGTGCGAGCTACATTTAGCAAATATGACGGTAATATGGGTGAGACAAACTCTGTTGCGTGGAATTTTGATAGAAAGGGCGTGATTGTTATTCAAACAAATGGTGCGAGTGAAGATGATTTGATGATGGAAGCTCTGGAAGCTGGTGGTGAAGATGTGGAATACAGCCCTGAAACGTCAAGAATTATATGTGCTATGGAAGATTTTAATACGGTGAATGAATACTTTGACAAAAGTATATTTGAAGTTGATGAAAGCCAATTAGAGTATATTCCTAAGAACAAGGTTTCTATTACTGATGTTGGTTTAGCTAAAAGGGTAATGACTTTCATTGAAAAGATGGAAGATTTGGATGATGTTCAGAATATATATAATAATGCAGACATTGATGACTCTGTTTTCGACCAACTGGATTTATAAATGAGAGTAATTGGCATAGACCCTGGCTCAGTTGTTTGTGGCTATGGAGTAGTCGATATGGTTGGCAATAGCTTTTCACTTGTTGAATACGGGGTAGTAAGAGCTAAGCAGCAATCAGATGATTTTAATGGTCGATTGCAAATACTCAACGAGTCGGTGCTTGAAGTAATCAAGAGGACTCAGCCTGAGATTAGTGCATTTGAGTCGGTATTTTTTTCGAAGAATGTGCAATCTTTAGTAAAGTTGTCACATGCAAGGGCTGTCACTATTCTATCTGCAACTCAGAGCGAACTACCAGTGTTCGAGTACTCACCTAATGAGATTAAGAAATCTGTTACTGGAAAGGGAAAAGCAAGCAAAGAGCAGGTACAGTTTATGGTAAAAAAACTGCTGAACATTGAAGAAACACCAAAGTTTTTTGATTCAACTGATGCCCTGGCAATTGCACTATGCCATTGTATGAAGTTGGGTAATAGCAATAAAAAAAGCCCAAATAATTGGGCTCAATTTGCAAAGGAAAATCCTGACAGAGTAAAATGAAATTTTGAATAGTTGTATCTGATTACTATATTGAGCTTACTTAATATATAAAGGTGCTAAAATGAAATTGTTTTTACTTCTATTCTCTCTTATTCTATTCACTATACAAACTGCCAAATCTACAGATTGCTTCCAAGGAGACACCCTGTTTTTCTATAGTCAAGCCGATATAGACTTGTACGGAGAAACTTATAGTGAGTGCGTTGACTTAGACGCTTCGATTATTATAGACCCAGTTAATTCCGAAATTAATTCATTGGTACCCTTAGAAAATATTGAATCTGTTAATGGCGTTCTAATTGTTCGCAATACGAATTTAGTAAAGCTGACTGGTCTTCATAATATTAATGGAGTGGGTTTTGGCGTATCAATAATCAATAACAATTCTATTATTGGGCTTACAGGATTAGATGGTTTATATAGAATAGGGGAAGTTTCGGAATCTCATATTGACGAGGTTGGATTTTTAAAAATAGAATCAAACGATAATCTTTTAAATTTATGGGGAATTGACAACCTTGATTTATTAATGGGTGATTTGGAAATTCAAGAAAACATAAATTTAGTTACACTTTACGGATTAGAATCGTTAAATAAATTAGTAGGTTTTAAATTCACTGGTGATAGTTTGGTGAACTCAACTGTAGTGGTAAAAAATAACAAGAATTTGTCAGGATGTTCGGTGATGGGCATTTGTGCTTTAAGGGACTATAACAACTTTATTTTTGAAAACAATGCTGATGGCTGCAATTCTGTTACTACTGTGCAAGCAGGGTGTAGCTTTATTAGTGTAGAAGAAGTAGAAGATAGTCAGTTTGAAATTTATCCTAACCCAACAGAAGACTCTTTCAGAATTTCTTCTGCGTCTAATTTGAAAGATATAATATTGACGGATGTTATGGGGAGAGTAGTCTATAAATCTATTAATACAAACCTAACTGATTTTGATTTATCAAATGAACCAGTTGGTATATACTATATCTCTATAGATGGTAAAGTGTCGAAGATTGTAAAGAAATAAAAAAAAGCAAGTCGAAAGACTTGCTTTAAAATACTGTCTCAAAAATTATGTTCTAACTAATCAGCACTAAATATAGTTGGTTTTACAGAAATCATAGCCCACAACCAAGAGGAAGTATCTCCAAATGGTCGGCCTTGCAATGTTTTAAAGTCATCAGTTGGTAAAAGGACTGAAGCTCCTAAATGGATAGTTGTAAATTGATTGAAGTTGTGTTTTACAACTAAGTCTAATTCAGTAGCTAGTGAAGTTTCTAGTTCATCTATAAAATTATAGTTACTATAATTTTGCTGAGTTGAAAAGCTATGAAAATCTAAACTTGCGTCCCATTTTTCTGCAAACTGATAATTCAATTTAGCATAAATATCAACCAGACCTGCTCCTCTTGTATCATTTGGTATATTTAAGAAGTGATCCATAAAACCATAGAACTTGTGGTTTGTTGCATACAGTGTGCTAAAGAAGTTGATACTTTCAGATTCCACATCATCGCCTGATAAATAATCTATACCAGCTCCAACTTTAAACTTTCCTATTTTATAGTGACCTTGAGCTGAGAACATATAAGCAGCAATGTCAAGGTCGTTAGTTGTTCTACCTATTTGATAGTAACCAGTACCTTGCAATTCTAATTTTTCACCTGTATGGTAATAATTACCGCCAAATGTTGCTCTGTTGTCAAGTCCTGTGAAGTTCCCACTCTCTTCAAAAAAGTCAGCTACACCGATTAAACTAAACTTATTCTCTTTATCAATTTTGTTTTCATACCAAAGTAGAGCTAATGCTTTATAGTTATTCAATGAAAATTGTGATTCATATACATTTTGAGCAGATTGATTAAAGGATGCACCAAAATGAAATTGACTGTTTTCGCCCATAACTTTTAGCAATGCAGCATCGTGGCTTCTTGCTTGTTGCGCCCATTCCAGATTGCCAAGTAATCTATGGTCATCATAAACTAATTCTTGGCGACCAGTTTTCAGAAATACACCTGAACCAAAGTTGAGTTGTAACCATGCCTCATGTAAAGCAATTCTTGGTTGACTTTGTACCTGCATTTCATCACCCCAAACTCTTGCATCTTGGAGCGATAGTCTGGTAGTAATGTCTGAGCTGCTGTAATTAGCGATTAATCTTGTTCTTTGCGATATAAAAGCAGCTGGATTAATATCTTCGGTTGGCTGTAATATTCTATATCCATCTCTGTATTCGAACCGTGGTTTGTACTGTACACCTAAGTCAAATTTGGCAAAGGCACTGCTCGATGCAATCAACGTAACGATAGCTAATATTATTATCTTTTTCATATTAATTCTCTTTTATTAATTCAATAGTTTCTTTTATAAACTTATCTTTCTCTTCTTCAAAACCCTCTAATTGCTGTACAATTTCTCCATTCTTATTCATAAGAGTAATTAGATTTGAGTGTGCGTAATCCATAAGCGAAGATTTTTTGTATTTGAAACCTAGCACTGCCGCTAACTCACGAATGTTCGATTCAGTTCCAGTAAGCATTGTCCAATGGTCTGGATTAAGCTCTTCTGTTTTCATAAATCTTGCTAGAGTGTCGGGTCTGTCATGAATTGGATCAATGCTAACGAATAGGAAGTTAACCTCGCTAGTGTATTCATCGCCAAGTCTGCCATATATGTCTTTCATCTCTTCTACAATGACTGGGCACGAGTACTCACAATGAGTATAAATCATAGTCATCACGGTTGGTTTGTCATTAAGGAATGAGAGCTTAACTTTATCAGCGTCTTGGTTTTCCCAATCACTTTCTAAGTTGAAAATTGACATGTCAGATGGTTCTATGCTTTTGTCTTGATTACGCTGTTCGGTCTCTTTTTTGAATTGTTCCATGTCGAAATCATCTTCTTCGGAGCAGGAAGTTAAAATCAAAAATGAGATTAGAATGATAGTATTTATTATTAATCCTTTACGCATCTGAAACCTACATTTTTTTGACAATAACTGCCCTTTAAGCTACTCCACATAGAGTAACGAACGAAAGCAGAATAGTTTGATGGGTCAACATTACCAATACTTCCAGCAGCACAAAACAGCTTACCATCTTGGTTAGTTTTACTTCTCGAATCTTTCGATACAATTACGGAATTAAAATCGCGAGTCCATTCCCAAACTAATCCGTGCATATTTTTCACGCCGTAGTAATTAGTCCAACCTTCGTTAACAGAAGGGAGCGGAAGCTTTGGCAATCTTTCATACTTTTTTAATAAAAAGTCACTGTAAGATTGTTCGTCATAAGCGTTTGCTTTGTCTTTGCTGGCACTACCTATGTATTCCCACTCGCTCATGTCTGCTAATCTTGCTCCTACCCAATCGGCATAAGCTTTTGCGGCAAACCATGAAATTAGAACGACGGGTGCATCGGGGTTTACATTGCTACCTAATTTGGTGTCAGATTCCCAATGATTCAGATAATTCTCGTCAGCAAATATTGCAGGAACATTTGATTTTTGCCATTTCTTATTCTGCTTTACAAACTCTAAGAATTGGCCGTTAGTTACCTGTGTTTCCATAATAAAAAACCCATCTATAGAAATGGGTTTTACAGTGTCTGCGAAAAATGGGTAAAAATCTCCTGGTTTAATTTCTATCCATTTGATTTTGTTACTTCCATCGTCAGATTCAATCTCTGACACAGCTTTTGTTTGAGTACCAATAAAGTTCATATCATTTAGTGGCTGCGACTGGGTAGTCGCATAACCACTAAAGATTAAAAATAATATCGGAATTATACTTTTGTTAAGCATATTGGATTAGTGACCTCCGCCACCATTACCGCCAGAAGATCTTACTTTCTTAACTTGGTCAGGAGATACTTCACCACCTTTGTTGCCAAAGTTGTTTAATACGTAAGTTACAACGTTCGCAACCTCTTCGTCGCTCAGAGCTTGAACGGGCATCGCACTGTTGTAAAGCTCACCGTTGACAGTAACAGGGCCAGAAAGACCGTGGACAACAGCACTAATTGCTTTATCTACGTCATCAGCAAAGTAATCAGATTTTGCAACGGGTGGGAAAACCCCTTTCATACCTTCACCGTCAGCTTGGTGACATGCTTGACAAAGAGTCTTATATACATTAGCACCCATCTCTATTCTTTCTGCTTTAGTTCCGGCCACAGTTTCAGTGCTACCTTTGCTTGGTAAAGTTAATGATCTACCACCTTCAGGCAAGTAAACTTTATCGTCTAACTGCCCACTGTAGATTGATAGGTTTTCTTCACCTTTAACTTCTATTGTACCCAATGCACCTTTGTTGAATGCTCTGAAAATAGAGTGGTCAACTAAGTGCAGACTACCTGGTACTTCTACTTTGAAAGTAACCATAGCAGCACCACCAGCAGGAACTGCTGTAGTTTGAACATTTCTGTTAATCAGATCGCCACCTTCTACTGATACTTCGTCAAAAATCTCACCAATAACGTGGAATGACGAAATCAAGTTTGGACCACCATTACCAACATAAAGTCGGATAGTTTCGCCTACTTTTGCTTGTAAAGCATTTTCGCCTGCTATTGCTCCAACAGAACCGTTGAATACAACATAGTCAGGATTTTCTTCCAATGCTTTGTCCATATCGAATGGTTGGTGACCAGCTTCGCCAAATCTACCTTTAGTGTAGAAATCACCTTGCATGATGTAATATTCTCTATCAACTTTAGGTAAACCTTCTTTTGGCTCTACCAATATTAGACCATACATACCATTTGCAATGTGCATACCTACTGGTGCTACTGCACAGTGGTAAACATATAGACCTGGATTCAATGCTTTGAATGAAAACACAGTTTCATGACCAGGAGCAGTGAATGAAGACGCCGCTCCACCACCAGCACCAGTTACTGCGTGCAAGTCAATATTATGTGCAAATTTGTTATCTGGGTGATTTTTTAAGTGGAATTCAACTTCGTCACCTTCACGAATTCTGATGAACTCGCCCGGTACACTACCGCCAAATGTCCAATAAGTATAAGTTACACCATCTGTCATAACTCCTTCTTCTTCCAATACTTCCATGTGAAGAATTTGCTTAGTTGCAGGTCTTCGTGGATCTATCGGTGGAGGTACATTGGGTGGATGTGTTAGTACTAATTCGTTTTCACCTACAATTTCTGCTGTAGCTGGATCCCAATCGCTCTTGTTGTTACACGATAGCAGTGTTACCAAAAACACCAATACCATTGCTTTTGATACAAGATTAATTTTATTATTCATGTCTTTACCTGTTAGTTTGTAATTATTAGTTAAAAATCTATACAAAGATAAATAATAAAATATAAAAATAAAAACAAATAAGACTACTTTGTCTTAAATTGTTTTACATCAAAAAAAACTCTCAAAAAATTTGAGAGTTAATTTCTAAATTGATATTGTGCTTGTGCTATAAATTCCTTGTGATTTGGAAACCAAAGTGTACATTATTATTCTCAGCACTTCCTAAGAAAGCATCTTGAGCACCAGCATTGAACTGCTGTATGTTTATTGCCGTATTGTTTGAAACTGAGAACTTAAAGAAGTGACCTCCAGTTTCCATAACAAAGCCAGCAGTGTAAGAGTTGTACCCTTGTCTCCAACCAGCTATAGTAGGGTTTGCCTCTAATAGTATGCTATACATATCATCTATATAATACTCTGCATAAGTGCCGAGCGTAATGCTATTTTCCACTTCTGGGCATTGCAAATGCGAGTTATAAGAGAATGTTGGGGTTATTCCTAATCCAATCTTTTTTCCAATAAGGGTATTGATAATTGCCATTCCGTAAAAGTGCCAATCTCGCCCAGCTCTATCAAAATCTGGTTCTGGTACTGGTCTGCTTGAATAAGCTACACCACCGAGAAAACTGATAAGCAGTGGAAAAGTATCGTCTTTTATTTTTATTGCTTTGTATTTAGTTTCAAACCACCACTGTGATTGTAAATTAGAACGACCGAGGTTGACGAATATATCATCTGTCACACCGTATCCCAAGTTCATCATATTCACTACACCACCATCAATACCAAACAGTTGATCGAATCCTGACGATACGGGCAGATTAAATCTATGAGAAATACCGTAGAGGAAATCTCCCTGTGTTAGCGTTTCAGCAGTAGGTAGAGCGTAAGCATAAGTGCTGCTAAATAGCTGTAAAGGTGGCTCTGTTACTTCCTTTGTTCTTTTCCAAGACTGTGATAAAAGTAGCGAAGGGACAACAGCTAAAAAGACTAAGTATTTTATCATATTAATTTTCTACCTCTGTAGTGTAAAAATCTAATCTCAAATCCATGTTTTCATCTATTTTTACTAACATAATAGAAGGAATTTCAATATTGTGATCTGATAATGGCACTACAAATTTAGTTTTTATATGTAGTGTTTTTCCATACTTATAAATATCTGCTTCAATTTTTTTAGTTTTTTCAACTCCGTGAACTTTGAATGTACCTTCTGCTTTGACTTTATAGTGTTTATCATCTACTTTCTTTGATTCAGTTATTTTCCCAGAATAAGTAGTAAGAGGGTACTTGTCCGTGTGTAAGTAATCTTCTCTCATGTGTCTATTTCTCAGACCATTGTCAGTATCGACAGTGTTCAAATCTACTTCAAAGTAAATATCAGAACCTTCTAACTCATCTTCTTCATTAAATAAATATCCATCAATTGATTTTGTTACTCCCTCAAAGTCTTCAATTGGAGCATCAGAAATAAATTTAACTACATTCTTTTTCGATTTGTCAACCTGATATTCTTTACTGACTAAACTAATAGTGCTAAATAGAACTAATACTAATACTATACTTATATTCTTCATTGTTTTTTCCTCTTTATTCTGATTAATTATTTTCAGCCCCATTGTCTATCCAAACTTTAATTGAATCTATTACTTCGTCATCTAATGGAGGAGCACCCTGTGGCATAATTGTAGTACCGTCTCCAAGTAATTTTTTTATTAAAAAGCTATTTGCAGCATCACCCGGTTCAACATAGTTCATGTTTTTTGCATTATTCAATTTGCTCACTAAGTTATCATAAGCCATTGCTTTCACTAGTTCAGGGCTAAATGCGCCTATGTGGCATCCAGACAAAGCACAAGTTGTTTGAAGAACTTCTTCATTAATTGCTGAAAAAGTAGCAGCCATAGCTGGTTCACCTTCATCAACTGGTTCACACTCCGAAACTATATGTTCGGAGCATGAAGCAATTAATAAAGTTGAGAATGCTAAAATTATTAGTTTTAGTTTCATATTAATCGATTTTGTTTTTAGTTATTCATTAAAGTAAATGAGTAATCATTATTCCCGGCACCACTACCGTGGCATGTGTTGCAACCATTCTCATTCATATCAGCTGCTCTTTCAATAATGGTTCCGTCTTCATTTAGCTTGAACCATTCCCAGCCATTATTGTCAGGATTGAAGTCTGCACCTCTTTTTACCATAGCCATTACGCCCATTAGGTCACCAGTCTCAGTGTTCGTCATTTTCTTAGCTAATATAGTACCTACTGGCCATTCATCGTTTTCCATTTTGATGTTGTCTCCATTTGCCCATATTATCCTAGTTGAATTTGCATTACCGTGAGCTCCAGCCCCTAAAGCAGGATCTTCACCAACATTGGTTGCCAGCTCTGTCCAGCTGTCATAATCTGCAAAGTCATTGTCTGTTGCAACAAACTCAGTGTCTGCTGGATCAGTACCAGTATCATCGTCATCACTACATGCAACAACAAAAAGACCAGCGAAAAAAGAAAGTAAAAGTAGTTTAAATAAACTCTTCATAACATAAACTCCTATAAATGTGTTAAATATACGTTACTAATAACCGAAATAGATTACAATAAGTAACAATACTTTTAACATTAAATAAGAGTTAAGCAATATAGTTTACATAACAACTAATTTTTTGATTTTGTTACAGCTGTAACTCAATTTGGAATCTGTAACGCATATTGCCATTTATTGACTCTAATACGGAATCAAAATAGGATATATCAGATTGGACTTTAAGTTTGTGACCTTTGAGGTATTTAGAAACGCCAAGAGTATATTCTTTTAGATTCGGAACGTCTGAAAAATCTGTATCTGGCTCAATTTGAGTGTATCTTCCAGCTACTTCCCAATAATTCTGGAATAGGTAACCAAGCTGGACATTGAATGACTGCCCAGTTAGGAATTGCTTTGTTGTGTTAGTTAGGCTCTCAGCAACTTTTTTATCTGCAAACTCTGCCATCAAACTAATTCCTTTATACTTGTAGTGTAAATCTGCAAAAAATGTAGTCATATCATTCATAACTAAGCTGCCGGAAGTATCATAAACAAAACTACCAATCTGCCCACCTTGGCGAGTAGTAGCATCGTTAAAACTATATGTCACACCAATAGCCAGTTTGTGGTCTTTGCTAAATTTTAAATCGGATGATGTGTAGTCATCAAAATCACCAAAAGGCAAAAGTTCAGTTCTAAAGACATAGTTGAATCCGCCAGAATTGTCAACTGTTATGTTTCTTCCTTCTCCTAATGAGATAGAAGCAACTGGCTTAATTACAAAGTCCGTCCCAAATTTGTAACGAAACTGAATCCCTGCATCTCGGTCAATATTGAGTCTTGAATTTAGCTGTGAACGGTCAACAAATTGTAAATCAGCAGAGGAGATTACTCGTTCTCTATTCCCAGGTAGCTTAGTTTGACCAAACCAAATATCAAAATCTTCGAACAGGTAGTATTTTATAACTGCGTCTAAAATTATGTTTGAACCCGAGTTCCCAAATGTCCCAGTCTTAGAGTTGCCTTGGTCTCGGTTAGAAAATCCCAGCTCTAATTTGTAACGTAAATCGGGTGTAAGCGCATGCCCAGCAAATTTCAGTCTCCATCTTCTTACTAAAAGCCTGGTATCTATTTCTTCATCAGAATTGCTATAGTTCGCTTCCAGTAGATTTTGCATTCTTACATTAATTTTTACACTTGCTGATGAGTCTTTAGCAAGCACCCTAATACCTTTACCTAATGCTGGGTATGAAACATCTTGCCCATAAGTAGAACCAAAACAAAGTAGTACAATCAGAATAATTAGAGTTTGGAGCTTCATAGATATAGTATGTAATTTATATTTTTATAAGTTACAAACTTAATAAATAATTATAAATACTTAGTTGCTTCTTTATAACTAAGTGGTTGTAATTTATTTGTATCAATAAAACGGAGTACTTCTGCAGGATTGAGTTTAGAGTGTTCCCTCAAAGCCCAACCAATCGCTTTTTTGATGAAGAATTCTTTACTGTGAGAATGTAGTCTTATGTTTTGTTTTAGCAATTCGAAATCTGTTTTATCTTTATACTTGAGTTGAAATATGATAGCTGTTCTGTTAAGCCACATATTGTCAGAATGTATCCATTTTGAATTATAATATTCTATTTTTTCAGGATGTTGTCGGAAGTATTCTCCTACTAAGTTGGTAGCTATAATATCTACTGTGTCCCACCAGCTTTTATTTATTATCATCCATTCTGCTAATTCGATAGCACTAATTTCCTTCCAATATCTTTTTGGACGGAGTAAATCTATGATAATATAGTTTAGTTCCCTGTTACACTTACCCCATATATTTTTAATATTTGTCTCAAATATTGGATTTTCTGGTTTGCCATATTCTTTGGTGAATTGCTTTTGTAATTCTTTACGTTGTGGAGATTTTATACCATAGAATGAGAATTGGTCTTTCATATATGCAGACATTTGTTCTGCATTGTCTGAGTTACTATTACTTTCTAATGATTTTATAAGAGGGGAGAAGTAAGACATTATTTACTTCTAAATAGCTTCACTAAAAATGTTTTCCGTATATTCGTTCGTGTAAGCCGAGAGTTTATTTTTAGTAGCTTCATCAGTTTTACCAGCTTGAGAGTTCAATTCTGATTGTGCTTTTGCTATTTCACGCGATGCAGTAGCTGCGACAGATCTGTCTTGCGATGATGGATTAGCAGGAGCGAGAGCCGCTCTCTTGACTTTCTGCATTTTTCTAATTGTTTCTTTGGGGTCGCCTTTTACAGGTGAAATATCTATATCAACTTCACCTGCAGTAGCATATTTTCTTCCATCTGGACCAGAAGTGTAAGAATAAGAAGCACCACCACGTGCCAAATCACCTGCTGCCGCTAAGTGGGCTTGTTCATGTGTTTTAACTTCTCGGTCTATTTTCTTTAGTTCTTTTACTCTCTTTTCTTCTGATTCAGTCAGTTCAGTACTTTTAGAAAAACCACTATCCTTCTTCTTTTCTTCCGAAAAGGAGATATCAGCAGCCGGTTTTATAAGTGTACTGTTTATTATCATTTTATAACTGTTATCTTTTCTACTTTTGTGTAGTTTTTATAATTAATCTTAACTATATATATTCCACTTCCCAAGTTACTCAAATCTAACGAATTGTCAATAAAATCAGTGTGATTTAATACATTATTTCCGCTAATATCATATATATTTATATCGATAGGTAGTCCATCGGTGTTAGCTATATTAAGAAAATTGGATGTTGGATTGGGGTATATTGCTATCTCGTTTACAATGTCTTCTTCTACACTTGCGATTGTTTTAGGAGCTAAATTAATATTGTCAATGTACCAACCCTTATCTTCAAGAATTGCGTTAGACTTTAACCTAAGTCGAACAAAAGAGTAACTATAGGAGTTGTCTGAGTATGGAAATACACTTTCTCTTATCCAATCTTCTTGTTTGAATTCATCGTCTCCCCACTGTTCAAAATCATCTTTCGTATAGCTTTTTTGATAAGTCCAATTTATTAAATCTGGGCTTGTTTCTATTATTGCACTGTCTCTTCCGTTGACCAAAGCAATATGGTCAAATTGCAATTCATGTGAGGTGAAATATGTAGGCATGCTTTGCGTTACTGCATATCTGAAAGGTGGTAAATAGAGTGTGTATTCACTATTTGGTTCATAGCCACCAAGTGAAGAAACTATGCTGTTTGGCTCTGATAAAGCTGCTTCATCTGTTTTAGCCCATTCTAATGAGTAATAATCTTCATCATTATCTTCAAAATCAATTGCCACAGTCTCATCATTTAAAATTTTACCTTCATATACAAAAACGGATTCGGAAGTGTCACTATATTGTAATTCAACTTCTCCGATCTCATCTCCTTTTGTGAGTCCACTTGGCTCATACCCAGTGACTAAAACAGTAGATACATGACCAAAGCCATCTAATTCCTCAGTTATGTTAACAGCTACAGTTGTGCCTATCTCTTTATTAATTAAAGGAAAATCTCTTATTTTTTCGCCGTAAGCAAATATTTCTAATCTAACGACATTAGTGATTGGAGTGGTTTTGTCGGCTCTGAACTCGGGTATTCGAACAGACAGCTTTGTATCTATATTTAGTCCATCTTCTACAAGCTCGTACCCTACAATTTTCACTGAGTCTGGTTTTTCGCTACCACCTGCAAAATTATAGTCATATCTGTAAATGCTCGAATCATTTTGACTCACTGCTCTTATGCTATAGTCATATCTTTCGAAAGCAGTTAAGCCAGTATCTGTGTAACTTTCTGTGTCAGATGATAGTGTTTCTAAAAGGACTTCATCTTTGTAAAGTTCAAGAGAAAAATCTTCTTTATTCAATGTCTTTCCAAATGAGCTTTCCCATACTGTTTCCCAGTTCAATCTTAGCTCTCTTGGGTCTTCTGGTGTAATATTTACTTTGAAATTATCGACAGGGGAGGGTTGATCAACTCTGATAATAGCCGAATATACATCATTATCAGACAACTTCCCACTTGGGCCCACGGTGTTTCTCATATCTACCCAACTTGGGAATATAACTCCGTCGTAAAAGTCGAGCCCGCTATAATCACCAGCAAATACATTACCAGCAAATGGGTTGTTTCTTATGTCCGATGGCTCGTCAGAGATTTGTCTTTCTGTCCAAGTTTCACCACCGTCCGATGAATAGCTCACGTAGCACTCTACGAGTATATTGTCCGGGTCATTTCTACTGTCCAAATACATAACGGCCAAATCGCCATTAGTCGGATCGACTCCCATCCAAGTCCAGAATTGATCATTTTTTATCTCAGAGTGAACAGTTTTTGCATTTGACCAAGTTTCACCTTGGTCAGTTGATTTAGAGAAATAAATATTGGGTACGCTGTCTGCTGCCCAAACCACATAGACATTACCATTATTAGGGCCACCGCTGTAATCAGTTTTTATAACAGGGTACGCTTCGGCTCTTACCTTGCCTTTTAGTGTATGTCTCCACCCTTGTGAGAGCAGTTTTGTTGTCCCAAATATATCATATTTGTGGATTAATCTCGGTTCGCCCCAAGTAGCACCACCATCAGTAGATTTGTTGAATCCAACGGCATGCTCTATTCCGTGGTTCCATACGGCATATACATTGCCTTCTGGCCCAGTAGATACTAATGGGAATGATTGACCGAAAGTAGTGTCTTCCGAGCTACCACTTAGTCTTTCGCTTATGTTAACTGGGTCAGCCCAAGTTTCGCCCATATCTGTTGATTTTGCCATTACTATTTGTGTGGCACTGTCGGCTGCCGTAACTCTCTTCCATGGTATATAAAGATGTCCTCTATAAGGCGAATCGTCTGAGTTGTCAACTTCTATGTAATATTTGTCTTCGAATAGTTCTAATGGATCATCTGGTAATTTGTGTTCTATTACTGCTATGTGGTCGCTCCAAGTTAAGCCACCGTCAGTGGACTTGTTCAAATACACACCATTTTGTCCATCGCCAGAAGCTGGAAATGCACCATGAACTAAGTAACCAATGCCGTCTTTGTCAAACATAACAGAGGGATCATTCGATGAACGCCATCCGTTTGCTTTACCTAAGTTTTTGTTTTCCCAAGTTCTACCTCCATCAGTTGAAATATAAATCCAAGATGATGAATTATCACGATAATCAACAGCAGATGATATAACTATGTTCGGATTGTTCGGGTTTACTGCTATACTCGACTCATTCTGAGTAGGTATGCCTTCTACATTTTCTTCATCAACAGTCGCTTTTACATTGAAAAACTTAGAACTACCCTGCACTTTGTAAGGTATTTTGTAAACTGGACTGTTGAATTGCTTCATTGCCTCAGGGCTTGGAGTCGGGTGCGCTTTTTCTCCTTGACGAAGAAAAAAGTCCTTGTCAGTCGCCATTAGCGACGCTGATATACAGAAGATTAATAGTGTAATTATAGTTTTCATACTTTCCTATTGCAATTATTTCATTTTTCAATAGGACAAGATAATAAAAAGTTTAATTACTATGTAATAAAAATTATTCTATTTCTACCAATATTGCCCCTTTGTCAACTGCTTTTCCTTCTTCGGCATTTATTTTCTTTATCGTGCCAGAAGTTGGAGCTGCAAGAGCGTTTTCCATTTTCATTGCTTCTACTATTACTATCTTGTCGCCTTCAGTAACAGTATCGCCCACAGCACAGTCAATTTTGACTACCATACCGGGCATTGGTGCAACAACTCCATTGGCTGCGGCTGCTCCTTTTCCACTTTGGCGAACAAACTTTTCTAACAGGGCAGAGGTAGAGGTTTTGACTTCAAACTCATAGATAAATCCAGTAGTGAGTAGCTCTATTTTGCCTCGCTCTTGGTCGTTTACTTTTACGGTATATACTTTGTTGTTGACAGATATTACAAATACTTCATTATCATACTCTTTAAGAATCTTGACATCGTGCGGCTCTTCATCTAAAAATACTTTAGACAAATCTGTGTGGTCAAAAGTTGCAGTGTATTCGTTTTCAGCCGATTTTAATCTTATTTCTTCTTTCATATTTTTCTCCTTATACCTTTCTCATATTATTCAGCATTTTCGATTTCCAATTGTTTGGCTGTGGATTTACTTCTGTTACTTTTTTCTGATTTTTGTTTCTATTATAAAAGTATGCCGCAATAACGCTGGCATCTTTTTCAGTTTTGTCCTTCATTTCATCAAGCACTGAAAAGTCAAAATTGGAATCAACAAATCCAGTGTCGAAATAATTATTTCTGAAAATATCCGACTTCATTACTGCTTTCAGGAATGGGATAACTGTTTTTGTTCCTACTACTTTGTATGAGGAAAGAGCGGCATCCATCTTATCAATTGCTTCTTCTCTGTCTTGCCCAAACACTATTAACTTAGCTAACATTGGGTCAAAGTTTATGCTTACATCGTCGCCTCTTTCTATACCGCCATCTACTCTAACGCCTATGCCGTCTGGGTTGCGTAGGTAGGCAATCTTCCCAATGTCTGGCATAAAGTTACTTAGTGGGTCTTCGGCATAGATTCTTGTTTCTATAGCATGGCCCGACACTACTATGTCTTCTTGCTCATAAGCTAATTCCAATCCTGCGGCTACTTTTATCTGTTCTTTGGCTAAATCAATACCTGTTATCAGCTCAGTAACTGGGTGTTCTACTTGCAGACGAGTGTTCATCTCTAAGAAATAAAAATTATTATCTCTGTCGAGTAGAAACTCAATAGTACCAGCATTGACGTACTGACACGCTTGTGCTGCATCTACTGCTACCTTACCCATTTCATTCCTTAGTGCTTCTGTTAGCACTGTCGAGGGGGCTTCTTCTATCACTTTTTGATGTCGCCTTTGGATAGAGCAATCACGTTCAGCTAAGTGGATACAATTGCCGTGTTCGTCGGCTAATACTTGTATCTCGATGTGCTTAGGGTTGACGATATATTTTTCCATATAGATAGTATCATCACCGAAGGCGTTTCGTGCTTCTCTTTGTGCCGCGTCATAGCTTTCAACAAATTCTTTTGGTGATTCCACTTTTCTCATTCCCTTACCACCACCGCCAGCAGCGGCCTTTAATAGTATTGGGTAGCCAATTTCATCAGCGGTTTCCTTTGCCTTGTCCAAATCGGTTATTCTTTCTTTGGTTCCTGGCACTATTGGTACGCCTGCCTTTTGCATAAGCTCACGGGCAGCAGTCTTGTTACCCATTACCTCTATGGCATATTCATTGGGGCCTACGAACTTGATTCCAGCATCTTTGCACGCCTTACTGAACTTCGAGTTTTCAGACAAAAAGCCATAGCCAGGATGAATAGCTTCGCATTCGTTAGCTACTGCTACTTCTATTATTTGCTCGGCATCCAAATAAGCTTGCTTTGGTGTGTCACCAAAAATTTCTATGGCATTGTCAGCCGATATTGTGTGGAGCGATTGGGTGTCAACCTCGTGGTAAACGGCATAGGTTTCTATACCTAACTCACGAGCTGCATTCATAACTCTTATTGCAATTTCGCCACGATTGGCGATTAATATCTTTTTAAACATAAAAAATTGTATCTTTCGTTAATCTATATTATATAATATTAACAAATATATTTTATTATTACAATTGGAATAGTAAAATGATGAAAACTCAACGAATAAAAAATGAAAAACATTGAAACTGAAATAGTGATAGATGCTAAGCCAGATGTAGTCTGGAACACATTGATGAAGACTGATGAGTATGAAGAGTGGAATCCATTTGTTAGAAAGTTGGAAGGCCAAGTAGAGAAGGGCGAACAAATAGCTATCACTCTGAAACAAATCAATGGTAAGGAAATGGAGTTCAAGCCAACAATAGTAGAGTTAGTCCCCAATAAAGAACTAAGATGGCAAGGGAAGTTGTTCATCAAGGGTGTTTTCGATGGTGAGCATTATTTTAAATTAGAGCCAGTTGGGAGCGATAAAACAAAGTTCATCCACGGAGAAAACTTCGGAGGTGTACTAATACCACTAATGGGTGGTGTTCTGAAAAGCACAGAAGAGGGCTTCAAGGCGATGAATGAGGCGTTGAAGGTTAGGTGTGAGCGGGGGTGAGGGGGTTGATTAAGCTATTAGTAAGGTTAAGAGAGGCTTAGATAGGATGTAGTTCAGAATACGTTTGCATTATATATAATTGTTGGCTTTGAAGTATATACCTCAATTCCTAAAACCACAGCAATAAATACAATAAATATCCACAGCAATATTTTTGTGAATTTTTTGTGTTTATCACTTGACTCTCCACGTTGACTATTTGTTAAATAGAATACGGAATTAACAAACAACAACAAAACCGTTCCTAATAAAGCAGAAATCGAGACAATAGTAATAGGGTTCGTTTGCTGAGATAAGATATTTACTTCAAGATTTACGAATAAAACTATAGCGGAAAATATAGATAGAATTTCAATTACTCTTAGTTTATTTTTATCAAACTCGGTAATGAGTTGATCTTTAAACTTTTTTTGTAAAGATTCAGCACTGTTTATGTTCTTTTCAGATGCAATTTGAACTTTAGCATTTAAAATTCTTAATTCAAATTCGTTAATTCTATCATCAGCTTCATAAGAGAATGGAATAACAAAAGATGAAAAAGTGAATATTGTATCTTGTTCATCTTGTTTTGCAAATTCACCAAGTACATTAGTTGTAGAATACTCTTTATCTAAGTGAAAGTGAAAGTAATTTAGCTCCTTACATTTAAGAAAATTTTCTTTATACTTTTTATATACTTCATCAATTTCATTTATCAAAGGTTCAAGTTTTAAATATTTCTTTTTCTCTAATAACACTTCAAGGTACGACATTAGAAATTCTAAATATTTCAAGTGGCAAAAGTAGTTAATAGTAGAAACTCTATGCTGCAAATTTTCTATTAAATGGTAGAATTTGGTAATTGTTTCACGTTTATTGCTATAATTTGCGTCTTCATAAAATTCCTCGATCAGAATAGAAAGTATATTGTTGATACAGTATACTTGAGATAAAAGATTTGCAGCTTTATCAAAATATATCATTTGATTAATTTTATACTCATACTCTCTATCAAACTGCTTATTATACAATTGTATCAAGCTACGAGAAGATTTTTTTACTTCTTTAAAATAATAAATGGCACTGTGCAGTTTAAATAAATTTAATGGAAAATTTAGTTCATCAATTATAATTATTTTCCCTTCATTTAGTATGTTATTCTGATTAAAATAATGTGAATTTATGTAATCCTCATACACTTGAAAATAAGCTTGTTCTGGGTTAATTGCATCTTTAAGATCCAAAGATAAATCCAAAATAAAATAATCTCTATCTTTATGAATGAGTTTATCTCTGTATATTAACTTATTAGCTAGGAAATTCGATTTATAATAGAGCCTTCTTCTTATCGAGTCCTCAGAAATTGGACTAACTTTTATTACTTCATCTCTATAGTTACATTTTCTTTATGAATGTCATTTTTAAATAAGTTTTGCTTAATTTCAAATAAATTATTTTTTAAAGTTTCAGAAAAATGGAATTCCCAATCTACGAAAGTTAACCAAAGACTTAGATATAAAAGATTTAGTTCAGAGCTATATTCTCTGTACCTCTCAAAATTAAAATAACTGATGATTTGTACATCTTTCATTTCTAATCTATTTTTGAAAAGCTCTTCAAATTTTTCAATAAAAGGAACTATGTCACTAAGAAATCGAATATACCCTTTTAAATCATTTAGATCTACATCCAAATTATGCATCATTTCAAATAAATCTTTAGCTTTTAAACTATCATAATTGACAACTTGCTTTATATCATTTGTTATGTATTCACCAGAAAGTAAAGAGTTTGATATTGCAAGGAAGACATTCCTAAATCTTAAACTAAATTCATCTTTATCTTCTGATTGATGTAATTGTTCAATATAATATGATATGCTAACATTAGTATCACTCATTTTATACTAAAAGATTTTCAGATCTCATTAATTCAACATTCATCTTAGGGTAAGGGTTTGAATTGGTTTTTTCTTTAAATGCTTCACTCCAAGAGTTATATTTGTGAGTCAACTCAACCAAATCAAATGCTCTCATTTTAAATAGATTTGAGAATTGTTTTATAATTGCATTAATAGTCACAATTTGTATATTAACCGTAAAGTCTTTTTTGATATTCGAATTTATTAAGGTTTTTTCAGTTGTAATAGTAAAATCTTCTTTAAAGTAGTCATTTTTTATTTTATCATAGATGTCTCGTTCTACAGGACCATAAGTAAAAGCATTAAAAGTAAACTTCTGAAATAAGTCAACGTCTTTATCAAGTACCATGCTAGAAGCTTGACAAGTTAAGAACAACAACTTTAAAACTTTCAACACAGAAAAATCATTATCCTCTTTAATAATACCGTTATTAATTAATGCTATAATAAAATACCTAAATATTTCATATTTATCCATAATTAATACCCCAGATTTAATGAATTGAAATACTTCATTTTACAACTTAATAAATATTTTAATATCTTTTACGAGTTGTTAATATATAACGTTAGAGTATTGATCAATGTTTTATTTATAATAAAAAAACCTCACTATCTTAAGTAAGGGCTTCCAAAATTGAAAATATCGTTTAGAATTTATATCGTAGTCTCAGAGTGACGTGGCAGTAAAACCTCTACACCTCTGGCAGAACTATCTCTTCCTTTACTGGGGTTTTGTGGTTGAAATCCACTCCTGATAGCCACTCTTCTATGTGCTTGGCAATGCCAGCTACAATCTCTTCTTTTGTGCTATTATCTTGTTTTATCTTACCGCGCAGTTGTTTGTATTCGATTGGGTCGAATTTCACATCTCTGATAAGTATAAATTCTTTTGCTTGTTCCACGCACTGCTCTGAACAGAAACCCATGTGCTTGCGGTATTGCTTCGGTTTAGCTATTATCTGTGCGTTGCATGGGCCATAGCGACAGTTGTAATAATTCTTTGCTTTTTCACCTGTGTAGTGGCACTCGGAGATGATTGTTGTGGTTTTGCCATCGCCAACGTCAGTGCTTACTCTGTCGTCGAATGTGTATAGGTTGCCTAACCAATTGCCATCTTTGTGCTTGTTGACATATTTCATCACTCCACCGTCCAATTGTTTTACGTCCTCGAAGCCCTGCTGATCGAGGTAAACAGCTACTTTTTCGCAGCGGATTCCACCAGTACAGTACATCACTATTTTCTTATTGTCGAATTCTTCCTTGTAGTGATCTATTATTGATTGTAAGTCACGGAAGTTAACAGTACCAGCTGGGATAGCATTTTTGAAATGGCCGAGTTTGTATTCATAATTATTACGCATATCCAAGATTAGATAGTCGTCATTCTCTTCGTCCATCACTTTTTTGAACTCATCTACGCTCATCTTACTCTTTACTTTCTCTATTGCTTCAGCAGAGTAAACTTCACCAAGGGCAACTATTTCTGGTCTGTAGCGGACTATCATTTTGGGGAATTTGTGTTCTTCCACTTCTGTTGCTTTTGCTTCTATGTCAGGAATGTCATTGAAGTATTGATTGTTTTCCAAGTAGAGCATAAGTGCGTGTACTTGACCTATGTTCCCTGTGACTGTGGCATTTATCCCTTCTTCACCTATGAATATACGACCTCTTAGCCCAATGTCACGAGTGAACCGATATAGTTTCTTAACCTCAATTTTTGGGTTTTCTATATCAACAAATTTGTAAAATGTTAATAATGAATATTTTGTTTCTTTTTTCATTTTCTTGAGATGTTGCTAATAATTATTCTACAAAATTAGTGAATAGAAATAAAAAAAAGAAGTATTTAAGACTAAATTGTATTATTTTCTATATACTTGTTTGCAATGGCTCTTAAATCCAATCTAATTTGGCTCAGCTTTTTTTCTATATCTTGTATTTCATCGGAAGTTAAGTTCCCACTTCTGAGTCTATTATCTAAGTGTTCCACTTCTCCTTCTGTACCTATGAATGATACCAAATCTTCTGGGTAACCGAGATAAGTCCAAAGCGAGCCAACAAGTCGAGAGCCGTCAATAGCGTCAATCCAATCGTTTGCTACGGCATAGACAATCAGGTTAGCAATATCAACCATAGAGTCGTCATCTTCTTCGTAAAATTCAATGAATTTATACAAAAAGTCGTACGCCTGCTCGCGTGGGTAATGCCCTTCATTAACGAATTGCAAAAAAAGACCGACTTCGGTTTCCGCAGTTGCAGGCATCTCGAAGTCAGTCTCTATCCTATTGTCTATCGCTTTTACTCTTTGGTCGTCGCTTGTAGTTATCTTCTCGTTGAGTAATTCTAAAAATGGGTGCATAAGTTTTATTTGCTACTGTCTTTTTCAAAATCCAAAGATACTGAATTTATACAATATCGCAGTCCAGTCGGTGCAGGACCATCGTTGAATACGTGACCCAAATGTCCATCACAATTTGCACAAACAACTTCTATTCTGACCATTCCGTGTGACTCATCTCGTATTTCTTTTATCTTGCTCTTGTCGTCTATATCGTAGAACGAAGGCCAACCGCAATGTGATTCGTACTTAGTATCAGAACCAAATAGAACTTCACCACAACCAGCACATTTGTACTCACCACCTTCAAAGTGTAAGTTGTACTCACCAGTTCCAGCTCTTTCTGTTCCTTTTTGGCGAAGTATTCTGTACTCCTCATCAGTTAGTTCTGCTCTCCACTCCGCATCAGTTTTTTCCATGCTTGCATCTCCTTTTTTATCTGTTGTTATTTCTGTTGTATTGTTTTTTCCGCTTGTCTCATCATTTGACTGAGTGTATAAGTACACTGAGAATGAGATTGCCAGTATCATGGCAGTAACTATTGTCTTCATCTTCATTTTTCGTTCCTCATTTACTTTATTCATATTAATAGACTCAAATGCAATAACATTATTTCATTATAGTCATCAAGCAACAACTAACAATACAAATAAGAACATTATGAAATATCTACTATTATCTATTACACTATTATTTGCATTAAGTTGCAGTAACGAAGCTGAGAAAACTACTCCCAAAGAAGAGGTTCAAACTATGAATGAGGAAACAGAATACATTCCACTAAGTGAAAAGTTAGATGCAAAAAAACAGAATTTTGTAGAAAAGGCAGATGATGAGGTAAAGAGGATATATGCGGAAGGAATACAAGCAATAGTTGATGCTGGAGTGTTGGATAATGCAATGAAAGTAGGTGACATAGCCCCTAACTTCACTTTGAAAAATGCGGCTGGCGAAGAAGTTAGTTTAGAAAGCAGATTGGATGAAGGGCCTGTTGTTTTGGTTTGGTATCGTGGTGGGTGGTGTCCTTACTGTAACATCACTTTACAGAGATTACAATCGGAGTTGCCGAACTTCCAAAAACACAATGCTTCTCTAATTGCAATTACTCCCGAAGTACCTGATAGTTCACTTTCAACGACTGAAAAAAATGATTTAGAATTTGATGTAATTAGCGATATGGGTCACAAAGTATCAGAAAAGTACGGAGTTGTATTCCAGTTGACAGATGAAGTCGCTGCGAGATATGAAAAATCGTTTGGGTTAACTGAGTACAATGGCGATAGCTCAAAAAAATTACCGTTAGCAGCTACTTATGTAATAGATACTAACGGCAAAATTACTTATGCTTTTGTTGATGCTGATTACAGGAACAGAGCTGAACCGAGAGACATCATTGAAGCATTGGAAAAGTTAGATTGAGTTAGATACACCAAAATTTTAAAATTTATTTTTTAAACATCCAGCTTTATTTACTGCCCATTTAGAGGAGCATGCCACGTCTTTAGCGTGCGCTGTCTGTACTTGTTCAGATAGGAGGGGGCAATAGTTAGCTAAGTCCACCTCCGTCTTCCGATCACTTTGTCACTCTGAGGATTCCAAAGAATCCGAAGAGTCTATTTCTTTTAGAAACCTCTAGTTTGATATAATAGCTCTTTGTTAATCAATAAATGGATAGCCACAAAATATCAGTAAACTGATATTTTTCGCAATGACAGCTTTTCGCACGCCCCTGTTTTTTTACAGTTAACAAATCCTCCCAACCTCCTTTATCAAGGAGGAGCTAGAATGTTCGACACTCAAAATATCTGATGTAATAGTAAAAAGTAAAATATTAGTAAGTCTTCCCTGTTTAGGGATGACTTAGTTGGGTTCATAATATTATAAGATCAATCTAACTTATATATTTCCATAATGTCATCGAGAATAGCTTTGAAATCTATCTTCAAATCTATTATTTTACCAGAAGCAATGTCGAAAACCCAGCCATGAATTTTTATATCACGGTCTCGTATTGCTTTTTGTACTACTGCAGTTTTGATTACGTTTACGCATTGTTCTTGTACATTGAGCTCTACTAATCTGTTGTACTTTTCATCTTCATCGGCAATACCATCAAGTTCATCTTTGTGGATTCTATATACATCTCTTATATTTCTAAGCCAAGGATTCAGAATACCCAAATCAGCAGGCTGCATAGCCGCTTTTACTCCACCGCAACCGTAGTGCCCACAAACAATAACGTGCTTAACACCTAAATTGTCAACAGCGTAATTTATTACAGACATAGCATTTAGGTCGATACTAACAACCATATTTGCAATATTCCTATGAACAAAAACCTGTCCTGGTGTTGCTCCCAACATATCTTCAGCTGTAACTCTACTATCAGAACACCCTATATACAGGTAATCAGGGTCTTGACCTTTTGCTAAATTTTCAAAGTATGATGGGTCTTTGTCTAATTTTTTTGCTACCCATTCTTTATTATTTTCAAATATCTTTTGAATATCCATTTATTCTCCTTGTTTTATTTAATTATTAAGACAACTTTTCAACGAACAATTTAAAAAAATAATTTAATTTCTTTTACTTTTTCTAAACTGTATTCCCAACTTTGCAATGCTCAGAAATATGATTAATTTAAAAGATTGATATTTGCAATTCGAATAAATTAGTTTGCTCAACCAATGTGCAACAATCAACACAACCAAATCAGGTTATATCCGTTAGATGCAATATTGATTAACAGATTTAAAAACTTAACATTAGTGGATTATGAAAAAAATTACACTCCTTTTGATAGCATTGATTGGAACTACCGGCATAATGCTCGGACAATCAAAGCTACTTCGCTTTCCTAATAGTTCAGATACTCAGATTACTTTCACTCATGCAGGTGATATATTTACTGTACCGATAGATGGTGGTATTGCTCGTAGAGTCACTGTGTCGGATGGTATAGAAATGTTCCCTCGATTTTCTCCTGATGGCAATACAATTGCTTTTTCTGGCGAGTACAATGGTAACCAACAAGTATTCGTAATGCCATCGGAAGGTGGAATGCCAATACAACGTACATTCAATATGGACTCGGAAGGATTACCAGAAAGAATGGGACCTAACAAAATTATATTAGAATGGTCAAAAGACGGTAAGGATATAGTATTTCGTTCTCGTCAAGATAGCTGGCACATATTAGAAGGAAAAATATTCACTGTTCCCGCTGTCGATGGATTGATGGAAACTTTGGATTTACCAAAATCAGGTTATGCTTCACTTTCTCCTGATGGTAGTAAGATAGCCTACAACAGAATTTTCCGTGATTACAGAACTTGGAAAAGATATCGTGGTGGTCAAGTAGCAGAAGTTTGGATATATGATTTCAATACAAGAGAACTAACTCAAGTTACTGACAACGATGCTCAGGATATAATGCCAATCTGGCACGGAGATAAGATTTATTATATCTCAGACAGAATTGGTACACTTAACTTGTATGGTTATGATACAAAAACAAAGCAAGAAAATCAAATAACAAAATCAGATTACTATGACGTTAAGTTCCCTTCGAAAGGAGCTAAGCACATAGCATTCGAAATGGGTGGCGAAGTTCACCTAATGGATTATGCTACTGAGTCTGTGAAGAAAATTAATATCAAAGTGCAGGACGATTTCCCTTCTGCTAGACCAAGAATAGAAGATGTGAGCGATGAGATTAGCGGTGGAACTGTATCACCTGGTGGCGATTGGACTGTGTTTTCAGCTCGTGGCGATATTTTCGTAGTGTCTAAAGAAAAGGGAATCACTCGCAACTTAACTAACTCTTCTGACGCACACGACAGAGATCCAGATTGGTCACCAGATGGCAAATGGATTGCTTACGTTAGTGATGCTTCCGGTGAATATGAGATTCACTTAGTTAAACCAGATGGCTCTGAACACAAGCAGTTAACTAATGACTTTGAGTCATACAGATATGCTTTGGATTGGTCACCAGATAGCAAAAAAATACTTACTTCTGATAAATCAATGAAGCTATATTACTATGATGTTCCTTCGGGTAGCAGACACGAAGTAGCAAAATCTTCACGTTGGGAAATTAGAGATTACAACTGGTCACCAGATAGCAAGTGGATTGCTTACACTGATTATGTGAACAACAAAATTAGTGGTGTGTTTATTCATAATACATCAGGTGGCGAAAATCAATTAGTTACGAACAAGTTTTTTGACGCAAACCAAGGTACATTTACACCAGGTGGAAACTACTTACTTTACACTTCTGGCAGAACTTATCAAGCAGACGTAAACGCTCAAGAGTGGAACTTCTTCTATGATGATATGACAAAGATATATGGTGTTCCTTTGACTAAAAAAGTGAAATCACCTTTTGTGTTCGAAGGTTTCGACAAAGAAGAAAAGAAAGATGATGATGACAAAGAAGTGACTGTAGAAATAGATTTTGACGGAATAAAAGACAGAGTTTTCGATGTACCGACTTCTTCTGCTAGCTACTACAGCTTAGTGCCTACTGACGACCACAAATTATACTATGTAAAAACTGGTAGCGGTACAAAACCAGAAACTTATGTTTATGATTTTACTAAGAAAGATGAAAGTAAAGTTGGTGGATTTAGCCAGTGGGATATTACTCCTGACTACAAACACATAATAATTAAACAAGGCAAGGATTACTTCATCGAAAAATTATCGACTAAGATTAAACCAGATGGCAAGAATAAGGTTGATTTGTCGAATATGGAAACAAAGATTAATCCGAAAGATGAGTGGAATCAAATATACTCTGAGTCATGGAGACAAACTCGTGATTTCTTCTACGATCCAGGGATGCATGGTGTTGATTGGAAGAAGATGCGTGAAAAATACGAAGCACTAATGCCTTATGTGCAGCACAGAACGGACTTGACTTATGTGTTGGGTGAGCTAATTTCTGAGCTCAATGTTGGTCACGCTTATGTTGGTGGTGGCGATATGCCTAAGGTTAAGACTATCTCTATTGGTCAGCTTGGTGCCGACATAGAGTGGGACGGCAACGGCTGGAAAATCACTAGTATATTACAAGGTAGAAACTGGGAAGAGAAAACTCGTTCTCCGCTTACAGAGCCAGGTATTGACATAAGCAAAGGTATGTATATCGTTTCGATCGACGGAACTAAGTTAACTAAGGAAATGACTCCGAATATGGCTTTGGAAAACAAAGCACAAAAATTAGTTAGCTTGAATGTAAGTAAATCAGCAAACGGTTCTGGAACTGAGTTTTACATAAAGACGATTAAAGATGATAAAAATCTAAGATATTTCAATTGGGTAGAAAGCAGAAGGAAAATAGTTGACGAGAAAAGTAATGGCAAAATTGGCTACATCCACATACCTGACATGGGACTTGGAAATGGGTTGAATGAATTTGCTAAAATGTTCTACTCTCAACTTGACAAAGAAGGACTAATAATAGATGATAGATATAATGGTGGTGGTAATGTATCTCCAATGATAATCGAAAGATTGAGAAGATATATTTCGATAGCTCAACACATCAGAAATCAGGAAGATGTTTCTGCTAAACCAGACGCTACATTTATGGGGCCAATGGTCTGTTTAATTAACGAAATGTCCATGTCCGATGGTGATTTATTCCCTTACCAATTCCGTTATTATGGATTGGGTAAACTAATCGGTAAGCGTACTTGGGGTGGAGTTATCGGTATCCGTGGCTCTTTGCCATTCATCGATGGTGGCTATATGACTCGTCCGGAGTTTGCTAATTTCGGAGCAAAAGGCGATTGGATTTTGGAAGGAACTGGTATATCGCCTGACATAGAAGTTGACAACCATCCAGCTAAGGTATTGGACGGAATTGATCAACAGCTAAACAGAGCAATAGAGGAAGTACAGAAAGAAATGAAGACTTTCGACAGGTACAAGAAATTACCTGTTGTCCCACCATTCCCAGACAAAAGCAAGAAGAAGTAATTAGAATACTCAACAAGGGGGCTTTGTTCCCTTGCATAAATTTAAAAAAAGACAGCTCAGAATAATGGGCTGTCTTTTTTTGTGATAATATTAAGCTATATAAAGTCACAAGAATATACAATTTGCAGATAATTGTATAGGCTCTAACTAATTCAACCCCTTGTTTTCTAATATCTGTCTTAGATGTTTTTCGTAGCCATCTTTTTGAGCCGTATCTTGTATTCTAGTTGTTAGTTCGTCGTACTCGTTTTTGTTTGGAATTTTATGAATTTCATAAGTCAGCAGCTCAGTTATCCCGAGGTAGTTTTTCCGTTTTTTATTTAACCAATAACAAAGGAAAAGCAACCCTGCAATTAAGACACCTATCACAAAAAGTATATAAGTAATATTATCTTTAAAGAAATCACTTTCATTTCTCAAATCTCTGCTAAATATTGGTTGAAACTCTCCATATTTGACCATCAATGTATCCATTGCGTTTGAAATGATTGCAGAAACTAAAACCGATGTATTCTCTCCAAGTAGCTCGTTTCTTATATTTTGTAAGTTTTGATTTGTGCTATCTCCGAGTAACTCATCTCTCAGTTTGGCAATTCGGATTCTTGTTTCTATTCCTAATAGACTATTTCGGATTGACTCCAACTGCCCTTGACTGGTTATGCCAAGAGTTCTGATTTGTTTGTTTAACTCAACACCAATAGCAGAATCTAATATCATTTTTAGTTCAGCATTTGTCCTGTTACCAGCATTCGTTAATACTGAATCGATAGTATTGTTGAGCTCAGTTTCCAAATTTTTCAAATCTATTGAATCAACTATCCCTTTAGTCAAACTCCCACCTACGGCAGACAATAAGGAATCTCTATTTTCCAAGGATGAAACTACACCGTCTCCCAGACCTGTTCCTATATTTTCAAAAGTTGACGAGCAACTAAATGCAATCAACAACACTGAAACTAATAATATTTTCCTAATCATAATGTACACTCCTGGCTAAACTTTTTCGCCTTTTCTTTCTATCAAAATTAGTTCATCTACTCTGTTGGCATCGTCATTCCATCTTTTCAGTGGTGTCCTGGAAAAATCTTTTTCGTTTGTGTCAGGTATATGTAGGAAGCTAAAAGTCCTATCATGCCGAATATTAGCACTCGACAATTCAACTATAGGAATCCAGGTGCCAGTATTGTAGAACCATGTATTATCGAATTTATATTGTTCTGGATTGTGAGTGTGGCCATAAGTAACAATCGAATATGACTTGTTCTTCTCGATAAATTCTTCCGCATATTTTTTAAGAGAGGAAGGTTCACCCAATTGGAAATATGCAACTATTTTAGTTAACAAATAAGATCCAAATAGTGTTGCAAACCCAGATATGAATTTTGTTAAAGTACCCGAAATCATATTACCACTTGATTCATCTGCTTCCAAATAGTTGCTGATAACTTCCCATTCGTACCCTATAAAAATTAGCAAAGGAATTAGTAGAGCCAAAGCAAAAGTTGCAAATTTTGAGAACATATAGGTATAGTAACGCTTGGGGATTATTCTAATCATAAACGGTATATGTTTAAAGAAGAACTTCAACCCCAAGAAGAATTTTTCTCGAAAAAGCAAGGGGAGAATATTCTCCATTGGTCTAACATTGTCTATGAATGGGTAACTTAATTCTACTCTATTAATCAAGTATCGATTAAGAAATGAGCCAAATGGGATATTAAGTTCTTCTTTATTATAAAGTGGATCGCCTTGCGGGCAGCTGAATTTGTCGAACAGATGACCGTGGGCAATATATACTTTGTTGTCTATGGTTACATCATTATCAACGAATAGAATATTAGGTAAGACTGCCGTTTTCAACGAATGCAAAATGTCATTCGGATTATCACATATTAAGTTCGCCATTTCGAATCTGAGATAATCTCTAACAGCTTTGAAGTAAAATTCTAAATCGTGATTTCCTTTTGTAATTACAATTTGATTTCCTTCAGTTAGCCAGATAGCTAATGATCTAAAAAAATCGATATGCCCATATATTGCTTTATGAATCTTCCATACAGATTTGTAATCATTGCACTTCAAACCGAATTCAATTTCTTTTTCAGAAATAGATTTCCCCAGTTCATCCACACTTTTTTCTATGCCAATTGTAGATAGTAAGGTCTGCCATTTGTATAGCTCGTATTGGTTTTGCGGATAATCTACTATTCTAAGAAAATCAATAAAATCCCCATTTATCACAAGAATTGCTTTCTTATCTAATGCGTTCAATTTTATATAATCTAAAAACCGAGTGAAAGTACCATCGGCAAAATAATTTTCTGTACCAGCATATTTACCTTCTTTTCCTTTTCCGGCTGCTATATGAAAATCACTAATGACAATTACTTCCTTGCCTTCGGAATCTATATTGCCACAATCCATCATATAGGGCTTAGCTGTGCCATTAGTCTCACAACTTGCTAGTAAGTCCGACACTGAGTTTGTATTATTCATTTCTACATCCTCTTGATTGCTAATGAGCTAAGAGCCATTATAGTCCATTGTGGATTGATTGTTATCCCGGTTGGGAAGACTGAAGCATCACAAACGTATAGATTCTCAAACCCTTCTACTTTGAAATTATTATCAACCACTCTATTCTTTTTGTGTTTAGAATTATCTCCTATCATAATATTTCCTCCTTGAGGGTGTGCCGTTGTCAATCTCAGATCTTTCATTTCCAAAGGGTAGTCTTCGAAGTTGTTCAAAAATTCATCAATATCTCTATCATTAAGATTTATAGTTACACCTGGCTCCATAGGAAGTGTGCATGACTTTGCACCAGCATTTTTACCAATGGAAAGAATAGTTTTGAATGCATATTTAATATTGTCCCTATCTGTGTTCCCTAATTCCCATTTGAATGCTCTACCATTGACCCAATCTGTTTTGAGCTCAATCGTACCATTTGGTTCTGAGCCAACAAGAGCTCCAAAATTCACCATATATTCATACTTGTTCATCTTAGCTCTTAGTTTTTCAAAGTAAAATGGAACAGAAGCTGCAAAAGTAGCTGGTGGGTTGAAATAAGTTTCGAATACTGCTCTGTACTCTTTGTCAATTGCTCCATAAGTTATCTGAGAGCCATCGAAAGCTTTCAACTTTTCGTCAAATTCAAAAGCAACAGGAAAAGCAAAGTTGCAACTCATTTTCTTCCCAACATTTTTTGTGATTTCGCTTCTCAAGAGCAGGTGACTACTTGCTATAGTACCACAAGCGACAACTGCCGATTCGCTTATCTTCAAGTTTTTGTAAGTTCCAATATTAGTTCTTAGCAATAGACTATTGACTTTCCCATCTTTGTATTCAAACTTGACAGCTGAAACATTACAAACTATCTTTACCCCATTGGCCTCTGCCCAAGGAATGTATGTCTCTAACATCGAGCGTTTTCTCATTCTCTTGTTACCAAGGTTGTCTGCACCGTCACCCAAATGATTTCTCACATTTGCATTTAAAGATTCTTCATGTAATTTGTTATCTTCATTCGTATGACTATTATGACCAATAATACCTTTTTTGAATTTCTCTAATACTACTTGATTTATAGCATTATTGTCCAATGTGTTAATCCCGATTTCATCAGCAATTGTCTTATATTCTTCGGAAAGACCATTCAAATCCAGATCATATTTATCAATCCATTGCTGTTCTATCTCGCCTGGCATTTCAAAACATATAGCATTATTAATTACAGTTGTTCCTCCTAAGCACTCACCTTGGAATACAGTCATATCAAACCTTTTAGTTTGTTGTATCCCACCTTCTTTATAAAGTTTCCTTACCATTTCTAATTCATCATCATTGAAATCTTGTAGTGGAGAATACCTTGGACCTCTTTCGATAAGAAGTATTTCTTTGTCAGGATATTTTTGTGCTAACCTGTAGGCAGCCACAGCACCGCCAGCACCAGAACCAATCACTACGTAATCAACTTTGTTGGGTATCTCTTCTTCTTCTACAGGAGTTACTACTCTGTTGGCAACTAATGGTGGCATTCCTTCGGCTGATTGAACTTTATAATTTTCAGGAGACGTTGGGTTTTTCGGTAGTTTAGCAATATGCTCAAACGGTGGAGGAGATGTTGCATAATCTGACTGCAACCTGTCTCTTGCGTCAATTGGAACAAACCCAATACCTGATTTTGCTTTCAAGTTATTATAATGAGCCATAGTAATTAAAGCATGTACAGCTGTACCCAATTTGTAGATCAAATCCGCCAAAATTGGTATGTATGATTTAGCTCGTTCGTGTGGTGGACGAAGAATATACTTACGGAGAAAATACTTCCTGTTGTCCAAATCCATAGTTGAAAAGCTTGGATAAAACCCAAATACAAGATTTGCAAAGTTTTCTATTGACCAAAAAGGGAAGTTCAACAAGCCCCTTTTTCTTCCTCTTGTTGCACCTACGTGATTATCAATACTGATTAATACACTACTGTTTTCTTCGGGAGTGCCGTCATATAACGCTTCGTGCAACGCAATTACAGCTCTTGCGTTGGAGGGACTAAGGGCTTTGATAGAGTAATCGACATCGAAGTACATTTTTCTTAGTATCAAAATTAATGCTACTACTCCGCCATCTATTAATACATTCACCATAAAATACCAATCTGTAGTGGTAGTAGTGCCAATACGCGTATTCACAAGAATATCACCGAACACAGAGCCAATCAAAAGCCATAATGCACTTACGATTACACTTACACCATAACCGACCAAAAACACTTTGTAAAGGTGCTTACGAAGTGGTTTTCTGCTTGCAATTAAGAATGCTAAAAAGCTATATGTGGCATATTTGGTGAGTGTGTTACAAATTTGAGAATCTGGAAATCCATACACAGCAGCCCAACCAATATCACCTTCCAGAAATACTCTTGCACCGAAAATCAAGAGCACAATCAATCCGAGAATAGAACCGAATACATAATAAAATGTCTTCATTAACCTATTGGGCAAAGAATAGAATGACGGATAGTTATTATCATCTTTAAGTAATTTTGATTGAGACTTATACTTAATCATTATATATATGAATAGAAGTATAAGGACACCATCTACTATTGCTGAAGTCATCAGGAAGTCTTTGTAAGGTGCAGTGAATACATTGTCTGGAGTATTATAATAGTAGAAAAACAATGAAAACACAGTAGATATCAGATGACCAAACATCAACACTAAGCTTGTGTGGAATCTTAGACTAATATTATAGGCACCAATAAAACAAAGAGTAGTCATAATTGACAATTTTATTATAGTATTGATTGCCAAATTAGGATTCTCATATGTCATTTCTAACATAACTCTGAGCTGTTCTGGATACGCTGAAGTGCCAAGTAAGCCAATTAGAACTAGTATCAGATAACTAAAATAAACAATGCCCAATATCCTAAGAATCCAATAACTGGCATCATAATTTGGTTTATTAATTGCTTCGAATGAGTTATTTTTATTGAATAGCTTAGAGTATAGTTCTCTTCTCTTTTTTGAGGGGGCTGATTCTTTGTGTTTAATACTCAACACCACTCTAGCTATCCACAAAGTTAAAGGCCCGAATACGAAGGAGTCTATAAGCCACGCAATTAAAATCTGAAGTATTGGAGCTAAACCACCTATAGGTCCATCGGGATTGTAAATCCATAGAGTTTCAATTCCAAACTGTCTATAATGTGACTCTAAGAATAAGTCCACTGGGATCATAGTTGCCATTAAAAGTAATAATATTAGAATAGAGCTTGATTTCCGCAGAAGAAGTACTAGTGGGAAATATACTGATGCAAGAATTGCACATTCTAAAAGGTAGTACCAATCATTTGGAATTAGTGCTACTTTGAACACAAAAAAGATGAGATAAAGAAAAATTGCTGCAGTTATAAATGATATGACCCAACCATAGACAAAGAGCTTTTTTGTAGTTAAATTATCCAATGGGTCATAACCATCATACCCTTTTAAGTTAAATAATGAAATCATACCAGCTCCAATTATTAGTGTAACTACATAAGATAAGTGTTGCAAATTAATAAATATTAATTTTACCATCCTAATTTAACAAAAAATCAATCAAACATCAAATAAATATCTATAATTATATATATAGTATATAGTAAATGAAATAGTTGACGAGTTCTGTATAAGTTACTATTTGAATTTTTTCCATTTCTTTCATCTCTTGTTGCGTCCATTTCTCATTTTATTTCTTACTTACCTCTTAATCTACTATATTTGTACTTTACTATAGAATAGCAAAAAATATAAACCTAATGAATCCTTATTTATCTATTATCATACCTGCATACAACGAGTCAGACCGAATAAAGGCATCGCTACAAAAAGCTGTGGATTATCTGGGCAATAAGGATTATGAGTATGAGATAATCGTCGCTGATGATGGTTCAACAGATGACACTGTTGAGATAGCTAATAATTTTCATGAGAAAGTAAGAGCTATTGCTTTACCAAAAAACACTGGAAAAGGTGCTGCAGTTCGTATGGGTATGTTAGAAGCGAAGGGTGAAATAAGAATATTCACTGATGCTGATTTCTCAACTCCAATCTACGAAATAGAGAAAATTATCTACTCACTCAAAAATAATTACGATGTTGTGATTGGTAGCCGTGCTCTTGACTATGATATGGTTAAAGAACATCAGCCATTTTATCGTGAGTTTATGGGTAAAACTTTCAATAAATTTGTTCAGTTGATGGTGATAAAAGGGATAAAAGATACTCAGTGTGGGTTCAAAGGATTCACTGCTGCCGCTGCTAAAGAGATTTTCAGCAAAGCAAAAATTGATGGATTTAGTTTCGATGTGGAAGCTCTTTATCTTGCAAAAAGAGCCAATCTGAAAATTGATGAAGTGCCAGTAGAGTGGTACAATGACGACAGGAGTAAGGTTAATCCAATAACCGACTCCATTAGTATGCTTATAGAAATATTCAAAATCAAAAAACTACATAGCTTTTGATAAACCTCAAAGAATTACTTTCTTCTGACGAAGATAATATATGGCGAAGAAATCTGATTATTCTCTGCTTAGCCCAGTTCATAGCGCTTATAGGGATGAGTGGAGTTTTTCCGTTTTTGCCTCTCTACGTGCGTGATCTCGGTATTACTGACCCCGAAGAAGCTAAGTTTTGGTCGGGTATGGTGTTCGCTGGTACTTATATTTCTGCTGTTATTATGATTCCTATTTGGGGGTCGCTGGGCGATAAGTATGGACGTAAGTTTATGACTGTGAGAGCTATATTTGGTCTCTCGCTTTCGGTGGTGCTTATGGCTTTTGCCCAAGATGTCTATCAGCTTTTTTTCCTTCGTGTTTTGCAAGGGACAATGAGCGGTATGATTGCCTCATCACTTGCGTTTGTCAGTGCTAACACTCCCGAGGAGAAGTCTGGTTTTGCTATTGGATGGCTGCAAAGCTCCATAGCAGCAGGGCAGGTGTTTGGGCCATTTTTTGGTGGTCTGATGGCTGATTTCTTTGGCGTACGTTATGTGTTTGTGATAGTAGGAGTGTTGTGTGCAGTTGCGGCTGTCATAGTATTGCTGATGTTGGTGGAGAAGAATTTTGAACCGAGAAAAGACAAAAAGTATGGCATAGTCTGGAATATAAAGTATATTTTTAGAGAGAAAGTGTTCCTCCGATTGATGATATTGATTGTGTTAGTTCAAGCGGGAGTTCAGTTTACAATCCCAATTTTCACTTATTTTGTCGAAGAAAAGGGTGCTCCAGAAGATTTATTGGCTACTGTGACAGGCGTGCTATTCGGTATTATTGCTATTTTCAATATTGCTTTTGCTCCGAAGTGGGGAAGAAGAAATGATGAAAAAATATGGCAAAAGACCCTAAAAGTATCGGCAGGAATTGCTGGACTTATGTACTTATTGCATATTTTTGCTCCTAACTTCTATTATTTATTACCACTGAGGGCAGTGATTGGGGTGTTCTATGCGGCACTAATCCCAACTCTTTATTCAGCTTTGAGTAAAAGAGCTGCTCCACAGCAGAAAGGTGGAATAATGGGGTTGGCGTCGGGAGCAAACTTACTTGGCTCATTGATTAGCTTCCTTTTGGCAGGAGTGGTTAGCTCTATGTTCACTATGGAAATGAATTTCATTATATCATTTGCGTTGTTGACTATTGTAGCGGTCATTTCTCACTTTTCGCCAATGGATAAGTATCAGAAAAAAGCATTGGCAAAATGAAAAAGGTTGTGATTGGAATGGCAGTGATAATCCTAATTATAATGGGCTGGATGATAAAAGCAGACAAAGATTATGAACCTGGTGATAAGGTTGGCAGCGAGTTAACCAAAACAGAATTTGTGTACAGCAAGGACATTGAGCTGCCGAGCTACAGAGAAGATATTGCTATCTTACCAAAGCACGGATTCACAGTTGGATTCATGAAGAAGTATAGGCACTCAGCTTGGGTTGCTTATAAGTTGGAATGTAGTGAAACAAAGGGCGATGTGGGCAGGAGTAATTATTTTCGTGAAGATGAGATCTTGGGCAAATACAGCCCATCTACTGATGATTATTATGCTTCGGGTTATGACAAAGGGCATTTGGTACCAGCTGGTGATCTGACAACTGATTCATTGGCTATGTGGGATAGTTTCCTAATGTCCAATGTGTCGCCACAAATCCCTGAGTTTAATCGTGGGCTGTGGAAGAGATTGGAAGGGCAGGTGCGCGATTGGGCTTGCCAATTTGACTCAGTATTTGTTGTCACTGGAGCTGTGCTGCACGATAGCTTAACGAGCATTGGCAAACGAAAAGTAGCTGTGCCTGATTATTACTACAAATCTATTCTCGTTTATGACGACAACACGCAATCTTCAATATCATTTTTGATATATCAATACACCAAAGCAGATGAGCTACGGAGCTTCGTTGTCACAACTGACTCATTAGAAAGTGTGATTAATATGGATTTATTTCACAACCTACCTGATAGCACCGAAAATGCTATTGAAAACAGAGTTGATTTTAATCTTTGGTTTTGAGCTATATAAATCTAAATATATTTTGGTCGTTCAACTTACAAGCAATAAAGTACATATTCATATATTATTCCTTATATTCAATCATTCAACAAATAACTTTCGGTAAATAGTATGAAATATTTAGTACCTATTTTCTTATTCGCTTTTCTAATATCTAATGCAAAGGATATTGATTTGACAATTGAATATGACGGAATTGAGCGAGAATTAGCAATCCAAATCCCTGATGATTATAATGCTAACAATAACTATGAGTTATTAATTGGAATCCACGGTTGTGGTCAGGATGCTTATAGTTATAGAACAGCACTTTCCGATTTAGCTAATGATAATAACCTAATACTTATGTGTATAAACGCACTCGATGATGGGTCGCAATTAAATAAAATGATGGTTGACGAAAGGGCAAATATTATTCCTGCAGCTATTCAATATTTATCTGAACAGTACACTATTGATGGTAATGGTGTATATCTGACTGGATTTTCTTGTAATGGAGCGATGACAATATTTCATGGTTTGAATAATCTTTACGATTTTAAAGGTCTAATACCTTTCAATGCTTATTTGCCGCCACAATATGATGGAAAATATAATTTAGAGTCTAAGAAAGCTACTTGTTTCTGTTCAGGAACGAGTGATGGGAATTATAGTAGAAACCAAGCTTTGTACAATCAATTAAACACAAATGGGGGAGTAACATTTTTTAACTCGATGCCTGGAATAGGGCATACCGTAAGTTTTCCAGGGTTTACTGATGAAATGCAAGAGTGTATTGATTTTATTAACCAAACAACTACAGATGTAGAAAGTGAAGACTCTGGGATTCTAATTAATCCTAAAGTAGAAAATGGAATAATTATAATAGAAACAGAAAATAAGATTCAAACCACAAAGATATTCAATTTGTTAGGTGAACTAATTATATCATCCGATCAAAGTGTTATAAATATTTCTCAATTAAGCACTGGAATCTATTTTATCAATGTATTAACTATTAATTCAGTAATAAGTCAAAAACTTATTATTTAGATTATTCACCATCATCAACCTCACCACTTGACAATTGCTCGAATGAATCATATGAAGATAATTGATTTCCAACTATTCCCTCTATTGAGCCAAGCATACCGAGCATATTATTCTGGACTAATTCTAATTGTTGCTCACGTTTTTTCCATTGTTTTTGGAATGCTCGTTTTTCAGCGTCTAACTGTTCTTGCATAGTGCCATAGGTCTCTATGATTGTGGTTATGGTGTGTTTGAACTCATTGCCTGCAAAGTAGTTGTAGAGCATTTCTTTTTTATCACCACGGTTATTGTTTTGCAACTGAACTGTGTTGATGTTAATTAACATTTCTCTAAGGATTTTAGATAGAAACTGAACATTAGGGAAACTGCATATCCAAACACCATTGATTTCACCAAACTGACTCATACCTTTTGGCATTGTTTCAGTTACTATAACAGCTATGTCTGCTTTTGCAGAAAGTTGATCTTGTTTTAATTTGCCAACCCAATCATTAGAAAAAGACATCGTACGCTTACTTTCGTACACAATAGAGCCGCATTCTTCTTGATTGTGATTTATTACTACTTGTAGGCAATCGGCTCCTCTTACTCCTTTTGAGACCTCTTCTATTCTGTCGAAAGGGTACTCTCTTTCTAACAAATCTTCTATTGCTAACTCTTGTATCTCGCCTTGGAGTTGTTGCGAACCTTGCTCTTGCTTTCGTTTCATTTCAGCAGTTAAGTTCTTTTGGTCTTCTAACTGCTTTTCCAACTTTTTTAGACTTAATTCATACTCTTCTTTTAACTTCGATTCTGCTTTTTCTTGTAATTTTTCTTTTTCTACTCTTAGTTGCTCATTGAATTTCTTTTCTGCTGCTAAGTTAGCTTCCTCAGCGGCTTCTTCTTTCTCTCTTTTCAATCGCTCAATTTCAGCTTTTGCTTTGTTGAATTCTTTCAGTTTGTCAGACTTTTCTTTCAGCTCTTTTTGCATAGCTTCGTACTGCTCTTGACTTTCTTCTGCTAACTCTGATTTTAGCTTTTCTTCTATTGCTTTGCTCTGTTGTTTCAGCTGTTGTTCTAACTGCTTTTTGACTTCGTACGCTTGTTCTTGTTTTGCTTTTTCTAAAGCATCTTTCTCAGATTGCAATTTCTCTAACTCTTGAGAAATCTTGTTGTCCTTCTCAGCGATTTTTGCTTCAAATTCCTTTTTGTACTTTGATTCTAATTTGCTTGCTAATACATCTTCTACATCTAAGCTGGTACCGCATTTTGGGCATTCTATATTATTTGACATTTTCTATTTCTGATTTATTGTTAATTATTATTTGTGCCAACTTAGTGAATAAAGATACATAGGTCAAGACATTTATGCGAATCTCGGGTGTGAGTGGAAACAAAATTTTTATTATTTTGTGACTTATTAATTTTTCATATTTAAAAAATCTTGGAGAGATTACTATGAACTTACTTAGAATACTTTTAGCAGCAATGCTAATAACAATGATGTCCTGTAGTGACGACAAAAATAATGATAATCCTGATAATGGAGTTGTAATTGATGATGAGAAAGATGACGATACTGATAACGAAGGTACTTTCGACAATGGAACAGTAACAGTAGTCGCAGATGGTACTACTTATAGTATTAACGATTTTGGTTCTGATTCATATACTGGACAATCGTGGATTACTGGAAAAGATGGTACTGATAAAATTGCTGCGATAGTTGTAAAATCTAAGGATTTAGAAAAATCTTTGAATGTGACTTTAAGTGATGTTCCTGCAGATAAAGAATCTTTTTCTGGTCAATTTGATGCGAGTACATCGATAATTGGATATACTGAAGGGTTGTTAAGTATTACTATGGAGAGTGGAACAGTAGAGGTTGATGAGTTTGCTAAAGATGGAACTACAAAACTGACTGCTAATGGGACTGGAAACATTACTGAAATGGGTAACCCTGATAACAATAAGATGGGTGTAGATATTGAATTGAGTGTTGATGTAAAGTCAGCAAAAATTGTAATAGATGGTATAGAAAAGTAACTAATCCGTTGGAAATATTGAAGCCACTTAGTTTTAAATTAAGTGGCTTTTTTTAATCCTCTTTTTCACTACCACCTTTGTTGTCCAGTATCAATGATGCCCCGGGCTTGAAGGTGACATAATACCAAAACCACTCAAGCATCACTTTCAATCTGTTGCGGAAATCTATCAAAAAGAAAATATGTATTACACCCCAAATTAGCCATGCAGTGATGCCTTTTATTTTCATTCCTGCAATCTCAGCTACGGCTTTGGCTCGACCAATGGTTGCCATGTTCCCTTTGTCGAAATAAGTAAAATAATTTCCTTGGTATATCTTTTTTTGTAATAATTTTGCTACGAATTGGCCACCCTGTATTGCACCTTGTGCTACTCCAGGTACTTCTACACCATTTGGGTCAACCAAATAGGAAGCGTCGCCAATGACAAATATATTGTCGTGGTTAGGTATTGACAAATCTGGGTTTACTTTTACTCTACCCATTTTGTCAACATCAGTGTTCAACTTCTCGATTAATGGTGCAGCTTTGTTTCCCGCCGCCCATATTATATTTGAGCTTTCTATTTTCCCACCGGAAGTATAAACACCATCTTCATCTATATTTTCAACAAAAGTGTTCAGTTTTATCTCAACACCCATTTTTTCTAATGATTTTAGAGTATAATCGGAAAGTGATTTATTATAGCTGTTAAGTAGTCGGTCAGAACCATCAAGTAGTATTATTTTTATTTCCGAGTCATCTATTTTCTTGAAATCTTTGAGAATTGTCTTTCTTGATATTTCGGATATTGATCCCGCAAGTTCGACCCCAGTAGGGCCACCACCAACAATTACAAAAGTTGTGAAGTGTTTGAATGTCTGATTGTTGATTATATTGTGTTCGGCTTTTTCGAATGATTTTAGTACTCTTTCGCGTATGCTTATTGCGTCGTTCAAATCTTTCAGACCTATGGCATACTCTTGCCAGTGATCATTGCCGTAATAGTTAGGGGTTGCTCCAGGAGCCATTATCAGATAATCATACTCTATTTCACCATCTGTCAATATTAATTTGTTCGACTCCTTTTTCACATCCATTACTTCGTCATAAACTACATTTACATTCTTGTAGCTACGCAGTTCGGTTCTTATTGGTTGTGCTATATCGCCAGGAGAAAGTGCTGCTGTGGCAACTTGGTAGAGTAGGGGTTGGAATAAGTGATGATTGTTCTTATCGATTATTGTGACTTCGAACTCGGTGTTGCCTAGTGATTTAGCTGCTGACAACCCACCAAAACCGCCACCTACTATCATTATTTTCTTTTTTGAGCTATTCATAATTCCTGCTCCTGTTTTTTCTGTATATTTAACAGTTAGACGAACAGAATTTGTATTAATTATATTTTGGGGAGGAAAGAACTACTTCGTCGTCTTCCCCTCATACAGGTCAGTAAATACTTTGTCAACTGGTTCCCATAGCTCTATTTTATTGCCTTCGGGGTCAACTATGTGGGCGAATTTACCATATTCATATTCTTCTATTTCGCCGACTATTTCCACTCCACTTTCTCTCATTTGCTTTATCATTCCCTCTATGTTGACTACTCTGTAGTTAATCATAAATTCTTTTTCAGAGGGGGCAAAATACTTAGTTTCTTTTTCGAATGGACTCCATTGCAAATAACCTTTGCTTTCAGGATTGTCAGAGTCACGGAACTCAAACAGTGAGCCATATTCATTGGTAACTAATCCGAGATTCTCGGAATACCAATCTTTCATTTTGTCTGGGTTTTCGGATTTGAAAAATATTCCACCTACGCCAGTTACTCTCGGTTTGTTGTCAGACATTTACTTTGCTCTTCCGCCTCTTGTATCTTTTACATTGAAGCTGTCCATTTCCATAACACTTGTAAGGACACCTGGAGCACCATATTCTTCTGTTTTGATTAGACCAACTCCCTCGGCAAAATAATAACGTCTTCTTACTGTTTTGTTGCCATCTATTCTGTGGTCTCTGTGCATTTTCATTTCTTTTCTGTTTAGCTCACGTATTTCTTCTAATATCCATACTTGATATTCGCCAGAAGGTACAGTTATTACGTCTTGACCACGCCACACATAGCCATCCATATTGCTGACTTCATCGCCTTCGTTTGGTGAGTTAGGTATTACCCAACCAGATTTCAATTCCTTGTAGTACCAATCGTTGATGGTAAGTAAGTGAGCTCCATCGGAACACTTCACAAAGTAAAAATTCCAATTCTGTTGGTCCTCTTTGCAAGCTCTATATGCTTCAAATGGAATTCTATTTCCGTCTTTTACATAATATATGGTATCAACTGCACATAGTTCTAATTCGTAATCTTCATTTACCTTTGTGTCACCATCGTATTTTACTACGTCATAGCTCCATTTATTACCCAAGGCAACAGGGAAGTAAAGCGAAGTAAGGTTGTCAGAATCTAATTCTGTGCATGGTGGCTGATAACTGTTAGAGCTGCAACCAACTATTATTACACTCAGTATTGCTATTATATACTTTTTCATTCTTTGCTGTCTTCTATTGTGGCTATACATTTTAATTCAATTGCTATTGGTGTTGGCAAGCTGTGTATTCCTAAAGTAGTTCGTGCTGGTTGATTGTCTTTAAAATACTCAGCATAGACCTTGTTGTAAGTCTTGAAGTCATCTTTCATATTTGTTAGGAACACAGTTACATCAATCAAGTTTGCCCAACTACTGCCAACTCCTTCTAATATTGTTCTTACATTGTTGAACACTGAGTGGCATTGCTTTTCTATATCATAGCTAATTATTTCACCCTTGTTGTCTAACTCAACGCCAGGAATAATTTTAGTGCCTTTTTCTCTTGGGCCTACGCCTGACATAAATAGTAGATTGCCTACTTTTCTTGCGTGAGGGTATAGTCCTACTGGCTCTGGTGCCTTGTCCGAATTTAATAATATATTGTTACTCATATTCTTTATTTTTCTTGTTTACAGTGAATTGTTGTCTTCGTATGTCGTAATATAGTAAAGTTAATAGACAATATTAAATCTAAATAATTACATTTTGTCTCTAATTAGACATACTGACCTGCAGCCCAGCCCGATGCCCATGCCCAAGCGAAGTTATATCCACCGAGCCAACCGTTTACATCTACTGCTTCACCAATAATATAAAGCCCCTGGTGTTTGCGCGATTCCATTGTTTTTGACGATAGTTCGTCAGGATGAACTCCACCGAGAGTGATTTCTGCTTTGCTGTACCCTTCGTCACCTGTTATCACTATTTCCCATTTGTCTATTGTATCTAACAGTCTTTGAAATTCCGTTTCGTCCAAACTTTTCATTGGTTTATCAAACTGAAAATGTCGGCAAAACTCTTCAGCAAAGCGTGTTGTAATCTTTTTGGATAATACGTTTTTGACTAAAGAACCAGAATCTTTATTCTTCTCCAAAAACTCGGGCAAGTTTTGGTTTGGTTCTAATCGAATGTAGAACTTATTGCTGCCGTTCATATAGTTAGAAATCTGCAATATGGCCGGGCCACTCATTCCTTTGTGAGTGAATAGCACTGCTTCTCGGAAGGAAATATCGTCATTATATACTTCTGCAAAAAATGATGTCCCACGCAGGGAACGGAAGTCTAAGTTTTTGTTTATATCCAATTTCAATGGGACTAAACCTGGTTTTGGCTCTGTAATCTTCAAGCCAAATTGTCTTGCTATTCGATACGAAAAGTCAGTAGCTCCTCTGCTGGGGAATGACAGTCCACCAGTTGCTATAACAAGGGATTCACAATTGAACTCGCCGCTGTCAGTCCTAACTTGATAACGTCCGTTTTCCTGCTTGACTATATCTAAAACCTTTGTGCGGGTTCTTATTTCCAGTCCATATTTTTCGGCTTCACTTTCTAACATCGAGTTTATCTCACGAGAAGATTTTTTGCAGAATAGCTGCCCCAATGTTTTTTCATAGTATTCAATGTCATACTGCTCGACCAAATTTATAGTGTCTTCGGGAGTGTAGCGTGACATAGCCGATTTGTGATAGTGTGGATTGGCAGTTGTGTAGTTCAGGTAGGTTGCATCCTTGTTGGTGAAGTTGCACCTGCCACCACCAGAAATAAGAATTTTAGTCCCTATCATTCTGTTGTGTTCTAATATTGTGGTGTTTCTACCGGCTTTGGCGGACTCAATTCCGCACATCATTCCTGCGGCACCTGCACCAATTACTATTACGTCTTTTGAAATCATAAGTGATATATTTGTATAAAAAAAGAGCTGACCAAAATGATCAGCTCTAAATTAAATTCAATTCTATTTAATAACAATTATTTGTTATTGAAAATTGGAGATTCTTTTACCATACCGTAACCAGATATTGATAGATTAGGGTCTTCTTGTGAAGTAGTTTTTAGTTTAACCCAGCAATTTACATAGCCAGGAGCAGTTGGGGTAATTGTAACTTTCAAGTCCATTGACTCACCTGGCTTCAATGTTTTCTTACCATCTAAGTTAACTTGCATATCATCTGGGCTTTTAGTTACGCCACTTAGTGTGATGCTTTTACCGCTTGTGTTTTTAATGTTTATTTTTGAAGATTTCTGCTTCCCTACTTCCATTTGGTTGAATGCAAAGTAAGAAGGGTTGATTTCTATTTCTTTTTGAACGTCTGCAGATAGTCTATAAATAATTGTGCTATTTTTAGGGTCATTCGATGATATTCTAATCGTTTTAGAGTTTACACCTGCTTTTGAGCCAACGTTGAAAGTCACATCAACTGTAGCTACTTCACCTGGCTTAAGCTTGTCTTTGTCTAACGGTGCAGTCGTACAACCGCACGATGGCTTTACATTAGTAATAACTAATTGCTCGTTACCAGTATTCTTAATTTTTACTTTTGATTTTAGTGGGCTGTCTTTTGGAGATACTTTACCCCAATCTTGCTTGTTTCCACCTATAATCTCTATTTTGGGTTGAGTGTATGCCATAGATACTGCTAGTAGTAGTGTTACGGCAGTTAGTATTAATTTTTTCATCTTTTACCTCTAATATTGTTTTGTTTATTTACTAAATTATAAAATATCTTTTGTAAAAACGTAATTTTTAGCTAATTAGTTTGTCTTATTATAACGAATATCAACTGAACTTGTTCCAAAAGAATCTTAATATGAAAATAATATTATTTATTTCAACTCTACTAACAGTCTTTTCTGTTCAAAGTTACAATAGCAGTGCAAAACCTGCCATTAGAGCTTTGAATACTTATACTGATACTGTTGACTTAGGCATTACATACAGAAAGTCGAATGTAAATATACCTCTAAGAGCATATTTTGAGTTGACAAATGATGGGACTAATAAATTAAAGCAAGTCAATGGTATTCAATCTTCTGTGATATTCTCGATAGATGGTGGAACAAACCAGACATTTTTACAATTTACTGATGATCAGAATACGTTCCCAAAGATTGTAGATAACAAAAAACCTAAAGATACTGTTTTTGTTCAATATCTATTCGCTCAAGCGATTCCAGAAGTTAATAAGAAAAGTATTTGTCTTTACATTGCTGGGTTGCTCAATGAAAACGATAAGCCAGTTGTTCAAGATACTTTTGTTATAGTAGCAAGAAAGACCGACAAGTTTGTGGGCTCTTATGAGGATGACATTAAGTTTGACTCAGTTTATATTGGTAATCAATTTTCTATTTCACAAAATTGGTATGTACGCAATGTGTGGACTACTCCTCAAAGGATATTTGATGATAGCTATACTTTGCTTAGCTCCGATTTGACTGACCAAGAAATTATAGTTGAAAGATTAAATGAAGATATTACTTTGGCTCCTGACCAAGATGCGATAGAGTGGGAAATTGAGTACCAACCATTGGACACCAAACCAGATACAGCAAGTTACAAGCTTTATTTTTATCCTTTTGAATCTGAGGGGAATACTGATGATGTAGATTCAGTGGAAGCAAAAATCACTGGTGTTGGAGTAGAGCAAAAACTTGATTTAGTTAGAGTGGTCACTGGCCAATTATTTTCGGTTAATGATGGTAATTTCACAATTGATTTGGGTGAATTGAGACCTGACGAAAAGCAATTAATATCAATTGTAGTAACTAATGAAGGTAATTTCCCAATTGGGAGTAAGTCTAACGGATTTATTACAAATAGAGACGATAAAGCAAGGGTAATCACTGGAATAGATACAAGCAAACACCTTCAACCAACTCTTTCTAATACTATTGATATTGAATTTACTGCTGGTTCGGGCGGGGCTATTGATATGAAATATGAGTTCGAGAGCGATTTGCTCGAAAGAGGTATAGCTGGTGCACAAAGGAAAGATGCACTATTTGAAGTATATTTCAAAGGGATAGTAAAGCAACCGAGAATATCTGTAAATCTTGATAGTATAGATTTTGAGGCAGTTGCAATAACTAACTCTGGGGACTGCCAAACGATAGTAGAAAAACAAATTGTAGTAAAGAATTTGGGTAACGAAAACCTTGAAATTTATAATGTTCTGATTGATGATGTGGATAATTATAGCGTGTTCTACTCTAAGTCTGTTTATCAGCCGCAAGATACTGGTATAATTACTGTGTATTTTGAACCCGATGTGTCAGGTAGCCACGAGGCGAAGTTGAAAATAATCACGAATAATAAGAAACCAAATGACACAACAGAAGTAAAACTAATGGGTATTGGTGTGCCAAGAGCAGAAATGAAATTAAGAATTGATTCTGTCAAATCATTCCCTGGGACTGAGATATTAGTTCCAATAATAGTAGAAAAGGAAAAAATATCTAACGCTACCACTTACACAGATATAATAAGGTTCAACCGTACAATTTTAGAATTTGTTGAGCCAATCTACACAAATACTGCATCTGTTTCCCCATCACTAGGTAATAAATTTAGGCCTAATCAGGATGGTAATTTAGAAGTTAAACTAATGCGACAATCGGAAGAGTTGTTCGCCGCTTCCGATACTTTGGTGATACTGAAATTCAATACGTATTTGGGTGATTATGAATATAGCTATATTGATTTTGTTGACACAAAAGTTGGGAACAGAAACTGCGAGGAACTGTTTACAATAGATAAAAACCGTGGCTTTTACCAAACAGATTCGGTGTGTGGGCTAGAATTTAAGGTGTTTACGGGCAATCCATTCGTTGAAATATATGGACTAAGTCCTAACCCTTCTGATGGTAATGTAAAGATAAATATAAACACGCCTGTAGATATGACCGTTGATTTGAAATTACTTTCGCAAATTGGTACTACTCTGTGGGAAGAAACGAATTTGGAGTTAAAAAGAGGCGAGAACAATCTGAGCTACCAATTCGATGGGCTCAAATCTGGTGCTTACCACCTCGTTTTATCCAAAGATAGAATATTAGATGCAAAACAGTTAATTATTGTAAAATGAAGTATATCGTAACCATATTGCTATTCGTCAGTTCGTCGGTTGTTTTCTCGCAAGGGTTCGACTGGCAAGTGAGCTCACGTACACCTTATCAGATTACTGATACTTATATCGGTGCAGTAGCCAGCTATTCTTTGGCTTATCATTCGGGTAATTTCCCATTCTTGGAAGAGGATGTTATTTGTTGTACTTATGAGTCGGGCATTGGGTCGGACTTTCAGCTCGGAATCACTTCTGAGTATTGGCATGAGCCAGATATGGCTTTTTCTGTTGGATTACTTTACAGCATAGTCAACTCTAACTTTTATACAGAAACCACAGTGATAAAGAAAACAAACCCTGGGCTTCCTGGGTTCAATTGGACAACGGCTTACGAAAGTGATATATCACTGAGTTATGTGTCGCTTGATTTGGGTGTAAAAAACAGGATATATGAGAAACTGAATCTGAAAGCTGGTGTAGATCTGAATTTCAATATTGGCAGTTCCGAAACTCACAAAAACTCGGTGATTACTCCGAGTAATATTCCTTTTTCTGATGGAACTTTTGAAAAAGAGCTTTCGGACGGAAGAATAAAAGAACTATCAGCTATGGTGCTTGGAGTTAGTATCGGTGCCAGCTACGACATCAACTTAGGCATAGAACGCTATGGCGAAATGTCATTTCTCACTCGATACACTGTCAATAGTTTATTGGCCGAAAACAGCTGGCGAAATATACAAGCAAAGCTGGTTCTCAAAGCATTTCTGGGTATTAGATAACTGCTGATTCTAATATTTTTAAGCTGCCTTTTTCTGAATCTATTTCTGCCGAGAGTCCAATTGGTATTGTAAACTGTGTAGAAGTATGACCAATCAATAGACCGTAGAATACCGGGTATTTGTAAGCCGAAAAAATATAGTTATATACTTCTAACTCGCTTCTGTCCCAAGTGGATTGGCTACTACCCGAAGAGCAATCATTACACTTTCCTATTACTACTCCTGCCAAATCATCCAACATTCCTGCTAATCGCATTTGTGTAAGCATTCTTTCTAATCTGTAGGGAGCTTCGCCAACATCCTCAATAAATAATATTTTTTTATTGGTTTCTATCTGATATTCTGTTCCTATGAGTGATGAAATTAGTGACAAATTTCCACCAACTAATCTACCGTTGGCTGTACCTTCATTGATCGTAATAATTGGATTCCTTTGCCTTACACCACTTGATTTCGGATTGAATATCATACCAGCGGGTGAGGTAGCCATAATTGTCTTTTTAAAAGATTCAAATGATGGCTTGTCAAAGTTAGATAGCATAACAGGGGAGTGGAATGTTACTAATCCAGTCAATTTTTCAATTGCTGTAATTAACGCTGTTATATCACTGTACCCAGCTATTATTTTGGGATTGATTTTAATCAGATTGTAATCGAGTTTGTCAAGTAAATCTGCCGAACCAAAGCCGCCTCTTATGCAGAAAATGGCGTTTATTGAGCTGTCAGAAAAAGCTGCATGAATTTCTTCTACTCTTGCTTCTGTACTTCTGGTTTTGTATCCATTGGGATTGTTGACGATTGCTTTAGTCATAACGCTTTGCACACCGAGTGCAGCACATATTTCTTCAGCTCTGTAAATGTCTTTTGGGTCAGTTACGTTTGAAGCAGGCGAAATTAATGCTACTTTATCACCTTTTTTCAATCTTTTTGGCTTTATTATTGTGGTATTACTACTTTGCGAGAACAAATCTTTCGAGTTATTAAGTAATAATACTGATGATAATGCAGATAATTTGATTAAATTTCGTCTTTTCATTGTTTATTTTAATTTTTTTAAAGTAATTGGTACATTGTAACAAAATACAATTTACAAAAAGTTGATAGATACAGATAACATATTTATGTTCCAGCCGGAATACGAGGAAGATAGTCCTTTTGGAGAAGACCCAAAAGAGGACTTGAAATTCCTTTTAGCAAAGGCAGAGGAATACTTAGAAGAATTCGACAAGGAATTGATTGAGAAGGCATTTTGGTATTGTTACGATAGCCACGATGGTATGGTGCGTAAATCAGGGAAACCATTTTACACCCATCCGCTCAATGTATCAATTGTTTTGCTCGAAGAGTTTCCAATTTATGATTCGCAAACGGTGGCAGCTTGCTTGCTGCACGATACTTTGGAAGATGTAGAAAGTGTTACTCGTGGAGGAATAACTAAGGAATTTGGTGCTGAGGTAGCCCGTATGGTCGATGGTGTTACTAAGATTAGCCACACCGAAGTTAGTAAGACGGAGAACAAAGCTGCTTCTTATAGGAAGCTGTTTCTTGCGTTAGTCAAAGATATTAGGGTGGTTCTCATTAAGCTTGCTGACCGTCTCCACAACATCCGAACACTCCACTACTTATCTCCTATCAAACAAAAATACATTGCCGAAGAAACCCTCAACTTTTACACGATGTTAGCCCACAGAATTGGACTACTGAAAATCAAAATTGAATTAGAAAATTTATCATTCTACTATTTAGACCGAGAGTCTTATGAAGATTTAAAAACCCGACTCACTGACAAAAGAAAGGAGTTTTTGGGTTATATCAAATCTTTTTTAGGTGTTATAGAGAAAAATTTAGAGCAACAAAACATTGACCACACGCTCACTATCTACCACAAACATGAATACGAGATTTTTAATATTATTCAGACTGGAAAGACATTGAATGATATTGATAATTTTTATTCTATTAATCTAATAATCAATTCGAATGAGATAGGGGATTGCTACCGAGCTCACGGAATAATTGCCAATACTTTTGATTCAATCAAGTTTTTGGACTATATATCTAAACCAAAATTCGATTGGTACAAATCATTACATACTGAGATAATTGGCCCAGATGGAAGAAAGATAGAGCTTTCGATTAGAACAAAAGAGATGGAGAAGATTGCCGAAGAAGGGTTTGCATCCAAGTTTTCATTGAAAAATAGAAGAAAAGCACTCGACATAAATAAGGCGGATTTGGAAGAATGGGGTCAGTGGATGCAAGAGATGATTGAGGAGTATCCTGACAATGCAATCCAGATTATATGGGATTCGATTAAGGTCAACCTGTTCGATGTGGACGTTGTAGTCTATAATAAAAATGGCGATCCAGTATCGCTTCCTGATGGCTCAACAGTACTCGATTTTGCTTTTTCTAAATCTGTTGAAGATGGAATGACTTGTATTTCGGCTAAGATTAATGGGGTAGTTAAGCCGATTGACTATGAGTTAGAATATGGTGATCAAGTTGAAATTATTACTTCTAAATCTGTCAAACCAGAGCCAAAGTGGCAACAATTTGCAGTTACTTTCAAAGCTATTATTACATTATTCCACTATTTTAAAGAAAATCCATTTGTGGAAATACCTGATGAATCAATCGGGAATAAGCATATTAAAATGAAGGTGGTTGGGGAAGATAGAGATGGAATGTTAAAAGATATTACCCAAGCAATTGGTAAAAGCAGCATGCACGAACTGCATATCAGTGCTCAGGAAGTAGATTTTGAAGGCGTATTCACTTTGAGAGTAGATGAAGAAATTGACTTGAACAATATATTCTTGAAGATTCTGAAGATTAATGGCATTAAAAGTGTGAATATAGTGGACTAATCCTACTATTCATTTCCAATACTTACAATAACCGAGCGGGAGTAAAATCTACCTTCAGGGTAATCATTATTGTATTCTGTATTCTTGACTTTACCCATTCCCATGGCTTTATCTTTACTTACATTAAGCTCACTGGCCACTCGGTAAGCACGCTGCTCAGATAGTTCTAAGTTATAATCATCATCACCAATAATATCCGAATAACCTTCAATTTTTAGGACTTTAGAGTCTTTTTCTATATTGTCCTTAACCAAATCAAGAGTTAGTTCGGCTATCGGTGGTATATTAGCTATGTTGTAACCGAATAGAATAAGGTTGAATTCTTTTCGGGTTGGCTGCCTGTTGTCAATTTTCATATTTTCAAGATACTTTTTCACTTTATCACTGTCAAAAATATAAGAATCCGAATCGCTCGTATCTAAGCTGTCAGTACCGGTCATGCTAAATTCTATATTGCTAAAATCTGAATTTTCGGTGTATGACTTTATTATCTTGTAAGAATTATCAGGGAATCCCTCGCCACTGTATTCTTGAATCTGATTGCTATTCTCACTTACATTTACTTCCCAGCTATTAACGGGCAAGTTAGAAGTTACGTTTGGTTCTATTTTAAATTCAATATCAGCGGACTTTATGATTTTTGTGTCTTTTGACACTTTGGGTAATAATATACTCCAATCTGTTGGTATTAGTTCCACACGTCTGTTTTCAGCTCTCCCAAATTCATTATCAGAGCGAGACGGGGTTTCTGGCAAATTTCTTGCTATTCTCTTGAATCGATTAGAATCTAAGCCCCATTCCTTAACAAAATAGTCATAGACAGCATTCATTCTTTGCTGCGAAAGTTCAGTGTTTCCTTCCTCTAACCCATAATTAGAGTTGCATCCGACTATTGTCATTTCCACTTCTGGATTCTCTTTTAATCTCAGAGCTACTGTGTTTAGCAAATTGTAATAATTTGTTAATGAAGTGTCTTTATTGCTGATTAGGGAGTTGCCAACTATGTCGGATTCACTGACTTCGGTGTTGTATCTCTGGGGGATAACAGCTCTGTTTTCTTCAAAGAAGATATAGCCGAGTAAGGATTGGTATTTGATTACTCGCTCTTTGCTGTCATCAATTTCGGTAGTGTTGTATATGCTATCAGTAACTGATATATTGGCAATTATGTCTGATTTGGGCGGTGCTTTTGGTTCTTCAATTATAGTATCAACAACAACCACTTTTTCGTGGTATTTGTTATACCTTACTTCTATTCCTACTTTCAACTGATTGAGAGACCAATCTATATTATCTACTAAGTTGCCCAGATAGTAAGTAAACTCTCCTATTGGTGACAGCTCCCAGCTACTATTAGTTGTCAATGGCAGGTTTAGTCTAACTCCAGCAGTTACAAAAGGTAGTATGCTTTTAGAACCATCTACTTCACCTTGGCTTTCATTTCTGACTATTCTGTCATTCTCAAATGTTACATCTGTGGGTCTGATTAGTGTTTCGTATTGTTCTATCTGAAAGTTGTTGATCAATGATATGCCACCACCAGCATAAACATCAATGCTTCTGTCTAACTCTAATAGTAATCTTAAGCTTGTAGATATGGCTTGAATGTTTGCATCTAATGTGTGCTCTATCAGTCCATCACTTTTGGTGCCTTCGCTATTGTCAAATGTATCCATTTCTTCCTGCTTTATAACTGCAGACAAATCAGAATAACCAGCGGTTAAACCAAGGGATAATACTTCTGAGAGCCTGTACTCACCAAGTATTCCGAATCCAAGTCCAAATCCTGATCCAGATTCATAAATGGGAGAGCAACAAGGGTAGCCAGGTAAATCTTCGAAGTTAGAATGGTGCAAGTTGAATTGCCCTACACCATAAGCACCTATGCTATATATAGACTTGTTGGTGTCAACAACCTGCGAAAAGGCAGTGGATGAAATAAGTATAAAAATTGATAGAAAAAGGAGTTTTCTCATTTCTACTTTTGCACTACTATTTTTTTCGTAAATATCTCATTGGGGCTAGTTATCTGAATATAGTAAACACCAGATGGCACTATGCTGAAGTCGAATGAGACTTTATGTTCACCAGAATCGTGATAGTTGGAATACAGTTGCTTTACCAATTTGCCTTCCATTCCTATCAAATCTATTGTGGTATTACCCTTCTCTCTTGTACTGTACTCTATTTGAGATATATCAGAAGCAGGATTTGGAGTGATATTACCAACGAAAGCATCAACCGAGCGCTTAATTAATCTGTACTCGCCGTCAACTTCACAAACACCATGTAGTTGGAAAAAGCCATCCATTGTAGTGGTTTCTATTTTGTCTTCCCATTGGAAATCAATTATTTCTAACTCTGTATCTATAACGGCACCCAGCTTTGCCGTAAATTCCATGTTGAATAGCACTCCGCTACTATCCGAAAATGTTCCTGATAGATTTAGCTCACACTGTTCTGACGTACCGCAGGGAGGGGTGTCATTTTCAGGATATAGTATTGTGGAGTTAAATGCTATTAGGGCTGTCCAGTTTCTGTTTTCACCAGCAAAATTCTTAGAGTCTTTTAGTAATAAAGGTATTGAAACTCTTTCACTTACTTCGGCCTCAGCGGTTGGGATTACTACCAGTGCACTAATCTCTTCATCGAATGATTTTCTGATGGAATACCAAAAGCCCAAGCTTTTTAGCTTAGAATTAGCAGTAGTTTGACCAATAACAGATTGTCCCACAGTTGATTGGATTGTTGTGCTGCCGTTAGAGCTACTATTACCACCCGCACCCACTACCCCTTTTTCTAACTGAGTTTGTGGTAACAGTATTAGAGGTAAAACAGATAATAACAATATTGCAAATATGAACTGCTTCAGATAATTCAATATATTAAAAATGATAAGTTAGAGTCAACATCAATTAGAAGCTAAGTAATTATTATTTTTTTTACAAATTAATGTCTAATCATTGATTTGAATTTTGATGGTCTTAAGCCATATTGTCTTTGGAATTTGTTAGAATAGGCAGATCTGTCTGTAAAATTCAGCATTTTTGCTGTTTCGTCAATATTGTGACTTATTAGAAGCTTTTTAGATTCTTCTAATTTCTTTTCTAATAAATATTTGTATGGTGTTGTCCCAAATAGGTCTTTGAACAGTCGAATGAAATAGAACTTTGAAATATAGACAGAATCTGAGATATGGTCTATGCTTAATTTTTCATAAATATTACTGTCCATAAAGTTTTTTGCTTTTAATACACAATGTGCTATTTCAGCCCTATTTTTTCTGATTGTTAATGGCAAATTATCCGTTGAAAAATACTCTACATTTTCTGAGTCAATAATAATATCAAAAAACTTTACTAAATCAACATTGTAAGAACTTCGTTTGTTATCTATTATCTCATCATGTATTGCACTTACACTTCTGCTAATCAATTTGCTATCTGCTATGTCATATTTGTTATTACTAAATATTAAACTTTCCAAACCACCCATTTCTTTACTATCAAAAAACAAGCAAAGCCCTTTGGTGTTTTGTTTGTCAGCTATTACTTCAAATTTCTGATTTGGGTTTACCATTAGGAATTCTCCGCTGTTCAGCACTACTTCTTTTCCGTCTATTCTATATATTTCTTTCTGAGTTAAACATAGTTTGAATGAGTGAAGTTTAGCTTTGTCATAAAGTGAGATCCTATTCAAATCGGAGTAAACAACATAGCTATTACTAATTTGACTATTAGATAGATATTCGTTGTTCGATATATGTTTTATACTAACCATTATTCTTAGCTACTTTGGTTAACCAATTGTGTAGATATTCCGCCACTTCTGAGTTGTAATTATCTTTAGAATATTCTCTTAACTCTCTGTTTTGCATAATACGTGCAATGTGATTTTGTGATTCAACTTTTAAAAACAAATGCTCAGTATTTGGAAATTCTTTGTACTCTATTACTTTTTTTGAATCACTGTCTTTTGCAATTCGCACTATTCTTTGAGCTCCCGAATTGTCCAAAGCTTGTAAATCGTGCTCTCCATGTAGGGAAAGAATATGACTTTTTACTCTGTTCCACTCATAGGGCATATTCTTAATATTTAAATTTAGAAAAAAGTCTGAAGCTCTGCCTAAAAATGTATTGTTGCCAGTATAATTCATGTGAGTTTGAAAAAATAATCTTACTGAATCGGAAGTTATCAATTCTTCTGGTTGTTTGTCCTTGAAATAGATTTGATAGAAGTAATCTCTGGATTTTCTTTTTATTTCATCACCTTGCAGATAGTCTCCGCCTTCCCAAAGTGGATATTGATACTCCATTGCATAAAGGAAGTAGTCATACCAATCTTCTATTCTTATTCCATATACAACAGTAGCAAATGGTGATTTTAAATTAGAAATTATCGGTGCGTGCCATCCTCCCATAGAATGACCAAATATAGTAATCTTATCAGTATCTACATCGCTTCTTTTCACTAACTCGTCGTACCCTTTTGCAAAAACAGCATTTTCAGTGTCAAAATTAATCTCACTACAGTCCAATTCGCCTTTGCTATCACCCATATTTGGTTTCTCTACTCTGTAAACCATGTAACCATAACCAACCAAATCATCTATAAATCTTCTCATTGTGCTTTTTGGGTCTGTGTATTCGCAGCTTTGGCAAGGGTAACCCTGTATATAATAAATGACTGGGAATGGGCCCTCGCCTTCTGGTTTCTCAACTATAGTTCTAATTGAGCTATTTTGATATTCAAAACTGTTAAGTTCATATTTGTTATTCACATTGAACGGGAGTTTAACTAAACCACCATTAAAAACTAATTGTTGATTTCCTCTTTTTATGGTAAGTGTAATATCACTTGACTTTTTGCTCTCATTCAATCCTTTCAGAAAGTCATTAAAATTATCATATTCTTGAGAGTTTATCGAAGTTATTGTGTCATTTAGTTTCAAACCCAATTTCGATGCCGTGCTATTAGGAAAAATTTGTTTTACAATAGCACTTCCCTCATCAATTGAAACAGGTTTCAATTGAACACCTAATTGACCACGTCGTTCTAATGTGTTGCTACTCACAGTTGAGTATGTTAAAAATAGCACTAAAAATAGTAGAATAGATTTCATAACTGTGATTGGGATTTATTATTAAAGATATAAAGTATAACTTTAATTATTAAGTTAAGTTGCACAAAGAAAAACTATCAGCAATTTATTACACATAGATGATTATAATCCTTAAGCTGCAAATTTTCCTGTTATTTATATACTATTGATTAAATTTGAAGCTAATTAGAAAACACAATTAAGAAAAAGAAAATGAATTCATCAGAAATACGAAATCAATTTATCAAGTTTTTTGAGTCAAAAGGCCACAAAGCTGTGCCTTCTGCTCCTGTAATTCCTCACGGTGACCCGACTCTACTGTTCACAAATGCTGGTATGAATCAGTTCAAAGATGTGTTCTTGGGTGAAGGAGAGAGAGACTATACCCGCGCTGTTGATTCCCAAAAATGTATTAGAGTTAGTGGTAAGCACAATGATTTGGAAGAAGTAGGGGTTGATACCTATCACCATACATTCTTTGAAATGGTTGGTAACTGGAGCTTTGGCGATTACTACAAGCAAGAAGCAATAGAATGGGCGTGGGAACTTTTGACAGACGTATGGAAGATACCCAAAGACAGATTGTTTATTTCGGTTTTTAGAGAAGATGATGAAGCTTATGATATATGGGCAAAGATTATTCCAGAAGACAGAATAGTTAGATGTGACGAGAAGGACAATTTTTGGGAAATGGGTGATACTGGACCGTGTGGCCCAAGTTCGGAAATACACTATGATGGTACACCTGATAAATCGGGTAAGGAATTAGTAAATGCCGATGACCCAAATGTTATTGAAGTATGGAATTTGGTATTTATTCAGTATAACAGAAACAGCAAAGGTGAGTTAGAAGATCTAAAAAATACTCACGTTGATACTGGTATGGGGCTTGAAAGAATAGTACGAGTGTTACAGGGCAAAAACTCTAACTATGATACAGATTTATTTATGCCACTTATTGATAAGCTATCTGCTTTATCTGGTATAGAATACACTCACAAAGATGAGAGCAAAACCGACATAGCTATGCGAGTAATGGCTGACCACGTTAGAATGTTAGCTTTCTCCATTGCCGATGGGGCAATACCAGGCAATGAAGGAAGAAGCTACGTACTGCGTAGGGTACTGAGAAGGGCTGCAAGATTTTCAAGAGACCTTGGATTCAAGGAAGCAGTTCTTTATAAACTGATACCAGCTTTGGTAGATAAAATGGGCGAGGCATACCCAGAATTAGTTGAGAATAAAGACTTGATTACAAATATTATTAAGTCAGAAGAGAATAGTTTCCTTACTACTTTGGAACAGGGGCTAGAAAAGTTTGAAGAGTTAACAAAAGACACAAAGGAAATGATCACTGGTGGAGATGCTTTCTTGCTCTATGATTCATTTGGTTTCCCGTTAGATTTAACTCAGTTAATTGCAAAAGAGAAAGGGTTGACTGTAGATGTTGAGGGTTTTGAATCAAATATGTCGGTTCAAAAAGAGCGTTCGAGAAGTAACAGAAAAAGCCACTCGCAACAAGTTGCGGATTCGCAGTTCGATTTTAACACAGTCTTTACTGGTTATATTGAGACTAAAACTGCAAGCAATGTTGTTTACTCCAGTGATAATATCATCATTACTGAAAGCACTCCTTTCTACTCAGAAAGTGGTGGGCAAGTTTCAGACACAGGTACTATTATAGTAGATGGGAATACTTATAATGTTAAAGATGTGAAAAAGTCAGGTGGTGCAATATTGCATATATTAGAATCAGATTTGAATACGGATTTGGTTGGTAAAGTAGCTGAGCTAAGTGTGGACGGCACAAGAAGGGCAGATATAATACGAAATCACTCTGCTACTCACTTGCTGCACGAAGCGCTGAGGCGAGTACTTGGTAGCCATATACAGCAACAAGGTTCTTTGGTTGCTCCTAATTATTTGAGATTCGACTTTAATCATTTTGAGAAATTAACTGTTGAGCAAATAGATAAAATTGAGCAATTGGTTAATCAAAAAATTATGGAAGCTCACAGCATTAACACTGATGTTCTTACTTTGGAAGAAGCACAGAACAAAGAGGGGCTTAAGATGTATTTTGGTGACAAATATGGCAGTGAAGTAAGAGCCGTAACTATGGATAGTGCTTTCTCTCAAGAACTTTGTGGAGGTACTCACGCCAGCAATACTTCTGAAATTGGACTATTCAAAATCACAGGAGAAAGCTCAATCGCTTCTGGTGTAAGAAGAATAGAAGCAATAACAGGAAGAGGAATTGCCGGGCATATTCTACATTTAGAGAAGAAAGTAGATGATAAAGACAAAGTTGCAATTGGTTTAGAGTCCCAAATAAAGAAATTAGAAAAAGAAATCAACGACTTAAAAACTAAAGAGCTTGCTGGTGGTATTTCGGAAATGGCAAGTAATTTCACGGATGTCAATGGAATAAAAGTAGTAACTAATATGGTCGATGCTGAAGATATGAATCAGCTACGAGATTTGAGTGATGAACTCCGATTAGAGCTAAAGACAAATGGTATTGGTTTGCTTGCTATCACCGTGGAAGATAAGGTTCAGCTTGCTTGCGTAGTTACTGACGATCTGAAGGGCAACTACCCAGCGGGCAAACTGGTTGGTCAGGCAGCCAAATACTTGGGCGGCGGCGGTGGTGGTAAACCACACTTGGCAACTGCTGGCGGAAGAGATAAGTCAAAGTTACCAGAACTAATAGATAATGAATTCGTATCAATCGTAAAGAACTTCAACTAAAATATAAGATATAGATTATGAAAAAAATTGTATTAGGTTTATTCCTATTGTTAACAACACTGCAAGTTAAAGCTCAAAATGATTGGAATTTTGATTACCCAACTAGTGAAGTATATAGCCAATTCGTTGGGGAGTGGACTACTGTATATTCTAGTCAAGGTGAGGCAAAAACAGTTGCAGGTGAAAAAGGAGAAACAATATCCAGAATGAATGGTAGAGGTGAGTCTGTATCTAAAATGAATTTGAAAAATACGGTGGTTGAGTTTGAAACTGAATTTCAATTTGATATTTCAGAAATTATAACAAAAATGGTAATTGGTTATGATATTATTGAAAGAAAGTATTTTCTGATATCTTATAGCAGCTCAAATGAGCCACCAGCTGTGTTGTATGGAGAATATAGCCCCAAAAAGAAGATGTTTCTTTTCAAAAGTTATGAAGGCGAACCCAAAGAAAATGACGTAATTGTAGAATTTGAAGCCACCCGGGAAGATAAATTAACATATAAAACTTATGTTCAAATGAAAGGGAAGAGCGAGCTGTTTTTAAGTATTGGTTTTATGAAGAAATAATATTTAAAAAAAGTATAGATAAAAAAGAAAAAGGGCTGATAAAAATATCAGCCCTTTTTGTATAAATACTATTCCAATAGGAGATTAATATCTATCGTCTCTTCTATTGTTTCTTGGTCTTTCTTCTCTCGGATTCGCTTTCTTAACAACGATTGTTCTTTCGTCGAATTCACATTGATCCAATTCATCGATAGCACGTTGTGCTTCGCCGTCGTCAGACATTTCAACAAAGCCGTAGCCTTTTGATTTACCTGTATTCTTGTCCATAATAACATTGGCTGAAGAAACTTCGCCAAACTCTTCGAATAACTCTCTTAAAGAGTCGCTTGTAGTTGAAAAATTCAACCTTGCAATAAATATATTCATAAAAAAAAACTATAAAATAAATTAAAAAAAAAGTTGACAACTGAGTGGTTTATGAACCACTAAATTAAAATTGTATTGTCAACACTTGTAAGTTAAACTTATAATTTGAATTATCAAAATAAAAGTTAAATAATTTTCTTATTTTCATTTATTACTATTCATTCTTTTAGAAATAAACCCACCTAACTCCGAAACCAAAACCCCAAACATAAGTACTGCAGCTCCGAATAGTTCCATAGGTGTTAGTATTTCTGACATGAACATAAGGGCAAAAAAGGATGCGAATATTGGTTCCAAGCTGAAGATTAAAGCTGCTTTCACGGGTGTTGTATATCTTTGGTAAGTAGTGTGAATGATAGTTAGTACAAAACTGGCAAGCACTCCGTTAAACAAAACAGACGTGATTAAATCACTATTAAACGAGACATAGAAATCAGGCAACTCGAAAAATAAGAATCCCAGAAGTGGTATGGGTAGAACAAATAGAAACTGCAAAGTTACCAATTGCATAGTTCTTTGTTTGGAATCATCCCCTTTGGTAAACTTGTCCATAAAAGTAATATAAATAGCCCAGAATGAAGTTGAGATAAGTGTAAGTATGTCGCCTATATTTATAGAGTTAATGTCAGGGTTAGTGAATATATAAAGACCTATGAATGCCATTATTACCCCAATTTTTGGCCAAAAGTTAATCTTATTCTTCGATATTAATTTGAAGGCAAATGGAGTGAGTACAACTGTAAGTCCAGTGATGAATGCTGAGTTAGTGATTTCAGTAAATTCTAACCCATAAGTTTGCAATACAAAGCCACTTCCAAAGAGTCCACCTAATACTGCTCCTTGTTTCCAAGTTGTTCTGCTGATGTTTTTCAAATGTTTATGAAAGAAAACCAACATCATAGTCAGAGCTACCGAGAATCGAAGTATAAGATAGAAGAAAGGTGGGCTGCTTTCTAATCCAATCTTGGTGAACATAAAAGTAGCACCCCAGATTAATGTCATCAGTAATAACATTAGCTCCGCACGCCAGTGAGTAATATTGCTCTGTTGCATTATTTCTTCTCGGTGCTGTCTTTTCTTATCTCTATTTCTTGCCCTTCTAACTGTTCTAAATTTTGTTTGATTATATCAATATCAGTTGATTGAGTAGTTGTTTGTATATTTTTGACTGAGTCTCTTCTCTTTTTGGCTTCTCTTTCTCTTCTTCGTTTATTAAAATTAACTGAAGGTATTAGTCGTGCATTAGTATCAATGATTCCTCTTGCTATCAGAGTGTCTTCGGCTGCGAGGTATCGTTTTCTGTTTGGTATCCAGCCCTGTATTTCTTCTGGAATTTGCTGAATAGGGATGTAGGCCTCGTCAACTTCCATAGGGTCGCCACTTAGTTCTACTCTGCCAGTTTTGTTGTCAGTAAGGTCTAACCACGGACCAATTTTTCTCTCATAATCAAACATACCTGTTATTATTACTGGTGTTCCGGACAACCACTTCTGCTTGCGGTTGCTGTCTAACTTTACTCCACTCCCCCAATCGTAAAGCCACTTTGCATCGGACATAAATTGTCTTACACAAGAGTGCGACACCGCTCTGCCGGGCATAGTGAATTGGTGGAATGCGTTTCCTGCATATCTGTGAAAGTTCCAAGTATAGGGGAGCACCCAAGTGGAATCAAGTGATGATTTTCTTATTCTGTCTCTCCAAACTAATGCATATCTTCCTGGGAAGGTTGGAGTTCTCTTTTTACCAGTGTTAGCTGCAGCAAATCTGACCAGTTTACCGTTTTCATAAGCTCCATAGCATTGGAATTCGTTTGACACAATAATTAATTTCTCTAAGTTTTTTGCGTCGCAATAGTATTGAGGGAATATAGAGTAGGCTCTCATATCTCCAACTATTTTATTAGGAACTATTACTGTATCTCCAACTTTAACAAACCTAAATTCTTTTCTGTTCAGAGTTATGAATGCTTTGTTTGCTTCTTTGTTATCTTTTGAATAATTGTACTTCGATTTCAACTCAAGGTATTTTTCCCAATTTTCCACAACAAACTTGCTGTAATTTATCTTAGGGAACGTGTCCAGTTGAGTAGAAACTAATTCACATGAGTCAATTTCTACAACTTTTTCAACTGTTTCTGTGCTATCTTTCTCACTTAATTCAGAGTCATTTTTTTCTGAACAGCTAATGAAAAGTAATAGAAATGATGCTAATAAATATTTATTCATATACTATCTCAGTGATAAGTATCTAATTATTATGTATTTTGTGTAATATAAATGGCAAAATACACAAAAAAAATAAATGAGAGGAATAAAAATGGAAAGAAACCCAATATCGAAGTTTATAGAGTCTAATTATTTGCATTTCAACTCCGCGGCATTAGTTGATGCTGCCAAAGGTTACGAGGAACAGTTAGCCAAAGGGAATAAGATGATGATTACCTTAGCAGGAGCTATGAGCACCGCAGAGCTGGGTATTTCTCTTGCTGAAATGATCCGTGAAGGCAAAGTAGATATTATTACTTGCACTGGAGCTAATTTGGAAGAAGATATTATGAACTTAGTGGCTCACAAAAGCTACAAACGAGTCCCTAATTACAGAGATTTGACCCCCAAAGAAGAATGGGATTTGTTAGAACAAGGCTTGAATAGAGTTACTGACACTTGTATCCCAGAAGAAGAGGCATTTAGGAAGCTGCAAAAACACATACACCAGATATGGAAAGATGCAGATGAAAAAGGTGAGAGGTATTTACCGCATGAGTATATGTACAAAATGCTATTATCAGGCGTTCTGGAGCAGTATTATGAGATTGACCCCAAAAACTCATGGATGTTATCAGCTGCAGAGAGAAACTTGCCCATCATAGTACCAGGTTGGGAAGATTCGACTATGGGCAATATATTCGCATCTTATTGTATGAAAGGAGAGTTGAATCCAAGCACAGTGAAAAGTGGAATAGAATATATGATGTATCTGGCTGATTATTACACAAAAAACACTAAGGGCAATGGCATTGGCTTTTTCCAAATCGGTGGTGGTATTGCAGGTGATTTCCCAATCTGCGTAGTGCCTATGCTTTATCAAGATATGGAACTAACGGAAACACCGTTTTGGAGTTACTTCTGCCAGATTTCTGATTCTACTACGAGCTATGGTTCTTACTCTGGAGCAGTTCCTAATGAAAAAATCACATGGGGGAAATTGGATATTGACACACCAAAATTCATAATAGAATCAGATGCTACAATAGTAGCACCACTAATTTTTGCATGGCTTTTGAACAAATAAATTGAATTAAAAAGTATTTTTCGTAAGTTTATATTATTCATAAACAAACAGGATTAAGGAAATGAGTAAAGTTTTATTAATATTTCTGCTTCTAATTACCACATCGGTGGTTGGTTTAGCCGACGAAGATGTGTTAAGACCAGAGGGTAGGTCTGATGGGTATAGCAGCTCGAGTAGCAGCAAAAAGTTTGCAGTTGGCTTAGAAGGTGGGTTGACATATAATATGTTTAGTGCGGATTTGAACTGGACGGATGCCAACGGAAACCCCACTACAGCAAATTCTTTTTTGAATGCTTATGAAGATATGAGCGGTATATCTGGGCATTTTGGTTTTTTTGTTGATTATAGTATCAACAATCTGTTCGGTATACAGTTGAAGTTTTTAAATAATTGGACCAATGCTACTGGAAGTTCACTAGGAATTAGAGATTTTTACGATGGTTTCGGGTTTTATTTAGGAACAGAAGTTGTTGATTATGACATTACTTTAAGTTCTACTTATTTTAATGTTGAACCAAGTTTGAGAATAAATGCTAATGAGAATTTATATTTTCTAATTGGCCCGTCATTCAACTTTGGCTACGGTCAGCAAGAACAAACTTTAAAGCAAGTTAAAGAAGAGACTACCATCGTCTTCTTAGAGCCGAGTGATGGTAGAGGGTTTGAAAGAGAATCAACCCAATCAACTGATTTTTCAGAATCGAGAACCGCTTTGAACTTTGCCGTAGGATATAAGTTTGAAGTGGGAGATAATATTTTTATTGCTCCTCAGATTACTTACAGTTATGATATAACTGATCACGGCACACTAACTGCACAAAACCTTGAACAAGAAAGAACCGAAGGTCTGAAAAATTTAAGTTTAGATAACCAATCTCTCAACCAACTCCGCTTTTCACTTGCGGTTTGGTTTGACAAGGCATTTTAGGAGGATAAAATGAAAAAAATTATACAAATAATAGTATTAAGCATTGTGTCTTCTGCGTTTGTGTTTGGTCAAAATGTGATAATAAGTCCTCTGAGTATCAATTCTGATGCGGACGATTTTTCAAGTGGACTTACTCTTCGTGGTAACGAAATGTATTTCACTTCCGAAAAGCCAGGTGAGCAGAAAATCTACAGGGCTGTTTATGAAAACAACAATTGGAAAATATTACAAACTGCTGGCGATATGGTTAATTCTGGTGACCAGAATGGTGCACCTACTCTAACTCCAGACGGTCAGTATATGGTGTTTGCTTCTTATGAGAATGATGTAGATGGAGTAGGCAGAACAGACTTGTATAGTGCAAGGAAAGTAGATGGCAAATGGGCTGACGTTCAAAACCTTGGTGTTGCCATAAATACTGAATATTGGGATTCGCAACCGTCGCTTTCGAGTGATGGCAGGACTCTATATTTCGCAAGTGATAGGCCTGCAAGTAAGTCAGGGACTAATATTTTTTATTCAAAGAAAATGAGAGAAGGGTGGACTACTGCCCAAGAGTTGCACAGTGTGAATACTGATGATGACGAGATGAGTCCATTCATAGCTGCAGACAATAAGACGTTTACAATGTCGAGCAACAGAAGCGGTGGAGAAGGCGGATTTGACATTTATGTTGCTAAGGTAAATAGCAGTATGAATACTTATGATTTCAAAAATGCAGGTTCTGGTATTAATACTGGCTATGACGAACATTTTTACTCTATAGCAGCTAATTCGGATAGGGCATTTTTTAGCTCAAACAAGCCAGCCAGTACAGATAATTATAATATTTATTCGGCTGTACCTAATCCTTATGAAGCAGATGATGTAGTGTTTGTTCATGGTAAAGTAACTGATGGGGCGACGGATTTGCCTTTGGGAAGTAATGTATCTATTTATGATTTGACGAATGGAGAACTGGTTGCGAATTTGAATAGTGATGATGTGACTGGTGATTACAGCGTGGTGCTTACTGCTAACAGGAACTATTCTATTACTGCTGAAAAGGAAGGGTACTTATTCTATTCTGAAAACTTCAACATCCCTAAAGAAATAAAAAATAGTGATGTAGAAAAAGACATAATGCTAAGCCCAATCAAAGAAGGGAAGACGAGATTGCTTATATTCTTTGACTTTGATAAATCAAGCTTAAAAGATGAGTCGAAACCAGAGTTAGCAAGATTAGTTAGATTTCTAAATGACAACAAATCTGTAAAAATAGAACTTCACGGACACACAGACAGCAGTGGTGAGACAGATTACAATCAAAAGTTATCGCTCGATAGAGCTAATACGGTTAGAGAATATCTACACGATAATGGCATTCAAGACGGAAGAATTGGGACTAAAGGGTATGGCGAATCACAATTGTTACTCGATGAGTATTCTGCAAGAGCAAGTGCTATGAACAGGCGTGTAGAGTTAGTAATAATGAGTATGTAAATTTCGGACCAAGATAGGGATACAATTAAAAAAGGACTATTTCTTTTTCGAGATAGTCCTTTCTTTATGTTGCATGTAAGTTTGGTTATTTTCTGTATTCTTTCAACTCATCCTTCCACTTGTTCCAGACAGTAAGGGAGTTGTTGTACTCTTCGTCAAAATCAAATATTGGGTCAGAAAAATCTACTCTAATTTTCGAAATATCTTCATTGTCATTCGATAAGAATTTGATGAATAGCTCTTTCATTTTTTCGCTTTCTGTTGGGTCTTCATCCATATCGAATTTTGTAGCACCTCGCAGCTGGTTTTCATAAAATTCCTTACTATCCAAAGCTTCCATCATAAAGTTTTGAAATTTCATTCCGTCTAGACTAAACTCAAACTTTCTTCCAGAGCCAATTTTTTTGCCGCTTTTTGAGGAATAAATATTTCCAGCGAACTCATACGAAGTTGTAAATTCTATGTTAGAAAACACCATTGATACCATACCCATTGCTCTTTTTGCAGCTCTTTTCATTGTTCTAACCGAATCTTCTACTTGTTCTTGAGTCATACCAAGCTCTTCATTTGTTTTCAGCTTAACATTCTCATTATTATATTCAATTGAGTCGGCTACTTCTTGGAATGAGAAATAATCTTTACCATTTTCTTTATACAGATCATAAGGGAGTAAGCCCTTTTTTTCTAAGTTGTTGAAGTCTTTGAAATAACCAACAGCACTCACTACAAGGTCAGTGGAGTCATTTACATAGTCATATTTGATGTCAGTCCAAGACGCAACACCAGGGAAATCATCAATCATTTTTGCCAATTCCTTCTTTGCTTTGCCTTCTGGGTCTTTTAGTGCTGTACCAAACCCCATTGGGTCAACTGGTGCCCTGTAACTGGTTTCTATTTTTCCAGAATGATCTGGGTTGATTGTGTACTTTACTTCCATCTCGAGACATGAAGTAAGAAATAGTGCCATGAAAATAGCAATTAGAGTTTGTTTCATATTATACTACCTGTGTATTATTATAACTTTTGTTCCATTTGTATAGTCCAACGAAAGATAGGACAAAATAAATTAACATCAAAACCCCATATATTTCTAATCCACGAATACTATAAAGCCAGACTGAAAAGCCATTGATTGCAATCCAGTAAAACCAAGCCGAACGCAATTTCGTAGCTTCAAAATATGTGGCTAAAAACGCAAAAACGGTTGAGAAAGAGTCAAAATATGGATTATTTGCATCGGTGAAGTTCTCAAAAAAATACCCCAGTCCGAATCCAATTAGGATACATATAACAATCCAAGTTAAGTGATACGACAACGCTCTTTCACTGACTGTCAGCTTTTCCGATTCGCTATTCCCAGCATTGGTCCACTTCCGCCAGCCGTACACACCCATTATCACATAGTAAGAATAGAGGATTGACTCTGAGTATAGTTTAGTTTCTACGAACAAAACAATGCTGACGATAGAACCAAGTATTCCAAATAGCCAACACCAGATATTTTCTCTAATTACTAAAATTAAGAATAATAGGTTTAGCACTGTTCCGAGTATTTCTAATATTAATTGCCAGTTCAATTGTCTTGATTGTTAAGTTTTAAATTTGTAATTTGTATATATGCAATATAAACTTTAGGAGTAGAAAGCATGAAAAAAAATATGGGAAAAGCTGATTCGGCTATTAGATTAGTTGTTGCTGCTATAATAGCGGTACTATATTTTATGAACATTATTACGGGGACATTGGGAGTTATATTATTAGTTGTAGCTGTAGTTTTTGCAGCAACATCGTTTATTAATTTCTGCCCACTTTATACTATTTTTGGTATGAACACTTGTAAGAAGTAAATAAAAAAAGCTAAGGTGTTTTTAAATACCTTAGCTTATTTGTTTTAATTTTAATCTATGTTTATTCTTTGATGAATTTTTTCATTATGTACTGACTGTTTTCTAATTCCGCTTTTATGAAATAACTACCAGAGTTTAAAGACTTTACATTTATGAAGTCGTTATAATCACCCGAGCCAACCACAGCACCCAATTGGTTATATATTTCATAATTCACTATTGTGTGTTTAGGAATAATTAATCTCAATTCTGATTGAGTCGGGTTAGGGTAAGCAATAGTATTAAGAGTTAATTCAGGGCTTACTGATGTAATTGGTTCAACAAAATAAATGTAAGATGCAAAAATTTCTCCTTTGACAGGTGAGGGACCTAAGTCATATATTCTTAGTATCAGTTGACCTGTACCTCTTTCAAAATAGTGATATTCTTTACTTACTATTGTGTCATTAGGAGTATCAGGGAAAACTGACTTTGTTTCAACTTTTAATCTAAAAACATCATCATATTCTAACTGGGGAATACTAATGCTTCCAGTTGCATCATAAGTGACAGAAATAATACCCGAACCTAATTCTTTGTCTTCATATTGAAATTCAGAGATTAAAGATTCATCAAAACTCATTGGGTACTTATAGTAATCAACGGGGGTAGCAAATTTGTAATTTTGACCGTTGAATGTAAATCCTAAATATTTGTGAGAGCTCTTTTCAGATGTATAAAAATAAATAGGAGTGTCACTTGTTTTATCTTGAATGAAATATGTTGCATTGGTAAATATTTTCTTTTGAGCTTCTTTCGCATTTTCAATTGGCAACCATAGTACTGACTGAAGTGCTTGTGAACTAGGAACAGAAGAATAATCCCATTTTTGATTTTTTCCGCTTTGCGGTTCTGGGTTAAGAATCGACTCCTTGGTAAAACTCCTAAATAGCCCATTACTACCAGAATTGGGGAAATCTTTCTCCGTTAATTCTTGTGCGGATAATGATAATATTGATAAAGAAAATATTAATAATACTATTCTGTTTAATTTCGTTGCCATTGTAATGTAGATAATTATTGATTAGAAATTCTTAGTATAGCAAATATAGTAATTTCTAATCAAATTAATCTAATTCGTTAAAATCTTTGCTATTAAAGTCCAATAGAGAATTAGAATTAAAGTTTATTTCTTCAGCTTATCTTCAAATACCTTACGGAATTTCTCAATCTTTGGAGTTATAACGAAGCTGCAATATCCCTGATTTGGGTTTTGCTCGTAGTAATCTTGGTGATATTTTTCAGCAACGTAGAACTTAGAAGCTTCAGTTATTTCAGTAACAATAGGGGAATCATATATGCCGGCTTCTTCTAAATTCATCTTATAATCTGTCGCTAATTCTTTTTGTTTGTCATTGACGTAAAATATTCCCGAACGGTATTGTGTTCCGACATCATTTCCTTGTCTGTTTAGTGTAGTAGGGTCGTGAGTTTTCCAGAAAACTTCGAGCAATTCGTCGAATGAAATCACATCTGGGTTGTACATTATTCTTGTAGCTTCGGCATGTCCTGTTGTGCCAGCACAAACCTCTTCGTAAGTTGGGTCTTTTACTTCTCCACCAATGTAACCTGACTCTACTTGCTCTACTCCTTGTAACTCTTCAAATACTGCTTCTGTGCACCAAAAGCAACCAGATGCGAATATTGCTGTTTCTGTGTTTTCGCTCATTGTTTTTTTCTCGCTTGTTTGAACCTCATCTGCTTTTGTGCAAGCGAATGAGAATAGGATTATACTTAATATTATGCTTATTTTTTTCATACTAATAACACGTATTACTACAGCATTTAGTATTTATCAAGCAGTGTCTTAGGGGCTATTATGCTTCGCAGCAGTACATCAAAGAAAAAGATTAGTGTTAGTGAAATAGCACTAACTACATATACTTTATTGATAGTTATGGTAAAATCTAAGAACGGAATATTGTCAAATGTAAGTTGTTCAAATGGAATAAAGGCAAAGCCAACAGAGCAGATAGTAAGTAGGAATAACAATATGGTTAATCTTACTTTTCTTTCCCTTTCTCTAATGTAATTCATTGTTTCATGGGAGAAGCTTTGATTCACATTCGTATAGAGCTCTTCTTTTAATTTGTTGTCTAATTCATTCATATATCTATTGACTTATAATTCATTATTATATTCTATTTTTGCTATTTCTTTTAGCTTTTTTCTTATTCTGTGTAGCTTCACTTTCACATAGCTTTCGCTCTGTTTTGTAATATAGCTAATTTCCTTTATGCTCATATCATCGAAGTAGTAAAGCGTTATCATTGCTGACTCATCAGCTGCTAACTTTGATAATAGCTTTGTTACTATTTCACTCTGAAAACTGTGTACCTGATGTGCCTTTGTATCAGCTTTCGATTTTATGTAATTCTTATAATTGAGGAAGCTATTTTGCTTTCTTATAAAATCGATACATTTGTTGTAGGCAATACGATAAATCCAAGTTGAAAATTTACTCTTTGTGCCATCATAAGATTTAATTGATTTGTACGCTTTGTAAAAAGTGTCTTGAGTTAAATCTTTAGCATCCTCTCTGTCTTTAAGGGAGTTAACACAAATAGAATACACATAGTCCTCATACCTTTTGATTAGATGTTCAAAAAGATGTTGTTCTCCAGATTTTATTCTTTGTATTAACTCAAATTCCTCCAATTTTGATTTGTCCTACACTTTATCTTTGTTAGTAATCTTCCTTTCTACAAAAAATTCTATCACCCAGAATAGACCTGAGAAAAAGAATATTGGAGCTACAAACATTGGCATTGAGTCATAGTATTCTGAAAGGAGGAGGCCCAGAAAAAAACCAATAGAAAACCCCATAAATAGTGACCCAATTCTAAGAGTCCAAAGTGTTAGGTTAGTTTTCTTATCACCAAAAAATAGCGATGCGTCTATGTTCTTTTCTATAAGCATTTGCCTTTCTTTGGAACGAGTTTTTAGATATACAAAAACAATCCCAAATATCATAGAAAACATAGCGATAGGAATAAGTGCTTCAAAAATATTAGCCATTTTTATTACCCTTTTTGTTGTTAAAATAGTTGAAACTTAGACGCAGGAGGGAAAAATCGGTTACACTTTTCGGTATAGTTTTTCTTGTAGTTTGAATGCCTCTTGCAAAGCAAAGACTAATAGCTCCTCATCTATGTCATCTGGCACGACAAAAGTAAGAGACTTTATCATAACTCTGCCATTCCATTCGAGCTCTGGTATATCTAACTGTTTGCCATTCCAAAAGCAAAGATCAACTTCTCCGTTCTTTTTGCAATTGATATAGCATAGATTTTTGATATACTGGTAGAACGGAAGTTCATAACTAAATTTGAAATGCAACTTGTCAGATTGAGCTAATATCAATCTATCTAACTCTTGCACTATAACTTGCTGAGTAGGGGAGACTGTATCTAAATATTCCTCTAAGCAACGATATTTTACAGCCATTTCTTCTTCCTAAAGAACACAAACATCCCCAAACCCATAAGTGCCATAAGAACCCACGCTGCTGGATAGCCATATTCCCAATGTAGTTCTGGCATATTGTCAAAATTCATTCCATAAACACCAGCAACAAAAGTAACTGGGATGAATATAGTAGCAATGAGTGTAAGCACTTTCATTATCTCATTCATACGGTTGCTCACGCCAGTCATATATACATCTTTAAGTGATGACACTGTCTCTTTGAATGTTTCGATAGTTTCTATTATTTGGATTGTATGGTCATACAAATCTCTGAAAAATCGCTCGGTGTCTTCGTCAATAATATCATATTGGCTACGATCTAATCTGCCTACAACTTCCCTCAGAGGATAAATTGAACGACGCATAATTACTATCTGCTTTCTGTATTGTTGTAGTTCATAAAGTAGCTTTTCATCTGATTCTTCAAACAGTCTGTCTTCTAACTCTTCTAATCGCTCAGCAATGTCTTCCATCACCACGAAGTAGTTATCAATCACGGCATCCATTAGTGCAAAGAGTAAATAATCTGCTCCACGCTTTCTTATTCTTCCGTGCGAATTTTCTATTCTTTCTCTGACATTATCGAATATATCACCTTCTCTTTCTTGAAATGAAATCAGATAATTGGGTCCCAAAACTATACTCAAAGGTTCAATATCTAATTTGCCGTCTGTTATATAAAGCATTTTGAAAAACACAACCATGTTTCCTTCATACTCTTCTATTTTTGGCCTTTGCTCTATGTTTAGTATATCTTCTAATAGTAGCGAGTGAAGTTCAAAATCTTTACCAATCGATTCAATTACTTTGGTGTCGTGTATTCCGTTGATATTAATCCAAGATACTTGCTCAACTTGTTTCTCTGTGCTAGCATCGGCAACATTATCAATTTTAAATCTTTCATACGTTTCGGAGCTATAACGAATGACGGACATGGTTACTTTCATGTCCTTTTGTGTACCCGTATAGATAAGTGAGCCAGGGGCTTTACCAACTATTTCGCTTTGTTTACTCTTCTTCCTAGTTAAGTGGATTGGGTTTATCTTATTAAGTATTTCATTCGCATTGTTTAGCGAGGGCTTTTTCATAATTTTTAATCGTTAGTTTTTAATCAAAACGTACTTCATAATTTACCAATTGATTACAACTATTCAAAACAAAAAAAATCTCAATCAAATTAATGATTGAGATTCTTTCAATTAAAAATCAATGCAGAGTTATTTTTCAGGCATCAAGATAAATGTTTTCAGATTGTTGAAATCCAAGTATTTCTTAGCCGCACTTTTGATTTCGTTTTTATCTAAAGCATCAACTACGTTAAGGTAGTTTTCAACGTCACCTAAATCTTCCTTGTTCCATACTGAATTGTAAATCCAAGTACTCCAAGTGTTGTTATCTTTAAGTGCTAACTCATATTCACGTCTCTGAGTTTCTTTGATTTTAGTCATATTCTCATCACTAATCAAGCTAGTTTTCAGCTCTTTAGCTATCATTTCTACATCGCCAATTAGCTCATCTACTCTGTTGGGGTCACAACCAAATGAAACTACAACATAGCTTTCTTCTTCTGGGTATTTCTCATAATTAGAGTAAGCACCTACTCCATACACACCACCTTTTACTTCTCTCAACTGCTCTCTTAATCTGATACCGAATACCTTGTCCAAAGACTTCATAAGGTGTCTGTTTTCTTGAGTGTAGTTGAAATCCTCATTAGTAAAAATTAGTATTACTTGGCTCTTCTGGTCCATCCCTTTGTTGAAGACTTTTTTCATTTTGCCTTTTGGTGTTCTTGCACCTAAATCTTTCCAATACTCAACTCTGCCAGAACTTTCAAGAGAACCAATATACTTTGTAATTAATTTCTCAAATTCCACATCGTCTATGTTACCAGTAAAGAAGTAGTTGAAATCTCCACCTTGCATGAATCTCTCTTTATAAGCTTTCATCGCTTGATTCATATCTACGCTTTCCAAATCAGCTACTGTAATTGGCTTTGATCTTGGGTGGTAGCCCGATAGGATATAGCCCAATGAGTCTTGAAGTACTGATGCAGGGTTTCTCTTAGAGTTAACCAAAGCATCTTTTCTTTTAACTAACCACGATTGGAACGACTCTTGGTCAACTCTAGGATTAGTAAAGTAAAGGTGAAGCAATTGCAACATTTCTTCAAAATCTTCAATTGTCGAATTTCCTCTGAAACCTTCAGTCATTTCACCCAAAGTTGGGCTTACATTGTAATTTTTGCTAGAAGTCATCTTGATTAAAGTCGATAAATCAAAGTCTGCAACACCTGAACTATTGATTATCTCATCAGAAAATCTACCAGAAGTAAATAACTTATCATTCATTACAGAAGTACCACCTGGGCTGTAAGCTCTGAAAGTAATTTCGTCATCTTTGAAATCTGTGTTTTTGTAATATACAAGAGCACCATTTGACAAAGTCAGTTGTTTAACTCCTTGCGGTAAGTCTTTTCTGTCAGTTATTGTTCCTGGCTTTACATCTTTATCAAATAAAGTTAAGTCTGTATTTTCTTCTTCTTTGGCAGTAATATCTTTTGACATTATAGAAGTGTATTCCTTTTGGAAATCTTTTTCTGTTGGTACATTCTCAGCATTGGCAGGAAGTGAAATAGTTGCAATGTAGTTGTCGTCATCTATGTATTTAGCTAATCTTTTGTTTACTTCTTCCTTAGTTATGGTAGGAAGTTGTTGCTTTACAAAAGCATATTCGTACTCAATACCAGGTACTGATTCCTTTTTAAGGAAATGTCTTACTAACTCCATACCCAAATCACCTGATTCAGCGTTTGCTACCTCGGAAAATGAACTCTTGTAATTAGATTCTACATTCTCTTTCATTCTTTTCAGTTCACTATCAGTAATACCAAACTTAGTAGCTCTTCTTGCTTCTGTCAGCAATACATCCATTGCTTTGGTATACTCTGTACCTTTAGCTACTGCGATAAGAGAGAAATCTTTGGCTCCCATAGAAGCACCATAAGATGCACGAGAGAATTGGTAAGCTGGGTCAGCTGTTCTTGTTTGTTCCGAAAGTCTTTCGTTCAATGCACCAATTGCTAACTGATCAATCACTACATCTCTGTATTCTTGGTGATTAGAAAGAACTTCACTCGTAGGTCTTCTGTATGTTAAAGATACAGTAGGGAATGGTAATTCTTTGTCAGTAGCAACAGAGAACAATGGTTTTTTGTTTTCTGGTAATTCATATTTTTCTGGCATTGGTGGGTTGTTTGGCTTTGCAATCTTGCCAAAATATTTTTTGATGTATCCTTCCATTTCGTTAACATCAATATCACCAACTACTATTACAGCCATTAAGTCTGGTCTGTACCATTTCTTATAAAATCTTCTGAACTCATCGTGTGGAGATTTTCTTAATAATGTAGTGTCACCGATAGGTAGTCTATTCTCATATTTTGAATTGTAGAAAGATACGTCTTTGTGTTCGTCGAACAAACGCATCTGTACTCCACCTCTCAATCTAGCTTCTTCTACTATTACTCCTCTTTCGTCATCTATATCATCGCCTGCAAAAGTAACTTTGTGTGCCCAGTTCTCTAATATCTGAACGCCAGTTTCTAATACTTTTTTGTCGTCAGAAGGTAAATCGAGCATATATACTGTTTCGTCAAAACTAGTATATGCGTTCAAGTGTGCACCGAACTTAACACCACTTTTTTCTAAGAAATTGATTAAGTCATTTTTTGGGAAATCTTCCGTACCGTTGAAACACATGTGCTCCACAAAGTGAGCCATACCTTGTTGCGCATCACTCTCATCTACGGAGCCAACTTTTACTGGCATACGTAGTGAAACTCTGTTTTCCGGTTTCTCATTCTTCAAAATAAAGTATTCTAAACCATTGTCCAAAGTGCCATGAGTAATGTCATCTCTTAGTGGCATTTGCTCTTTGAGTGATTTGTAGTCCAAATCTGGCAGGTCTTGCGACATTGCTGACACAGAAAGTGCTACAATTAAAATTAATAAATTTGAAATAAATTTCATCTAAACCCTCGTATAAAAAATTAATAACTGTATTTTCTTATTTTACTTAATACTTTTCAAAAGTGTATTTTGTTTCATTATCCACGCTGAGTTATTACAACTCCAGCAATAATTAACACTCCTGCAACTACAAAGTTAGCATTTATTGCGTTGTCTAATATAAAGAAAGCTAAAATAGTTGTCAAAACTGGCTGGACATTGTTAAAAACTGAAACCTTCGAAGCGTCTAATTTTTGAAGTGAATAGTACCACAAAGTGTAACCAACACCAGAAGTAATAGCCCCGATATAGAATATTTGGCCCCAATTTTTCATTGATATATCTGTTATCTGGTATTCAACGGGGTGGAAATGAAAGATAGGTAAGTAAAGCACCAGGCCAATCAACATCGCCATACCTGTCGTGAATATGGCACCATATTTTTCGGAAAGCCCTTTGCCCAATATTGTGTAGAATGCCCACGAAAGCGATGCCATCAGTGCCAATATATCCCCAACGGTAGAGCCAGTGCTAAAGTCAAATCCCTTATTCATCAACAGTAAAACCGTACCTGTTACGGCAAGACCAACGCCAAATAGTTTGAGTTTGGTAGTCTTTTCTCTGAAAAATGAGATAGATATTATCAATACAAATGCAGGAACTAATGAGTAAGCAAATGCCACGTTCGGTGCTTCTGTTAATTCGAGTGAACTAAGGAACAGAAATTGGTTAATCGGTATGTTTAGTAAGCCAATTAATATGAATTTGAGCCAATCCTTATTCTCAACTTTTTTAAATTTATTTCTTCGGAAAAACAACACTACAGTGTATAGTGCAGAAACTATCAATGCCCTATAGAGAAGAACAACTGGTGGAGGTACTTCGCTTGTCAAAGTCTTAGCGACTATGTGTGTACCAGAAGCTATTAGTTGTTGGAGTAGTAATAGTAAATATATCAACTAAATACCTTCAGGATTTCAACTTCTTGTGTTTCGTAGCTGTATTGTTTTTTTATTTTTTCTATATTTTGAATGTATAATTCTCTTGCTTCTTTACTACTCATCTCAATTATTGAGTCAATGAGTGATTTTCTTTCAATTTTATCTATTGTAATGCCAATCTGATTATCTACTACCACTTTACTTATTGTTTTTTGGTTTGTAGTGATAACTGGCACTCTAGCTTGTATAAATTCAAATAGCTTGTTGGGCAGTGCGTTTTGGTAAGAAATACTATTGTCTTCAAATAGCACGAAACCAATGTCAGCTGAAACTGTGAATTTTGCTAAATCAGAATAGGGTACAAACCCAGTGAAGTGGACATTTGAAATGTTTTCATTACTCACTTTTTCTTTCAATGTTTTCAGATAATTACCATCGCCTATAATAACTAATTCGGCTCTTTCTGTATCTTTTGTTGTATCTATCAAGATATCTAACCCTCTTCCTTCGAGTACCCATCCTTGATAAAGTAGAACTAACTTATCTTTGGCAATGTTGAATTTTTCTCTTAGCGAATTGTTTTTTTCTAAATTGCTTTCGGGTGGTAAATTTTTGATGACGGAATACTTTAAGCTATGAGTAAAGTGCTTTTTGAGGTATTTCTCGTCTTCCTCGGCTGTTACTATCATCTTATTGACATAAGATACGAGGTATTTTTCACGAAACTCTAATAACTTCCTTGCCAAATGTCTATCTTTGAGCGAGTTTAGTTGTGAATAAATCTCACGCGAATCATAAACAAACTTAGCTCTTTTCTTCAGTTTTATTGATTTTGCAGCAGAAAGTGAATAGTAATCAGAGGCAAGTACGTGCTTAGTATCTAATTTTAGTTTTTTTACTGCTTTTGTAAATTCACTTTGGGCTTTGTGAGTGCTTTGGTCTAAGTTTATTGCACATGGGTAATAATCATTGCTATCAATATACTCTGGCTCGACATTATAGTCAGGTGTTACTAATGCAACTTTTCGGTCGTATTTGATTAAAGTTTTAGTTATATTAATTGCCCTCGCATCGAGAGTTGGATTTGTAAAGCAAATAATTATGACATCGTAATTTTTTTTCATTGGCAAATTTAACTACTTAGCGCATTATTACAATGGGTTTTATATTTGTTTTGTTGCCATTTCTTTCTTGAATAAAGTAAATACCTTGGCGTACATTTATCTCTAATTCAAATCTGCCTTTAGTTAGTGAACCATTAGTGTGATGAGATTGCTCGTCAACATACTTGTCGAATTTGTCTATCAGTTCACCATTGCTGCCGTATAAGTAAAGCTCGGTAGTCCCGTCTTGTGGTTTACCAAATTCCATATAGTCTAAGCTGATTTTGCCAGCAGTTGGGTTTGGGTAAGGTGATGAACTTTCGTAAAAATACTCATCCGTCAGTTCTATCGCTCTGAATCTCCAACTCACATCGCAACGAGTAATACCCTCCATTTCAAACCCTTCTGTGTGGGTTTCGATATTAAATATATGTGGAGAGCAAAGGTCATCAATTGTTACCAAATCATCAAAGTTTCCAATGGAATCACCTTGAAAACAGAATTCTAAAACAACAGAATCTCGTGGTGATATAGCAATAGGGAACTGACTTTGTGGCAAAGCAAAGTTAAGTTTTTTGTCTAATTGCACATTATATAATATATGTTCTGACCAAGATATATTAAATACTTTCATAGTCCCACAATGGCTTTCTGTTAGTGTGTTGGTATCTAATACAAAGGCAGAGTCTAAGTGATAGACTACATATAGCTGATTAGTGTCATTCCTAACATCAACAGAAAAACTGGAAGCTGAAGCTGCATCACATCCGTATTCATTAGTTACAATCAGTTGATATTCATCGTCTTCCTTAATTATAATTGATTTGATGTTTGATAAAGTGTCCCCTTTGGAATTTACCCATAAATAGGAATTGTAATCTTTGTCGGCTGTAAGCTGCATAGAGTCACCGATACAGAAATTATTTTCGCCTATCCCAAATATTTCTGGATTAGGCAAAGGTGCAAATTCGACAGTAAAAGAATCTATTGTACTGCATCCATTTTCATTATTATACATTAAGTAATAAGTGCCAGACTCACGTACAACAATTGAATCTGTTTCTGCTCCTGTACTCCAAGTTTTATCAATATCTTTTTGTGCGGAATAAAGTATAGCAGAATCTCCTTCGCAGAGTTTGCTATTGTTACCAAGAAGAATATCTGGGGCTATTACCTCGAGGTAATTAATATAGTATTCGTAGTAATACTTAATAGAACAACTATCATCATAAGCAACAATTCTAAAAGTGTCTATAGTGCTAATTGATTTTGATTTAGTTCTATCTCCAGTGTTCCATTCATAATATTTATATCCACGAGTGGAATCAACTTGAAGGATAAATTCTTCTTCCACACACACATCTATGCTGTCAACATTTACTAATATATCTCCAGTTGGAACTATAGCAGATTTATAAACATAATCACCCACAACCCAAGCAGTAGTGTCATCTAAAAAAAAAATGTCGTCCAAACTTCCTTCTATACCACAGTTAACTAGCTCCCAGTTTTTACCTGCATCTTTTGTCATAAATAATTGTCTGTCGAGTCCACATGCCCAACCAGTTGAATCATTAACAGTAAATGACCCATACATTGGGTTGTTGCCAGGAACAGTAAATTTGTTGATTGTGTTACCTCTGTCGGGAGTAAAAAGTATTTCCCCAATGTTGCCACTACCTCCTTGGCATCCCTTGTGTATTGGTATTGTGAATGAATTGTTGAAAAAAGAAAGCTCTTCTGGCCAATCTATGTCGCCTGTCCTAAATTCAACATCCCAAGTGCTACCAAAGTCAGTGCTGCCCCACACATAACCAGACGAAATGGCTTGACCAATTCCTGTTTTGCCATCTATCCATAAATCAGAGAATTTTGTTCCAGTATCTACGGAGTCTGTAAAAACTGTCCATAGTTGCCCGCCATTAGTTGTTTTGAAAATATGGAATGTACCACAACCTTCATTTCCAGCTATCACTCCATTATTCTCATCATAAAAGTAAGTACCCCAGAAGTCAATTGTAGCTGGAACAGGTGGGGAGACATCATTCCATGTTAGTCCACCATCAGTTGATTTGAGTATTCCTGCCGCTATTCCGTTGTTACTTATTATAAGTCCCGATGTATAGCCAACATTTCTATTCACGAAGTGAATACTTTCTAATTGATCACGATTGTTGTCAACATTAATCGTTTTCCAAGTCTCACCTCCATTAGTAGTTAATGATATTTGACTATCATAACCACATATCCACCCATAATTCGGGTCTTCTGGCAAGAAGAATATGTCTAAGTAAGATCTTTGTGAAATTCTATCAGGTATCTCTACTCTTTCCCATTTGTTTATTGTCTGAGACAAAATAGAAATGGAACTGAGGAAGAATATTAAAAATAAAAGTATTGTTTTTTTGTTTTTCATATTTATAATAACAAATGAAGGTGCTAATTAGTTTCGCATAATAGCAAAAGAAAATATAGCAATCAAAATTTACTTCTGTGGAAAACTTTCGTGTTGAAAACTACTTCCCCTTAATTATCAACAACCTTAGGAGAATTTTTAAAACTTTCAGGTTTCGTGAACGTTTATATAAGTAACTGATATAGAGTTAGTTGTAGCGTCGTTTTGATTATTTCAGTTGATTGTAAGGGCTAAACCGTTTAACTCATTGATATTTTTGGCTTTTGAAAAATGCAAGTAAATAATAAAATAAAATAGAAATAAATCACTTGTCTTTTACCATAAAAATCCCAAATTTAGAACTGTGGTCATAATTGGATTCTGAGTATTTTATTTCCTCAAAGCTCAGAAATCGAAGCGAAAAATATAGAAAAATAATTTTATTAAACCAAATAAAAGTTAAACAGGTGTTTACGTGGCAAATCAAAAAGACAAATTTGCATTATTCCCCGATAAGGATTCGACAAAGGACAAAGCTAAATCTAGAAAATCTCCTCTGAAAAGAGATGAGAAAGCTAAATTGAAATGGGAAGAGTGTGTTGAGATAATTAAAGACAATATAAACGAACAAGCATATAACTCTTGGTTCAAACCAATAGTTCCACTTAGAATAGAAGGCGATAATCTGATTGTTCAAGTGCCTAGCCAGTTTCTTTATGAATGGATCGAAGAACATTACTACGATCTGTTGAGAAATTCACTGACAAGGGTTCTTGGCTCTAAAGTTAAGCTACAATATGAAGTAGTAATAAAGAAGAGTGATGACGATTCGTTAGAAAATAGAACTATAAGAGTTCCTGCTTTCCGTAATAGCAGTGGTTCGCAAGGTGCAATTAACTTTGCTGAACAAAACAAAAATGAAAAAGAGTTTTTAACAGGACTAAACCCAAGATACCACTTTGATAACTTTGTAGTTGGTGACAGCAATCAGTTAGCTTACTCTGCTGCCGAAGCAATTTCCAAAAAGCCAGGTGGAACAAGTTTCAACCCATTGTTTATATATGGTAAAACTGGGCTGGGTAAAACTCACTTGACTCAGGCAATTGGTAATGAGATAATCAAGAACAACCCTAAGAAAAAAGTTCGCTACACTTCGAGTGATAAATTCACTATGGAGTTCATTAGCTCTATTCAAAACAGAACTGTGAATGACTTTGTTGAATTTTACAGAGGAGTAGATGTACTAATAGTTGATGATATCCAATTCTTCAGTAGTAAGGAAAAAACTCAAGATAATTTCTTCCATACTTTTAATGCTCTTCACCAAAGCGGTAAGCAGATAATCTTAGCATCGGACAAGCCACCTAAGGATTTGGCTGGTGTGGACGAAAGATTAATCTCTCGTTTCCAATGGGGTCTGACAGTTGATGTGCAGAAACCAGATTTGGAAACAAGAATTGCAATATTGCAAAAGAAAGCACTAAACGAAGGCGTAGAGTTACCAGACGATGTGTTAGAATACATTGCAGAAAATGTAACATCGAGTGTTCGTGAGTTAGAAGGTAGCTTGATTGGTCTGATTGCTAAAGTAACTTTAGACAAGAAAGATATTAGTATCGATTTGGCTAGAGAAGTAGTAGCAGGTGTTGCGAAGATGGAAAAGAGAGAAATCACAATGGATGATATTAAGAAAGCAGTTTCTAATTTCTATAATATCCCTATTGATGTAATTGAATCAAAATCAAGAAAACACGAAATTGCTCTTTCTAGACAGATGTGTATGCAGATTTCTAAGAAATTGACAAATTTGTCTCTTAAAAGTATTGGAGCTCACTTCGGTGGACGTGACCACTCTACTGTTCTTCACTCTTGCAGGGCGATAGACAATTATTTAGAGACTGATAAGTTTGTGAAAGCAGAATACGATAAAATTATGAGTCAACTGAAAAAATAGTTGTAACCCATAGCAAAACAAGAATAATACAATCGATAGAACCCTTACTCAGATGAGTGAGGGTTTTTTGTTTTGAAACTATTTTCAATCTAATGTGTTATATTATATATAAACATTTTGAAATTTATTTAGCAAATTGAATAAAATTTCTTAAATTTCTGTTAGCATAATGAGGGAAAATATGAATTTCAATTTAAGATATAACAAAGTATCGGTATCTACTATAACTGCACTCGTGTTTAGCTTTTTTGTATTAAGCACGGTTAGGATTTCCTATTCGTCAGCGAATAGCAATAGTCATTCCAAAGAAGTATTCGAACCACTGAAAGCAAAGCTTATAGCTGAAGGGGTTGACTCCACCTTTATAGAAAATTTGATAAATGATACAAATGTTGAGTTCAACGACAGATTTGTTAAAATTAACGTAGTTGGTACTGGCAAAGCTCCAGATTACAGCAGTCATTACAATTCGAGAGCTGTCCGAAAATCAAAAGAGTTTTTAGAAGAGAACTTAGAACTACTGCAAGCAGCAGAGAAGAAGTATGATGTTCCTAAGGAAGTGATTACGTCTATACTGTATGTAGAAACTAGGCACGGTGGCTATCTGGGCTATAATAACATAGTTAGTGTGTTCCTGTCAACTGCTCTTGCTAATCAAGAAGAGTTTTATAATATGAACTCCAGAGTATTAAAAGAGACTTATAGCGATAATTCTAAAGATTTGAAAAAGTATTTGAGTAAGCTAAAGAAGCGCTCGGAGTTTAAATCTAACTGGGCTATGGAGCAATTAGTAGCTCTAGAAAAGCTTGATAAGGTGTCACCTATTCCAATCACTGAAATCGAAGGCTCGTGGGCTGGTGCATTTGGTATGTCACAGTTTTTGCCTTCGAGTTATATCACTTGGGCTGTAGATGGCAATGATGATGGAACAATCAACTTGTTTGAAAAAGAAGATGCAGTACATAGTGTTGCTAATTATCTGAAAGAAAACGGCTGGGGCAAAACAGAGAAAAAGCAAAGAAAAGCCGTGTGGCACTACAACCACAGCACTGCTTATGTTAATGCAGTTCTGAAATTGAGTGATTTGATAAAATCATAGTTACTCCTAACCAAAAATAAATACTACTAAAAGAAATTAGAATAATGCCAGAAACTAAAATTGCGTTTGACTATGATAAATATCAGGTCAGTGATGAAGAAAAGGTTGAGCTATATAGGCGATTAATATTACCACGAATGATAGAGGAGAAGATGATTCTTCTGCTCCGTCAAAACAAAATCTCCAAATGGTTTTCTGGTATAGGTCAGGAAGCTATTAGCTGCGGTGCAACTTATGCAATGGAAGCTGATGAGTTTATTCTACCTATGCACCGGAATCTCGGTGTGTTCACTGGTAGAGATTTACCACTCAAAAAGCTATTTGCACAATTCCAAGGTAAAGCAAGCGGTTACACAAAGGGGAGAGATAGGTCCTTCCATTTCGGTAGCACCGAAGATAGAATTATTGGGATGATTTCCCACCTTGGGCCTCAGCTGAGTGTTGCCAATGGTATCGCATTATCTAAAAAATTGAAACAAGAGAGCAAAGCTACATTAGTTTTCACTGGTGACGGTGGTGCCAGCGAAGGAGAGTTCCACGAGGCACTTAACTTGGCTGCCGTGTGGAATTTGCCAGTGATATTCCTGATTGAAAACAATGGATATGGGCTATCGACTCCGAGTAGTGAGCAATTCGCGATGGAAGATTTTGTTAGTAAAGGCGTTGGCTATGGCATAGAAGCGAAGAAAATAGATGGCAATAATGCACTTGAAGTCTATGACACTATGAAAGAAATTAGTGCAAATATGAGGCAAAATCCGAAGCCATTTATATTAGAGTGTGTAACATTCAGAATGCGTGGGCACGAGGAGTCTTCGGGGACTAAGTATATTCCTGATGAGCTTTTTGTAGAGTGGGGAACTAAAGACCCAGTCACAAACTTTGAAAATTATATTATTGCTAAAGGACTTTTGTCAGAAAAAGAAATCGCCAATATAAAGAAAGAGAATAAGAAGCAGATAGAAGATGCTATTGATTCTGCTTTTGGTGAGCCAGACATTGTTGCTGATTTTGATTCAGAATTGGATGACGTTTTCAAACAGCAGGAATACAAAGCAATAGAAGTGAAATCTGAATCAAAAACTGAGAAACGCTTCATAGAAGCAATATCAGACTCACTTTATCAAGCAATGGAGCGAGACGAGAGAGTGCTGATAATGGGGCAAGATATTGCCGAATATGGTGGAGTATTCAAAGTTACTCAAGGGTTTCTGGAAAAGTTCGGAAGCGATAGAATCAGAAATACACCAATTATTGAATCTGGTGTATTGGGTGCAGCTCTTGGTCTTTCCGTCGAAGGTTACAAGCCAATTGTAGAAATGCAATTTTCGGACTTTGTTACTTGCGGTTTCAACCAAATAGTAAATAACTTAGCAAAGCTACATTACCGTTGGGGACAGAATGCCGATGTATTAGTCCGAATGCCCACAGGTGCTGGAGTTGGAGCAGGGCCATTCCACTCGCAATCGACCGAAGGTTGGTTTTTACAAACTCCAGGGCTGAAAATAGTTTATCCGTCTTCTCCTTCCGATGCTAAAGGGCTGTTGACTTCGAGTATCGAAGAGCCAAACCCTGTTCTATTTTTTGAGCATAAAGCTCTTTACAGAAAGATTAGGGAAGAGATTTATGACGATGAGTACAGCATAGAGCTTGGGAAAGGCAATGTAGTCAGCAGTGGCAGCGATGTATCTATAATTACTTATGGATATGGTGTTCATTGGGCTATGGAAGCAAAGGAAAAGACTGGTTTAGATATAGAAATTATTGATTTGAGAACATTAATTCCGTTTGACAAAGAAATAATAGAGCAAACAATAACAAAAACAAACAGAGTATTGCTGTTGCAAGAAGATACAATAACTGGTGGGATAATGGCGGAGTTAGCAGCGTATATTTCAGAAAATTTATTCCAACATCTCGATGCCCCTGTTGTTAGAGTTGCATCGCTCGACACTCCGGTGCCATTTGCTGATAGTTTGGAAACTCAATTTCTTGCAAATAATAGATTAATAGACAAGTTGGAAGAGCTGATAAAGTACTGATATTTGACTTTGTTAGTATAATATGCTTATTTTTGCAACACTTAATTATAAAAATGATAGAACTTTAGGTATTTCGTATGTATATAGATTTGATGAGTCCCAAAAAGCAGGCAAAAAAGAACAATGCTAATCCGAGAGCGAAGAAAGTACACATAGAAACTTATGGTTGCCAAATGAATGTGGCTGACTCTGAGGTAGTGGCTTCAATTTTAGCAGACGATGGCTTTGCTTTGACTGATACTCCAGATAATGCAGATGTAATACTATTGAATACTTGTTCTATTCGTGATAATGCAGAGCAGAAGATATTCCACAGATTATCACACCTAAGACATTACAAAAAGAAGAAGTCTAAGTTAGTCGTTGGTATTCTTGGCTGTATGGCCGAGAGATTGAAAAAAAAGCTAATAGGCGAAAGAGATTTGGTTAGCATAGTAGTTGGTCCTGATGAGTACCGATCACTTCCTTCACTTGTCAATCAAGCATTCAGAGGGGAGCAAGGAGTTGCTGTTGAGCTAAGTAAAGTAGAAACCTACGAGGATATAACACCACTAAGAACAGAAGGTGTTAGTGCTTGGCTATCTATTATGCGAGGATGTAATAATTTCTGTGCGTTCTGTGTAGTGCCTTATACGAGGGGACGTGAGCGTTCGAGTGGCTATCGTTCTATTGTAGAGCAGAGTATAAGTCTTTATGAAAATGGTGTAAGGGAAGTAACTTTACTCGGTCAGAATGTAAATAGCTACAATGATACTGAGTCAGGAATCAAATTCCCGCAATTGTTAGAAGGAATTGCTAAGGAATTACCTGATTTGAGAATTAGATATTCTACGAGTCATCCGCACGATATGAGCGATGAGCTGATATATGCCCACGAGAATTATAATAATATCTGCAATTTTATTCACTTGCCTGTACAGTCTGGTAGTAGTAAGATTTTGAAAAAAATGCGTAGAGATTATACAGCAGAAAAATATTTAGAAAGAATAGAAATGATAAGAAAGCACCTACCTGGTGTGGCACTTTCTACTGATATTATTGCTGGATATTGCACGGAAACAGAGGAAGACCACCAAATGACTATGGACTTGATGAAAGAAGTTCGTTACGATGGTGCTTTTATGTTTAAATACTCTGAGAGAGGTAATACTCTTGCTCAGAAGAAGTACCCTGATGATGTGCCAGAAGAGGTGAAGCAAAGAAGATTGGCAGAGATAATTGAACAACAACGTGCTATTGCTGGTGAAATTAATGCTACGGAAGTTGGTACAACTCACGAAATATTAGTAGAAGGCCCGAGCAAGAAAAAAGAAGAGCTATGGCAAGGAAGAAGCGAGACAAATAAGATGTGTATCTTCCCTTACAATGGTGAAAAAGAGGGCGATAAAGTGATGGCGAAAGTTGTGAAATCTAATTCGGCTACTCTTTTCGTAGAAGTCGAAAGTTAGAATAGTAGCCTATCACCATTCCCTAAATAGAAAAAACTACCAGACCTATTATTAATTTTGATGATAGGTCTTATTATATATTCTACTTCTCTTTCGTGATTGAAAATTGAATTTATTTCATCACTTGCTGGCTTGTCAAACCGAACTGTTTCTAATATCTTTAGCCCTTCATCAGTGCTCAACACTTGATACCCCCATATTGAATACATATCTTCAATTTCTATTGAAAGTAATCCGAAATCAAAACTGACATTTTCAATTGCATTCTCATTTATTAGTTTCAGTGTTGGGTCACCCATTAGAAAAGTATGAACACTTCCATTATACTTAGTCGAGGGGTATTCATATTCATCAATGTTGTTTTGTGTATTTCTCATCACTTCGCCGAAAGTTCTTCCTAATCCCAGCTGAAAATAGTTATTGAACGGGCGAGTACCCCATATTGAAGTTAGCCCATAGCCCTCACTTGCTAAGACGGAACGGTGGACATTATTTTCAGAATCCCAATCCACATTGTAAGAACCAAATATCATATTGTGAGTTGCCTTGTATTCATTTGCTGCGAGCTCGTTGTAGTATATGGCTAAGTAAATATTGTTGAAATCACCAGGAGCACACGTAAATACCATATCATATCTATTATTATACAGTTCTTCTCTAACTGGCATTTCGGTAACTTTATCTCTGCCATACAATGTAGTTAAGTTGTTCCACCCATCAGCAGCATAACCCCTTTGGTAGTCAACAAAACCATCGTAAAGAATAGCTTTGTCATTTGGTTTGGTTTTGCCCGTTTTGTAATCAATTACTTTATCTAAATACCTATTTATTAGCTCGGATTCGGACTCTTCAAATTCTGGTAAGTTATAAAAATCGACTCTACCAACGGATAGCTCTACCTCGCCAGGAATGTAAGACTGATCCCACTTACCGTCGTTTACAACATTGTGTTGTCGGTCGAAAGCTGATTTGATATTCTCAGCGCTGCTGTCTGTCCAATTCTGATAATCAAAATCGGCATAATAAGCATCCGTAGGGTAAGCACCTTTGTGTGGTTTTTCGTCATTGTCACCGTGTCCATCGGGAGCAAGGTCACCACTGTAAGGAACCGCCACTCTACCGAGAATAAGTATTGCCTTTAAGTTCTCCGCGGATTCATATATTTGATTAATCAATAGCTTATTATTTATCACTGCCTTGGGGTTGAACTCTTCTACTCTATCCACTTTTTGTACTATTGGGTTCCAACCTTCATTTTGTAGTTTGTTTATGTACCTTTGAAGGTTAGGGTTTATATTTCCTGACAATGTTCTATCTACAAGTATAAGTAGTGATTTTATTTCTTCTTCGACTAAGTTGCAGTCTATGCAGTGCTCTTTGTATGCTTTGGTTGTGAACTCATCTTCATTGAAAGTAAATTCTTTCGTTACTTCATATTCTTGATATTCTGTAGCATCCAAATCTCTGAAGCTGTTCGCACCACCACTTAGCTCAGCAATAGTTGTGAATAGAGAATCGTTAGATACTCGTTTGGCGACTATGTACTTAGTGGAAGTGCTATCATTCTGCCAGCTAATGTCTATGTAATCACTGTTGCTTTCTGTACCAACTTCCGTTTCTAACATTATAGAATATTGCTTGGCGTCTTGTGAGAAAACTAAGCAGCTGAATAGACAAAATAATAGTGATAATCGTAACATTTAGTAAAATTCTTATTAAATTATAAATTAATATAAATAAAAAGACAATTAATTTACTATTCTGTCACAGAAATGTAAAAACTATTTTTTTTGAATGCTATGAACACTAAATCTGATTTCACAACTAATGGGATTAGGATAACTGTTGACCCAGAATACATACCGGGTGAGTTGGTTGACTCGCAAGGGAAATACTTGTTTTCCTATCGTGTAAAAATAGAGAACACTGGCGATGATACAGTCCAGTTAATCTCGAGACATTGGATTATAATTAACTCCGAAGGTGAGACAAACGAAGTAAAAGGCGAGGGAGTAATCGGCAGAAAGCCCAGATTGAAACCCGGGGAAGAGTTCAAATATACGAGCTATTGCCCCCTTGATACTCCGTGGGGAACAATGGAAGGGGAGTTCTTTATGGCTTCGGAAAATGGGGAAGATTTTCAGGCAAAGGTAGAGCGATTTTACTTAGTTTCGCCAGAAGCAACTAAAGAAGAGAAATAATGATAAGCAAATTAGGAAAGTTAATTTTAGGTTTTATCCGTGAACTAGGACAGATTACTATACTTATGATTAATATCATAAAGTACCTGCCGCGAATGTTTAAGGATCGTACGTTACTGTTACAACAGATGAGCATAGTTGGCTCGGACTCACTGCCGTTGGTGGTGCTGATTGGCTCGTTTACTGGTGCTATTGCTGCTTTGCAAGCGACAAACTTGTTTGATAAATTCAACTTGATTGGAATAGCAACTCCATTTCTCGGTTCGTCTATTGCGACAGTAGTATTTACGGAGCTGACCCCCGTACTTACAGCTATTGTTATTGCTGGGCGAGTAGGTGGTGCTATGGCAGCACAACTCGGTACTATGAAAGTGACGGAGCAGATAGACGCGCTTGAGATGATGGCAATTGATAAGAATAGATATTTGGCAATGCCGAGAGTAATGGCTGCATTGATTATGATGCCTATTCTTGCTGTGTTTTCCAATGTAGTGGCTATCTTGGGTGGTTTTATCCTAACTGCTGCCAAGTTTGATTTCTCAGCATTTACTTTCTTCGATTCTATAAGAGTATATTTTATTGCTTATGATGTATTCATTGGTTTGTTCAAATCATTTGTGTTCGGTGGGGTAACTGCTCTGATTGGTGTCCACGTAGGTTTCACAACGACTGGTGGAGCCGAAGGAGTAGGTAAAAGTACAGTACGCGCATTCACTATGTCGGCTGCGGTAATTTTAATTTTAGATGCACTATTTGGTTATTTATTATGATAGATTGGGACAAATATCCAACCCCAGAAAGAATAAGACATCACTTGTCTGCTAATAATTATTTCCCCAAAAAAGACTTGAAGGTAGAGCCAGAGAACTACCCTCCACTTTATGAGAATGTTGACTGGAGTGAGCATTTCGCCGATGGCAAACCACCAAAGCTATTAGATATTGGCTGCGGTTTCGGATGGTTTTCGTCTGACTATTCTACTCTAATCGAGGATAACTTATTAGGTATAGAAGTAAGAAGCAAGGCGGTGAACTATGCCCTCGGTGTGAAGAAAGCTGAAGGTTTGGTCAACTGTTCTTTCCTTTGGTATAGTGTGGTCAATGGGCTGCAATTCATTGAAGAAAACTCAATCAAAAAAATATTCTATTTTTTCCCAGACCCTTGGTTCAAAAACAAACACCGCAAGCGTAGGGCATTCGATTTGAATTTCCTGAATTTCTGCTATCGTGTGATTGAAGATGGTGGAGAGCTACGACTCCAAACTGATATATTAGAAGTCCACAAATACCACTTAGATAACTTAGCAGAGTTCGGTAAGTTTGATTACAAAGTGATAGAAGATGACAGCAAGTGGGATTTGCCCACTACGAACAAAGAGAAAGATTGTATAAAAAATGGTTACGAATACTACAGGATAATAGCTACGAAGAATGTTTAATGACTCCGAAAAATACCTAGAAGTATTGCTTCAAGATTTGAGTACTCAGTTCATTGAGCGGATGATAGTTACTATTGTTCTAATCTTAGGGCTTTGGTTAGTTAAGAAATTCACTCTAAAGTTAGTCAGGAAAAAGTCAGAGAACGAACGTACCGTTTATCTATGGAGTAAGTATAGCTACTATATCTTCTTTTTCATTTCTTTACTTATTATAATTGATCTTTGGTTCGAAGGGTTCACTAAAGTGTTGACCCTCTTTGGACTGCTTGCCGCTGGTATAGCATTTGCCCTGAAAGAGCCAATAGTCAATCTATTCGGTTGGGTCTATATATTCTGGCGTGGCCCGATTAAGATTGGTGACAGGATAGAGATAGATGACCAAATTGGTGATGTTATTGAAATTACTCCTTTCCATTTTGATATGTTAGAAATACGAAATTGGGTCGATGGCGATTTATATACTGGTAGATTAATCTCAATTCCGAATGCTAAGGTGTTCAACTACTCAAACATAAATTCAAGCTCTGGCTATAAATCAATATGGAATGAGCTGAAAGTCCGCATTACATTCGAGAGCGATTGGAAGAAAGCGAAGGAAATGCTAATAGAGTCAGCTAAGAACAACAGCAATTACCAAGACACCCAAGCCACTTATGACGCATACAAAACACTCAGAGCATACATGATTCACAATGTGGAGTTCGAGCCAGTGGTGTTCACTAAGATTGTAGAAAATGGTGTAGAGCTTAGGGTTCGCTATTTCTGTAGCATATACAACAGAACAGCAAGCGAGGCGAAAATATACGAAGAGATATTAGAAAAGTATAATGCCTCTGACAACATCAAGTTTGCTTACCAGACTACTCGTTTCTACGAGGGCGAGGGTGGTGAAAGCCCGAGGGGAATTGAGAAGTAGGGGGGGGTATATTAAAGATGTTAGAATTAGATTATTTGTTTGAAAGAGGGTTGGCAGTAAAAGGGAATTGAACAGAATAATGGATGAAAGAGATTACAAATATTTAATATCAAAAGGATTTAAAGTTATAAATCAACAGCAATCTGACTATTTCGGAGATTATTACGACATATTAACTTCTACAAATATTGAGTTAATTTTTAACAGTTCAAAATCTTATAAGTCAATTGATATTCGTAAATCTGGAGATGATGGTGATGGCTATGATTTATACTTAGTTAGAGCTTTAATTTTAAATGAACTCAATTTAAAAGAACAAATAAAATTTGAATCAGTTAAACAGTTTCTAGAAAATAATTTGAAGAGTATAAGTAAACTATTCTCAGACAAAAATTATAACAATACGCAAAAAGAACTAGAAAAATTGGAGAAAAAGCGGGTAAAACAAATGTTTCCTAATGCTTTTGACTAAATTAAATCAGATATAATACTAGAGCAACTATTAACGGAATCAAAGATGCAATTTCAAATTCAAAAAGATGATTATTTTGAGCATGTTAATAAAAGATTACTTTTCTTAGTCTCTAAATTTAAACCAGTTTTTGAAGTTTCTGATGGTCAATACCCAATGTTTGGTGAGTTCGGTGCTTTTTTAGTTAAAAACATAAATGATACTGAAACATTAGATGAAAGTGCAAAATTTATTTTAGAAGCAGTTGATAAAGGGAAGCATAAGACAAAATATTTAATTATACAGCAAGTTTTTGAACAAGTTTATTGCGATAAAAAAGCAGCCAAAAAGTTAGAAGAAAAGTTAAGTGGTAAAGCGTTAGAAATATTTATTCAAGAACAAAAGCGCTATTAGTTATAACACTTATGGTATGGTAGCACAGATAACCCTTCTGTACGGAACTAATAAAAATATGAAAATGACTATATCCTTTCAACGCCAATAAATGATGGTAATACTATTGAATCATCAAAATTTAATAGGAATAACAATCTTGAAAACTTCTCAAGTCTTGGTGGTATTGAGTATAGTAGTATTAAATAAACTATACATTATATTTAGTGAAGTCCAATTGCAGAGGGAGAAGGTGCTGGGGGAATAAATTAGAGAAACTATAAAAGAGAGTAATTAAATGGCTAAAATATTATTTCTGATATTCTTTATGCTTCTAACTGCATGTGATACACGTTTGCACTTAGGTGATTATTATTATATTTATTCTGAAGGTAGTTTTGGATATGGATATCATTTAATTTGTAAATTAGGTTGTGAAGGTGACGTTCATATAGATTATGTAAAAAGAGTTAGATGGAACGATAAGTATATTTTAGTAAACAAAACTAATAAAGAATGCTATGTGATAAAAGCTAGAGGTGAAGAATTAGCCTGTTGCAATAGGGATAGTATTATTGGTCCAATGAACAATAATCAATTGGATGAATATATAAAAACAATGGGTATTGAAAATTTGAATGAAGAGAATTTTAAATACAATTGGAAAGAAAAGAAGCTAGATTATATAGATACACTTGTTGCGGAAAAATAAAGATGTTACAACTAGAAAAATTATACTTAAAACTTATGAAATTAGGTACTCCTGAAGAAGATTATTATTTGCATGGTTTGTATGGTTCAACATCAGATAATAATAAACTAGCAATGATTGTGAAAAAAGGTGAATATTTTGTGGAATATGAAATATATTATAAAGAGAAAGGTCAAAAAGATGTTATACAGGTTTTTACTGATTTCGACTTAGCTTCTGATTATTTTATTAAAAGATTGAATCAATCAAGAAGCCAATAATCTAAAATAATCTTACTATCCCCAACGGGGCTCAACACCTGTATCATTAAAAAAAAAGCCAGTCGGAAAAAATTCCCAACTGGCTTTTCTAATTCTACATTAGCTTGATGTTATTATAACATTGGAGCGATTACCAATGCAACAACAGACATAAGCTTAATCAAGATATTGATCGAAGGACCAGAAGTATCTTTGAAAGGGTCACCAACTGTATCGCCAGTTACTGCTGCTTTGTGTGCCTCAGAACCTTTCTCCAGCTTAACGCCATCTACTTCAAAACCTTCCTCTATCATCTTCTTAGCATTATCCCAAGCACCACCAGCGTTAGACTGGAAGATAGCCATAAGTACACCAGAAACAGTTACACCAGCTAATAGTCCACCGAGTGTAGTTGGGCCGAATGTGAAACCAACAGCTACTGGAGCTAATACTGCTAACAAGCCCGGAACAACCATTTCTTTGATTGATGCTTTAGTTGAAATTTCAACACATTTAGCATACTCAGCAGCGCCTTCTGCTTTGTCATAAGTAGCTTGTTCTTCTGCTGACCATTTACTTGGGTCAGAACCTTTAGTTCTCATTACATTTAGTGCTGCTTTTAGTGCAGGAATGTCTCTGAACTGTCTTCTTACTTCTTGTATCATCGCCATTGCTGCTCTACCAACTGCATTCATAGCCATTGCTGAGAATACAAATGGAAGCATAGCTCCTACGAATAGACCTGCCATAACTGTTGGAGTCATAATGTCGATACCAGTTAGTGGTACGTCGTGAGTAGCGTTGTAAGAAGTAGTAAATGCCGCAAATAGTGCTAGTGCAGTTAGTGCCGCAGAAGCAATTGCGAATCCTTTACCGATAGCAGCAGTTGTGTTACCAACAGCGTCCAATTTGTCTGTTCTTTCTCTCACTTCTGGAGGAAGTTGAGCCATTTCTGCAATACCACCAGCATTGTCAGAGATTGGGCCGTAAGCATCTACTGCTAACTGAATACCAGTTGTAGAAAGCATACCTACTGCCGCGATTGCAATACCGTATAGTCCAGCTAATTCGTAAGAAAGTAAGATAGCTGCCGCAATTAGTATAATTGGAATAGCTGTTGACATCATACCAACACCCAAACCAGCTATAATATTAGTTGCAGAACCTGTAATTGATTGTTTTACTATATTGACTACTGGAGTTTTACCAGTACCCGTGTAATATTCTGTGATTTTACCAACACCAAGTCCTACTGCAAGACCGACTATTGTTGCCCAAAATACTCCCATAGAAGTATAGACAAAGTCGCTTCCCGGTACAGACCAAGATTCTGGTAATAAACCAGTGATAAGGAAATAAGATACTACTAACATACCGCCAGCAGCTCCGAACTCACCAATGTTTAGTGCAGTTTGTGGATCACCACCTTCTTTTACTTTCACAAAGAAAGTACCAAGAATGGAAACGATGATACCAGCCGCAGCTAAGAATAATGGTAATAAAATTGGACTTAGTGAGCCAAATTCTAAATTGTCGAATGCACTCAATCCAAAAAATGCAGTACCAAGAACCATAGTACCAATGATTGAGCCAACATAAGACTCAAACAAATCGGCACCCATACCTGCTACGTCACCTACGTTGTCACCAACATTATCAGCAATAGTTGCTGGGTTCAGTGGGTGATCTTCTGGAATACCAGCTTCTACCTTACCTACCAAATCAGCTCCAACGTCTGCTGCTTTTGTGTAGATACCACCACCAACTCTGGCGAATAGTGCAATAGAAGAAGCACCAAATGAGAACCCTGTAACTACAGAAATAACAGTATTTACATTAGCGATTGTATCTACTCCATATATTCCGCTGAATATTATGAATAGACCACCTAATCCAAGTACTCCTAATCCAACTACGCCCATACCCATAACTGAGCCACCTGTGAAGGCAACTGCAAGAGCTTTGTTAAGACCCGAAATAGCAGCGTTTGTAGTTCTTACGTTTGCTGCAGTTGCAACTTTCATACCGATGAATCCTGCCAATGCAGAACACAATGCACCCACTATAAACGAAAGTGCAATAAGTGGTGAAGAGTTTGCGGAAGTGCTACCTTGCCACGCTAATAATATAGCAACAACGATAACAAAAATGCTTAGTACTTTGTACTCAGCTTTCAAGAATGCCATAGCACCCTCTTGAATGAACTTAGCGATATTTTTCATTTTATCGCTTCCTGGGTCTTGTTTGTTTACCCAAGCTGATTTGACAAATGTAAATAGCAATGCTACTACACCTGCGAGAGGAACCAGATAGATTAAAGAATTCATAATATATATATGTTATTTATTGAACAATAATTAATAGTTTTTCAAAATCATAACTCAAAAATTACGCAAAATAATTGCATAATAAAAGCGATAATCACTTTGTAAATTGTATGTTTATACACAAAAAAAAATCCAATACTGTTGTTAGCATTGGACTTTGTTTATTTTTTAGATTTATTCTTCTAAATCTTTAGCGTAGTTTGTGGCTTCTTCTATTGTATCACAGAAAACAAATTGACTACCAATCTGCGATATATCCATTATCATTTTTACCATTTCTTGCACACCTACTAATATTATTGGCACTCCGTGTTCGTGAAGTTGACGGTAAGCCAAAAGCACTCCACCCAGTCCAGCAGAGTCGATTGACTGCACTGAAGAAATGTCTAAAATCAACGCATCGATAGATGGTTGGCATAATATAAGTATCTCAGCTTTGAAATCAGCAGAGATTCTACTGTTCAATGCTTCGTTTTTTAAAGTGAATATCACTATATTGTCATTATTCTCAATTGCGTATTTCATAACTTTCCTTTTATTTGATGTCAGCTAAACACAATTTAAAAAAAATATTAATAATAAGACTATCTTCTATAGGAGATGTGGTTTTATGTTCACATCTTCCTCGGTTGATTAATAACAAATTTGCTGATAGTGGTGGGGTGGAAGTGCATCTGTTAACAAGCAGACACATTGCTCCTTTGTTTACAAACAACCCTTATTTGTCAAAAATTATTAGATATAGTTCTGACAAAATAGTTGAATTGAATCAAGAAATAATTTCTGAAGAGTATGATATAGTGCTCGACTTGCAGAAAAATAGCATTAGTGCTAAGCTATTAGCTGGATACAGTGGAGACATAAGGCAAATAGATAAGCACCGCAAAGAAAAACTGAAGATGGTATATCTAAAACAATTACCCAAAAAAATAGTTCACGTAGCGGATAGGTATCTGAACACTTGTAGAGATTTGATTGAGGATGATGGCAAAGGATTAGACTTATATTTGAGTAGGGAAGAGGAACGCGGAGATAGTGGGCTAACAATAGGAGTTGCTCCCGAGGCATTTCATAAGACAAAAAGATGGCCAAAGGATAGATTTGCAAAGTTGATAGAAAAATTGACAACTGATGGTCATAATGTGCGAGTATTTGGTAAGAATGAGTCAAATATTGGCCGTGGGAATCAGAATGTTACAAATTATTCGGGTAAGCTCTCTTTGCGGAAAACAGCTGAGAGAATAAACGAGTGCGATTACTTCTTATCAAACGACACGGGGCCAATGCACATAGCCGCTGCCTGCGGAGTGCCTATTGTGCTGATATTTGGATCGAGTGTGAAAGAGTTGGGTTTTACTCCTTATAGAGTTGATTACGAGTTAGTAGAATATGATATTTGGTGTCGTCCTTGTTCGCACATTGGGCGTAGTTTTTGTCCTTTGGGACACTTTAAGTGTATGAATAAGATTACAGTTGATGAAGTTTATAATAGTTTTAATAAGTTGAGAAGTAGATGAAGTATATATTTTTTGCATTAGCGTTAATTTGCTTTAGCTCTGGTGCTATAAGTCAAGAATTTGAGGGCAGAGTAGAGCTATATGGTGATCGGTATATTGAATCTGATGCTATCATTGTAAATAAAAATTATAACTATATCACATTCCAATCTAATATTGATAATGAATCGATTGACTTTAAAAAATCAAGAATAAGATCTATACAAAGAAGAGATGGGAACTATTTTGTTACAGGAATTTTAGCCGGAGCAATAGTAAGCCCTATTCTTTATCATTGTGTAGTGGGGTATGACAAATTTAGTACAGATAGTTTCATGATTACCAATTTGATTGGAGTTGTTTTTGGTACTACTTTAGGTTTAATAACACCAAAATACACTCAAATATACGGCGATATGGACACTCGATTAGCTGTGCTCGATAGGGTAGAGATAATGCCTGGTACTTATCAGTATAAGGTAAATGTGTTATCTTTGAATTTGAATTTAGATTAAAATAAAAAAAGTGAGATACTAAAAATATTATGAAAATTATTAATTACTTATCCTTTCTTATACTCCTGTTTGCACTGAGTGCCAGTTTGCAAGGTGAGGTTCATAGAGGTGAAATAATCTTGAAAAATGGTTTTACAATAGATGCAAGAATGTTTGTAATTGAGGACGATGTTGTCAGATATATGGTAGAAGATGATAGTACAAAAACCGTTTTGGACAAAGAATTAATCGATATTGTAATAATTGATGAAGGTAGTTATGCTTTTACTGGTTTTTTAGTTGGAGCTGGCTTAGGAGCTAGTAACATTCTTCTATCAAGCAGCGGAGGGGGAGCAGACGGGATAAATTGGCCGGCAACATTTACTGTAACAGGATTAGGTATGGTGATAGGTTCAATTATTAAAAAAACAAAAAAACTTAGTTTTGACGAAAATGGTGAAATATATTTATTAAGCTCGATCAACGCAATGCCAATTGTTAACGCACCACGTCTTAATATAATTAGTTACAGTTTTAAGTTTTAGGGAAGCAAAGGTTAGTTATGAAGGTTGTTTTATTATTTATGATTATTTGCATCATTACTGTTGCAAAATTACATACCGAAACACATGAAGGAAAAATATACCTTAAGAACAATGAGGTAATTAAGTCAAAGGCGATTATGATAAGTGATAGTGTGGTTAAGTATAGATTAATTAATGAGTCGAAAACAATTGTAATTAATAAGAATGAAATAAACAAAGTTGAGATTAAAGATGGAAATCATGGTCTTTACGGGTTGGGAGCTGGACTTGTCATATCCTTCTTTTATTCTCAAACCATAGACCAATTTTCTTATGACCCTAAAACAGAATTTTATACCACCTATACTGAAAAAGAAATGCTATTGACAATAGCAGCTGGTGGGTGTGTTGGGTTGTTATTAGGCACATTGATAAATGATTATCAAACTATTAGATTTAATGAAGATGATAATCTTTCTTTCTTAAAAGGAGTGACATTAATGCCAGAAATATATCAGCCGAATATTAATTTAATAAGATACAGCTATAATTTTTAATGAAAAAAATCGAATTATTATGAAATTTATTCTAAGTATGATTGCATTGTGTTTTTTATATACAATGAATGTACATAGCGAAACTTATAATGGAAAAATATATCTGAAGAACAGTGAGATAATTAAGTCAAAGGCAATTATAATAAGTGATAGTGTTGTTAAGTATAGACTTTCTACAGAGCCGAACACACTTGTAGTTAATAAGAAAGATATAAATAAAGTTGAGATTAAAGATGGAAATTATGCTCTGTATGGTTTAGGAGCTGGGTTAGTTCTTTCACTACCCTTTGCTAATTATGCGGGAAGTCATACCGATGCATATATAACTTTAGCTGCTGGTGGGTGTATTGGGTTGTTATTAGGCACAATGATTAATGATTACCGTACTATTAGTTTTGATGAAGATGATAATCTTTCCTTCTTCAAAGGAGTGAAGTTAATGCCAGAGATATACCAAACGAATATTATATTGATTAATTATAGTGTGAGTTTTTAGGAAAGAATATGGAGAATTTATGAAGTTTCTCATCCTGTTTTTATTACCATGTTTCTTTGTTATTGGACAAAGTAGTGATTTTTATGAAGGGAAAATAATCTTGAAAAATGGAAGCGAAATTATAGCAAATTCTATAAAGATAGAAAATAATGTAATAAAATACATTAAAAGTGATAATGCTACTGACTCTGTAAGTAGATTAAAAGTAAGAGTATTAAAACTGGATGACGGAAATTTAGCTTTAGAAGGTGCTGGTTTGGGGGTTGCTTTTGGTTTTCTAATTTATATCAACTCAGTAAAAAGGTTTGAAAACATGAATTTTACAGGGGTATCATTATCCTTAGGACTAGGAGCAGCCTTTGGATTTGCTGTAGGTTTGCTGTCTCCTAATGTAAAAACAATACAGTTCGATGGAAACAGTAACTTAACAATATTAAACTCCCACAAGTTCCTGCCTTATACAAATGTGAATAATATCTCGTTAATTACTTATAATTTTAACTTTTGAGCCACTATCTCATGTTAATAAAATCTAAAAAAGTTAACATGAACCACTTGTCATGTTAAGAAAATATGATTTATTTAACATAAAAAAGCGATAACATCTCTGCTATCGCTTTTGCAAATTTTTAAGTAAGAAGTTTGCTACTCAGCTTTTATAAACTTACCCAATAGTTTACCAGTGCTATTAGTTATTGAATAAAACCCTGTTGCTAATTTACTAACATCTATCACCCCACCTGTGAAATCGTTGAAACTCAGGACTTGATTTCCATTTATATCGATTATTGATATATCAGTCATCTCTTCTAATTCCAAAGTCAAATTGTTATTCGTAGGGTTGGGGTAGAAGTTAACCTGATTGATTTCATAATCTTCGACAGACGAAATACCTGACGCAGGATTTATTATTCTGTATAACTCAAATAATTCATCTCCATCATAGTCCGCAAAAAAGTAAATATAGTTTCCTAAAGAGTAAAAATAATTTCCTAAATATGGTGTTTCGTTTTTAGCTCCTTCTAAACTGATTTGTTCTACTTGTTTGTTGTGACTTAAGTAAAGATTGTCACGATTGTCAATACTATTGATAAAAAATGTTACTCCCCCAACGTGAGATACGTTTATGTCAGAAGAACTATCAAATTCTGTGAGTTTCTCAACTTGGTTGTTGTATAGGTTAATCGAGAATAATCTTACATCGTTTATGAAGTAAGATGTGTAAAATAGTAGAGAGTCTGAATATGAGCCTTTAAAATAAAATGTGCTTATCTCTTTGCTCTCTACTTTAGCTAGGTCAATTAACAATTCTGTATTTTCTTGGCTACCATCAGATTTCCAAATCTGAAAGTTTTTATTTGTATCTTTATTTTTGAAATACAGCAAATCCCCAACTTGTAAACTGTTATCATAACTGTAACTTTGCCAGTTATCAACAAGGGTACTTATTTTTTTATCTTCTAAGTTGACACACCATAATGACCTAGCAGCTTCTTTTCTGTGAATAATAAGAAAAACCTTTTCTTTAATTCTATTTATAACTTGAATAAAAAAAACTTTTTCAGAGGATAAACCGACATCTTCTATGTTTACTAGACCTTGCTCAGTGCCATCAGTAATCCAACCAGTAACAGAATTACCATTTTCTTCTTTCGTATTAAAATAAAGAGAATTGCCAAATATAGCTGCATTCTCATCATCTAATAAACATATTTCTGTGTCCTTTGCAGTAAATATTTTTTTTGTACCCTCTTTAGTTCCGTCAGACACCCATAGCTCTTTAGTGTAAAATTGATTTTCTTTGCATAAATTTATATAGAAAAAATCCTCAGCTGCCCACACTTCAGTATAATAACCTATATTAAAAGTACCAAGTATATTCAAATTGTCGTCAGTATCTAACACACCTATTTTACTTTTGGAATTATAAGATTCAAGTAGTACAATCTTATCACCTACTAAATACATTTTTTCTATGTGGAATGATTCGAACTCATTAGTAAGATTTTTTGTACCCTCTTTAGTTCCATCTGTAGCCCAAAATCTTTCGGCGCCCCACACACCAGTAGTTTTTAAATATAATTTTTTATTTCTAATTATAAAGTTATCGATTAGGTCAAAGTTCAAATCTGTTTCTTCAACTTCAAAGAGCATTGTTGTTCCGGCTTCAGTTCCATCTGTACTCCAAAATCTTGTAGGTATAATCTTATCATTTGCATTTGTAACAAATATAAATTTATCTCCCAATGTAGTTAATATAAATGGTTCCGAACTGTCATACTTATATAAGTCTATTACTAAATCTAAATTGTTTTCAACTGTGTCAATTTTGAATAATTCATCACCCAAATTGCGATTATTAGCTGTTAGATAGATTTCACCTTTGAATTCAAACATTGGAGTAGAATAATCATGAATATACTTCAAGTTGCTTTCTAAATTAAAACTAGCATTACTAAACCTTTCTGGCTGGACTGAATAAAGGTTAATTAAAGTGGTTATTAGGAAAAATAATGTAAATAATAGACGCATTTGGAGACTCATTTTCACTGTTAAAAATATATAAGTTACAATATAACTATAATTGGAATATAAAAAAAAGCGATAACATCTCTGCTATCGCTTTTCTTAAAATATAATACTATTAACTAAGTGATTAGTCTTCTATTCTCTCGTGAGTTTCGTAGTCCACTTCGTTTATTATAGCGAAGTCAAGTACAAAGTCCAATACTTTCTTAGATAATATCTTAGTCAAGAAATTAGGGTTTTGAGCTAAGATTTGTTTCATTTGCTCTGGGTCTTGCCCATATCTCTTAGCTTCTTTTTCGACTATTGGGTCTATGTCATAGTCTTCTAACTCAATTCCTTCGTTCTCTATTATCTGATTACGAGCCAGCTCCCACTTGACAGATTTTTCAGCATTTGGTCTTAACTCTTGTTTCAGAGTGTCGTCGTCCTTGCCAGCTATTTCTGGGTTGTTCTCGAATCTTTGCTTTACGTCTTGCACCATTTGGCCAACAACTTGGTTTACCAGCTGCTCTGGGGCAGGAATATTATTCGTGTCAACTAAGTTATTTACAATCTGAGTTTCTACTAATTCTCTAGTCTTTTTGTCCCACTCATCTTGTAAGTTGAAATTGATTTCGTCTTTTAGCTCTTCAGCTTTTGTAATTCTACCATTCGTGATTTTTTCTACGAACTCATCGTTCAGCTCAGCAGGGGTCAATTTCTTTATTCCTACTACTGTTACTTTGAAGTTCTTGTCTTTGATTGCTGGGTTAGCATCTTCGGCAGTAGGACTGTAATCGAACGAATCGCCAACTTTGGTGTTCAATAGCTCTTCTTTCAGCTCTGGCAAAATGTTTTTGTCAGCAAGGTAAACTTCTGTTTCGTTTGGTTCGCTTAGTTCTTTGCCATCTTCTGATAATATTTCAGCCATTTCTACTTTTACTACGTGTTGCTCATCAGTTACTTCGTCAGTTTCGTCCAGCTCGCCGTTTTGAGCTAATATGTACTCTAACTCATCTTCTACTTCTTGTTCAGTAACTGTGTGTATTGGCTCGTCTATTGGAATACCTTTGTAATCTTTCAGAGTGATAGTTGGCAAAGTTTCAAATTCCACTACATAAGTGATTTTCTCTTCAGTTTTGTCAATGTCTTTCAAAACGGGAGAGCCAAGAACTTGCACATTCTCTTCTTGTGTGTAGTTACGGAATAGCTCGTTTACCAAATTCTGATCAGTGTCGGCTTCTATACCAGGGCCGTGCATTTTCTTAATCATTTTCATCGGAACTTTACCTTTTCTGAAACCCTCTAAGTTCACTTTCGGCTGCATTTCTTTGTACGCCTTTTCGTAGTGGGGTTGTAGCTCTTCAGTTGTTAAGCTTATAGTTAGTTCGCGTTTGCATTCATCTAATTTTTTTATCTCTTTTTCCAAGACGATACCTTTATTACAATATTAATTACTAAAAAATAAAATGCTACTTCGCAATTGAAGTAGCATACAAAATTAATCTATTCTCTTTAAAAATACTAAATTATATAAAATTAAAGAGTTTTGTCGCCAGGTTTCCAATCGCATGGAGTCAAACCACCAGCTTGCAATGCTTGAAGAACACGAAGTACCTCATCAGCATTTCTACCAACATTTTCTGGATGAATTACAGAATATTGCAATACACCGTCTGGGTCGATAATGTAAAGACCACGAAGAGCATAGCCAGTTTCTTCTTTGTAAACTTCGTATCTCTTAGCGTTCTCGCCGTTGAAATCAGCCAATAGTGGATAAGGTAGATCTTTCAAATCGTTCTCTGAAGTTCTCCAAGCCAAGTGAGAGAAGTGAGAGTCAGTTGAACAACCAACTACTTCTGCACCTAACTTTTTGAACTCTTCAATTTTGTGACCAAAAGAAGCTATTTCTGTTGGACATACAAAAGTGAAATCTAATGGGTAAAAGTAAAATACTACCCACTTACCTTTGTAATCGTCTAATGAAATATCTTTGAACACTGTGTCTGGAGTTAAACCAGAAGCCGGGCCGCCAACTACTGCTGTTCCTTTGAAATCTGGAGCTTGTTTGCCTACTAATAATGACATATTATTTATCCTTTATATGTTTTATTTTAAAAAAATGAAATAATTTATCTCTTAATACGAAATTTCTATTCTATTAGTGTTAGTTACAAATAATAAATATTGAATTTGTATATTTGCATCCGCTACAAAATTAATAATGAAAAAAAAGGGTTTTTTGAATGTCAAAATCATTAGTAATAGTCGAGTCACCTGCAAAGGCGAAAACGATTGAGAAGTATCTCGATGAGATAGAAAAAGGTAAATTTATAGTCAAATCTTCAATTGGTCACATCCGTGATTTGGCAAAAAAAGATATGTCAATCGATATAGAAAATGGTTTCAAACCCAAATATGAAATTAGTCCAGACAAGAAAAAAACAGTTGCTGAGCTAAAGAAATTATCCAAGAAAAGCGACATGGTCTGGTTAGCGACGGATGAGGACAGAGAAGGAGAGGCAATTGCGTGGCACTTGCTCAAAGCTTTAGATTTAGATGAAGAAAAGACAAAGAGAATAGTTTTTAATGAGATTACAAAGAAGGCAATCAAAAGGGCAATAGAAAACCCAAGAAAAGTAAACAAAGAATTAGTAGATGCCCAACAAGCAAGAAGAATATTAGACCGTTTGGTTGGCTATGAGCTTTCGCCAGTTCTTTGGAAAAAAGTTAAGTACGGTCTGAGTGCTGGTAGGGTACAATCAGTTGCTGTAAGAATAATAGTAGATAGAGAAAGGGAGATAGAAAGCTTTAAGCCAGAAGTTACCTACAAATTAGTAGGTATATTCGTAACTGAAAATGGTGAAAGTCTGAAGGCTGATTTGAGACAGAAGTTTGATACTCGCGAAGAAGCGTTAGAATATCTGAAATCTGCTGTTGGCAAAGATTTTTATATCAAAGATTTGAAAGTGAAGCCAGGAAAGAGAACTCCACAAGCTCCTTTCACTACATCGAAATTACAGCAGGAAGCATCGAGCAAATTGGGTTATTCGGTAAGACAGACTATGGTAATCGCTCAGAAATTATATGAGCAAGGTAAGATTACTTATATGAGAACTGACTCGACAAACTTATCTGATGATGCTCTTACTTCTGCTGGCAACTTTATCAAATCACAGTTTGGTGCTGATTACCACGAAAGGCGAGTGTTCAAAACAAAATCGAAAGGTGCACAAGAAGCTCACGAGGCGATAAGACCAACTGATATGACAAAACCGACTGTCAGCACTGGCGACAATGGACAAGAAAAGCTATACGAGCTAATCTGGAAGCGTGCTATGGCATCACAAATGGCTGATGCTAAATTAGAAAGAACGACTGCCGATATTGGCTTTGCAGGTAATGATACTGATTTTGTTGCTAAAGGCGAGGTTATCAAGTTTGAAGGATTCTTAAAAGTATATCCTGAGACAAGCAAGAGCAGTAAGATATTGCCACCTCTGAAAGAGCAACAAAAATTAGACGTTCGTGACATAACTGGTAGAGAGACTTTCTCTCGCCCTCCTGCAAGATACACCGAGGCGACTCTGGTTCGTACTATGGAGGAAATGGGAATTGGGAGACCATCTACTTACGCTCCTACTATTTCGACTATTCAGAATAGAGAGTATGTAGAAAAAACTGACCGAGAAGGTACTGATAGAGATTACATACAAGTACAAATGAAAGACGGTGAAGTAACTGAAGATAAGCTAACAGAAGTAACTGGACAAGAGAGAAACAAACTATTCCCTACGGATGTGGGTAAAGTGGTAACCGATTTCTTAGTTAAGCACTTTTCTGAAGTTGTTGATTTTGATTTCACTAAGAACGTGGAAGAAGAGTTCGATAAGATTGCTGAGGGACAGAAAGAATGGAACGAGATGATATCGAAGTTCTACACTGGTTTCCACGAAACAGTAGAAAAATCGGAAGACATTAGTAAGAAGGAAGCAATCAATGCTCGCCACTTAGGGGACGACCCTAAATCAGGCAGACCAGTTTATGCAAGAATTGGCCGCTATGGTGCTATGCTCCAAATGGGAGAGAATGAGGACGAGGAAAAGCCACGATTTGCTTCACTAATGCCTAACCAAAGCATAGAAACTATTACAATGGAAGAAGCTTTGCAGATGTTTAAGCTGCCGAGAGTAATTGGTCAAGATGCCGAGGGCAAGGATGTGAAGACTAATGTTGGTAGATTTGGGCCTTATGTTCAGATTGAGAAGACTTATGCGTCTATCACTCACGAAGAGATATTTACTATCACTTTGGAAGAGGGCTTGCAGAAAATAAAGGACAAGAAAGAACAGAAGAGCAAGAACACTATACAAGAGTTCGACGATGGTGTTAAAGTTCTCAACGGTCGCTATGGTCCTTATGTTACCAATGGCAAAAAGAATGTGAAGATACCTAAGGATAAGACTCCCGAAGATTTGACTCACGATGAGTGCAAGGAAATGATAGCTAATGCTCCAGAAAAGAAAGGGAGAGGCGGCAGAAAAGCAGCAACTACGAAGAAAGCAGCCACGAAGAAAACAACAGCGAAGAAGACTACTACTAAAAAGAAGAAGTAATTCTGAGTTAACCCTTTGTTTAAAAATTCAAAATAAAAAATGCCTGTTCAATTAAGAACAGGCATTTTTTATTTTGTCTATTTACTTATATGATTATTGGTTTATAATCATGTAGTGGATAGTACCAAGTTGTGGACCCTGACCATCCATAACGATATCAAACTGTCCAGTAGTCAGATTAACAATTCTGATAGTGAATGGAGTTCCTGGACTAGTTCCCTCGAAAGTCAAAGTAATTACACTATTTGCATCAATAGCAGCATCTGAAACAGTGTTAGTAGTTTGATTTGAATCCCAAGCATAAGTGCCAGCATGAATCCCTATTTTACTTTGAGCTGTAGAACCACTACTCGCATTGATAGTTCCATCAGTGTCAACAAAAAGTGCTTTATCACCACCAGTAAAACCCTCACCATTTAAGGTTACCGAACCATCAAATTCAGTATCACCCGACCAAGTGTTAGAAGCAGTTAAGTCAACACCAAGAGATCCTTCTACTAAGAAAGGGTTCCCTGTTAATGTACCATCAGTGATAAATTCTACGCTATAAGGAGTTCCTTCTGTTCCGTCACCATTAAAATAGTCTTCATCAAAGAACAACTCAGAGCCAGATTCTGGGTCAGACCAAACTAACTCACTTCCTTCCGAATCATAAGTAAGTATTTGTCCTTCTTCACCATCATTAGAAGGGTATACCAATCCATCTACTTCTAATATTCCATTTACATAAGCATCATTATCAACTTCTAAATCATTGTGTACACGAGTATTTCCATCATTGAAAACTTCAAATGCATCAGAACGAATAATCCCGTCTCCTGCAATTCCATTACCAACGACAAATAATCTACTAGCACCTTCACTTTCATTGTCGGTGTTGTAAGAACCGACAGCAAATTCAGCAAAAGATTGTGCAGATGTACCAATACCAAATGCAGCAGAGTAGTTCCCACCTGCAATTGCACTTTGTCCAGAAGCAAAAGACGCTTCCCCACTTGCTTCAGTAAAGTCACCAAAAGCTGTTGAGTTAAGTCCAGAAGCTTCAGTGTAATTGCCAGCTGCAAATGACGCCTGTCCAGAAGCTTCAGTGTTGTAACCAAATCCAGTAGAATATTCGCCTAAGTTGGCTATATCCCAAGAAGTACCTGTAACAGCTCCTGCACGAATAGCTCCTTTGTCATTCTTAAAGAAGAATTTTGTATCATCACCTTCAGCAACAAACCCACCAAACCCAACGAATGGAATTGCAGTAGCACCAAATAGGAAATCATCAGCAGTTTCACCAGAAGTAGTTATACCTCCAGTTGAGTTGAAACCATCGTCCAATACTCCACCGTTACCAGTAGTTGATTGAATAGAAACTAAGTCACGGTAAACAAATTGCTTAATAAAGTTGTCATCAGCATCATATACTCTAATAAGAATACTAGTGTTTGAGCTTAAAGATTGAGGTCTTGTTCTCCAATCTGGATCATTTTCACCAACAACTAATGAAACAACACCAGATGAGTTTGCAGTAACATCTGAAATTGTTCGTTCAGTAATTACACGTGGCTCGCCTGTACCAGGGTCAATGTCAGATCCATTCATAAGCTTGATTTTTAGCGAACCGCTGGGGTTCGGGTAGTTCAAACCAATCCTTACTGGCTCTAATGCCTTCATGTTGAGTGCAACAATAAATATTGCTAAGGTTGTAAATATTATTTTTTTCATAAGGTCTCTTAAGTTTTTTGTTTTTCTTATTGCTGTAACTTAATAAATTAATCTGATTTATGATAGAATTTTTATTAATTAAATCAAATTTTTTAAACTAAAACAGTCCAATTAGAAACTATATAAAGTGAAGTTCGTTTATTAATAGGTGTTTCATAAGATAATTTTAAATAAAAATAAAAGAGGTATTCAATGAAAAAAATTATAATTGGCTCCTCGTTCTTAGTTGCTTTAGGAATGTTTATGGGAGTTTTGCTAATCTCTAATTTCTCTGCTGACGATATTGGACAAATATTTGCATCAGAAAAGAAATTTGGGGCTACTAATTCACCAGTAAATCAGACTGATGGTATGAGAGAGCTCAACAATGCTTTCACAAGTGTTTCGGAGTCTGTCTTGCCTTCGGTTGTTAGTATAGAAGTAACCTCGGAACGAAAAAGAGACCCAAGGGCAGAAGAGTTTTATGAGTTTTTCAGACCTAAAGACCAAGACAGAGACAAGTATATGCGTGGGAATGGGTCTGGAGTATTCATTTCTGAAGACGGATATATAGTTACAAACAATCACGTTGTAGAAGATGCTGTTTCAATTAAGGTAACGACTTATGACAAAAAGATATTCGAAGCAGAATTAGTTGGTGCAGACCCACTAACTGATTTGGCTGTTATTCGCTTAGTGACAAACAGAAACGATTTCCCATCCGTTCACTTTGCAGATATTAATTCGGTCAAAGTGGGGGAATGGGTAATGGCTGTAGGTAACCCACTTGGGTTGACATCAACTGTCACGACAGGCATAGTTAGTGCAATAGGTCGTGGACAGCTGAATATAAACAGAGGTAGTTATTCTGTTGAATATTATATTCAAACAGATGCTGCAATTAACCCAGGTAACTCTGGTGGTGGTCTTTTTGATATGAATGGCTCACTAACTGGAATCAATACTGCAATTGCTACGAGTACAGGAAATTATATTGGCTATGGGTTTGCTATTCCCGTCGATCTGGTTGTGTCAGTAATTGATGACTTGATTGACGATGGTAAAATTGACCGAGGGTATATCGGTGTAAGTATTAGTAGTGTTCGTGATGAGATGGAGGCCAAGGCATTTGGGCTTGATGAAGTCTATGGCGTAAAGGTTGGTAGTGTACTTATTGGTAGTGCAGCTGAAGATGCAGGTGTAAATGAGGGTGATGTATTGTTGGAATTAGATGGCAATAGACTATATTCCTCTTCTGAGTTGCAAAGTAGAATTGCTCAAAAGAGGGCAGGCGAAGAAGTTGAATTGCTAATTTTGAGAAATGGAAAAACCATAACTAAAACTGTTAGATTAAAATCAAGAGACGGCGAAGAGGGTTTTGCCGAGAACGTTGGCAGTAGTAATGATAACGAAGCGGCACCGGGTATAAAAGAGAACTCTCCTGTTGATTTCAACAAGCTCGGATTTTCAGTTGAAAAGTTGAAAGACGAAATAAAAAAAGAGTATAGTACAGAGAATGGAGTGCTTATATCTAATGTTGAGCGATTTAGCTTAGCTTCCGAAAGAGGAATGTTCCCCAATGGTGTTATAGTTCAAGCTGACAGGAAAGACGTAAACACTACAAGAGATTTGAAAGACATTATAGATAGTAAATCTGCTGGTGATATAATCTTATTTAAGGTCAAATATCCCGAAGTAACTAATATGGTAGCATTACAAATACCAGAAGCAGAGGGATAGAAAAACTACATAAATTGTTTAGACTCAAAAAAAGCCATTGCATGAAATTATATGCAGTGGCTTTTTTTTGTATCTATTGTCAATATTTAAAATAAATTTCATAAATCAATTAAATTGCTTATATTAAAGGAGTCATAATTAGCAAAAAGCAATAAATCTTAATAAATTTCAAAAAAAACTTTAAAAAAGTTGCGTTTTAATGAGACGTTTTTGCTGTTCATGTGTCTTTATATATAGGAGCGTTACAAAAATGAATAAACAATATAGCAAATACACTGACTTAGAGCTTTATGCAGCTCTACGTGAGGATAAGTCAAAAGCTGAGAATGCTTTTGCAGAGCTGTATTCGCGTTATTCGCAGAAAATTTACGCCTATTGCCTTAGAGTTACAGGTCACAAGGAAGATGCTAACGACATTTTCCAAGAGACATTTTGTAATTTCTTTGACCAATCAAAAGATAACACAGAGTTAGCAGGTAGTGTTTCTGGGTTGTTAGTTACTATTGCAAGGAATCTATGTCTCAATTACACAAGAAGTAAGAAAGTTCATATTGATTTGGAAGAGTACAACCTTAGAACTAATGACACTGGCTATGAGCAAAAAGAATTGTTAGAGCTAATAAACAATGCTTTGGAAGTGTTAGAGTTTGAACACAAAGAAACTTTTGTACTTAGGCAATATCATGGATTTTCTTATAAAGAGATTTCTGAGATTACTCAAGTGCCAATTTCTACTGCTAGAAATAGGTATTGGCGTGCTAAATTGAAGATAAAAGAAATACTTGCTCCTTACTTAGATGAAATAAAGAATAATAAATAATTGAGTTTTTTGATATGACTTACGATCAGATGATACACGAATACTTAGACACTGGGCTAAACGGGGCAAACGAAGATGCCTTGTTCCAAGCTTTGGCTTCGGACCAGTCTTTAAGAGGTGAATTTGAACAGCAACTTAGTATGATGAAGATTGCCTCGAATGATATGAATAATATATCGCCACCTATAGAATCGACCAACGCTGTGTTTAGTAGCTTGGGTTTTTCAATCCCTTCGGGTTCAACTGAACCGCCAGTTTCTGAAGGAAACAGAAAACCAGGTGCTACTATATTTGCTTCAGCTTCGGGAGTAAGTATTATGAGCGTGTTTAGTGATAATCTATCCACACTTGCATCGGTTGCAATTGCGGCTACTATTTCTACTTTGCTTTTTATGAATTTCGATATGAAATTAGGTAATAGTGATGCCCAAAGTGCTGGAGTTACTTTAGCCCAAAATTATTACGATGATGCTTCTCATTCTGATATCCCAATAGTGGCATCAAAAGAGACTGAAACGAACAACACAAACAATCAAGAATATACACAAAGAAACAGTAGCAATAATATTGCTGGCGTTTATTCAAGTGAAACTGATGATAGAAATTCTAACAATCCTCTCATTTCTGACAACAGTAATGACGAATTTGTTTCATCTGTAAAGAAATCATCTGAGTTTATTGAAGCTTCTGAATCTTCGAATATTGCTTCATTGAATGAAAATAATATCCACGATGTTAGTAGCAATGGCTATGCGAGGGTGAAAGTAACAATGGTCAATCATGAAAGTCAACCAGTAACACAACTCAACATAGAAAGAATTAATTACATAGAAGAAACAGGTTTTGCCCTTGAGTTAAGAGGTAGCAATAACCCTGACCAAAATGAATTGCTTAATGATATGATGATTGGTGTGAATTTTGAAATCGTTGATGATTTACATGCTATTGGTCTAATTGGACGAGAGCAATACGTTGTCCGTACTGCCAATCCACTTACTGCAACTGAGTCTGTTACTTATAGTAATGAATCTATGACATCGTTCAACCTTGGTCTTCGCTATGCTCCAGATGAATTGATATTAGACGGAGTTGTTACCCCTTATGTTCAAGTAACTGGTGGTGGTTTGTCCGATGGATTTGCCATGGGGTTAGAGTCTGGACTTATGCTCAATCTGAATAGCACTTATTCACTAATGATTGGCTACGGTGCTAATTACGCTAAGTATAATTTTGAAAGCAAGCTCTACAATACTAGTAAAAATGGTATAAACTTTGGGATGAGATACACATTCTAATTAGAATGTATTATTAATCTCTAACATTTCACGTATTAGTTTGACGTTGTGAACTCTGAGTATTTCGATATTTTTATCGAGCAACTTGGAATGAATAAGAGCGGTGTGTGAGTCTCTATCTTTTGCATTCTCTATGCCGAACATCATTTTGATAAATGACTTTCTACTTATACCAAGTAGTTGATGACCAGTTATTTGTTTGAATCTCTCCAAATTGTTGAGTAGTTCAACATTGTGTGTTAGTGTTTTGCCGAAGCCAATCCCAACATCGACTATAACTTTGCCATTTATGCCTTTGGCTTTTTCTGCCTGTTCGTTCAAGAAATCATACACTTCTTGGCATACATTGTTATAAGTAGGATTATTTTGCATATTTTTCGGTGTGCCTTTCTTGTGCATTAGCACCAAATCCGCGTTATATTCTTTGGCTAGAATAACGAAACGTGGCTCTTCAACTAATCCACTAACATCATTAATAATCGTAGCACCTAAGTCTAAAGCTTGCTTGGCTACTTCATACTTAGTTGTGTCTATTGATATTCTAATATCTTTATTTATTTCACGAATGCCTTCTATTACTGGAATTGTGCGGCTTATTTCTTCTGTAACAGTAACTGGTTCAGAGCCGGGGCGTGTGCTTTCTCCACCTATGTCAATTATTTCGGCACCATCGTCTATTAGCTTAAGCGAGTGGGTAACAGCTGCCTTTGTTGTGTTGTAATCACCACCATCGGAAAATGAATTGGGAGTTACATTGATTATACCCATTATTATTGGCTTCATTTATTTCTCCTTAGGAGGCAAGTAGCCGTCATTTCTGATTATTTTTTCGACTTCTACTGCTTTGTCAACTGATGGTTTAATACTTTCCAAATGTTTTCTGATGTAGTCTAATCTCATATTCTCACTATTCATTTCTAATAGAGCTTGTTTCTGTTTGGCAATCAATCCTGACTTTTGGGCAAAATAATAGCTCGCTAATTTACCTTCTAATGTTTCTTTGGTTGTCCGCTGCACCCTGAACACTGGTATTTTGTTTGTGATAAAGTTATAGAGCTCTAAACATTCGTCGAGTAGCGTGTCGTCCAACTTTTCATCCATATCTTCTAATATCTTGACATCACCTACTAATAGCCCATCTTCCCGTTCTTCAATATGGTTAATCAAGTATTTGCTTCGACCAATGACATTCAAATCCATTTTGCCGTCGTCATATTTTTTAATCAATTTGTGAACTTTGGCCGTGCAACCAATTGAGAGTATATTATTCCCGCTGGCATAGACTACACCGAACTCTTTGTCTTCTTCACTACACTCAGAAAGCAGCTTTTTGTACCTGTCTTCAAATATGTGAAGAGGGTAGATTGATTCAGGGAATAATACTATATTTAGTGGAAATAGTCCAATTTTCATTTAGATTTACATCTTGTTGATTAATTCTGATGTAAAATAACACACAGAGCTGATAATAGTAGAATTGTTGGAAAAATAATGTACCTAAGACTTAGCTACTTCATCACACCAAAGTTTACACTACCATAAGTTCCAACTCTGCCACGATTAGTAAAGCCGTCAGTTAGGCCATCTCTGTACTCTATTTCATTTTGTATTTCTGGTATCAAGTAATCTCTCGTGCTGGCAGCAGAGCGGAATAGGATCTTAGCATTTGGTTCGGCTACTCTTTTTATCTGTTCCCAAACTTTTAGTTGAGTGCTTTTGTCTTTCCAAAACCAATCGAAATGGTCTAATAATATAATGTGAGTGTATGAGTTATCAGCTGATTGTTCTAAAACATTATAGAATGTGTCAGTGATTAGATTGACCTTATCAGAATTTTGTTTTAACAATTCAAAATTCTCCTGTTTCAGATAGTTCGGGCAAGTTTCTATAGAATATTTCCCATTGATATATAAAGACCAGAAGTAATTTTCAGATAACCTAAATTCGTTAAACACAGTACTTAGTGAGCCAACAACAAATTTGTACATATCGTGATATTCGTTGTGTTTTTTGACTAATTCATACTGTTGGTCTGGTATACCGAACAATGAAAGTGATAACTTGTTCGATAGCAAAAGGCGTGCAAACCAGTTGTCAAAAAGGAATGATTCCAATTCTTTATACTTTCGGTGCTGTTGCTCCAAGCTCGTAGTTGCTGCTAACTCTAATACTAAACGTCTTAGCTTTGGACTAAGCTTTTGATGATAATGAAACCCTCGTGCTATTAGCCCAGAAGTACCATAGTGGTAGAAGCTAAGTTTCGAAGAAAAATAATCCTTCTTGTTTAGCCAAAAATTGTAAGTTCTTTTAGTAAGATGGGGTTTTAATGCTTTCAAAAGAGAAGGGAAGCCGGAAAAATGACCTTTACCAAACATATCGAATAGGTTAGTATGAGTGTTCGATTTGATAATGGCAAGCTTAAGCTCTGCCAAAGCAGACTGTGAGGGGTTAAGGTCAACAGAGGTGATAGATTTTGGAGAATCGAGTAGATAGTCCAATATATTATCACCAGCACTGGTGATTGTTAACATCTTGCTATGTTCATCTAAGTTCAGTAGTTTTCTATCGATAGCGGGATCTTCCCAGCTAGAATTAAAAATAATTTGATCTTTTATGAAATATTTGAATAAAAAGTTCAATAAATAAATTAGTTTTTTTTAAATTGCAAACCTTGTTCTAACAAAATATGATAAAATATTGAAGAAATGGAGAGTAGTACAAAGAAAAATAGAAATATTTTCCATAAAACTTGCTTTTCTCATTTCTATCAATTAATTTTGTAAGCTCAAATATATTGGGGCAGGTACCGAAGCGGTCAACCGGGGCAGACTGTAAATCTGCTGGGGCAACCCTACGGAGGTTCGAATCCTTCCCTGCCCACTATAGATAAGCAAAATTACAAGTGCGGGAGTAGCTCAGTTGGTAGAGCATCAGCCTTCCAAGCTGAGGGTCGCGGGTTCGAGTCTCGTCTCCCGCTCAAAATTTTGGTGTCAATTATGAGCAACCAGTGCAAAATATGAAAGTTTTTTAGTTGAGGTAAAGTGTTTTATCTCAATTTTTTTCTATTTTGCTGAGTTTTGTGTGCTGATGCTGGTGTAGCTCAGTTGGTAGAGCACATCCTTGGTAAGGATGAGGTCGGCGGTTCAAATCCGCTCGCTAGCTCAAAAATGTGATTTGAAATTTAGTGTATTAAAAGACTAAACACACACGGGTGTAGCTCAATTGGTAGAGTAGTGGTCTCCAAAACCATTGGCTGTGGGTTCAAGTCCTACCACCCGTGCAAATAATATAACTTAAGAGTTTTATATGATAGGAAAAATAAAAAAAATAACAGAAGAAGTAACTGCCGAGATGAAAAAGGTAGCTTGGCCAACGAAGGAACACCTTCTTAAGTCGAGCCAAATCGTTGTTGTAGTTACTGCAGTTATTACTCTAATAGTCGCAGTATTTGACTATATAATAAAAACTGGTGTAGATCAGTTGTTCGCAATATTTGGATAAGATAATATATGTATGATCCGCAAGCAATAGAAGAAGAAAGGAAAAAGCCCAATTGGTACGCTTTACGTACTTTTACTGGTCACGAACAAAAAGTTAAAAACCTAATAGAGGTAGAATCTAAAAGGTTAGGGATAGATGAACGAATATTGGAAGTCGTTATTCCCGAAGAAACTGTGTTCGAGGTAAGAGGTGGGAAAAGACGTACTAAGACTAGGAACTTTTTGCCTGGCTATATTATTCTTCATGCTGTATTGGATCTGAAAGTACAAGATGTTGTTCAAAATTTGCCTTCAGTAGTAAGTTTCGTGGGAAGAAGAAGCGAAGCCACTCCTTTACGTAAGGATGAAGTAGATAGAATAATCGGAAGATTAGAAGAAAGAAAAGACATAGCACAAGTAGAAACACAATTTGAAATTGGGGATCCTATTAAAGTAATAGATGGTCCATTCAATACATTTAGTGGTACTGTGAAAGAAGTCAATAATGATAAACAGAAATTAAAAGTGGAAGTGGGAATCTTGGGCAGGAAAACTCCTGTCGAGCTTGATTTTACTCAAGTTGAAATAGAGAACCCTTCTGATAGTAATAATTAATATTAAACACAGAGTTTAAAATGGCTAAAAAAGTTGCTGGTACATTCAAGCTGCAGTTAAAAGCCGGTGAAGCGTCAATGGCCCCACCAGTAGGTCCTGCTTTCGGTCAAAGAGGTTTGAATGGTATGGAATTCGTAAAGGCATTCAATGCGCAAACTCAGAAAGACAGGGGCTTAATTATCCCTGCTGAGGTTACGTTTTTTGCTGATAAGTCTTTTACGTTTGTTACCAAATCTCCTCCTGCTGCAGTGCTAATCAAAAATGCATTAAAGTTGAAAAGTGGTTCGGGCGAACCGAACAAAATTAAAGTAGGTGTTATCACTCGTGCTCAGTGCGAAGAGATAGCAAAGGTTAAAATGGAAGATTTGAATTGCACATCAATGGATTCGGCAGTAGAGATGATAAAAGGTACTGCTCGAGCTATGGGTGTTAACTTCAAAGGTTAATTCTGCTATATTAAATATATTGGAACAATAAAATGAACAAACGTGGTAAAGGATACAAGTCGATTGTATCAAAATTAGACAAGAATAAAAAATATACAGTAGATGAAGCCATTGAATTTATAAAAGCAAATCCATCTGCTAAATTCGATGAATCATTCGAAATATCTATGCACTTAGGTGTTGATCCTCGTAAGTCTGACCAAAATATCCGTGGTACGGTTTCGTTACCCCACGGTACTGGTAAGTCTGTACGAGTATTAGTGTTTGCTAAAACTCCAAAAGACAAAGAAGCTTTGGATGCAGGTGCTGATTATGCTGGATTGGACGAATATGTTGATAAAATCAAATCAGGTTGGGCCGACGTTGATGTAGTTGTTGCTACACCAGACGTTATGGGTGAAGTTGGTAAATTGGGTCGTATATTGGGACCCCGTGGACTAATGCCAAACCCTAAGATTGGAACAGTTACTTTTGACGTAGCGAAAGCTGTGGAAGAGTTGAAAGCTGGTAAGATAGAGTACAGAGTAGATAAGTCTGGAAATATTGCTGGTGCTGTTGGCAAACGTGGCTTTGATCATGATTCACTAAAAGATAATGTTAATTTGTTTTACGAGACTATTTTGAAGAGCAGACCTGCTTCTACAAAAGGTAAATACATTAAGAGTGTATTTTTCTCTTCGACTATGGGCCCAAGTTTGGCTATAGACGAGAGCTCTTTTATTACAAAGAAATAATATAAATAAGAAATAAAACAAGAAAATTTACGCACTCTAATTATTAAATGCTTCTACATTTAATCCATAATTGGATAACAAAAGGTAATAAATACAATGATTACATTAGAGCAAAAGAAACAAACGGTTGAAGAAATACAAGGTTACTTAGAAGAAGCGAGCGCTGCTTACTTAATCGACTTTGAATTCATGACAGTAGCTGAAGCAAATGCTTTCAGAGCTGAATTGAAGAAAGGGGACTTTAAGTACAAAGTTGCAAAGAACACATTGTTCCGCAAAGCTTTGGAAGGAAATGAAAATTTCCAATTCCAAGACGACGACTTCAAAGGTTACTCTGGTATGGTATTCGGCTACGAAGATCCTGTTACACCTGCTAAAATCATCAAGAAAGCTTTCGAAGACAAAGAAAGACCAAAGTTGAAAGCGGCTATTATCGATGGTAAATACTTCGATAGTACTCAGCTCAAAACATTGGCTGCATTGCCTACGAAAGAAGATATCATGGCTGCTATCGTTGGTTCTATCAACGCTCCAGCTTCTGGCATTGTTGGTGCTATTGGTGCTGTAATGCGCGATCTTGCCTACGTGATTCACGAAGGTGTTAAATCAAAAAGCGATGTCGCTTAAATAAAAAGAAACAATTAATTTATACAAAATAATATTTTATTAGGAGTTATAGAATGTCTGAAACAGTTGACAAACTAGTAGATCAAATCTCGGCACTTACATTAGTAGAAGCTGCTGAGTTGAAAGAAGCATTAGAAGAAAAGTTTGGTGTTAGCGCTGCTGCTCCAGTTATGATTGCTGGCGCTGCTGGCGGTGATGCTGGTGGTGGTGAAGAAGCTAAAGATAGCTTTGATGTTGAATTAACTGAAATTGGTGGTAGTAAACTTAATGTTATTAAAGCAGTAAGAGAAATCACTGGTCTTGGCTTAAAAGAAGCTAAAGAAAAAGTTGAATCTGCACCAGTTGTGATTAAAGAAGAAGCTGACAAAGCTGAAGCTGAAGAACTAAAAGGCAAGCTTGAAGAAGCTGGCGCTAAAGTTACTTTAAAATAAGTATTTTACTTATACGACTGAACGGCATGTTGTGTGCCGTTTGGTCGTTTTATTTTTATTATAACAGATTGACTAATTATACATATCGACGATATTATATAAAAAATTGATAGGGTTTTTTGACGAATTGCCTCAAACGAAGGTGCTTTGTCAAAAAATCCTTTTCCTATATTACAAAAGAAAAAAAATCGAAGAAATCGGAGTACTTAAATGAGTGCGAATACTAAGGAAACAAAAATAAGCAAATTAGCTACCAAATACCCTAAGCTGGAGACATCTAGGGGTATTCATAGACTAAGAAATAGAGTTACCTTTGCGAAATCAAACATCTCTAAGTCAAAATATCCTGATTTACTCAATATTCAGGTAGAAGCGTACGATAATTTCTTGCAAGAGAACGTACCGCCTCACAAGAGAGAAATGAAAGGTTTACAACAATCTTTTCATCAAAATTTTCCTATCCTAGATAATTCTGAAATATTCCAATTGGAATTCATGGAATATATCATTGAGAAACCAAAATATTCTGAAGAAGAGTGTAGAGAAAGAGAACTTACGTTTTCTAAACCTCTAAAAGCTAAACTAAGATTATCGAGTAAAGCAGACAAAGAGTCTGAAGATTACATAGAAGCAGTAGAGCAGGAAGTTTACTTAGGTAACATTCCTTCTATGACTCCTAAGGGTACTTTTATTATCAATGGTGCTGAACGTGCTATCGTATCACAAATCCACCGTTCACCTGGTGTATTTTTTGACGATGCTGTTCACCCTAATGGTACTAGAATCTACTCTGCACGTATCATTCCTTTCAGAGGTTCGTGGGTAGAGTTCACTACTGATATTCATGAAATTATGTATGCTTACATCGATAGAAAGAAAAAGTTCCCAGTTACTACGCTATTGCGTGCTATTGGCTATTCTTCTGATGAAGATATTCTTTCTTTATTTGAGTTAGCTAATGAATATGATATTAAAGATTTGAAAGAAGAGCACGTTGGTAGAAAGATTGCATCGGACGTTATTGATATGGCAACTGGTGAGATTATCGCTACTCGTGATATGATTTTAGATGAAGAATTATACAAAAAATTAGAAGCTTCGGACGCTGAAGAAATTAAGCTTTACGGCTTTGTTGACCCAACAGACGAGCCACTTATCGCTAGAACTATATCTAAAGATACTTCTAGGAACAGAGACGACGCATTGGAATCAATCTATCGTACTCTAAGATCGAGTGAGCCACCTGATGTAGAGACTGCCGCACAGCTATTAGAAAGAATGTTCTTTAGTGACAAGCGTTATGACTTAGGTATTGTTGGTCGTTATAGACTGAACGATAGATTGGGTCTTGATATTGAAGAAGATGTTACTACTCTTACTAATACTGACATTGTGGAAATAATCAAGCAATTAATCGAATTGCACGATTTGAAACACACTGGTGACGATATTGATCACTTGGGTAACAGAAGAGTAAGAACTGTAGGTGAGCAACTTGGCTCTCAGTTCAATATTGGTTTAGCTCGTATGGCTAGAACAATAAAAGAGAGATTGAGTATTCACGATGGTGAGAACTTGACTCCATCTGAGTTGGTTAATGCAAGAACTATTAGTTCAGTAGTAAATCAATTCTTTGGAACAAACCAGCTATCTCAATTTATGGATCAAACGAATCCATTAGCAGAAATTACTCATAAGAGAAGAACTTCTGCATTGGGTCCTGGTGGTCTGACTAGAGAAAGAGCGGGCTTTGAGGTTCGTGATGTTCACTATACACACTACGGAAGACTTTGTCCGATTGAGACTCCTGAGGGGCCGAATATTGGTCTAATTTCATCATTAGCAATCCATGCCGAAATTAATACTTTAGGTTTCATCCAAACACCTTATAGAAAGGTTATAGATGGTATAGTAACTGAAGATATTGATTTCTTAACAGCAGAAAAAGAAGATGGTAAAGTAATATGTACTTGCTCTACTTTGACTGATGAAAAAGGAAGATTACTTGGCGATAGAGTAAAAGCTCGTAAGTCAGGTGATTTCGTATTAGTATCTGCTGAAGAAGTTGATTATATCGATGTATCGACTGATCAAATTACTTCTCTTGCCTCTTCTATGATTCCATTCCTAGAACACGATGATGCCAACCGTGCACTAATGGGCGCGAATATGCAACGTCAAGCTGTTCCTTTGCTTGATCCTAAGGCACCGATTGTTGGTACTGGTATGGAAGCAAAAGCAGCTAAGGATTCCAAAACTATGATATTAGCGGAAGCTGATGGTATTGTGGAATACGTAAGTGCTAAGGAAATTAGAGTGAAATACGAAGATAACAGATCAGACATTGAAAAGTTAACTGATTTTGATTTTGAAGAAGTTAAAACTTACAAACTATTGAAGTTCTTTAGAACTAACCAAGATACTTGTATTAACCAAAAACCACTTGTTCAAGCTGGCGACAGAATAGTAGAAGGGCAACCACTTTGTGATGGTGCATCTACTGAGCAAGCTGAGTTGGGATTAGGTCAAAACGTATTAGTAGCATTTATGCCTTGGAGAGGTTACAACTTTGAGGATGCAATTATTGTATCTGAAAGATTTGTTGCCGAAGATGTATTTACATCTGTACACATTGAAGAATTTACACTTCAAGTTAGAGATACCAAAAGGGGTGAAGAAGAATTTACTCGTGAAATTCCAAACGTAAGTGAAGAATCTACTAAAGACTTAGATGAGCACGGTATTATAAGAAACGGTGCTAAAGTTGGCGAAGGTGATATCCTTATTGGTAAAATAACTCCGAAAGGTGAAACTGATCCAACTCCAGAAGAAAAGCTATTAAGAGCAATCTTTGGTGATAAGGCAGGCGATGTAAAAGATGTATCTTTGAAAGGTAGTCCAGGGTTGAAAGGTGTGGTTATAAACACTAAGCTATTCTCAAGAAGGGTATTGACTACCGACAAAGAGATAAGAACAAGAGAAAGAAAGAGAAAAGAAGCTATTGCCAGAAGAGAAAGAAAAGTAATCAAGCAAGTGGACGAAGAGTTCATCAACAGACTTGGTACTTTGCTCGATGGGCAAAAGATTTTAGGTATGAAATTGAGCAACAATGTAAATGTTTACAGAGGCGGCTCAACAGTAACTACTAAAGATTTATTTGATAAGTTTGAAGAAGGATTGCTAAAACCAGAATTACTCGATGTAGATGCTGGAATAGTAGAAAGCAAAGAAGATTCTTCTACTCTAAAAGACTTATTTGTAAATTACTTGAGATTCAGAAATGATATCAAGACAGAGTTCAAAACTGAGAAGAACAAATTAGCTGCTGGTGATGAGTTACAACCAGGTATCTTACAAATGGCTAAGGTTTATGTTGCTAAAAAACGTAAGCTGCAAGTCGGTGATAAGATGGCGGGTCGTCACGGTAATAAAGGTATTGTATCCAAAGTTGTTAAGCTTGAAGATATGCCATTCTTACCAGATGGAACACCAGTTGATATAGTTCTTAACCCATTGGGTGTACCTTCGCGTATGAACTTGGGTCAGTTATATGAAACTGCACTCGGATGGGCTGGAGATAAGACGGGTACGCACTTTGCTACTCCTATTTTCGATGGTGCAACTTGGGATGAAGTTGGAGACTTCTTAGAAGATGCCGGTTTGCCAAGAAACGGTAAATCTAGGTTGATTGATGGTAGAACAGGTGAAGATTTTGACCAAGAAGTAACGGTCGGATATATTTATATGTTGAAACTGTCTCACTTAGTAGAAGACAAACTACACGCTCGTTCCATTGGTCCATACTCACTTATTACTCAGCAACCTCTGGGTGGTAAGGCACAATTTGGTGGTCAAAGACTCGGAGAGATGGAGGTGTGGGCACTCGAAGCTTATGGTGCTGCACATACACTTCAAGAGATGTTGACAATCAAATCAGATGATGTACAAGGTAGAGCGAAAATGTACGAAGCTATTGTAAAAGGCGATAACTTGCCTAATCCTAATATACCTGAATCATTCAACGTATTAGTGAGAGAATTACAAGGGCTTTGCTTAGATATAGAAATTGAATAAACTAAAAAATTATAAATAGGAGTATTCCTATGCAATCAATACCATTACCAAAGAAAGGTTACGACAAAATTTCGATTAGAATAGCGTCTCCGGATGACATTCTTAACAGATCGAGAGGTGAAGTAACTAAACCAGAAACCATTAACTACAGGTCTTTCCGACCTGAGAAAGATGGTCTTTTCTGTGAAAAAATATTCGGTCCAATCAAAGATTGGGAATGTGCTTGTGGTAAATACAAGCGTATCAGATACAAAGGTATAGTCTGTGATAGATGCGGTGTAGAAGTTACACAAAAATCAGTCAGACGTGAGAGAATGGGGCACATAATGCTTGCTGTTCCTGTAGTTCACGTTTGGTTCTTGCGTACGCTGCCAAGTAAAATTGCAGGTATATTGGGTATGACTACCAAAGACGTAGAGCGAATAGCTTACTACGAGTCTTATGTAGTCGTTCAACCTGGTACTACTGGTCTTCAAAACAAGGATTTGTTAACTGAAGAACAGTACTTAGAAGTAATTGACTCACTTCCTGACGAACATTTCGATATGGATGAAGATGATCCTGAGAAATTTATTGCCTTAGTTGGTGGTGAAGCAATCAAGGAACTTCTGAAGAGAGTTGACCCTCTGGGTGATTACCACATGTTGAAGGAAAGAATCAAAACTGAGACTTCTCAAACTCGTAAGAAGGATATTCTTAAGCGTTTGGGTATCTTAGATTCTTTCGGCCCTAATGCTGAAAAAGAAATGCCTAATGATCCAGATTGGATGGTATTGGACATTATACCTGTTATTCCACCAGACCTGAGACCTTTGGTTCCTTTGGAAGGTGGTAGATTTGCAACTTCCGATTTGAACGACCTTTATAGAAGGGTTATAATCAGGAATAACAGATTAAAAAGATTAATAGACATTAAAGCTCCTGAAGTTATATTACGTAATGAAAAACGTATGCTTCAAGAATCGGTTGACGCACTTTTTGATAATTCAAGAAGAGCTGTTAGGTCTGATTCACAAAGAGCATTGAAATCGTTAGCAGATACGCTGAAAGGTAAGTCTGGTAGATTCCGTCAGAACCTACTTGGTAAGCGTGTTGACTATTCTGGTCGTTCGGTTATCGTAGTTGGTCCTGAACTTAAGCTGCACGAATGTGGTTTGCCTAAGGAAATGGCTGTTGAGTTATTCAAGCCGTTCGTAATCAGAAAGTTGATTGAAAGAGGATATGTTAAGACGGTAAAGTCTGCTAAGAAATTAGTAGAAAGAAAGACTGATGAAGTATGGGATATACTTGAGAAAGTAATCCAAGGTCATCCAGTTATGCTTAACCGTGCACCAACTCTCCACAGATTAGGTATTCAGGCATTCCAACCGAGATTAGTCGAAGGTAAAGCGATACAGCTGCACCCGTTGGTATGTACTGCATTCAACGCCGATTTTGACGGTGATCAGATGGCTGTTCACTTGCCAATTAGTTATGAAGCGCAGTTAGAAGCGTTCCTACTAATCTTGGCACCGCATAATATTATGCATACTCAGAATGGTGACCCAATTGCTGTACCTTCTCAAGATATGGTTCTTGGTGTTTACTACTTGACTAAACATAAGCCAGAAGTACAAGGTACTGGTAAGTTGTTTGGTAGTATTGAGGAAGTGAAATTAGCTTATGATAATAAGGTTGTTCATCTACACGCAAAAATTAAGCTTAGATGGAATGGCAAAATGATAGAAACGACTGTTGGTCGTGCTATCTTCAACGATATTGTCCCAGAAGCTATGGGTTATATCAATGAGCTTTTGACTAAGAAAAGATTAAGACAAATAATTGGGGCTTGTTTCAGAGAAACTGGTCTTGATGTTACAGTTAAGTTCTTAGACAGATTGAAAGAATTAGGATTCTTCTACGCAACTCGTGGTGGTCTTTCTGTTTCTATTCATGATGTTAAGATTCCTGAACTTAAGACAAAGATTATTGACTCTGCTGATAAGAAAGTAGAAGGTATAGAAATGGCTTACATCAATGGTGTTATTAGTGGCGGTGAGCGTTACAATAAGATAATTGATACATGGTCGAATGCAACGAACAGAGTTGCTGATAAACTTTACAACGAAATTGCAAAAGATAAAGATGGTTTCAACTCATTCTGGATGATGCTTGACTCCCAAGCGAGGGGTTCAAAAGAGCAGATTCGTCAGTTGGCTGGTATGCGTGGTCTTATGGCTAAGCCGAAAAAATCAGTTTCTGGTAGCACAGGTGAGCTAATTGAAAATCCAATTATCTCCAACTTCAAAGAAGGTCTTTCTATCCTTGAGTACTTTATTTCTACTCACGGTGCTCGTAAGGGTCTTGCAGATACGGCATTGAAAACTGCCGATGCGGGTTACCTAACGAGAAGATTGCACGATGTGGCACAAGATATGATTATTACTGATCGTGATTGTGGTACTATTCGTGGGGTGGAAATGGAAGCTCTTAAAGATGGTGAGGAAGTAAAAGAACCACTTTACGAAAGAATATTAGGACGTGTGGCATTGCGAGATGTTCACGATCATATTTCTGAAGAACTACTTGTAGAAGGTGGCGAGATTATTGACGAGAAGATTGCTTCTAAAATTGAAGGTTCTTCTGTTGAGAAAATTAATATCAGATCAGTTCTTACTTGTGAAAACAGACGTGGTGTTTGTGCTAAGTGTTATGGCCGTAATATGTCAACCAGTAGATTGGTTGATGTTGGTGAAGCCGTTGGTACTATTGCATCGCAGTCAATTGGTGAGCCGGGTACTCAGCTTACATTGCGTACGTTCCACACAGGTGGGTCTGCGTCATTGGTTGCTTCGCAATCTACTGTAAATGCTAAGTTCGACGGTATTGTCCGATTCGAGAATATGCGTACTGTATCTTACGAGTCAGAGACTGGCGAGATTACTATCGTAGTTTCTCGTAGTGGTGTTATCAATATTATTGACCCTGATTCTAACAGAAAACTTACTTCTTATGATGCTACTTATGGTGCGACAATAGAAGTTCAAGATGGCGATAAGGTTACTAAAGGACAACTCATATATGAGTGGGATCCTTATAACTCGGCTATCATCTCGGAAGTTGCTGGTAGAGTTCAGTACAAAGATTTGATTCCTAACGTAACTTACAGCGAAGTAAATGATGAGCAAACTGGTCACATTACTAAGGTAGTTATCGATTCGAGAGATAGAACCAAATCTCCAACTATCGAGATAGTTGATAAAGATGACAAAGTTATCCGTACTTATAATATTCCTTCTCGTGCTCAACTTAGGGTTGAAAACAACGAGACAATTGGTACTGGTACTCAATTAGTTAAGATTCCAAGAGATATGGGTAGAACAAGAGATATCACGGGTGGTTTGCCTAGGGTAACTGAGTTGTTCGAGGCACGTTCTCCGCAAAATCCTGCTATTGTTACTGAGATTGATGGTATCGTTTCGTTTGAAAAACCGAAGAGAAACCAGAGAGTAGTTAAGATTACTTCACTCGATGAGAAGACAGAAGCAGAATACTTAGTTCCTGTTGGTCGTCACATCTTAGTTCAAGAAAAAGACTTTATCCGTGCTGGTGACAGAATCTCCGAAGGTTCTATTAACCCACACGATATATTGAAGATAAAAGGACCAAATGCGGTACAAGAATACTTGGTTAACGAGATTCAGGAAGTTTACCGTATGCAAGGTGTGAAGTTGAACGATAAGCACATAGAGGTTATCGTAAGACAAATGCTTCAGAAAGTTAAGATTATTGACTCTGGTGATACTCACATGTTAGAAAATGACAACTTTGATAAGATCAAATTCATTGATGACAATGAAGCTGTGAAATCATTGGTAGTTGTTACTGACAAGGGTGATTCTAATTACAATGAGAATTTCTTGTATCCACGAAGAAAAGTGAAGCAAGTAGTAAAAGACTTGACGAAGAAAGGCAAAACGCCTCCAGAATACAGAGTTGCTGAGCCGTCTATCGGTGAGCCGATACTATTGGGTATCACTCAAGCATCACTGAAGACTGAAAGTTGGCTGTCGGCTGCTTCGTTCCAGCAAACTACTGCTGTGCTTTCCGATGCGTCTATTTCGGCTAAGGTAGATTACCTCAAAGGGTTGAAAGAGAACATAATCTTGGGTCAGTTGATTCCAGCTGGTACAGGTCTTAGAAAGTATCAGGATATGCACATAGCAAGTACAATTGGTAATATATTTGGGCACAACCCAAAGCCATTGGAAGAGGAAGAAGAAAAGATAGAAGCTGAGTAAAAGCTCACTTTTATGTTAATATTAAAGAAAACCGAATTGGCTTTTGTGGCTGATTCGGTTTTTTTGTGTTAATAATTTTTTGCAAATTAAAGTATCTTAAAGTATCTTAAAGTATCTTAAAGTATCTTAGATAAATATATAAATAAGTGGTTTTGTAATGAAAATTTGTGTTTTAATTATATTAATATTCAGCTATTCACTTTTTGCTAATACACCCGAAGTCTTGGTCAGAGGAAGTGTGTCTGTTAAATCTGTAGAAATTGTTGGAGAAAATGTTTTTTTAGATTTCAATAAGAGCAATGTTGTACAAGTATTTAATTTAAATGAAGAGATTACAAAATCATTAATATATACACATGTAGAACCAAGTCATATTAGTACTGCCCCGACTCATGCTGCTACCAATAATTACTTCATTAGTATGAATTATGACACACTGCGAAAATTTGAAAATAACACTGGCAGACTTATTGAGGCAATTAGCTTAGACTCACTCTATGGAGAATCAAATTATGATTTATTCCACCACGGAGAAGAATATATTATTATTACTAGTAAAGAAGCATTGAGAATAGTAGAAACTAATAATTATAATATTATTAATGAATCGGATTCATTTGGTGCAAGCTATGTACAATCTCAAAATGATAGAAATACTTTTTATAATGGTAAAAGAATAATACATATAAATGAAAACACTGAAATAGAGTATTATGATTTAGAAATAGATGAAAGAGTACATTATTTTGTACTATTAAATAACAGATTCATCTATACTCAAGTGATTAATAACAGTTTCTACGTCTTTAGTTATAACTTAGAGTCAAAGAAGGAAAAACGTATTGAGTTTGGTACAGTAGCTGATATTATGATAATTGATAATAAGCTTGCTTTGTTGAGTGGAAGAAGTGTTGCGTTATTAACCCAAGAGTTAAATGAAATAAAGACAATCGTTGTTGATAAAGATTTTACTTATTCTTCCTTCACCAAAATAGATTATAATAATATTGTTTTAGTGAATAGACATACTCACAGTGCATACAAGCTGAATATAACTACTGAAGAAGCTGACTATCTAACCGAACCTATCAATTTAATAAATGATTTTGCCATTTCTGATGATGAAAAATTCTTATTTATCTCATTTTCAGACTTTCAGGGTATTGAAAAGTATAGAATATATAACTATCCATCAATGGGAATTCTAAGTGAAGATACTTTAGATATTAAACGGTATTCTGTTATCAACTTTGTAGAAAGTACCGGGTTTGTAGTATTGAATAATGATGAAGAACTTTATTCAATTAATCCTTACAAAAACTTTGAAAAGAAGTTATTCCTATCAACAGAAAAAGGAATTGATGTATTCAGAATAGAAAATGATGAGATATTAATATCTAAAAATAATGAATTTAGCATATACTACCTCTATTCAAAAAAAATAGTTGATACTTATACGATTAAAGAAAACATAACAGAAATATTCTCAAATAAAGCTTTCTATGTTCTGGGTTCAAAAGAAAGTATAAATAATTATTACCTTACAACTATTGGTAAAGTATCGTCAAAAGTAAAAACTATTGGTATTAAGCACTCTTTAGGTTGGGATGAAGGAATTGGACGGAAAAGTGTTTTAACAGAGAACTCTCTTTACGCATTAGAAAAACGATTTGATGGTGAAGATAGATTATTCATTTATAGAGTTGGTGATATTTATGAACAAGCAACAAGATTTGAATTTGAAGATTTTAGAACAATAGTAGCATTGAATAATAAAACATTAATCTGTGCTAAAAGAGAGCCATTTAGATTAGAAAGATATTCGTTTGATTTAAATAATGATTTTAATTATGAAATAGAAGAAACTATTTTTATTGACCCTATTCATATCGGATCAACAAGTGGAAACTCAGGAATGGGAACTATTGATAAAATGATAGTTAAGGGTGACAATTTAATATACTCAACTGGTGCACTTTCTTCCTTGAGAAGAGTAGATATTAATAAACTAAAAACAGACGTTAGAGCAGAGAATGAGTTGAATATTAATGAACTAAAAGGGTTGATTGATGATGGTGCTAATATAAAAGTATATGACTACGTGGGAAATATGATTGATTTAGAAAATGAGCTCGACTTTAAATCATTATACTCTAAATTGTTAAAAAATAGATTGTACTTTATAATTGTTTTGGACAAAGGTGAAAATAAGTTTTACAAATTTTTAAAATAAGCAGTAAATTATTGCTGATTCGGTTTTTTTCTGAATCAATTGAAACCACTTTGGGTAAAATTCGTTTTAAGGGTAGATACAAACTACAATTAAGAATTTTACAAATAAGGAGTTTTACAATGAAAAACATAACAACAATAATCGCAGCACTACTTTTTGCTACTTCGGCTACTTTTGCATCAATCAATATAGATGTTGATACAAAGACGGACAAAATTGAAATACAATCAACTGACTCTAAGGTACACGAAGTTATATTGAACAGAGTAGAAGGTGCGGCGTACAACACTAATATCGCAGTTCCATCGGACAATTTGTCTATCTCTACTAAGCTTCTGCAACGCGGAATGTACTTCATTCAGGCAAGAGATTTGAATGGAAATAAGACAAGCCAATTCATCAATGTGAATTAAGCTACGAAATAGCTTAGAGCTTAGCCCAAATATTATTAAATTTGCTGTTAGTATTAATTATTAACAGCATTTTTTTTATGAAAACTGTACTCATTACCGGCGCGGCTGGTTTCCTCGGTTCACACCTTTGTGACAAATTTATCGGCAAAAACTTCAAAGTAATTGGGGTTGACAATTTGCTAACAGGCAACACAGACAATATAGCCCATCTGGTGGGCAACCCGAACTTCAGGTTTGTACACCACGACGTAACCGAGTACAACTTCTTCGCTGAAGATATAGACTATATACTCCATTTTGCTTCTCCTGCATCACCTATCGATTACTTAAAGCTACCCATCCAGACGCTTAAGGTTGGCTCACTTGGTACACACAAAATACTTGGGCTTGCCAAAGAGAAGGGTGCAAGGTACTTACTCGCAAGTACGAGTGAGGTCTATGGCGACCCTTTGGTACACCCACAGACAGAAGAGTATTGGGGGAATGTTAACCCTATTGGCTCACGTGGGGTTTATGATGAAGCAAAAAGATTTTCGGAAGCAATTACTATGGCTTACCACCAATATCACGGTGTGGAAACGAGAATAGTAAGAATATTCAACACCTACGGCCCACGTATGCGATTGCACGACGGCAGGGCAATACCTAACTTTATCCGCCAAGCACTAAAAGGCGAGCCAGTAACTGTCTATGGCGATGGTTCGCAGACTCGTTCTGTGTGCTATGTCGATGATTTGGTCGAAGGTATATACCGCTTGCTTATGAGCGATGAGGTCAATCCAGTAAATATTGGTAATCCCGATGAGCTGACTATGCTCGATTTGGCAAAGGAAATAATCGAGATTATTGGCTCTGACTCGGAAATAGTATTTGAGAATCTACCCCAAGATGACCCTAAAATCAGACAGCCAGACATTACCAAAGCTAAGGAAATACTGGACTGGACTCCAAAAATAGATAGAAAAGATGGTTTGGAGAAGACAATAGCTGATTTCAAAAACAGAATTGGGTAAGGTAATTTCGTTAGAATTTTTTATATTGAAGAATAAGAAAAACACACAGAGAGATAATTGAAATGAAAAAATTAGTATTACTATTAGTATTGGCGACGAGTATATCGCTTGTAGCACAAACAGAGGGCTTTATCCAAACGGCATACAATGCTATTAAGATAAAGGACTATGACAAGGCATTGACTTATTACAACAAGGCAATAGAAAAAACTGATGACTATGCTCCTACTTACTACGGGCGTGGATTGGCTTATTTCTACAAGGGCGATTATGATGAAGCAATAGAAGATTTCAACAAGGCGGTACAGCTGGATAGCTACTATTTCGAAGCATACTATGGTAAAGGGCTTTCGGAAGTGGAGCGTGGTAATTTGCAGACTGCTATTAAGGATTTCACTAAGACGCTTTCTATTTCTAATGAGTACCCGGAGGCATATTATGCAAGAGGAAATGCTCATTATTTCTTAGAAGCTTGGGACAAAGCACTGATGGACTATAGCCGTGCAATAGAGTTGCAGCCGAGTTATGCTATGCCTTTCTATGCTCGTGGTGCAGTGCATAAGTTGAACAAACGCAATAGTGCAGCACTTCAGGATTTTGAGAAATTCATAGAGTTAAATGGAAACAAGGGCCCTTTGGCAGATGAAATTAATAGATTGATAGATGAAATAAACAACCCAATTGAAGAATGAGATATTTATTTATAGTAGTCACGGCTGCATTAACGCTTTTCGCAGTTAATAATGTAACGGCACAAGGATATTTATCTGGTAATTTTGTTTCAGAAGGGCAATACTACTTGCAAGATAGTGCTATTGGTACTTCGGAATTTCCTAAGCAAGTAGCAGTTCAAGGTTTTTTGAATGCACGTTACCACATCAATGATTTTGAATTTGGTATGAGGTATGAAGCATACCGACCACCACTTTTGGGAATTGACACAAGATTTGAAGGCAGTGGATTCCCATTTTTATATGGGACTTACCGTTCTGACTTAATTGATGTAACTGCTGGTAACTTTTATGAGCAATTTGGCTCTGGACTTATACTTAGAACTTATGAAGAAAAAGCACTCGGAATAGACAACTCACTCAATGGTTTAAGAGTTAACTTCAGACCTGATGATGGAGTGGAATTGACTGGACTAATGGGAACTATGCGAGAGTTTTGGAACCAAAGTGAGGGAATAATTCGTGGTGCAAAAGCAAAAATTTATTTAGATGAATATACTGATTTATTCGGTGACAACGGTGTTTCGCTCGGTGGTGGATTTGTAAGTAAATACGAAGCAGACAACGAGAACACTTACAATCTACCTGAAAATGTATTTGCTTACTACCTTAGAGCTTCAGTTATTGGTAATAGCTATAGTTTCGATGCCGAATACTCAAACAAGATAAACGATCCTTCGATAGTGAATAGCTCCTCATTCAATAGTGGAGAGGGTTTGTTACTTAGTGGATCTTATTTTACTGATGGATTGGGGGTTTCCTTAGATTTTCACAGAGCTGACAATATGGATTTCAGAGCAGAAAGATCAGCAACCGGTAATATATTGAATATGAACTTTATTCCACCATTGACTAAACAACATACATATAGACTGACATCACTTTACCCTTTTGCAACTCAGTTAGTGGGTGAAATAGGTATTCAGGCAGATGTTACTTATAAGTTTGAATCTGGTAGCTTTTTGGGTGGTGAATATGGTACACTATTAAGTGTGAATTACAGTAGAGTCCACAATATTGATTCTACAGCGACAGGCGAATTTACGTATGATTCTGACTTTTTCGCATTTGGTGACAGATTGTTCTACGAGGATTTGAATTTTGAAGTGTCAAAACGTTGGTCTGATGATTTTAAGACAAAAGCGAGTTATTTGACTCAGACTTATGACAAAGATGTTTCAGAAAACGGATGGGCTCCTACAGCTGGTAAAGTATTTTCAGATATTGTAATATTAGATTTCAATTATAGATTGTCTGACGATGTTTCTTTAAAAATGGACTTAGAGCATATATGGGCCAAGCAAGAAATATATCCAGATGCTTCTGATTATGTCAATGGAAACTGGGTTATGGCAATGTATGAGTTGACTATAAGTCCTAATTATTTTATCTCAATTTCTGATGAATTTAACTACGGAAATGAATTTGCTAAAAATAGAGTACACTACTATAGTGGATCTTTCGCCTATGTAACTGGTGGAACGCGATTACAGATGACTTATGGAAGACAGAGAGCGGGTATAATATGTGTTGGTGGGGTGTGTAGGTTTGTTCCTGCTTCCACTGGACTTTATTTTAGTGTTGGAACTACTTTTTAGGTGAGATTATGAAAAAAATATATTTAGTATTAATAACTGCACTTTTTGTTGTCAGTTGCGATGTTGTCGATGAACCTTATCTGCAAGATAAAAGTACAATAGAAATAGGCGATTTCAAAAAGAATGTTATAATCTTTGATTTTACAGCTATTAATTGTGTTTATTGTCCTACTGCTAACAGAAAAGCTGAAGAGCTTTCAGATGAATATGGTCATGAGAATGTATTTGTTATTGGTGCACATGCAAGTACCTTAGCAAAACCAAAGTCAGAATTGAACCAAGTTGATTTCAGAACTGAAACCAGCAATGATTTATATGATAAGTTTGGCCAAGGCGAAGGATTACCCCTGGGTATGGTGAATATGAGAGATATTGATGGAAGAAAAATAACTACTTTTGGTAACTGGGACGCTATGGTAATAGAGGAGTCTTACGAAGAGCCAGAAATGAATTTGGCTATTGAACTAACTCACACTGAAGGAAGCCAAGAAGTTGAGATAGAAATAACTGCAGACTACTTTACTAATAGCAATCCCGATGATAATATTACGATATATGTTACTGAAGATAGCTTGATTTCTGACCAAAAAGACGTTGGAGTGATGGTAGAAGACTATGTCCACAATCACGTATTGCGTGAATCTGTGACTGGTACTTTTGGCTCTCAATTCACTGAGACTGAAATTGCTTCTGGTGATTCTCATAGCAAGACTTTTAACTATACAATTCCTGCTGAGTACAGAGCTGAGAAACTAAGATTTGTGGCATTTATTCAGAACAAGAACACAAATTACGTAAAACAAGTAACGGCAAAATACCTTTATGAGAAATCGGAATAACGATGAAAATTGGGTAGTTGTTTACACTACCTCAACTGAGTTCGATGCTCATTTGATCAAAGGTATGTTGGAAAATGCAGACATTCCTGCCCGTGTACTTTCTCAAGTAGATACTACTCGGCAGTTCACTCTTGGTAACTTGGCGATAGTTAAAATCTATGTGCTGAAAAGTGATGTCGAATTTTCTAAAAAGTTGATTAAAGAAAGCGAAAAAGACCTTGATGAAGACATTGACGAAGAAGATTAGGTCAGTGATTTTAATCTTTCTTTTATCCTTTCGTACTTAGTTGCTCCGCGAGTCAAGAAGTGTATTTCGTCATCTTTGAATAAGAATACCGTTGGGAATCCTGTTACACCCAATCTTCTGGACAGCTCAAAATCATGCTTCATTACTGGCACTACTTTATCGCTTTTGGTTATAGTGAGCAACTTGCCTTTATCTACACCAAAAGTATTGACATTAGCTAACAAATCTTCTGTGCTATCGGGGTGAACCCCGTGGTAATAGATTGCGTTTTGTAATTCGTGAGCAAAAGGTACAGATTTTTTTGTATCAAAACTCTTGAATGCAGTCATTAACTTAGAGCCAGGAATAGAGGTTTGTATTACGTCTCCATTTTCCAAAGTGCCGTTTATGTACTTATCGCCAAACTTAACGCCCATCTTGTCTTCTACTGTTTTGTAGGCATCTTTGATATAGCTCGACATATTAGATAAGGGGCCAATTCGGTCGCCAGTCACCATTCCCCCAGATACAGTTTCAAAATCAATAGTATCACTATATTCTTCATATAGCTTCATCATAACTGGGGAGAACCCATAGCACCAACCACACATTATATCATAGACATAAAGTATGGTTGGTTTCTGTTTATCGTGTTCCATTTTTGATTATTCTTTGGTTTGTTCTTAGTGTTTATCCTTTGAACGAATAACCCAACTTTTCATTTAATTCTTCTGGTAATTCTGGTAATTCGGACCTTGGTATCAATAATGTAGATACATTGTGTAGGTCTCTGAATATATGATGCTCATCCGCAGTTTTCTTTAAGTAACCGTGACCAGATGATCCTCCAGTTCCCATTTTTTTACCGAGCATTTTTAATACCATTTGCGAGTGTCTGAATCTCCACATAATGAACGATTCGTCTATCTCTACAATCTTGTCCAATATGCTGTATGGCATACGCAAGATTGGCTTGTCTCGGTATAGATTGATGAGCAACGCCGCTTTTGTTGCCTCGAATGACAAACGCACTTCGCCGTCTTCTTTTTGCTTGTCGTGTTTCTCTTTGTCTAATGAGTTAGCAATGTATTCTTTCTGCATTTCTAACATTTTTATACGGTGTTGTTTTTCTTTTTCAGTTATGTATTCTGTTTCTAATATGGCTTCTTTTTCTCTTTCAGTCATATTATCTACAGCTTGCAAGTATGCAGAGGAGAATTTGAAATCTTCTTGTTGAAGAAATGGAGTTCTTTCTAACCATTTTTCTAAGATGTCAAATAGTGAAAGTGAATTTTCTAATCCCTCTAACTCTTTTTGCTGTTCTTCGTTGAAGGGTGATTTGTAATCATAGTTACCGTAAGTAATTCTCTGCTTAGAAGGTAGTCCGAGCATAGCTTCTACTTTTCTGAACTGAAAACTCTGGAAGCCCGAAGCAGGGATTAAATAATTCCTGAAATCGAGGAAATCGAGCGGAGTCAGTGTTTCTAATACATTTATCTGGTCTATTAGTAGCTTCTGAATTTCATGTATTCTTTTTAGCTTAGCCAATGCCTCACCCAATTGGTATTCGGGTACTGGGTCTTGCGATAGCGTTTTTGCTACCAAATTCAGCTCGTGTATTATCTGTTTGAACCACAGCTCATAAACCTGATGGATTACAATAAATAGCATTTCGTCGTGTGCTGGTTCGCCTAATTCGGAACTTCTTAGGTTTTGTGCACCTAATACTTTGTCTAATTCTAAGTATTCGTTGTAGTGAACGGATGTGTATTTTTTACTCATAGTATTATAATTTTCCATTATTGTGATATTCAATTTATATAATATAACAGAATTTTTATAATTAAGAAAAAAGTGTCCTTAGTCTTATATTAATTATTAAGATATTATTCTCTATTTTCGTAGCTATTATGAGTGATGAAACCAAAAACAAAAGAATAGTATTCATAGACCTGATGCGGGCTTACGCCATATTGATGATGGTGCAAGGGCATTTGGTCGATGCTTGCTTAGATCCAATATACAGAGATAGCGAGAATACTCTGTATTTTCTGTGGAATTTTATGAGAGGGGTTACTGCTCCTGTGTTTTTCTTTTCTTCTGGTATGATATTCACTTATTTGCTGATGAAGCAAGAGAAGAACGGTATTGGGTTAAAAAATCCGAGAGTGAAGAAAGGTATAAGCAGATTTATTATGCTAATTGGCTTGGGCTATTTGCTGCACTTCAACTTTTGGTTTATTGTTGATATTATGGATGGTAGCTTGTCCCGGACTTATCATAATATGATTCGGGTCGATGTGCTGCATATCATCGCCGTCGCCATATTGCTGATAGTCGGAACTTATGTGGTCTCACGATTGACTAAGATAAAGATGTATTTACTTCTTTTGGTTTTGGCTATGTCGTCTTTCCTTCTCTATCCCGATATAGTAAGTGCTAACTTTGATTACTTACCTGATTTTATAGCGAGTTATATTGATAGGGGGCAGAACTTTGGGTTTACTATTGTTCCTTGGGTTGGCTTTTCGCTTTTCGGTGGGGTGTTGGGTATATTCATATATACCAAACCAAAGTTTATAACTAATAATCTGTTTGCAGCTATGTTTATTTTGCTTGGTCTGCTTATGCACTATTCTTCGTCAGCTATACTGATGGATTTCTATGATATGACTGGCTGGGAGAATCTGAAGTCTTTGGCTTATAATAATTTTCAGTTCTTCAGATTAGGTCATGTATTTGTAGCTGTTGGTGTGTTTATGTTGATTAACAACGCAAATATTAAGATTCCATCAATCATACCAAAGATTGGAGCAGAGACGCTGACTATCTATGTAGTGCACGCATTTGTTATCTATGGTTCTGTTTTTCAGTTCGGAATAGCACAAAGCTATGGAAAATCACTTACCCCGTGGGAGTGTTTCGCCATAGCTCTGTCAATTGAAATCTTCTTTTTCGTACTAATTAAGTATATAGATGACATTCGAAAGTTCATCTATAACTTGGTCGCCAAATTAAAATTTGTAACTAAACCCAAGCCCTAATGTTTGTTTTACTTGTAATCTCGGGCCAAATTCTTGAACTTCACCTTCCGCTGGTTCATTGATTGGTACATCAATATCGTGATCATAAATCAAGTGAGCAAATATATTAACTGTAATATATTTGTTTACTGTCATGTTGATTGAGTTTTCCCAGTTCACATCTATGTTAGCTCTGTTGTCAGCATTTGGATCAGTAAAGTTGTTGAACAAGTCTAACTTAGTTTTAAAAGTGATGTTTTCCATTATCGCTTTTTTGTATTCCACAGTTGCATAAGCACCAAACTCAGAACGTAGCTTTTCGCCAGGAGTAACACCATAAGCACCAGCGGCAGACAAATCATCATCATTCACTATCGTGAATTTGCCAGTGGCAGGTGATAGATAGAATGAGAAATCTGCATTTGGCTTATAAGTCATACCGGCAGATAAGATAACATAAGCTGGAGCCAATAAGTTTGATACTACTACGGAGTCATTAGGATAGTTATACCCTTCTACAAATTGAGTTTTGAAGTTGAATTTTCCTGTATAGAAAAAGTCTTCAGATGCTCTGTAGTTGTAGTTAGAAAGTATGTCAATCTTATCTTCATTCTTTCTTACGCCAAACTCATCAGTTCTAATTAAGCCGTAACCTAAGTCAATTACATTTTCCCATATTGTGATAGAGTCATTGTAAGTGAAACTATAGTTTAAAAACGCAGTAGCAGAAACAGAGTTGTTTCCCCCTTGCACCCAATTAGTGAAAGAAGCTTGGTTCAAAAGTAACTGTGCGTTACCTTCAGTTAACCAATAGTTAGTTGTGTCAGCTTGTGACCTTGCTGTTGATGCCGAAAACAATACAACAGCAATCAGAATTAATATCTTTTTCATATAAAATATATTTTTTGTTATTAAATAAGGTTGCAAAATTAAGCAATATTTATTTAATAATGATTAGTTATTTATAAACTTACCACTTGATACCAATTTACCGTTGCTGTATAGTCTGAATAAATAGACTTGATTATTGCTCAAATTGTTAGTTTTAACACTAAAGTTATTTTGAGCAGCATCAATTTCTTTTTCAAGCACAACAGCACCACTAATGTCATTGATTGCTATGCTAACATTATTTAGCAATTCATTTTTATTTTCAAAAATCAACTCATTATTCAAATAGCGAATATCAATTCCAGACATCAATTGCTTTACATTAGAAACGCCATCCCCTAATCCTCTTAAGGGAACTGAAATTCTTCTTCTTGAAGGGTTAGTGTCGTCCGACCTAATAATCAAATCAGCTGTGTATTCTTGGTTTTCTTCTGGTAAAAATTCTATAACTAATGAATCTGATGTTTCTGGTGCTATGGTTATGTTCTTTTCACCAACAAAGTTGAAAGCACTACCCGAATTCTTTTCAATTCCTGAGTTTTTTACTTCCAGAGGTTGATTACCAGTGTTATTAATTACTACACTTTTTACCATAGGCGTAGTAAAGTTAGTTTTACCAAAATCTAAACTATCAATGTCCAACAGAATAGATGCAAATTGCTCTAATTCAGCCCCAGCTCCTTTCAAAGAGATATTAAACTGAGATTCGTTAGAAGCATTAGATTTAATCACTAAAGTCGAGAAGTAAGCAATTTCTTCTTTGGGCTTGAAATTTAGGTGTAAATCAAATGATTCTTTTGGTTCAATATTAGGTATAAAATTATTTAATAATTTGAATTCACCACCTTGATTTCCCTCAAATGAGATGTCGTCTATAACTAATTGCCCTGTACCTGTGTTAGTTATAGTTAGAGTTTCAGTCTTTTGTTTAGACACATCACCAAAATCTACAGTCTCTAAGTCTGAAGTTATTACTGGGCTTGAACTTGATTCTATATTAGCAATTATAGGTATAGTAAGTTCTGAATTTGTTTCTGAATCAGAATTAATAGTTAAAACTGTGCTGTAACTGCCAACAGATTTGTTTTTCAATTTAACCGTTATTAACTTCGTAGTACCTGGTAACAATAACATATCGTCTGCATTATGTAATACTTCAAAATCTTCATCAGACTCAAGAGCAAGATCATTGATAGTCAAATTCCCCATGCTATCATTATACAGTTCTAAGAATAAAGATTGGTTTTTGGTTTCGTCAGTAAATTCTACTGTATCTTTGTTGTTTACAATTTGTGGTTTTTCATTGTATTCCTTTTCTTTTTCTATCTGCAATGCCTCTTTGGATATATTGTTTTGCACCCAAGCAATGGCATAGATTTCATCCATATTCCAAAAATCTTCTTTATTGAAGGAGAATCTGACACCCATAAAATTTTCATCATTCAAGTTGATCTTTTCGCCAATTCTCGGCTGCAGTCCAATTCTTCTGGTAACATAGTAGAAGTCACTTTCGTTCGAATTACCAACACTCGGAGCATTTATGTGTCCTTCAATAATAGCACAAAAAAGTAAGTCTTCTGGATTGAAAGTAGTGTCCGCATCTAATTTGACATCAACGAAAACAAAGTTATTGCTTTCTTTACTAGTTTTTACTTTCAACTTTATCGGTGATACTTTTTTCTGCTCATTTATTATTGCTGAATTCAAATTATTAATTTCTAACACTTCTTTACCATTAACATAAAAGCTGGGAATAGGATATTGTTCATTGTTTTTCTTGTAAAAGAGAATTCTGTTTGCAAGATCCATTCTTTGTTCATAGAACAAATCTGGATTAAAATTAGTGTGTATAGTAAGTGGCAACACATCCGAATGGCTATTTACAATATTATTATACTGTTGGGCAATTGGATAAAGAGCAGGGCTGTTGTCCGAACTTGTGGTTATTTGTTCTACTAATATTAATCTTGGTTCTTCCGCTTTCGTGATTTGAAATACGAAAAGTCCAATTAATAGTAACAATATAGATTTTTTCATTTTGACACCATTTGTTTTTGTTAAAATATAATAAGTAAATATAGAATATTTTTTACTTAAAAGCAATAAACAATCTTTTTAAAATATTATAAATCACTTTTATGGTAAAGTAATTTTACTTAATTTTATAATTAAAACTAAATTTTTATTAAAAGGGAACAAGGTAGCGTATGAGAAGGAAGTTCATTACTGGTGGTCTAATAGTATTAATTTTACTATTTATACCTACATATTTACTAATATTCCCTACTTGGGTGTTTAGTATATTTGTTCTGTTGTATATTGTTGGTATTTATAATGTATTCCAAACAAGGCATACTATTCTTAGAAATTTCCCATTATTAGGGTATTTCAGATACTTGTTTGAATTTATATCGCCCGAAATACAACAATACTTTATTGAAACTTCGACAGATGGTCGTCCTTTCTCTCGTAATCACCGCTCCTTGGCATACAGAAGAGCTAAGAACGTGAGTGATACAGTGGCATTTGGGACACAAAATGATTTGGAAAAATTAGAATACGAAGGTCTAAGACATAGTATTTATGCAAAATTGCCTAGTTCTGAGACTCCAATTGTGAAAATAGGTGGCCCCAAATGCGAGCAGCCTTACGATGCTTCTATATTTAATATATCTGCTATGAGTTTTGGCTCACTTAGTAAGAATGCAATAATGGCACTAAATAAAGGTGCTGAAAAAGGTGGCTTTTATCACAACACTGGTGAAGGTGGCATATCTCCATATCACAGACAAGGCGGCGATTTGGTTTGGCAAATAGGGACTGGATACTTTGGCTGCAGAACTGATGATGGAAGATTCAATCCCGAAACATTTAAAGAACATGCGGCTTGGCCAGAAGTAAAAATGATAGAGCTGAAAATATCGCAAGGAGCAAAGCCGGGTCACGGTGGTGTGTTGCCTGGTATAAAAAACACTGAAGAAATTGCTGCAATAAGACACATTAAGCCAGGAATTACGGTGCTATCACCTCCAGGGCATAGTGAATTTAGTGATGCAAAAGGATTACTCGAATTTATTGAAAGATTGCGTGAACTTTCTGGCAAAAAGCCGGTAGGAATGAAATTGTGCTTAGGGAGAACAGAAGAATTTAAAGAAATTTGTCAAGTTATGTCTGATACTGGTATGATGCCTGATTTCATAACGGTAGATGGTGCTGAAGGTGGTACTGGTGCTGCACCTTTAGAATTTTCGGACTCAGTAGGAATGCCTTTGCAACCAGCTCTGATATTTGTAAATCAAACATTAATCAATTTTGGATTGAGAGATAAAATAAATCTAATTGCATCGGGTAAGATTGTTACCGCGGAATCTGTTCTTAAAAATTTGGCTCTCGGTGCTGATATTTGTAATTCGGCACGTGGATTTATGTTTGCTGTTGGTTGTATCCAAGCACTTAGGTGTAATCATAATAACTGCCCAACTGGGGTTGCAACCCAAGACCCTGAGTTGGTAAAAGGGTTAGTAGTCAGTGATAAATCAGAGAGAGTGTTTAATTTCCACAATAACACAGTGCATGCTGTTATGGAGCTACTAGCTGCGTGTGGTAAAGATAAAATAGAAGATGTGGATATGAACATGTTTGTAAGGGGTGATGAGTTTATTAATCTTGCAAACAAGTATTATCCAGATAGTTTTAGTTAAAAATATAAGAATTTATAATTAACATGATAAAAATTACAGTTTTACTGCTAGGGTTAGTGTTCACTTTCAACGCAGTTTATGCCGAGTTAACCATCAACGAACTATCATCAGATAATGATGAGTTCTTGGAATCTACCGATGGCGAGTACCACGATTGGATTGAGCTTTATAATAGCTCAGATTCTGAACTCTCACTTAGTGGGTTATATCTAACAGATGACATTGATGAGTTAGATATGTGGGAGTTTACTTTAGAATCAGTTCCTGCCAAATCGTTCGTAATTGTTTTTTGCTCTGATAAAGATGATGTAATTGGAGGCGAAGCTCACACAAATTTCAAACTAACTTCCAAAGGGGAAACTGTCTATTTGACCGATGGAACTTCTGTATTAGATAGTATGAAGTACGGTGTGATAAATGAGGATTATTCTTATGGAAGATTAGAAGAAGAGAGTGAAATAAAGACTAATCTTACTTACCCTACGCCTGGCGAATCGAACTCGCTTAGTGGAACAATAATTGCAAGTAGAGAATCTGGTTACTATCTGGCAGACTTTGATTTAGAGTTAACTGCTGCCGAGGGTGTTTATATATATTACACTACAAATGGCAATGTTCCAACGGAGGATTCTGAGCTTTACAGTCAAAGCGTGAGAATAGCTGATGAGTATGAGGAGTACGAATATTTGGACACTCCTACTACACCTGGTGAGGAAAGTGATTGTGCTTACACCTGGAAACCAGTGACGGAAGAAGTACCAAGATGCAGAGTAATTAGTTATAGAGTAAAAAATAAAGATGGTAGTTGGGGGCGAACTCATAGTAAGACATTCTTCTTCCAGAATATACACGACATGCCCGTTGTTAGTATTATCACTGACAATATGGGGCTATTTAGTCAAGATACAGGTATTTATGTTCCGGGTATTAATTGGAATGAAAATGACCCTTGTAACAGCGGTAATTACAAACAAAGAGGTAGAGATTGGGAACGAGCGGGTACTTTCTCTTTTTTCAAAGATGAAAAATTAATAGTTGAGTATAATGCTGGAATTAGAATACATGGTTCTGGCTCTCGTGGTTCTGCCCAGAAAGGTCTGAGATTATATGCACGAAAGGAGTATGGTATTAATAAGTTTGAGAACAAGTTTTTACCCGATGCTGAAGTTGAGGAATTTGATAATTTCTTGATTCGTGGAACCATGAATGACTTTAGCCACACAATGATGAAGGATGCAGTTTCTATGGAGTCAATAAGAAAATTAAATCTAACACAAAATTATGTTCAACCTGTCATGCTCTATGTTAATGGTGTGTATTGGGGAATACAAGAAATACGAAATAGATTTGACGAAGACTACCTTGCGGAACTAAGTGGTGCTGATAAAGATAGTATTAGGATTGTAGCACCAGTTGTATTTGGTGCCCCTTGGCAACATCAATATAAAGAAATGAAAGTAGTTTATGATTTTATAGTTGAAAAGGACTTGACTGATAGTGATAACTATAATTATGTTGCTTCTAAATATGATATTCCTCAGTTAATAGACTATATGATAGCAGAAACATATTTTGTTAATACTGATTGGCCAGGGAACAATCTAATATTTTGGAAAGAAAGTTATGATGCCAAATATAAACCATTGTTCTATGATTTGGATGCTGGTTGGAGAGATAGAGAAAAAGATATGATTGAGTTTTTCACTCAACAAGAACACAATGATTATCCGAATCCGAGTAGCACAACGGTCATATTTTATAAGCTGTTAGAAAACGAAAGTTTCTCAACACAATTTGTTGATAGGGCATTAGAGTTAATAGATGGTGAGCTTTCTTTTCAGAACACAGAGCCAATAATTCAGAAATACACACAGAATTACGGAGCTGAATTGTCGAATAATATAGCTAGATGGTCTTTTCCAAGAGATGAGCAAAATTGGGAATACCGTAGGTTCTATGATATATATGAGTTTGCAAGATTAAGGTCTTGTTTTTACAAAGAGCATTTGGTCAAATATTTCGACTTAGATCCAAATATTCTATGTGCTAAAACTACAGTTTGCTGCTCCGACGAGAACGAGAATAATCTATATCCCAATCCAGCAGGTGATTTTATCCATTTGGAACTTAATAGAAAGCCAGGTCGTTTGTCAATAATGAATTTAGATGGTTACGAAATGATGTCTATTGAAAATTATATATCTGGTGGCAAAATAGATATAAGCGAACTCAACTCTGGCGTTTATATTATTTCTGTCGACAACAATCTATTCAAATTCTTAAAAATTAATGATTAAAACATTCCTTATATTAATTGGACTTTTATTCTCAATCAATTCAGTTTTTGCTCAATTGATTATAAATGAGCTTTCGTCTAAGAATGATGAGTTCTTGGAGTCAGTCGATGTTGAGTATCACGATTGGATAGAGCTGTATAATAGCTCTGATACCGAACTGTCACTATCCGGTTTATTTTTAACAGATGATATTGATGAGTTAGATATGTGGGAATTTACATTAGAATCAGTTCCTGCCAAATCGTTCGTAGTTGTTTTTTGCTCTGATAAGGATGAAGTTATAGGTGGTGAAGCTCACACAAATTTCAAACTAACTTCAAAAGGGGAGACCATCTATCTGACAGATGGAGCTTCTGTTTTGGACAGTATGAAATTTGGTGTTATCAATGAGGATTATTCTTATGGTAGATTAGACGAAATCTCAGAAATAAAAACTCATCTGGCTATTCCGACTCCTTACAAGACGAATAGAAATAGTGGAACAATATTGCCGAGCAAAGAATCTGGATTTTATAAAAGTGAATTTGAATTAGAGTTATTGGTAGCGGAAGGTCAGAAAATTTATTACACAACTAATGGTGATGACCCAACAGCAGAGTCTGAACTTTATCAGAATAAAGTAGATATGAAAGATGAATACGAAGAGTATGAGTATCTGAATCTACCTACTGCTGCTCCTGATAGTGTAAATTGCAGGATGAATTTTCATGTTCCTGAAAGTGAAATTCCGAGATGTAGAGTAATTAGTTATTGCGTTATTGATGATGAGGGGAATAAATCTAAGGTCTATAGACAATCATTCTTTTTTCACAGTAAGCATAGTTTGCCTGTAGCAAGTATTATCACAGATAATCGCAATCTGTTCAGTCAGGATTCTGGGATATTTGTTCCTGGAGTTAATTACGAAGAAGATACCCCATGCTGGACTGGTAATTATTTCCAGAAAGGATGGGAAAAGCCAGCAACTATTACATTTTTTGAGGATGAGAATAGGACTTTAGAAGAAGATATTGGACTACAAATACACGGAGAAACAACCAGAACTTCGCCACAAAAATCACTTCGTATCTCCGCAAGAAAAGAGTATGGAGTAAACAAATTAGAAAATGTTTTTTTCGAGAATACCCCAATTGAGGAGTTTAATAGTTTAGTTTTGCGAACTCCTATGGCTTGTATGAGTCATACATTGATGAAAGATGCACTCACTTTAAGTTGCATTCAGAATCTGGACCACGAAAAAACTTATGTCAAGCCAACTGTAGTATATATAAATGGGAACTATTGGGGAATTAGCGAACTTAGAAATCGGTTAGACGAAGATTACTTATCAGATAAATATGTAATTGAAGAAGACAGTATTAATATAGTTTCGGTTGACAATAGAGATAAAAAGAGACATGGCAGCTACGATGAGTTCAGAGAAATATATAATTTTGTAGTAGATAATGATATTTCAATCGATGAGAACTATAATATTGTCGAAAATTACTTGGATATAGATAATTTCATTGACTACTATTTAGCTGAAATGTACTTCGCTAATTATGATTGGCCCGGCTCTAATTATCTGATTTGGAATGGGCAAGGCGAACACAATAAGTATAAGAACCTCTTCTTTGATATAGATGCAGGATGGGAAAATCCTGATTTTGATATGTTCGAACATACGAATGAGCTGGAAAAACAAAAATGGCCCAACCCTAGAAGTAAAAACATATTTCAACAAAGTTTATTTAGTAATAGTTCATTCAGAAATAAATTTATTAACCGAGCAATTGAACTATTAGAAAGTGATTTCAGCTTTGAATCTGTAAAAATGAAAATTGACTCTTTCGTAGCAACTTATGGTAGTGAAATTGATAATTATATAAATAGATTTGGATTCCCAGAAAGCAGAGAAGTCTGGATGACTAATGTAGAAGAATCATTGATTAATTTTGCCCGTGAACGGGAATGCTATTTCAGAAAAAACATGAAAGATTTTTTTGATTTAGGCAATGACATTCTATGCGTTGGCTCCAATGTAAACAACAGCTTATTAAACCCGCCAACAATTACCCCCAACCCCGCCACAAACAGCATCACAGTAGGCAATATTGATTCTGATTATGTCACTATATATAATATGCTCGGTGCAGAAATAATGAAAATAGAAAGCAAAAACAACTGCCAGTTGACAATTGATATTAGCGACTTTGCACCCTCCGTTTACCTAGTTAAAATGAATGATATAACAATCAAATTTATCAAGAAATAAGTGAAATCTTAAAGCTTAAAAGCATTAAAACAATAATAATTTGCATATTGTTGTTCCCTTTTTGGTTTTAAAGTGTTATTAGTAATAGAAGTTATATATAGCGACAGATGAGTATAAACCTAAATAAACATACTGATTTGGATTTGATAGCAATGATGTCAAATTCGAAGGAGAGTGAAGAGCTTGCATTTAGTGAGCTCTACGATAGGTATGAATCTACTGTTAGAGCTTATGTATTCACAGTAATTAAAAATGAAGAAAAGACAGAAGATTTGGTTCAAAATTCCTTTGTCTCATTTTATAAGCAAATAAAAAAAGGGAAAGATTTCCCAAATGTACCTGGTTTTTTGATTACTGTTGCTCGCAACCAATGTTTGAATGAAAAGCGAAAAAGTAGTCCAATAGTCGAGCTAAGTGAAAATTACCAAATAGCGGACAAGCAAAAAGAAAGCTATGAGGATAAGGAGCTTTTGGAGTTAGTGATTATGGCGACGGAGTTCTTAAAAGAGAAGTACAGACGAGCGTATATATTAAAAGAGTTCGAAGGGTATAAGTACAAAGAGATTGCTAAAAAAGAATCGATAGCTATAGCAACCGCAAAGGTTAGGGTGCTAAGAGCAAGAAAAATGATAATAAAAACATTAGAACCATATATTAAAGATTTGAGTAAATAGAGAAGTGTCATAGGTGATACAATGAGTAAATTTGATAAATTAAATGAATTTTTAGAAGGTGAGCTTCCCAGCTCCGAAGAGCAATCATTGTTCAATGATATTGCTTTGGATGAAAAGTTGCGTGGTGAGTTCAAAAATTTATTAGCTATTAGTGCAGCAGTTAAAAATAACAAGAAGGCATTCGTTAAGAATGACAAAACCAAGAAAGCGGTTTTTGCATCTTTGGGATTGTCTGTTCCTGTTGCAGATGCTGTAACTACTGCTGTTGGCTCTGCTGGTGCAGGTGCTGCCATTGGTTATGGTGCCAAATCACTATTCACAATCGGTGCGTTGTCGGCTGTTGCTACTGCGATGGTTATGTGGTTTATGATGGAACCCGACGGTGATATTATTAAACAAAATACAATCTCAAATGAATTTACTCAACCCAATTTGGTTATAGAGTTACCTGAAGAAAACACTGCCGTTTCTAAATCTGATTACGCTGTAGTTTCTTCCCGAAGTGTTGATGAGTCTAATACAGACAGTGAAGATTATAAAGCATTATATTTTTCTGAATTAGAAAACAATAGAAGTATGGAGCGGACTCTTGCTCAATATAAGGGAACGATTAGCAGACAAGCCGAAGAAATCAGTGGTTACAAGAATGACATTGCGTTACTGAACTCAGAAATCGTTGATTTAAGGCAGAGTTACAATGAGCAATCAAAAAGGAATTTGGCAGATATGACGGCTTTGGAATCTGATTTGATTTCCGAAATGGATAATCTGCACACAGAAATTTCATCGCAATCAGAATTGATTTCTAATTATGAAAATCAACTGAAAGCTATGAACACAAGTGCAATTAATTCGGACAACATGGAAATAATACCGATGGTGAGTAATCACAATAATTCCAAATGGTCAGCTGAGTGGCGTGGTAGTCAGACTTTTGAGATAACTGATGTAAATTATAGCAGCGGCGATGTGTCACAATTTAACAATAATGCAATAGCAGTTATGTATAATTTTAACAATGGTTTCTCATTTGGTACTGAATTGAGGCAAGAAACTTTCCAGTTAGAGTTCAATGGCGACGACCAGAATGGTATAAATTACAACTATACGCAAGAGCCGAACTTTACTTCACTAAGTGTATTCGGAAGGCAGAGATTTGATATGAGCCAAACGCTCGATCCCTTTGCTCAGCTAACTCTTGGTGGAAACAAGATTGGTATAGTTGGACGCGCTATGGGTGGTGTGGTTTACAGCCCTTACGACTATCTGAACTTAACTTTTGGATTGGAGTATAATTATATGTCTTATCAATATCAGGGTGTACGATTTGGCTCTGGTAAAGTTGGCGTAAATTATGGAGTTAATATACAGTTCTAATGAAATTGATTTTAAAAATATCGATATTATTACTTCTACTTTCTGCGTGCAAAGAGCCATCTGTTGTTGGCCCTGGGGATAAAGTTGTGGATGACAAATTAGAGTATAAAATAATTGCTAATTCTAATTTGGGAATAGAACCAGATACTACTTCGGAGTATATTGTTAGAAATAACGAGGAGCTAACTACACTTATTTCTAATAAGTCTGATAGCTATAATTTACCATTTATAGATGAGTTGTTGGATATTGATTTTAGTAATAAGACGTTGGTAATTGTCACTCACAGAACTGAATATTCTAATACTATTATAAATATTGACTCGCTTTTTGTTAACAAGAATGGCGGTGCCGAGCTTAACTATTCGATTAAAGAAGTTGGCAGCAGAGCAAATAAAATAAATTATGTATCTGTGGCACTTCTGATAAATAAAAAGATAACTCAGAGATTACAGTTCAACAAGCAAATAAGAAGAGTGAATGATTATGTATTCGATGGGTTCAGAACTATTGCAACCGACATAGCTGTAAATACAAAATCCAAGTGGAAGGAAGTATTCCAAAATAGAATGCAGTTTTTGCAGTGGGCGGCTAAGGTTGGATTGCAAGATACAACGCTTATAGAGAATGTTGATTTTTCTAAGCAAACACTGATTTCAGTTGGCACTGGTTATTTTACAAGTGGTGAATTTGATTACTATATATCTGATATAACTCAAAGTCTAAGTGGTTTGGTTGTCAGCTCAAATTTTATGGGTGGCAATCACTTTGCCGATGTTTACAAACCTGCAAATCATTTTGTTGTGATAAACAAAACTAATAGATCTATTAGGTTTCAGCAAACCAAAGTAATCCAAAGCGATGAATTGAGTATTAGTACACTTTATTTTGAGAATTTGAGGTCGCTAAAAGTAGTTTCTAAAAATACGAATACCGATAGCTTGGTGATTACAAAAGTTAACAATCCATCTGAATTAATTGATTTGATTCCAATCTCAAATGAATTGAATCCAGCTAAATTGGCTGTTGACTTTGAGTTTTTCGATTTGCTTGTTATTAGAACTGAAGCAATGGCAGTAGAAAGTGTAGTTACAGAAGTGGCAGATTTGACTGCAACTAATGGTAAGTTAAGTGGAAGAGTTAATTTGAAACTAAAGCGTAACCAGAACGGAATAAAATATAATATTATCAGTTTAATTAAAATAATAAAAACAGATACAGAATTAGATAGTAATTTTGGAGTAACAATACAATGAAAAAAATAGCAATATTATTAATGACAATAGGACTAATAGTGGGGTGCAAAGACCCTAAGCTTGGTCCAGATGACGGCAAAAAACCAAATGAACAGCTGAACCAAATTAGTTTTGACAGCCCAGCAGTAGGGCAAAAATCAGTCTATGTTCACTTTGTTGCATTTGAATTCTGGAATAGAGATAGCAAAGGAATTAACTATACCAACGACACTTTGACTTTGGAAATAACTAATCAGATTGACGAGAATACTTTTATTTTTACAGAGACTTTAAAAGGAAGTTACTTTGAAAGTTATGATGTATTGCAAAATGAATTTACTATGAAAATCTATGTTGATTCTATTTCATTTGAGGGAGAAAATCGTGCCGCTCCTGTTTTATTTAGCCACGATGATATAACTTTACGCCCAACGTCGAGAAATGAGTTTGAAGCAAACGATTGGATAATTGCACCTGGTACTTCACTCAAAAATTCGGATGGGTATTTATTTGATTACACTGTGGGAGATACTACATTCTCAGGAATAAATGCTTTTGTAAACTATGAACCAATGACTTATGATGGTCGCGGTACAGCTCTTACTTATAATGGGGAGTTAGGAGTAGTGCGTGCTTATGGAATAAATCCATGGACGGCTCAAGCTGATGGTTTTGATTTGGTAAACCTGATGGAAAAAGAGACCCAAAGAAATGATTTTGTTGATACTAAATGGGAGTTAGTATCGGCGACTACGATTGATGGCAAAGTAAAAACAGCAAAGGAGCTGGAAGCCATCGGATATTCTTTATCTTTTATTAACGAAACTGAAACTCATCTTGACATAGTGAACCATTCTGATGGGAAATATGAGATTGAGAATAATAAAATAAAGCTAAGTTTTAGTTACATGACTTTTATTGGAGCACCGTTCCAAGAGTTGTTAAATATATTAGCTGAATCTAAATCCTACAGCGCTACTACAAACAAATTGATAATATATTCTGACAATAATGAGTACAGTAGTGTGGAATTTAAGTTAGTTAGACCCAATAATAGTGTTTTAGCATTGACTAAAAACAAATGGAAGTTGTCTCACTTAGTTTTGAATGATAGAAGCCGAGTTAGTTTAGAAAAATATCTTGGTGATAATAACTTCGCAACTGATTTCACTTTGAATTTTCTTAACAATAATTATTATGAAGGTGTTGCTGGTTGCAACAGATACGAAGGTAAATATTACCAATCTGGAATTAATAAATTACAAATGAATGGGGAAAGTATAACAGAAATGTATTGTAAATTTAGTGATGAATATTTTAGAATATTAAATTCAGCAATCTCGTACGATTTATTTGAAGGTAGTTTGAATATTCAAACTGACCACGATGAAATTAAGTCACTAATTTTTGTACCAACGAGATAAAAATAAGCATAAAAATAATATTTATGTTTTTGTGTTTGCTAAGTATTTTATATATTAGAAATATGTAAGTGAAGAAATGTAGTATTGATATGAAGTTTATGTATATGAAAAATATAATTTTTACTCTGTTGCTGATTGGAATGTTATCAGGTTGTGGAGATTCTGAAGTTGGTCCTGATGATGAATCAAATGGACTTAATCTGATTGATTATAATAATCCGAAAGTTGGTCAGAAGTCTGTATATGTTAAGTTTATGGGGTTCCGAGCGATGGATGAAAACAGGAAACCAATCCATTATGGCAGTGATACCATAACGTTAGAAATTGTAGAAAAAATAGATGACAATTCTTTTTTAGTTTCCGAAACCACGAAATCAGTTGGTGTAAAACCCGCTGATTTATCCTTTATATTAACTATAAAAGGAGATACAATCACATTCGGAGGGGATGGTGGAATTGGCTCAAAACTCTTTGACCTCAAAAATACTGAAATTGTCATAAATCAACCTCAAGAGTTAACTTCAGATGATTGGATAATTGGCAGTTTTGATAATACAAATATCGAGAATGGATATTTAAGCAATTATACCGTCGGTGATTCTACTTTCAATCGATTATCGGCAAGTACAAATTATGGTCCAATGAGTCGCGATGGCTTGGGTACTTCTGCTGCTTACGATTCAGAATTAGGAATAGTTAGAGCTTACTCAGTAAACCCTTGGCTCTCTTCTGTAACAGGTTATGACTTAATCACTTTGAAAGACGAGAAAGCAAAATTAACAAATTTGTCGATACGAAGTGGGAATTAGTTTCAGCGACTAAAAGAGATGGTGAGAAACGACTTTTTGATGCGTACCTAAGAACATATCATAATATCTATTTTTTAAATGACAAATGGTTTTTCCTAAACTATGGAAATGAATCTGGGGGAGATTATAAAATTGAAGGCAATAACATTGATATACAAATGGGAAGTACTACTTTGGCGGGTGGTGGGTTCGTTCATTTATATGACATATTAGGTAAAGCAAAAACTTATAATGTAACTACTAATAAACTAATTATAAACTCTGAACACCTAGATTATAGCTCTGTTGAATTTATAAGAGTACCACCTAATAGCCCAAGATTAGCAATAACAAATCACGAATGGAAATTAGATGAATTAGAATTACCAGATGACAGTATAGTAAGTGTTGAAGATTACATAGGTCAGAAAGATACAGGTTTAGAATATTTAGTAAATTTTACTCCCCAGCAGACAATTACTGGTTATTCAGGATGCAATGAAATTATTGGCCATTATTGGATTTATGAAGACAATGGTTTCAGATATACTGGTGGGAATTTGCCTAATGACTGCCCTTTTTCATATAAGTTTCAAGAGGTGATGGATGAATCAAAATCTTTCGATTATTCAGGAGATAGATTACATATTCAAACTGACCACGATGAGGTGAAGTCACTAATTTTTGTACCGACGAGATAAAAATAAACATTAAACAATAAATATTACTTTCTTAATTCTATAATTTATTAAATTAGAAGACTAATTAATCCGAATAATAAAAAGAGAAAGTATTATGCCTTTTTATCATAAATTGGGACAAGTTCCCAATCCGAAACACACTGCATTCAGAAAGCCAGACGGTAGTTTATATATTGAAGAATTGGTAAGCACCAAGGGCTTTTCTGATATTTATAGTAATAAGTATCATATCAATTCACCGACTAAGGTACTAAGAATAAATGAGCTGCCCGATGTTGAGCTGAAACTGTGGAAAGATCCACCAGTTAAGCACCTGCATTTCTATACTGATAAGGTGACGAAAGAAGGTGATTTTTTCGATTCGAGGATTCCTTATCTAAGGAATGACCACGTAATTATTTATACAGCTCATCCTAACAAAAACCCTAAGCAATTTTACAAGAATGCTTATGCCCACGAATTTGTTTTCGTACACAGAGGTAGCGGAAAGCTATTGACTGATTACGGCACAATTCACTTTGTTCAAGGTGATCAGATTGTGATACCAATGGGGACAGTTCACCAAATGGTGTTCGATGACTTGAAGGACAATAAGCTATTAGTTGTCGAATCAGCATCGTCATTTGAGATACCGAAGCACTACAGAAACCAGTATGGTCAGTGCTCAGAAGATGCTCCTTATTGCGAGCGTGATTTCAAAGTACCTTCTGAGTTAGAGGTACACGATGAGAAAGGAGAGTTTATAATTAGAATAAAAGCTGGGAAGAAAATGTACGAGTACGTGCACCCTTACCATCCACTCGATGTAGTTGGTTGGGACGGTTATCTTTACCCTTGGGCGTTCAACATTAGAGACTATCACCCGAAGGTTGGAAGAATTCACTTGCCGCCACCGATTCATTTGCTTTATAACACTGAGCATTTTGTATTGTGTAATTTCAACCCACGTCCATTCGATTGGTATCCTGATGCAATTCCTGCACCGTATTTCCACACGAATGTGGATAGTGCAGAGATGTTGTATTATGTCGAAGGTGACTTTATGTCGAGGAAAGGAGTAGAAGAAGGGTCTATCACATTGCACCCAGTTGGGCTGCCACACGGGCCACAGCCAGGCAAAACTGAGGCATCAATTGGTGCAAAAGAAACTGATGAGTATGCTATTATGCTTGATACATTCGGCACTCTGTATCCAACTCTGAATGTGAATGATTGCGAGGATGAAGAGTATTACAAATCGTGGTTAGAAGAGGGAGACCAAAGCTAACAGTTGCGATTAAGATAGATATTTAAAAAAGCTATTTCCTTTTGAGCACTACTATGCTGATGTCATCGGATAGTGTTTCGCTGCTGCTAAACTCATTTACTTTTTTGAGTATATGATTGGTGGCATCTTTTGGGGATAGCTTTTTTGTTTCTAATATTATTTCTTTTGCCCCATCCATTCCTAACTCATTCCCTTCTGAGTCCGTGGCTTCGTTTAGCCCGTCGGTGTACATAACTAACATATTTTCTAACGGCAGTGTTTCAGATTCGTATTCCAAAGGAGATGGCATAAACCCGAGTATTACCCCTCCTGTTTTTAGCTCTTTTGCTTCGCCATTATTGCCTACTAATAAGGGATAGAAATGTCCAGCATTTATATATTCAAAAGTTTGTGTTGACTGGTCATAGAGACAGAAAAACGCTGTGATAAACATATCTTTCGATGTATTTTTATATACAATTCTGTTCACCGAATCGACTAATTCTTTCAAGTTTGGCTCTATTGGTGCAAGTGCCTGTATTGCAGCTTGAATGTTGGACATAATAATTGCTGCGGGAACACCTTTGCCAGTTACATCGGCAATAACGAATAAAAACTTGTCTTCTGATATTCTGATATAATCAAAATAGTCACCACCCACATCGCCAGAAGGATTAGTGAATCCGTAGAAACTGAAATTATTTTCTTCAAGAGAACTATTGGGCAGAAGCTTCATCTGTATTTCGCTAGCTATGCTCATCTCCGATTCGTACTTTTTCTTTTCTATTTCTTCTATGATTAATCGCTCGTTTTCTATTGCCGAAATGGCAGTTGCGGCTAAACTTTGTACAAAGCTGTAGTCTTGTTCGTCATATTCACCAAACATTTTTGGGCCAATTAGGATGTATCCTTCGTTCTTTCCAAAAATATCCATAGGGGAGACAATTTTGATTTCATCTTTCAGTTCTCCTTTCAAATCAGAGTTTAGTTTCACTTTATGCAAATCAGGTATCAATTCTTCTAATTGAGCATCAGAAATATCTAAATTGTTTTTTAATATGTTTTGGCTCTCGTTAGCTCTAACTACAGCAAATTTGTTTGTAGTTAGCTGACCCATAATATTGAATGCAATTGCCTGTATTATCTTGTTAAGTGAGGAAAGCCCACTGAATGATCGACTGATTTCAAATAGTGTCTCTAATAGCTGACTCTTTTTTTCAGCTTGTCTTTTCTGAGTCTGTAGTTTGTCAAAAGTAAGTTGGTTTTCTAAAGCTGAGGTTGCGATAGATAAGATTAACTTTACGTATTGTGTTTCGGTTTCACTAATTGGTAAGTCCGATAACTTATTGCCAATTACAAAATTATAAGAAAGATTATTACCGACGTTAATAGATTCGGTTATCTGAGGTGAGCAATCAAGTTTACCCTTTTGGAATATAGATTTTTCTTTATCATTTCTGAACTTAGTTGCTTTTACTCCACAGACTCCAAGCTTACCAATGATTGTAAGTAGAGTGGAGTTTACTATAAACTCTTCGTTGAGATTCTGATTTAGCTTATTGCTAAAATCAAGAAGTGAATCTAAGTTTATTAGCTCTGCTGTTCTCATTGTTGTATCATAAATCTGTTTGTATTTGCTGGCAACACTACTTCATCTACCAACGCACCAGACCTCGAGTTAGAAACAACCAAGTTTGAACTATTGCCTATTTGTTCCAAAAGAAAGATAGAATCGAAGTTCGGGCCATATTCTATTTGACTGAATTGCCTATCAGTAATATTTACAAATCTATCATCCACTCTGTTGTCTATTCTAATTAGACCCAAATTGGTAGCAACAAAAGTAAACGAGAGCGATGTGCTCAGTATATCATAGTTTTCTATGTCATTTGCATTTATTCTTGTGTCGCCAAAATCAAAACTCGCTCTTATAGTATTACTACCAGGGTTGATATAATGTATCTTAGCAGGAATCTGGCCATCTTCATTGCTTTGTTTATCAGTTACTACTATCAACTCATTTTTTGAAGTAATAGAAGCTATTTTTGGTGGAGTTTGCAGTGTTATCTCTGCTGACTCTTGGTAATTTCTAATGTCAACTACGCTGATACTACTGGATTGCGGCTCTGTTAAGTAAATAAAGCTTCCAATGCTATTGATTGAGCTGATAGCACTACTGCCATCTATGTATCGAACTATTTCATTATAAACTAAGTCATAATTTGCTACGTTGGGAGCATTTTGGAATGAAACAAAGCCATCCGCTATGTTAGTAAAGCTTATATCCACGGGGCCATATGCTTTTGGGAATTGGTTTACAGCTATTAAAGTATCAGCTTCCGAATCGAAGACAACCATCATATCCTCATCAGGTATTATGATATATACTTTATTCTGAAATTCTCTTATATTAGATATTGGTGAATTGTTATCTACACCATTCGATTCTAACAAATCCGCTCTTAGTAGTTTCATTGCTGGGTATTCATATATACTAACATCATTCGTTTCTGAGTTAGCAAAATATAAGTCATTTGCATTGACTGAATTGTCAATTAACCGCTCTTCTTTGTTGCATGAAAGGGCAAACAGTGCTAATAGTATTATGAAAAATATTGATTTTATCATGTATATACTCTCTCGCCAAATATTGCTGTCCCAACCCTTATCATTGTGCTTCCTTGGTCTATTGCTAATTGGTAATCAGCAGTCATTCCCATAGATAATTCTTGTAAGTCAATATTCAACTCATTGTTGATTTTGTTTTTCGAATCTGCAAGTAGTGCAAACTCTTCTTTTCTTTCTTCATCAGTGCTGTCGAGCCCTGATATAGTCATCAGTCCTTTTAGATTTACATTATCTAATTCTATAATTCCTTTTGCTATATCCACAGCATCACTTGGACTGCAACCAGATTTTGTCTCTTCGCCAGAAGTGTTCACTTGTAGCAGTATATCAATTGTTCGGCTATTTTGTTCGGCTCTTTTGTTGAGTTCTTTGGCTAATTTTAACTTGTAAACAGAATGAACACAGTCAACAAAAGGGGCAATATACTTTACCTTGTTTGTTTGCAAATGCCCAATGAAGTGCCACTCTATCTCACTTTTTATGCCTTCTTCCAACCACTCATATTTATCGACCATTTCTTGAACATAGTTCTCGCCAAAAACACGCAAACCCGAATCATAAGCTCTTTTCATTGCTTCTTTTGGGTGTGATTTGGAGACGGAGATAATCTTAACATCGTCTTGTTTTGATTCCGTTATGCTTCCCAAAATTTCATTATAATTATTTATATACTGTTCTGTATCTAATAAAGCCAATCTATCTCACCATTATTTTTTCTATTATCTTATTTTCTCCGTCGCTAATATAAACGAAATATGTACCAGAGGCAAAGTATGATAAATCATAATTCTTTTCACCAGAGAAATATCCACTATTAAATAACAGGGATTGCCCCGTTAAAGTTACAATTTCTAAGCTATATTCTCTATTATATTTGTCCGAAGAATAAGTAATAGACAATTGTTTGTCAATTATATTACTACTGATTCCAATTTCAGGTAGCTGATTGTTATCAACTGAGGTTATTATTTTTGTATCCATTATCTCATATAGATATAGATTATCTATAACTTCTAAGTTGGTTACTAATTCTGTTTTAGGAATAACTAATGTGTCAATTTTGTTGGTTATGCTATGTTTGTAGTTTTCTGTTTCAGCTCCGAAAGATATTGAATAGTTTAACTCTAAGTCAAATATCTGGAACTCATTGTCTCTTTGTTTAGCAACTACATAAGTGTTCTCCTCATCTGAACTGATATCAATATCAATTTGTGGGAATCCTCTTCCGTAAACCCAAGTTTCCCAAAACTTATCGTCCAATACATCGGAGAATATATTTTTTAAATCCTCTGTTGTAGCGTTCTTACCACCATATTTTGTTAAATATTCGTTTATCTTATCCCTAAATATTTCATCACCTACTAAGTCGTAAATTAATGCTAAGACCAATCCACCTTTCTTGTATATGGTAGCAGGGTAATTGTTCTTAGAAAATCTACTAAAGTTATAAAGTGGAATGTGTTGTTCTGGTATCGCTGTGTTTGCGATATAGCTTTTTCTCAATTTCATTATATCTTTTCTATATTCACCTTCACCTAATTTGGATTTTATCCAAACGTATTCACAAAAAGTAGCAAAACCCTCGTTGAGCCAAGCATCTCGGAAATCGAAAGGGGTTACCAGATTGCCAAACCATTGGTGAGCTAATTCGTGCGCAGCGGTGCTATACATAGAGTCTTTGTTTCGCTCAGTTCTCAATATTTGACTGTGGGACATAGTTACCATTGTCTGGTGTTCCATAGCACCTTTGCTTGCAGCGTAATAGCCCATTGTTCCGAAGGGATAATCATATCTAAAAAAATCTTCAAATGCCGTTATCATTTCTGGGACTAAGTTGAAAGCGTATTTTCCGGCTTTAATAGATTCTTCAGTGTTGTACATATATGCAGTGACAGGTATATCGTCAGAAGGTATCTCTACTTTAGCATAATCCCCAATAGCAAAAGTCATTAGATAAGTGGCTATTTCGCTGTCACCAGAACTCCAATTATAAAATTTAAATGTTGAAATAGGAGAGGGAGAAGTATTATAAACACCATTAGAAATAGCAAATAATGAATCTTGTACTGAAATAGTCATATCAAATTTAGCTTTATCCGATGGATGGTCATAGCAAGGCAACCAATGGCGAGTAGCACTAACAGTTGGGTTGAAAAAGCCTACCCCTATAGAGTAAAGTTTGCCTTGAGAGTAATGTACACCTCCCCAATCTAGATTACCTCCTTCACTGGTCATTGTCCCATGGTAAGCAATAAGTATAGATGCTGATACATCCTTGTCGGTTGATATAATTGTATAATAGGCATCGGTGGAGTCTGTTTTACTAATGTATTTAAAGTCAACAACTTCATTATTATATTCAACTCTATCTATTGTTAAACCTTCACAGTGAAAATAAAATTCATTACCTATTTTACCCTCGTTCCAATTAAGTTCAATAATATTCTTACCACTTATCTCTTTGTCTGAAAGATTAGTAATGTTTATTATTGGTGAGTACGAAATTACATCGAAGTCAACTTCATTGAACTTATGAGGGTCGCTTGGACCTTGTGAGTATATAGTAATTGATGCTAATATGAAAAGTGAAGTGATTAAATATTTCATAGTGTTTTTTTTATTTATTGTTTACTATTACCAATATACAAAAAAAGTCCTAACAATAAGTTAGGACTTCATAGATTTCTTAGATTATCTTAGATTCTAATTATCGCTTGCAGTAATAAAAATCCATGTATCTTCAGCTGTTTTAGTTATAATATAACTATCACCTTTATCAGATAAATCATAAATAACACCATTCAAATTAAGCGTTATTGGTTGTTTCAAAGGTGGGTCGGCTTCGTTTAAGTTATCTGTAGTTTGATAAATGTGAACGATTGAACCTATACTATGATCTTCATTTAAACTTCCTTCAGTATAAAACTGACTAGTTCCATCACCAGTTAAAATAATAACAGATGCTAAAGAACCAATTTCTGTTCCAATAGGAGTTTGAGCAACTGTACCGTCAACAGTAAGTGAACCATTTATTTGCACATCACCATTTACAATTAATTCTTTTATTGCTGCATTTGCACTAGAACCACTAATTGTTAATTGAGTTGCATCTGTACCATCACCAATTGTATTTCCTGTAGTAGAAGCAGTAAGTTCACCAGTTATTTCTGTTTCACCATTAACTGTAACCTTTTCTTCTGTTATGTCTATTTTGTCTTCAGTGTCAACTTTAATTGTTCCTGTTCCACCTTCTTCGTCATAACTCAGCTTCATTTCAGTTTCATTTGCTTCGCCGTCGGCTGGACCAATGTGAACAGAGCTACCTAAAACATAGGCACTTACCCATCTTTTTTCGTCTGTACCTAAGTCAGCAATCCCATTTTCAGGAGGAGTTAAATTACCGTCACTATCAAAAGCTCCGCCAGAAGCTTGAGTTTGGAGTAATTGATCTAATCTATATTGAGCATAGATTTGACCATTGACTAATATTTCAACAACTGTAGAAGTATTAAAATCTGTTGGTTCTATTGCCGCCAAATCATTAGCACCATTATCTACAATGTCTAATATAGCAAAACCGAAGTCATTACCAGTTACATTAGTAATGTCATCACTTGTAAATAAGATATTTGTGCCACCAGAATAATCAGTTATCTGAACATTCATTGTAGTAGATGCACCAGTATAGAAAACTCCAATTTTAAAAGGAGCTAATGCGAACATCGAAGTAGTTGATATTGCTATTAGAGCAAGGACTGTAAGTATTTTTTTCATTTCTTTTCAAAACCTAAATATATTCATTAGAACAAATATATCAAATTATAATTAAATATACACTTAAAGTGTAAAATAAATTTATTTTAGTTTAGCTATTTATTCTTTTTGTTTGCTTTGAGTAAGAGTTTCTTTAGGGCTTCTATATTTTTTGACTCTTCGTTGGAGTAGTGTTTGCTCGCCAAATTTTGTAATTTTTTCTTTTCCGATTTGGTTTGCTTGTCACTGTTATTAATTTCTTCGGGTATTTCTTTAAGTTCAGAATCTGATATTTTAAATTTTTCTTCAGGGAAATATCCCAAATCCTTATCGGTAAATGGAATTTTATTTTTTAGTAGTTCCAATTTCTCTGAGCCAAATATTTCTAATAATTTTGCTTCTAAAGTAGTTTTGGAATAAGGTTTAGATATAAAGTGATTAGAACCAGCTTTTACTATTCGTGCAATTAAGTCAACATCGGTTACCCCTGAGCCAACTAATACCGGAATGTCTTTGGTTGTTTTTATGGTTTTCAGAATTTTGAGGGTTACTAATCCGTCCAACTCTTTCATTATTATATCTAATACAATAAGTGTAGGTTTGTGTTCTACTGCAAGTGCTATTCCTTCAAAACCATTAGATACCGTATAGATTTCATCAAATCCGTACTGTTTTAAATTTTTCAGCATTATTCTTTGCATCCAAATATCATCATCTATTATCAAAGCGCTGTGCATCTGTTAATCTTTGTTTTTTGGTTTTGAGTTGTGTAAAGCTAATTGTTCTAATTTGTTCATATCTGATAACGAATCATCAATGCTAGTGTTTTTTAATATATCTTTTAATACATCAAATTGCACAGAAGAAGATTCTTGATTTGTTTCTACTATTTTATCATAAATTTCTTTTCTGTGAACAGCAATTGATTTTGGTGCATTGATACCAATTCGAACAACCCCTCGGTCATAGCCAACAATTGTCAGCTCAATAGAATTACCAATAGTTATTACTTCACCAACTTTCCTAGAGAGTACTAACATAAGTCTATACTCCTTCGTTTTTTGGTTTGTTTATAACTGCTTGCTTGGTAGAATATTTATCTTTAGATATAACTACTTGTCTTCCAGTTTTGTTCTCCACTTCCAATACTATTGGTGCTTTCATATTGGCAGTCATCTCTCTTTCTTTGTTGCCAAGAGTAATAACCACAAAAGCTGCTTCTTTTTCTAAATCTATTCCTCTCCCGGGCTTATAGTCTATGTCAACTAACCATGGGTTAATTAGCGGGAAACCGATATTTGGTTCATCTATTGATATTAGCCACCTGAGTGGTGCTGTTTCTTCATGATTAATTAGTACAAATCTATTTAGATTCTCAAACCCCAATAATCCATCGGGAAATTTGAATAATTTGTCATCTTCTATTTCTATCTCACCAAAGTGAGGAGTGGTAATTTTTATTAACTTCACTTCCTGTTCCATTGCAAAATCCTTTTTGTTGTTGCAGTGCTATGTAATTAAATAACTTAAAGCATTGTTACAATGCAAGCTGCAATTTCCTTGCCAATAAAATATTTATATAGTAGTTATCGGCACAATAGCCGAATAACTAAAGTAATTAATTTCAATTTAATATATATTATTATAAAATGAATAAATTGCAAATATGAAAAAATCAACACGAATATTACTTTCTGGACTTAGTGGGGTATTGCTGACTTTATCTTTCCCTCCAATGCCATTCTATTTTTTAGCATTCTTTAGTTTTTTACCTATACTGTTTCTTCTTGATAAAACTAAGAAGTTTTATTTTTGGAATACTTACTTAACTTTCTTTATCTACCATGTTGCTACTTTGTGGTGGATTAGTAGCTTTCAAGAAAAAACAGACCCATTTCTTATGGCTTCTGGTTTTGTATTAGATATATTTCATCCCTTCTACTTTATGGTGCCAATTATTGCTTGGCTGGTAATCAGGATTCGGTTGCCCCGACGAATTGCTCTTTATACTTTCCCATTTATTTGGACTGCATGGGAATGGGTTCGTAGTTTGAGCGAACTGTCCTTTCCTTGGCTTTCGGTTGGCTATTCACAAGTTTACAACACTCAGTGGGTGCAGTCTGCAGATTTGTTTGGAGTCTATGGGGTTAGTTTCCTTATAGTATTGTTCAATGTCACTGTGTATGATATAATTACGAGCTTCGAAAAATCTAAATTTGAAATGAAAAGAAGCAAGTTACAAATTGGAATACTGTTGATTGTAATATTAGTTCCAATTATTTATTCTAATATCCAGATAACTAGGTTTAACCACGAAAATTTAATGGAGTCTAACCAAACGATTAACATTGGTTTGATTCAACCAAACATTGACCCTTGGGACAAATGGACAGAGGGTCCAAAAGACCAAACTCTTACTTTGATTGATTACAGTAATGAATTGTTAGCCAAAGATAGCACAATAGATTTGATTTTGTGGCCAGAAACTAGCGTTCTCTATATGAATTCAAGTTTTAATATTGACCACAACTTTAGTTTTTTGCAAAACTGGGTCGATTCCAATAGTATATCACTATTGACTGGGTTCGTGGATATTAAAATTTATGATGAAGAAAATAGACCAAGTATCTCGAAACAAATGCACTTTAGGGGTGAAGACGTTGCTTATGATAATTTCAACAGTGCTTTGCTCTTAGATTCTAGTAAATACGATATTTATCATAAATCAAAGCTGACACCATTTGGTGAGAGAGTTCCACATGTGGAAATTTTTACATTTTTAACAAAATTCATTGACTGGGGAGTTGGGATTTCGTTTTGGGGTAAAGGTACGGAACAACATAACTTAGTAAAAGATGGAAGTGTTGTTATAGCTCCAATCATTTGTATTGAATCAATATATCCCTCTTTTGTAAGAGAGTTTAGCTACAAAGGTGCAAATTTATTCACGGTTATCACTAATGATGCTTGGTACGACCACACACCAGGTCCAGAACAGCACGCACTAATCTCAGCATTTAGAGCAATAGAGAATAAAAAATATTTAGCAAGAGCTGCCAATTCTGGTGTGACTTGTTTTATTTCACCAACAGGGCAAATATTGAGTAGGACAGAGCAATACAAACAAGCTAATTTGTCGCAAACTATACCTATAGTGGATTACACATCTATTTATACAGTGTATGGTGATTGGTTGGTCTATTTATGTATTTTAATTTCTTTTTACTATCTATTCTTGGCATTATTCAGAAAAAGAAAATAAAATTATTAAAAATTTGTTACTTTTTGACACTTTACTTGTTTAGATAGTAAAGAATATGTAAATTAAATAGATAAAAAAATAAATTTTATAGGTGTTATATGAAACAAGAATATACTAAGTTTACTTTATTGATATTTTGCTCGATGTTGCTTTGCAGTAACAGCTTATTTTCTCAAGGTTTTGAGAATGTATTTTTAAAAGCAGAGATTGAACATTTTAGTCAAGACGACGATATGATGGTTGGTAGCGTTATAGTTATAGACTACAATAATGATGGTTATGATGATATATTAATGATTGGTGGTAACAACTATCCTACCAGGTTGTTTAGAAATAACCCACAAGCTTACGAAACTATTCCTTATGATTACAAAAATATGTTTACTGATGTATCGGATTTACTTGAAGATATTGAACTCTACTTTACGATGGGTGGAGGAGTATTTGATTATAATAATGATGGTTGGAGTGATTTGTTTATTACAACTGGCAGGGGTGACCCAAGTTTAGTTTACAAAAACGAAGGTGGTACATTTACAGAAGTTGGTGATGATTTAGGTTTTATAAAAACGAATCAATCAACAAGTGTTTCATTTGGTGACGTAAACAAAGATGGTTGGATAGATGTTTATGTATCTAATTACTTCGAAGACAAGCAAAATAATAATTGCCTTGCAAATTTATTTTACATAAATAGACAAGGTAATAGATTTGACGAGCTATCATTTAGTTATTCAGTTAATGACAAAGGGTGTGGATTAGCTGCTTCATTCTCCGATTATGATAATGACGGCGATGTAGATTTATTAGTTGCTAATGATTTTGGTCAGAGTTTTACTTCAAACGCAATTTACAGAAACGAGTATCCTGTTGCAATCTTTAATGATGTAAAGACCCAAGTTGGATTCGATGAAGCAATATTTGGTATGGGTATTGAAGGTGGTGATTATGATAATGACGGTGATTTGGATTATTATGCTACAAACTTAGGTGAGAATTACTTTTATGATAATCAAAACGGACAAATATTTATTGAAAGAGGTAAAGAATTAGATATTGACAATACTTATGCACAACCAGGAAATGAGAATTCTGGTTTCGCTGTTAGTTGGGGAATTAACTGGTTCGACTACGATTTAGATATGGATTTAGATTTGCACGTCGCTAATGGTTATCTTTTGCCTCTTCCAGACCTGAATGTAGATATTGTTGATAATAACAGATTGTTTCGTAATGATGGCAAAGGAAAAAAGTTTGTAGAAGTTACTGAGGAAATGGGGCTTATGTCACCTGGTTTGGATCGTGGCTCTGCTCAAATTGACTTCGATAAAGATGGGGACATGGATCTATTGACTACGATTACTCGACCAGAAGATTATGCTTATGGTTATCAAGACAATGAGTGGTTTAAGTTAATGGAAAACAAGCAAAACACTGGCAGATCTTGGTTGAATATAAAACTAAAAGGAACCACAGTTAACTCATTAGCTATTGGTAGTCGAGTTAGTGTATATACTGATTCAGTTAGACAAATAAGAGAAGTTACTTCGGGTGGTGGCGGATATATGTCACAAAGTACAAGGGTGCTTAATTTTGGATTAATGGACTATGATGAAGTAGATTCGATTGTTGTTAATTGGATGGGGAGTGATATTAAAACAAGGCTTTATAACATTCCAACTAAACAGTATATTGATATTGTTCAACCTTATTATGATACAGTAAATGTAGAACTGTGCTATGGTGAATCAATGTTTGACAGGGTTTGGAAAGAAAGTAGTTTTCATTATGAATCCAAACCTTCTATTAGCGGTGCAGATAGCAACATAGTTTATAAGGTTGAAGTATTTCCTCCCGACTCACTTACTGCTGAAGTGGGATTGTGTCACGGAGAATCGTTCTTAGATGAAATATGGGAAGAAGCAGGGGAAAAATATATTACATATATTAACAGAAATGGTTGCGACAGTGTAGTTAAGTACGTAGTTGATTTAATTCCATCCACTGAACAAACTACTGACACCTCAATTTGTTACTCTTCTTACTTTTTGGGTAAACAGTATATATCAGATACTACTGTAACTATGAACCTTAAGAATGAATTGGGATGTGATAGCATAATTAACTATAATGTTACTGTATTAGAAGCGCCAAACTACACTGAACATTTCAATGTCTGCTATGGTGATATATTCAAAGGAAAAATAATAATTAAACAAGAGATATTTTCTAATAGATTCACAAGTGAACAAAATTGTGATAGTGTACACTCTATTGTTGTTACTCCACTTCAAGAAAGTAGATTTCGCGATTCTCTCTATTTAGATTATGGAGACAGTTATAAAGGGAAAATATGGGAAGAAGACGGTTTATATTCTGAAAAAATAGACGGTGGTGCTTTTAATGGTTGTGATAGTTTATTCATAGTCGATGTATTTGTTACTAAGACAGATGTTTACAACACCAAATATGACAATAAATTAAATATTAAAGTAGTGCCTAACCCATTTGAATCTATATCTTATGTTGAGTTTGAGATTGATGACCCGACGGGGCTTAAAGTTGAATTGGTTAACCAGATAGGAAAATCGATTGCGTTGAATTACAATGCAAATGCTGGGCTAAATAAAATTAAATTAGATTCAAAAGAACTAAAATTGAATAGTGGTGTTTATTTCTTGAAGATAACCACTCTGTATAATACTTATGTAACTAAAATTATAAAAGGGAAATGATGATAAGGAATATTAAAATATTGGCAACATTATTTTTTGTTGGTACCGTTTGCTTGCAAGCTCAAACATTTGAAGAAGTTGCAAAAGATATAGGTTTGGGTGAACAGGTATCTTACGATGATCGAAGTATGAGTGGCGGAGTAGTAGTTTTCGATTATAATAACGATGGTTATGAAGATATATTCTCTGTCGGAGGTTTGCTCAACAATTCTGGATTGTTCAAAAACAATGGCGACGGAACATTTGTAAATGTTTACTCTTCGTCAGGTATTGACATTCCTCAAACTCAACATGTTGTGGGGTGTGCTGCTGCCGATTTAGACAATGACGGTAATATTGATTTAATAGTTACAACTAGTGAGCAATACGATAATTACTTGTTTAAAAACATAGGTGGGAAATTTAGGGATGTAACCTTAAACTCTGGTTTAGAAGTGAAAGTTTGGAGTACTGCTGTTTCTTTTATTGACTTTGATAAAGACGGTGACTTAGATATTTATCTGTCTAACTATGTTGGGTCTGATGGCTGGTGCGATGCAAATTACTTTTACGAAAATCTTGGTGATTTTAAATTCAAAGAAATTAGTAAAGAGTTAGGTGTTGATGATTCTGGATGCTCTTTGGCATCTACATTCTCAGATTATGACAACGACGGTGATTTTGATTTATTAGTTGCCAATGATTTTGGACTCACAGTAGAAAAGAATAAAATATTTGAAAATTTATATCCTGAGAAAAAGTTTGTAGATGTTTCGGATGCTACTGGTTTCAATGATAGAATATTTGGAATGGGAATAGAAGGTGGTGATTTTGACGAAGATGGAGATATGGATTATTACACTACAAATATAGGTGAGAATAAATTCTATGTAAATGACGGGAATAAAAAATTAGTAGAACAAGCAGTTACTTATGGACTTGATGATAAGTATAAGAAAGATACGGATTCACTTTCAACGAGTTGGGGGATACATTGGTTTGACTATGATAATGATTCGGATTTGGATTTGTTTGTAAGTAATGGTAACATAATTATTTTAGATTCAGTCATTGCATTTGCAGTACCTAACTTGTTGTATCAAAATGATGGGAATGGTAATTTTACTGAAGTAGGTGAACAAGAAGGAATAGCAGATACTAAACAAGGAAGAGGTATAGCTCTAAATGACTTTGACAATGATGGCGATATGGATATAGTCCAGGTTGTTATCAACTCAACTCATGATTCGGAAGCTGATACTGATGATGATAGACTAAACTTCTTCAAAAATAACGCGTCGGAAAATGGAAATAACTGGATACAGTTTCATTTAGTTGGCAATACTGATAACAAAGATGCTGTAGGTTCAAAGGTTTTCCTTTATTTTGATGGTAGAAAGCAAGTAAGAGAAATACCTTCAGGTGGCTCGAGTTACATGTCGCAAAGAACTAGAATTATTCACTTTGGTCTTGGTAAGTACAACGGGGAAGGAAGTTCTGGTCTTAAAAGTGATAAGTTAATGAGCGGGGTAATTGATAGAGTTGAAATTGTATTTCCTAATGGTGACGTAGTTTCGAAAAGTGGCTTAGAAATAAACAAAAGACACACTATAAATCAAACTTATAGAAATTCAATAAGTGTAGAACTTTGCTATAATGAAAAATATAAAAATAAATTTAGAGTTACTAGTGACACTACTTTTATCGAATCATATAAGGCAGTAGATGGGGTTGATAGTCTCGTTACAGTTAATGTCAATGTGTTTCCCGAAAACATTAAGACTGAAAATATAACAGTATGTTATGGTATGGAGATAAACAATGAGACTTGGAAAAACGATGGTAGTTACGAAGATGTATTGAGGTCTTATAGAGGTTGTGATAGTACTGTAGTTTATAATATAACAGTAGAACCAGTAGTCGAACATAATAAGGATACTACTGTTTGTTATGGTGGTGAATTGAATGGTGTAAGGATTACTAAAGCTAGGTCAATATTTGTTGATGTAGAAAACAAAGATGGTTGTGATAGCACAATAATCTATAATGTATCAGTTAACGAAGGTCCAAATTATAGTGAAGTATTTGAAGTATGTAGAAACAGTGATTTCAATGGAGTTAATATAATTTCGGATACTACATTCTTCAATTCATTCAAAACAGATGCTGGTTGCGATAGTATCTATGAGGAACAAATAGTTATGTTGCCTTATGGTGTGCAAGATTCTGTGGTTGAGATATACAGTAATGAACCTTATGAAGGTATTTACTATGAGTCGGATACAACACTTTTCAAAAATTTGGGTGTTATTGCTCAAAATGGATGTGATAGTGTTATGGCTGTCCACATAAACGTAACGAAATCTGGGGTTGAATATGATGAATACAACGCATTCAATTCAAAGCTTTACCCTAATCCTGTTGATGATGAAATAGAAGTATCGTTCAGTCAACAAAAGCCACAGAATATAACGATTGAGTTATATGGCTCTGATGGTAAATTTTTAGGTACTCTTTATGAAGGATATTCTGTAAAAGGAGATAATTACAAAACATTCAATATTGAACAATACAACATGCCAACGGGTATGTATTTGATAAAAATAGTAGATGAATACAAGTATAGAACTATGAAGTTTATTAAAAAGTAGTACACTCGAGATTCAAAACTAAATTTAAAAAATCCTGCCTCATTGAGGTAGGATTTTTTTTGCAACATAAACTAAGTTAAATTCGTATCCAATTTGATGTACTAAAACAATAAAAACAACTTTAAAGGAGAAGCATGATAAGAATTACAACTTTATCATTCATAACTCTTATAGCATTGAGCTTGTCAGTATTTGGACAAGCTAATGAGATAGAGTTCCAACAAGAAACATTAGACAATGGTCTTCATGTTATCTACAATGTAGATAGGTCTGCCCCAGTGGTATCTACAGTAGTTCACTACAAAGTGGGCTCAAAAGACGAAAACCCAGAAAAAACTGGTTTTGCTCACTTTTTCGAACACCTAATGTTCGAAGCCACTGCTGATATGCCAAGAGCGAGAATTGATAAATATATCAATCAAGCTGGTGGTACACTCAACGCTCACACTTCGTTCGATGAAACAGTTTACAAATTCACTGTTCCTGCTAATCAGATTAAGCTTCCACTATGGATTGAAGCTTCAAGAATGAGAACTTTAAAAGTTCAAAGTGAGGGTGTAGAAACTCAGAGAGGAGTAGTAAAAGAAGAAAGAAACGTAAGAGTTGACAACCAACCTTATGGCGATTTGTTAGAAAGAATGGCTAAAAATCTATTTGAAGGTAGCGGTTACTCATGGCCAACTATTGGATTTCATGAGCATTTGAACAAAGCAACTATCAAAGATTTTCAAGATTTTTACAATGAATTTTATCAACCAAATAACGCTTGTTTAGTTATTTCTGGTGATATTAATGTAGATGAAACTAAACAGTATGTACGTGATTACTTTGGCTCTATCCCTAAAGGAGTAGAGATAAAAAGAAGAAACACGAATATGAAAGAAATGAAGGGTACACAAGCAATCACTATCGATGATGAGAAAGCACAAGTGCCAGCATTGTTTGTTGGTTTCCGTGGGCCTAAGTTAGGTTCAGATGACTATTATGCTATGTCATTACTCTCTAAGATTATGGCATCGGGTGAAAGTTCTCGTCTATATCAGACATTAGTTAATGAAAAAGAATTAGCATTGGCAAGCCAAATGATTCCTTTGTCATTAGAAAATTCTGGTGCATTAATTTTGGTAGATATTCCTAATGGTGATACTGATGTAAAGGTATTAGAAAAAGCATTGTTTGCAGAGATTGACAAATTGATTAAAGGTGGAGTTACAGAAGAAGAACTTACCAAAGCAAAAAACATAGAAGAAGCAGGCACTATAATGTCAAACAAAAATACTTTGACTAAAGCGATGTCTATTGCTAAATATTGGGCTTACTATAATGATCCTGATATGATTAATACTGAAATCGATAAATATTTGGATGTAACTCGCGATGACATCAAAAGAGTAGCAAAAAAGTATTTGGGTACGGACAACAAAGTAATTTTAACATATATGCCAGCAACTGCTGAGAAGTAATTAGGAGAATAATACAAATGATGAATACTATAAAAATAATAATAGCAATGGTAATCTTCTCTCAAATTGCAATGGCACAAAGCTATGATTTGGGTGAAAAACCACAACCATTAGAAAAGAAAAAATTTGAATTCCCAGAATACAAAGAAGCCGTACTTAACAACGGTTTGAAAGTATTTTTGATTGAAGACAACGAACAACCGATGATTAGTTTCAGTATATTAATGCCAGGTGGCGATGCACTGGAAGCTAAGAAAGATGCCGCAGGTTTTACTGCTGCAATGATGATGAAAGGAACAAAGGGAAAATCGGCTCTCGATATATCTAAAACATTAGACGGCCTTGGTGCTAGTATCTCAATTTATAACACTACAGAGTATTCTGGTGTTTCTGGTTCTTCTATTATGAAGCACAAAGATGTTCTTTTTGATATGCTAGAAGAGATTATGATTAGCCCAAGTTTTCCAAAAGAAGAAATGGACAAGCTAAAAACTCAGTTTAAGACGTCTTTGAAAAGCGAAAAATCTGATCCTGCATCATTAGCTAGTAATATGGCTAAGAAAGTACTCTTTGGCCCCAATCACCCGTATGCTTCTGTTTCTACGGAAAAAACTATTGATGCAATATCGGTTTCGGACTTAGAGAAATATTATAATGATTTCTATATCCCAAATTCTTCTACTATGTACGTAGTTGGAGATTTCGATTCTGATGATATGGTAGATTGGTTGAACGAAAAGTTAGCCAAATGGGAAAAAGGAGAAGTAGTAAAGTTAAAAATGCCTGAGCCAGAACCAATGCCTATGGGTATTTATTTTATTGAAAGACCTGGTTCGGTACAATCAGCTGTTAGGTTTGCTAACATGACTGTTCCATTTAGTGACAGAGAATATATGAATGTTAACGTTGCTAACCACGTTGTCAATTCAAGTTTTGCTGGTAGAATGTTTAAGATTATTCGTGAGAAACACTCTTATACTTACTCTCCTACAGGTGGTCACTCTGGTAACAGATTTTACAACTACTCTATCTTTGGTTCTGATGTAAGAAATGAAGTAACTGATTCTACTATTATTTCTATTAATAATGAAATTTTGGGTGATCTGATTGCTAATGGACCAAGTAAAGAAGAGCTAGAAACAATTAAGCAATTCAGAATTGGGCAGTTTTATCTAAGTTTCGAATCTTCTGGTTACTTGGGTTCTCTTATTCAGAGATATGATTTCAGAGGTGTCCCAATTAGAATGATTAAGGAATACCCTAACTTATATAACAAAGTAACTACAAAAGATGTACAAAAAGCAACTAAAAAATATCTTAACCCAGAAGAAACATTTCTGATAGTAGTTGGTGATCCTTCTGTTAAAGAACAGTTAGGGCAATTCGGTCAAGTATTTACTTATAATACTGATTACGAACCTGCAACAGCATTAGCTGAAGCTGATGTTGACTCAGATGAATTAGTAGAAAAGTACACCGAAGCCATTGGTGGCGAATCAAAATTAAAATCAGTTAACACTGTAGTTGGTTCAGGTACTATCACTATGAACGCTGGTGGCCAAAAACTACCTGGTAAAACTACTGTTACTTATTCAAATGGTAATATGTACAGATTAGTTGATCTAAATGTTTTCAAATCTGAAGAGTATTATAATGGCACAGAAGGTTGGGAAATTAGCAGTCAAGGTAAAATTAAGTTAGAAGGTGAGCAATTGGATGAAAAGAAATTTGATGCAAATCCTTTCCACTATACTAATGTTACGGGTTACGGTTATGTGTTAGAAGTAACTGGTCAAAAAGAAAACCACATTGTTGCTAAATTGATGAAAGACGATGTTGAAATAGAAACTTTATTCTTCAACAAAGACACTTATCTTTTAGACAAAACTGAAACTTTACAAGAGTCTCCGAGAGGGAAGATGTTAGTTACAGTAAAATACGATGAATACACTTCTTTTGATGGTGTTAAGTTACCAAAGAAAATCAGCACCGAAACTCCAATGTTTTCTATGGAAACAATGATGACTTATGAAGTGAACAAGTCCGGAATAGATAATTCGATGTTCAGTCCTAAGAAGTAAATGCAAATAGAATTCTAAATTTCTAAAGGTAGTTGATTGAAATATCAACTACCTTTTTTTTATATTGTTTTCAGATCCTTTTTTGTGTATTCGTTCTCTTTGTTGCCAGTGTTGAGTGTAGTAGCTGGCTCAAACATTAGCACCCATGCTTCCTCTTTGCTCGATGGGCTGTGTTCTATCCCTCTGGGTATTATAATAAACTCACCTTCACGAATTTCTTTTGAATTTTCAATAAAATCTATTTTTATAGTTCCTTTGACAACTAAGAACATCTCATCTTCATTGTCGTGGTGGTGCATTGGGAATTGACCTTTGAACTTTGCCGCTTTTACGTGTTGGCCATTCAATTCACCTACAATGTGAGGAGACCAATATTCATTGATTTTGCTGAAAATATTATTTATATTTTTTGTATTAATCATCGTTTTTTATCCAGTTGTAAGTCCAAGTTACCCAATAGTCATAATTATAATATGGTTCAAATTCGAATAGTTGTGGCTCATTTATTTGCGTAAAGGTGCCTGAGTAATAGTCCCATATGTATAAATTTTGTGTTTCAAATTGTTCCATTTTGTCATAGTAAACATGAACTTTACTTTCATAAGCTAACTTTTCCAAATTATACCCAATTGTAAGTATATCACCGTCCCAATAAAGTTGATAGTTCTGATTTGTAGCTGGATGTACGACTCCTGTCCCAGACACAAATCTCGCCTTGGTTGTTGATTCCAATGATTTGCCTGTATAAAAAGGCTTACCAAATTGCATTTGGAAGTTAATAGCCCAAGGTGCGTCAATTACAGAAATCCATTGGTGTCTGTAAGGGCCTACAAATATTACCATTGACTTCTCAGGCAAGTTAGAAACCTCACTTGGTATAGAAGTAGTTATTTCTTTTTGAATATTATTTGCCTCAATCCATGCTAATTTATTAAAAATAAATGCAGACAAAGTAATCACTATAAGTACTATTAGAAAAGATGATTTGAATTTATTTCCAATTATTTTACTTTCATTCACCCATTGCCAAAATACAATTAGAATAAATGGTATATAGTATGCAGTTACAAACATAGTTCTACTTCTGGAACCCATGGCCCAAAGTGTATAGCCAGCAGCAGAATACATAAGGATACCTAATAGTATAGCTAATCCAAATATGAGTATAATTTTCATATTTCGGTTTGTTAAGAACTGTTTTACAGTGCCAGAGCTAATTTTTAATTTGAAGAGTAAATATGTTGTAAATGGAACTATTACTAAGGTCGCAACTATAAATAAATCTCCAAAACCTTTCAGTAAAACATAAGGAAATGAGACTATATTCACTGCCATTGTTTGCAATAAATATGGATTCAACGCCTTGTGTATGGAGGCTTCGAACAAATTAGCTGATAGTCTGTTCCACACTATTGTAATTAATAATATTGAGCTAAATATTATAAAATACTTTACTGCCAATCTTCTTAGTGGCTTGTTAGATAAAGATACAAGCCAAATAATTAATAGAAAACTGAAGTATTGAAAAAAGAAGCTTTCGTAAGTTAAACATGAGATTAAATAGAGAATTGCAGATTGGAAATAGTAATTCTTATTAGTATTTATACCTTTTAGTACAAAATATATACTTAATGAAAAAAAGATAAGGGAGACCAAGTTTATTGAGCTTGAATACCAAGCTGTAGCTCCCAATGTCCAAGGAGAAATAAGCCATATAGTAGCAGAAATTGCTCCAAGAAAGATGCTATTATTATAACTTAGAAATTTAAAAAACTGGTGGCTTAATTTGTATATACTAAAGGCAGATAGGTAAATGCCAATAAGCATAAGACAATGTACCAAGAAAAGATTGTAACCAGCAATTGAATTCACTATATAAAACATTAACCCTGATATTGGCCTATTAGCATAGACAACCATAAAGTGAGATAATCTATCAAGTGAAAATGGGGCAGAAATGACTTCATTTTCAGTAAAGTAACTCAACAGGAATCCCCAATCATCAGAGTACAATCCTCCAAAAAATGGCTGCCACAAGTATAGTAATACAAATGCAGATATTAATATTACAATTGGATTGTCAGATATATATTGTTTTAATTTCAATTATGGGCTAAGGTTATATTATTATTTTTCAGAGAGCAATTCGGATATTATTTTGACTAATGGCAACATCTTATTATACTGCATTCTTTTGGGACCAATTAGCCCAATAGTACCTTCGCCAGTACCAGCAAACTGATAGTTTGATATTATCATACTATAGTCATTGAGCTTTTCGTTGCCAATTTCTTCACCTATTAGCACTTCCATCGAATCATTGAAGGGCATATTGTCAAGAAGATGAACTATAATATCTTCGTTTTCTACTAATTCTATTATACTTTTTACCTTACCCATATCTTCAAATTCGGGTAATTCTAATAAGTTTTGAGTGCCAGAAGTAAACAGCTCACCTTTTTCTGATTTCATTCGGAATATTCTGTCAACCGAATCAACGAACAATCTGATTAGTGGTTTGTCTGCTACATCCAAATCAGATACTATTTCGGGGAATGAGTTTTGCAGCTCTGTCAGTTTTAGTCCACTTATTCTTTCGTTTAACGAAGTTGTGATTTCTTCTAAGTGCTTGTCTTCTACCGAAAACTTTGCTTCTAATGTGACTGTATTTACCAAATTCGATTCAAGAGCTAACACTACTAATATATGAGTAGATGAGAGTTTGATTAGCTCTAACTTTTTAACAACTGCCGTCTTTGCAGTAGGTATTCTTACCAATGCAAGATATTTGGACAGAATACCCAAAATCTTCGATGTTTCTTTCAGTGCGGTGTCGCTCGCTTTGTTTTCTTTCACAAGATTGCTTAATGCAAGGTGCTCGCCTTTGGACAAACTTTCTATCTGCATTAGGTAATCTACGTAGAATCGATACCCTTTGTCTGTGGGTATTCTTCCAGCTGAGGTGTGGGGATGAGTTATCAACTCTCGCTCTTCCAAATCTACCATAACATTTCTGATAGTGGCAGGGCTTAAGCTTAAATTTTTTTCTAAAAACTTAGAGAGCTTTCGTGAACCAACTGGTGCGGCATTTGCAATATACAGGTTCACCACCGAGCGGAGAATGGCTCTCTCTCGGGTATTTAGTTCCAAATCGATTGTATTTTTACTTTTGTAATTCATATCAATAATATAACAAATATAATGACAATTTATTGAAATTGACAAGCAGCGTGTAAAAAAAATGAAAGAAATAATTAAATTAATCAATGTATTCTATCATAATTACTTAACTTGCGTTCTTTTAAAATTACAGAATACAGAAAATGATTAAAGACAACTTTAGAAATATAGCAATTATAGCACACGTAGATCACGGAAAGACAACGTTAGTAGATGCTATGCTGCAATTTTCTGGTACTTATAGAGAGAACCAACACGTAGAAGAAAGAGTGATGGACTCTATGGATCAGGAAAAAGAACGTGGTATAACTATTTCGGCAAAAAACACTGCTGTTTACTACGATGGTAAGAAAATTAATATTATGGATACTCCTGGTCACGCTGATTTTGGTGGTGAAGTAGAAAGAAGTCTTTCTATTGTCGATGGTGCTATCCTTTTGGTTGACTCTTCGGAAGGACCTTTGCCGCAAACAAGATTTGTTGTGAAGAAAGCATTGCAAAGAGGTCTTCCTATTATTTTGGTTATCAATAAGATTGATAGACCCGATGGTAGAATAAAAGAAGTTATTGATGAAGTTTATGACTTGTTTATCGACGTTGATGCAACTGATGAGCAAATAGATTTCCCTATTCTATATACTATTGGTAAAGATGGAATAGCTAAATATAACTTAGAAGATGAATCAGTAGATTTGAAGCCACTTTTTGATACTATTATCGAAAAGATACCTGGTCCAACTGCTGATGACACAAAAGAAACACAATTCCTTGCTGCATCGTTGGACTATGACAACTATGTTGGTCAAATTGCAATCGGTAGAGTTTGGAATGGTTTGATGGAGTTGAACAAGCAATATGCTGTTTCAACTGAAAATGGTATTAAACACAATATGAAATTGTCTTCGCTTTATTCTTTCTCTGGTCTTTCTAAGGCACAGGTAGATAAAGTAGAAGCTGGCGACATAGTTGCAATAGCAGGTATTGAGGATATTAAGATTGGTGATACAATTACTGATAATGAAAATCCGAAACCACTTGACAGAATTGAAATAGATGATCCTACTGTAAGTATGATATTCTATGTGAACAATGGTCCATTTGCTGGTACTGAGGGTAAGTTCGTTACCTCTCGTCATATAAAAGCGAGATTGGACAAAGAAACTAAGTTAAACGTATCACTTAAAGTAAAAGAAACTGAAAGAACAGATGCTTTTGAAGTTAGTGGTAGGGGAGAGCTTCAACTCGGTGTGCTAATTGAATCTATGCGTCGTGAGGGTTTTGAGCTTATGGTTTCTAAGCCGAATGTAATTACAAAGAAAATAGATGGCAAATTACAAGAACCGTTTGAGCAAGTGTTTATCGATGTGCCAGACGAACACGTTGGTATAGTTACAGAGAAATTACAATCGAGAAAAGGGCAGTTAGTTAATATGATGGCTCATGGTCACGGCAGAACTGATATTGAATTTTTAGTTCCTTCGCGCGGACTTATTGGTTACAGAAGTCAGTTCTTAACTGATACAAAGGGTTCTGGTATCATCAATAATTTATTTGATTCATATCGTCCTTGGGCTGGGGATATCTCGCAGCGTGCTACTGGTGTTCTTGTTGCAGATAGAACTGGTAAGACTACCGAATACGCTTGTCTCGGAATGGAAGACAGAGGTATCTTAATAGTAGGTATTGGTGTTAAGGTCTATATGGGTATGGTTGTTGGCGAAAGAAATAAGCCAGGTGATTTGAATATCAACATAGTAAGAGAAAAACAACTTACTAATATGAGAGCTTCTGGTTCGGATAACACGGTAACGCTAAGACCACACAAGCAGTTAACATTAGATGCATCGATTGAATTTTTATCTGATGATGAACTTTTGGAAATTACTCCAGAATCAATAAGAATTAGAAAAGCAGAATTAGACCCGAATAAGAGAAAAAGAACTCAAAAGGGCTAAGGTGTTAAAAATTGCTAATATTGAATCTCTACTGTAAAAAGTAGAGATTTTTTTTATTTTTATCGAAACAAAAAAATAAACTTTTACGTAATTAGCTAATTACATAATTATATCATTTATAGGTAATTAAACATGTCAGAAAATATACAAAATCAACCCCCACAATCTTCTCCGAATTATCCTCCTAACTACAGACCACCGAAGAAAACGAGATGGTGGATTCCAGTTTCGATTATTGGCGGTATATTTTTACTATTCGTAATTTTTATAATTGGAATTTTTGCTTTTATAGGCTCTAAATTCGATGGACTAAGTAATTTTGAGCAAAAGGAAGTAACTATTGCTGAAAAAACTGTTCTGACTATTGATTTATCCAATGGTATTCCAGAATATACTAACCAAGACCCATTTGCAATATTTGCTGGTAACAAAAGAGGCCTTTCATTCTATGATATTCTTAGTTCTGTAGAAAGAGCGAAGGATGATGATGATATTGAGGGAATATTCTTGACAATCAATGGTTCTGCTGGTCAAGCAAAATCAGAAGAATTGCAAGAAAAATTAGAAGACTTTAAGGAGTCTGGTAAATTTATATACGGATTTATAGAGGCTGGAAGCGAAGGAACTTACTACAATACTGTAGTTGCAGACTCTATATTTATGCCAACTGAAGGGCTATTGGAGTTCAACGGTTTTGGTACTAGTAGCATGTTCATGACTGGATTTTTCAAAAAACTTGGTATTGATTACCATGTGGTAGGTTTTGAGGACTTTAAATCTGCTGCTGACTCTTATAATAAATACAAGTTTAGTGATTCTTCAAGACATCAGTTAGAAGTGCTTTTCAACCATGCACAAGACAATTTTGTTGCAAAGGTTTCTGAATATAGAAATATACCCGAAGACAAACTAATTGCACTAATGAATCAAGGTCTTTTCACTGTTGATAGCATTTACAAATATGGTTTGATTGATGGAATGATGACTAAAACTCAGGTCAAAGACTTTATCAAATCAAGAGTATATCCTGATGTAGAAAAAGACAGTCTTTATGAAAAAGAAGTTGATTTTGTTTCTATTGCTAAATATAACAGAACTAAGCCAAAGAAAAAAGGCGAAGTTGACGAAGATAAGATGATTGCTATTATCAATAGTGTTGGTCCTATCTATTCGGGAACATCTGAAAAATCATTGTTTGGTGGTAGCGAGATGGAAATCCGTTCTGCTGCTTTCGTTGAACAGATTCGCGATGCTGCTTATGATGAAGATGTAGATGCGATTATATTAAGAATAGATTCTCCAGGTGGTTCGGTAATTGCTTCTGACGAAATGTGGGTAGCAATACAAGAAGCAAGAGATAGAAAGCCAGTAATCGCTTCTATGAGTAACGTGGCTGCCTCTGGTGGTTACTATATGGCTATGGCTTGTGATAAGATAATAGCTCACCCATCTACTATAACTGGTTCTATTGGTGTTATTTTAGCTATTCCTAATTTTGAAGGTACATTAGGTAAGTTAGACATAACTGCTGATACTATTTCAACTACCAAATCTGCTCAATTCTTGAACCCAATGTTTGAGTTCACTGACTCCGATAAAGCTAAGCTTTACTCTTTGTCAAAAACAATATATATGAGATTTTTGGAAAGAGTTGCAGAGTCGAGAGGGAAGACAGTAGAAGAAATTCGCTCTGTTGCCAAAGGTAGAGTTTGGACTGGTGCTGATGCCAAGAAATACGGCCTTGTTGATGAGCTGGGTGGATTAGAGTTTGCTATCGACTATGTAAAAGAATTAATCGAAGTAGAAGAAGGCAAGCTTTGTTATATAACTAGCTACCCTAAGAAAAAAGATGAGTTCCAAGCATTTATGGATGCATTTGGATTAGAAGCTTCTGCCGATATGTCTAATGAAACTTTTGCTGAAAGAATAAAAGGTGAGTTCAGCCCAACAGTCGAATCACTGCTTTTAAACAGATCTCACTTACCAAAAAACATACAAGACCAATTGAAATACTCTCTGGCAATGTATGAAATATCTAAGAATGAGAAGTTTTTAATGGCAATGCCTTATACTATTGACTACTAAGATTTAGAGTTCTAAATTGAATTAATGGCTCATATAAATTTAATTTTATATGAGCTTTTTTTTTGTCTTTATCCTAATCTGTAATCTTATTTGTAAATTGCAATATTAAAATATGAAATACTGAGTTTTGAAAATGAAATTAACGAAATCTATTTTTATAATAATCATTACAATTATTATAATGTCTTGCTCTGATGACACTAAACCAACTGACAAATCATTTGACTATCGCAATTACTTACCCTTAGATTCCGGTAATACTTGGGTATTTGAGTTCTATGCTATTGATTCTGAAGGAAGCGATTATGGGGCACCGTTTGGAAGAGAAACTGTGATTGCAAATGATTCACTTCTTTACTTGGGAAGAGAAGCAACTATGATGAAAAATAGTTATGTAAACAATGGCAACACTACTAATAAAGATTTCTTGTACTCCAAAGATTCAAATCAAATAGCAATATCTGGGTTGCAGTTAGAAATCCACGATTCGCTTTCTGTTGTTGAAGACAGGTGGGTTACTATATACGATTTGGATCAATATACAGGCCCTTGGATAAATAATCAAATAAAGTTTAACGATACAGTTATTGGTAACTCACAATACTATGGGACTATTAATATAGAAGGCAGTAAAGGCGAAAAAACTAAAATAGAATTAGAAGGCAATAGATATGAAGCTTTTGCTAGTAAACTGTTTTTGTACTATAATATAGAAAGAAAGAGGGATGCCGACACTATATATATTACCAAAAGAGAAGAGTATGAATTTAGATTTGCAGAAGAAATTGGCTTGATTTATACTTCATTCAAAATGTTTCAAGATACTAACTTTGTGAGCGGGAATAAAAAAATATTTATTCGAAGAGAGTTTTAAGTCTAATCCCCGATAATTTTTACTAGGACTCTTTTATCGCGTTTCCCATCAAATTCGCCGTAGAATATTTGTTCCCAAGGACCAAAGTCTAATTTGCCATTAGTTATGGCACACACTACTTCTCTACCCATAATCTGACGCTTTAGGTGAGCATCGGCATTATCTTCATAGCCGTTATGTTTGTATTGCGAATGGGGCTTTTCGGGAGCTAATTTTTCTAACCAGATTTCAAAATCTTGGTGTAATCCAGATTCACCATCGTTAATAAATACACTTGCAGAAATGTGCATAGCGTTGATTAACGCTATGCCTTCTGTAATTTCAGACTTATCTATTTCTGCTTGGACTTCTCTGGTAATATTAATGAAATCCCGCCTGTTGGGAGTATTGAACCAGAGTTCCTTTCTGTGATGTTTCATTACTTAACAATTGCTTTTTTGTAGAAAGTACCCTTGTTGGTTACGAATTGAATTAAATATACACCTGAACTGTAGCCACTTAAATCAAAACTTATATTGTTCACTGATCTTGTTAGTTCTCGAGTTTCTAATAGCTGACCTGAAAGGTCTAACAAGTTAATTTCACTTATCTTGTCTTTGTAGTTAATATCAATATTCAATTCTGATGACGTTGGTGTAGGGTACATTGAAATAGAATTGTTAAATCTATCATATTCAACAGATGCTTCTACCTTTTTGAATCCTTTACCAGATAGAGATATAACCAAATCACCATCGTCATTGTTACTAACCATAACTAATTCAGCACTGTGCTCTCTGGCTTCAGTCGGTTTGAATCGAACTAATACTTTTTCTTGGCTACCTCTGTTTATGTCTTCTGGAGCTGTTCCAAAGAAACTGAAGTTATCAGAATCATCTCCTCTGAAATAAACTGAATCGACGAATATAGTTAGTTCACCTTTATTCTCAAAACTGAACAGCTCAGATTCTGTTTTATTAATTTCTGTACTGTCAAATTCAAAGCTGTCTCCTTTGTCAACTGTAACAGAAGCAATTGCGTTTTCTGGAGTCATAATAAAGTCCAATGACCCAACAGTGGTCTTGCCTATTCCGTACATTCTAAAAAGTTCAATTTCGTTGGATATACTCGCTCTTTCAAATAGGTCATCTTTTTGAGTTAGTACAGGTGTTAACGTACTGCCCAAGTTTTCTGTAAAATAAACTTCGCCATTTTCACAAATGATAAATATTTTTTCAGCGTTCTGATTGTATATAAGTTCAACTGGGTCAATACCAAGTTCTTCAGTAAAGTTCAGCTCTTCTATATCCCAATTTAGTCCACCGTCTTTGGTGGTTGCTAACATAACATCATTCCCGAACTTTGAACGATTGTTATATATTGCCATTCCTTTTGTTGTACTCTCGAACGCTAAGTCGAGTACGGTTCCATTTACATCAACTACACCCTTAGTCCATTTTTTACCAAAATCTATACCTCTCATTACTCTACCTGCAGTAGTTCCAAACCAAATTTTGTCACCTAATATACAGTGAGAATTTACTAACCCACCTTCATTTCCCAAAGATGCGATAGTTGATGTTTGGGACCAATTGTTTCCGCCATTGGTTGTTCTTATCGCTCCAAATTGACCATCTTGTGGGTCGCCAATGGCAATACCATTATTTTCATCAAAGAAATAAATCCCATTGAAAAAGTTAGTAATTTGAGTGTAGCTATTGTCAATCCAATTTAATCCACCGTTTGTGGTTTGTAATAGGTGACCGTTGCCTGTTGTTACCCAAGCATTGCTATTGTCAATAGCATATACCCCTGTCAAAGGGGCATTGTAAGCAGGAAAAATTCTATTTGCTGTTGAATTGAACACATAACCTTGTCCATTCAATCTGTTCTGACCAACAGCCCACACTACACCTCTTTCGGGAGAATGTATATCGTGGAAAGTTGCATAATATTCTTCTTGTATTCTAAGTATTTCATTATATTCATTGTTAGACTCTATTTCAATTGGTATTTTGACTAATTGATAATCCGTGTAATCTTCAGCAGTATATTTTACTAAAACACGAGCAAATCCATTTAGCCAAGGATTAAAGTCTGTTAGTTTGATATTTAATGCCAAGTCAGACTCTCCCATAGTGGCTAATCCATTTACAACAAATTCATCATTTTCTATGTTTATATAACTGTCCAAAGCAATCAACTCTAATTTAACTCCAGCAACAGGCGCAAGGTAGTTAACTAATGTTAAGTTTACAGTAACTTGGTCATAGCTATCAATTATTCCACTTTCCGCAATAGAAGTTTCTGATATAGCCATTCCTTTTACTTTGTTTGTAGTAAAATTGTTAGCATTAGAAGTCAATGCAGCTTCAGCATCAATTCTACCAAAAAATAATGGTTTGTCAGAAGCATTAACACCAGCTAAGCTCTTAGTTGTACTTCTGAGCTGTGCTGCTATTTGGTGTGGGGTCCAAGTTGGATTAACTGCTTTAACTAATGCTGCCAAACCAGCCGCAACTGGTCCTGCCATTGATGTACCTGAGCTATTCCCATATCTATTGTTTGGTAATGTAGAGTATATTCCGCCACCAGGAGCATATACATCTGTTCTTGTACCAAAGTTACTGAAACCAGATTTGCGATTATTACTATTTATTGAACCAACACTCATTACATTATCATAACCTGTGGGGAAGAATGAATTTTCATCAATTGAAACCCCATCATTACCTGCAGATGCAACTACTAAAACTCCCATTTCAGTTATTGAATTAATCATCTCTTGCTCAGCAGGATTGTAACCAGGACCACCCCAACTACAATTTATAATATCAGCCCCATTTTCGGCTGCGTAAACTATCCCTTGATATCCACGAAAAATGCCTTGAGTTCCAGATTGAGTCCAGTTGTCCGAGCCACATTTTATTGGTATCATTTTGGTGTTGAATCCTATTGCAGCTATTCCAACTCCATTGTTAGTTGACGCAGATGCGCAACCAGCTACGTGAGTGCCGTGTTCGTTAGCACCAACAGCAGGTTTTGGGTTGTTGTCTGGCTGAAATTGCCTGTTAAATGCTTGGCTTAAAGTTATATTTCCTACAAAGTCCCAGCCATTTACATCATCGATAAAACCATTTTCATCGTCATCTATTCCATTATCAGGAATTTCATTTTTATTGATATATATATTGTTTGCCAAATCTGGGTGTAACCAATCCGTACCAGAATCAACTATACCTATTACTACGTCATCGCTACCTTTTGTTATGTCCCAAGCAGCTTTTGCACCAATATTATCTATGTGCCACTGTTGTGATACAAAAGGATCATTCGGTTCAAAGGCAGTTACGTATCGGTTGAACACAGGTACTGCGTATTCTATATCAGGATTGTTCATCAGCTCTTTAGCCAAATCATAAGAATCAATACCAATACCATATTCTACTATATATAAGCGAGAAACAGGAGTGTTCTGAACTTTTGTTGATTTGGAAATGCTCTGAAGACTGTTAATCTGAACTCCTTCGAATGATTGGTTGATTGTGTTCGATATAAACTTGTTGTTATTAACCTCCACTCGCTCTTTTGTTTTCACATAAATTGAATTTATCTGATATTGCCCGTGTTCCAATTGAGCTACTGGAACTGTTTTGGTTGTGTTGTTGGTTGCTTCTATATTTACGAAGTAGGCTGTTTTTTCGATGCTCTTTGCTTCTTCCAATGCACTTAGTGCAAATACTACTGATAACATCAGTAAAGTCTGTATAAATTTCATATTAAATTGTGTTATGTTTGTTTAAAATTCTTGTATTAATATTATTGAATAACCATTGTTCGTGTTGTCATCATCTTCTATATTACCAAGTGATGAATTTCCTGCAAAAACTACAGTAAATGCTTTGTTAAAGTTTAATTTCAAATCATCTACCCTGTGGTATCTTTTTTCATAATTATCTGGATCATAAATATATAATGATATTCTCGCTTCGGTAATTACTTCTTGAATAAAGGACATTTCATTATACTTTATGTCGTTTGCTAAAATTGGACAATCATTGCAATCTACCAAATCATATCGAGCTATTGTAATATTGTCTATTTCAGTGCTAGCGTTCAAAAAACGTATCTTGTAGTTCGAGTCTTCTTTTTCTAATGGATCATAAGAATAAGTAAGAATCTCCTCATTTCCTTCCGTACCACTAGCTACTATCAAAATTCTTTTGTTTTCTTCTACATCTAATGATTTAATAACTCCATTGATTTTTATTTCAGTTTGTTCAACTGGTATCACAGTTGCAAAGTTTAGAGAGTAGAACAAGTCCGCAAAAGACTGCTTTACTATATCTCCTAACCCAACTTGAACTGATTCAGAACCTGCTACAGCATTAACAACCTGAACAAATACTCCTGGTTCAGATACAGTAATCTCTTTTTCTACATCCTCATCTTCTAATATAGTTACTGCTGGTTCGCCATTGTTATCTTTGTATATTATGATGGAATAACTTTTTTCTGGCAATAGCTCTTTGTTGATACCAGTAATATATTTTGCTGGTTGACTTGCTTCAAATATTGTAATTGGAGCAAAACCAGATTCGAACACTCCAACATCAGAAACTCTACCAAACTTGATATTTCTCGCAATTGTTTCTCCATAAGATAGCTCATCTTCAAGATTTTCAGAATCAACTATTCCAGTTAGTTTTCTTGCTCCAAAAGAGACTGTGATCCCTTGATAACCGGGGTGTCCGTTTATTACTCTAATTACAGATTTGCCTGTTTTGTCATCAAACAGTCTGAAAGGAGGAGCTAACACTTGCCTTACACTATCTTGTGTGTCGAAAGAATAAAGTGTATAATTACTTAGCACTTCTATGTTAGTAGTGCTGTAACCAATAGTGTCGCCTTGGCTAATTGACAATAATGAAGAAACTGATGTGCCACCACAAGCTTCGAATGTATTATAATCACTTATTTGGTATTGCTGTGGAGATGTTGCAATTATCTGATTATCTAAGTTAATGTCAAAATCTCTACTTGAGAAATTTACATTTCTTATGAAAGTCTCTTTGCTCTCTATAGGGGCAGCTTTACTGAAAGCCATTTCTGATTGATTTAACTCATCTAAGATATATACTACGGGTTCTCCGCTTTCATTCTCAATTATAACGTAAGAATATTCGCCTTTTGCATCCGTAGTTAATCCAAATAGCCCTAATGATTTGGTAGTGCCATCTTGAAAATACGTAATACTAAATGTATTTTCCCCTGAAAGAACGGGTTCTGCACTGCTTACTCCTCTGTACCTAATACCGCTGGCAAGAGAAGCCCCACCTGCACAACCTAATGTCAAAGAGAAATTAGTAGTTGTATCTGGGTATAGGTTTACCAACCTCACAAATCCATCATTGGTTACATCAGGAATAGTTAGTGATGAGTTGATAACCACTACGCTATCTACGTCTTTTGGGTGTGTACTGTCCGAAGGGGAGCTGGGTATTGCGAAGAATGTGTACGTTAGTTTACGGAAGAACTTTACTTGTGATTCCTTCCTATATTCTTCTTGTCCATTTTTTTCTATTATTACTTGTACACTATCGTCAGGAGGGTTGTCTGCTGTCGATGTTTGTGCGTAAGCAATTGGGCCGACTGATTCGCCGGTGAATTGTGCTGTACGTGGTGAGTAATCGCCTGCTAAGTTTATAAACCTGATATTTACTGTTTCTGCTTGCGATGGGGGATTGACCAAGCCATCATTTTCGTCTGGGCAACCACTCAACAAAAATAGCATTGCCAGTATGGCACCGCTGCTATAAATCTTTATTCTATTCATCTTTTCTATTATCATATACAATCAATTACGAATATAAGAATTATATTCTAATTAGTAGTAATACAAAAGACAAACGAAAACAATTATAGTTACTACTATTTGCATAATAGTAACTATGAAAGTAAGATTATTTTTTCTTCTTTTTTCTGTGATTAGGGTTATTTGGGTTTAGACCCTTAGCAGGTTTCCCGTCCTTTAGTTTGCCTTGTGCTTCTGCTACTGCTTGTGCTTCTTCCATTTTGGAAGCTAACCATCCTTTTTTCTTTTTCTTAACTTTCTTCAAATCATGAATAGAGTTCACTTTGTCTTTGGCGAAGTTATTGATATAAAGCTGTTGACCTATCCCTAATACGTTGAACATAAAGTAGTACAAGTTAAGTCCAGCAGGGAATGAGGAGAATAGGAATGTAAACATAAATGGCATCATATATACCATAGCTTTTTGCTTAGGGTCAGATATTGTTAGCTTTTGTTGTATAAACATTGATATACCCATAGCCAATGCAAGACCACTAATAGAAGTCAGTCCCAAAATAGATGTGCCAAAATGCACTAATGTGTCAGGTGTAGATAAATCAGTTATCCATAGAATAAATTCAGATTGACGCAAATCTATGTTAGTTCTGAATAGTGTCCACAATGAATAAAGAATTGGCATTTGCAACAACATTGGCAAACAGCCGCTGGCAGGGTTGACTCCATATTGGGAGTAGAGCCCCATCATCTCTTTCTGTTGTTTTTGTGGTTCGTCCTTGTATTGTTCTCTTATCTTAGTTACTTCTGGTGCTAATACCTTCATCTTGCTTGCATTCTTCATCTGTGTGATAGACAGAGGGTAGAGTGCAAATTTGATGATGATAGAGAATAGGATAATAGTCAAACCCCAACTAGGTACGAAGTAATGAACTGCATTCAATATTGGCATCATCACGTATTCACCAATGTGGCGAATACCCCACCAACCAAGGTTTACTAATCTATTTAGTCCATAGCTTTCCATACGGTCTAATTCTAATGGTCCTAAGAACACTTCAAATTCTTGTGTTGCTTTGCCGCCAGTATAAGGTATTTTTAATGAAATGTCATATTTCTCTACCATTCCTTCAGTCTTAGGATAAGCTATGCTTTCTGCACTCATTACCGCAGTTCCATTGAATTGATTTGGCTTTATTGCGACTGCGAAATACTTAGTTTTAGTAGCAACAAAATCAATGTTACCTGTATAATCAACCTTACTTTCGTCATCAGTTGCGTCCAATTCTTCTACTTCACCGTTCATCTGAACCATGGCAAGAGCTTCTGAAGATTCATCAACAGAGTTTTTCTCTTGGTACGATAAACCGTTTGCCCATTTGTACTCATAGCCACGAGGGATATACTCTTCCATATTGTTGAGAGCTACACCAGTTTCAAATTGGTATTTGTTACCGAGGAACTTGTATTTTTTTACAATTGATTTTCCTGGCTCTAATTCAAGTGTTGCAGTTAGAGTAAATTCTTCATCGCCAGTTATTGTGATGTTTGATTCTGCATTGTCAAAGTCAAAATACAAATTACGAGAATCAATGTCTTTACCATCAATAGATATAAATTCTAAGAATAGCTCGCCGTCGTAATCTTGGATTAGCTGTGTTTGTTCGCCGTCCCATTTGTCATACTTTTTTAGGGAATAACTTACTAAATCTCCACCTTTGCTACTTAGTCTTGCAATAATAAGATCAGTTTCTATAGTGACAACGTCTCTTTTGCCTTGAGTGAATGACTGGAATTTACCGTAGTTTAATTTTGAATCGCCAGCAGTAGTTACAGCTTTTGCATTAGTGCTGCTGCTGTCATTTGTGGTTTCTTCAAAAAGGTTGCTTTCTTCTTTCTCATTACTATTGTTTTCAACTACAACGGTACTGTCAGCAGTATCCATAGCAGCTTGCTCTTCATAATTAATTGAGCTATAGAACATATAGCCGAATATGAGTACTGCAATTAAAACTATAGCTAATATACTATTTCTATCCATCTTATTTTCCTTTTTCGGGATTATCTATTGGTACAGGGTCGAATCCACCATTGTGAAAAGGGTGGCATTTTGAAATTCTTTTTGCTGCTAAAAGCACACCTCTGACAGCACCATGTTCACGGATAGCTTCCGTAGCATAGGTGGAGCAAGTAGGGTGAAATCTGCAGGTATTAGGGAATAAGGGCGAAATTAGAGATTTGTAAATCTTGATTATTCCTATCAGTAGTTGCTTAATCATAGCTTATTTACTGCCTCCAAAGCTCTATCGAAGAGCTTTATAATTTCTGGCTCAACATCGCTGAGCCGAATTAATTTTGGGTGTGGAGGTAATTTCTCTGTCCTTATTATTATAAATTGTTCGAAAGCTAATACTTTTTCCACGTCGTTTTGGACTAATTGAATTAGACTTTCTCTTACTAAGCGTTTGGTTCTGTTTCTAACTACAGCTTTTTTGGCATTGCGTTTGGGTATTGATATTCCAAAAGTTGATTTTGTAACATCATTGCCCACCACAAAAAATCCAATAAACGTGCGAGTTCTTACTTTAAAGCCCTTTTCTATGACTGCTTTGAACGCGTCGTGTCCTTTTAGTGGGACTAAACTATTGGTCAAAGTGTTCATAACAAAGGCAGTAAAGCAGTTATAAAAACTGTATTAACCGCTAACAGAAAGTCTTTTTCTTCCTTTTCTACGTCTTCTGTTTAGTACAGCTCTACCGTTCTTAGTTGCCATGCGCGATCTGAAACCGTGCTTGTTCTTTCTTTTTCTATTACTTGGTTGGTACGTTCTTTTCATTTCTATACCTTAATGTTAGTATTTCTTTAATTGTTCTTTTATCGAACTACAAAACTAAATAGTTTTATTGTCAATCACAAACTAAATATAACAAATAGCTATAATGGCTTATTTTCTACTTTTGGTTTTTATTCCACATTGTGTCAACGGCAATTTACAACTTATTATGTTACAATAGTTAATGTTGACAATATTCATTTTTCTATGTCAAGTTACCAATTGTTATAAATATATGGCAGAATATGAAAGTCGTTGTTAATAAACAGCTTCTTATTTGGCACTATGTTTGCAACAATTTAGCTGAAACAATCAAATTATCAGGAAGATACAGATGATTAATGACTTTTTGTACTCAGGTAAGGTACCACTTTTGAACAAAGCATTGGATGCCTATGCACTTAGACAACAGACGTTTGCTAAGAATATAGCCAATGCAGATACACCAAACTACAGGCCTGAAAGGGTTAAGTTTGAGGAACTTTTCCACAGGGAAGAGGTTGTTCTGAAAGGAGTGGAAACTAGATCAGGTCATATAGAAATAGGCAATTTGCAAAAAGGAGCTCCGAGTGGAGAAAAGGATGTACAAGATATTCCTGACGCTGAGATATTTTTTAGCGGCGAGAATCATATAAATCTTGATAAGGAAATGGCTGAGTCTGCTGAAAATCAAATTAGATTCCGAATGGCTTCTAAGATGGTTAATAAATACTTTACGGGACTATCGAGTGCGATAAAAGGCAGAAATGCTTAATAATTAAGAAACAAAATAAGTACAAGTTATGAGTGAAAATATATTTTCAAGTTTTGAGATAAGTGGCCAAGGGATGAGCGTACAGCGACTCCGATTGTCTGCTGTTGCCCGAAACATAGCCAACGCTAATACTACCAAAGCTGATGATGGGCAACCATACAAAAGGGAAGTAGTAGTAGTTAGAGATATAAAAGGGTCACCTTTTGAGAAAACTATGAACGCTACTCTTAGCTTAGCAAAAACTGATAGTGGTCACACTGCACAAGCTGCTAATACGGGCATGGAAAACGAAAATGAAGTGTTGAGAGCCAGAACAGTTAAAGATAATTCGGCTCCCAGATTAGTGTTTGATCCTAATCATCCCGATGCTGACACCGATGGCTATGTAAAGATGCCTAATGTAAATATAGTAACCGAAATGGTTGAAATGATTTCTGCACAAAGAGCTTTTCAGGCAAACACGCAAGTAGTAGATGCCGCTAAGAATTTAGCTCGTTATTCTTTGGAAATATAGAAAAGGAATACAGATAATGAGATTAAACGCAACTGAAACTAGACTGACAAAAGCTTACGACACGGAAAAAGTCAATAGAAATGGTAATATTTCTAAAACGAGTTTTCCCAAAAAAGAACAACTGCGTGAATTTAATAATAAAGTGAACGAACCAGACACAATTTTGTCTGATAATGAAAAACAATTTTTCAAGAATATATTCCCAGAAAGTAAGGAATCATTAGAAAGGCACGTGGTATTTAACAGAAATGGTAAAGTACAAAGCAAGACTTTCTCACTGGGGACTTTGTTAGACGCAAAAGTATAATTAGAATTTAAGATAAAAGTAATAGTGAGCCAAGGACGGCTTGTAATAATTACAGGAAGTAATAATATGTTACCGATAGAACCAGAATCGAGCAGAATATCTGCACTTGTTGACCCACAAAAACAACAAGCAAACAGGCCAAAACCAGATGTGAAATTCACTGACACACTTAGTGAGTTTATTGGCGATGTTAATACACTTCAATTGGAATCGAAAGACAAATCGGAGGCATTCATAAAAGGAGAGCCGGTCGATATTCATGACGTTATGATTAGTTCACAAAAAGCTAAGACGAGTTTTGAGCTGCTTGTAGAACTAAGAAATAAGGCAATGGATTTATACCAAGAAGTAAACAGAATGCAGGTATAGGCAGTTATATAAATAACAGGTATTTTTCCTTATGGCTAATAATTTAGAAAAAAGAAACAACGACGCAGTAAGTCAAATCAAAAACTTCACAACTGGACTTTCTACAGCACAGATGGCTGGGATAGTGGGTGCTGTATTGGTTGTAGTTGTCGGTATAGTAATGCTGGTAAGCTCGGCTTATGCCCCGAATATGAAAACTCTTTACAAAGGGTTGGCAGACAGTGAGGCATCGAAAGTGGTTGACTATTTGGTTGAGAATGATATTGATTATGAACTTAGCCCAAGTGGAAATATTCTTAAAGTAGATGCTACTAAAGCTAATGAAGTAAGAATGGATTTGGCGAGCCAAGGGATTCCAGGTGAAGGTGGTGTCGGCTATGAGATATTCGATGAGACCAATCTGGGTATGTCCGAATTTGTTCAAAAGGTGAATTACCGAAGAGCATTGGAAGGTGAACTATCGAGAACTATTAATTCATTTGATGAGATTCAAAAATCGAGAGTTCATATTGTTATACCAGAAACGGCTTTGTTCGCCGAAGACCAAAAGTCACCAACAGCATCTGTTACTGTTCACCTTAATGGGAGAAACAGACTGGGTCAAAATGGCGTTGTTGGGATTCAGAACTTAGTTGCTAACAGTATAGAGGGTATGGAAACTGAGAATGTTAAGATAACAGACCAAACTGGCAGGTTGCTTACTCGTGACCAAGTAGATGCAAATTCTGCTGCTGGAGTTACTGAATCGCAGTATAATCAGAAAAAGAAAGTGGAATCATATCTTCAAAGTAAGGTAGAAGAACTAATGGCAAGTGCTTTGGGTTATGGTAATGCCAAAGTCAAGGTGAACGCTGAGTTAGATTTTACTCAAATAGAGCAAACAAATACACAGTATGACCCCGAAAGTCAGGTAGCAAGAAGCGAGCAGGTTATCTCGAATGAGAGTCAGACTACCGATTCGCTTAGTTTTCCTTATGTCAATATGGCTAAGGATGAGGGCAACTCACTTACTAATTATGAAATATCGAATAGCGTAGAGCATATAGTAAAAGAAGTAGGAACAATTAAGAAGTTGACTGTTGCCGCTATGGTAAACGGTACGACGGAACTAATTGATAATAATGGTACAAAAGAAGTACAGTACAAACCGAGAACTGATCAGGAAATGGAGCAGTTCGAGGAAATAGTGCGTAATGCAGTTGGCTATGACCCTACGAGAAATGATCAAATATCTGTTATCAATGTTCCTTTTGAGCATACGCTTACTTTAGACCAATTTGACTTGAACGAACCAGTTGAGTGGTATGACAATCCTAACAATAAGAAGATAATTTTACTGTTGATAGGGTTCTTATTAGTTGCAATACTGATGTTCATGTTAGTAAGGTCACCTTTCGTAAGAGAAAAAATGAAAGTAGCTTTATCGCTTCCAACTGATGATAGTTTAGCAGAAAGCTTCTCGGGAGGTAAGGGTGGATTAGAAGAGTTAGACGTAGATGATGACATGATGTTTATGCCTTCGGATGTGCCAGACCAAATGTTACTCAATGGAGAAAAGCAGGCCAAGTTAGAAGGTAGAAATTTGAAGTTAGAATTAGAAGAAGCAATGAACTCTATCGGAACGGACAGAGGCGGGCAAATAAGTTTAGATGCTCGTTCGTCTGATGATTTGGTAGTCGATGACTTTGAAAATCTATCTGAAGAACGATTAATGAAGTTGGAAATCAAGAAGAAAATAGAACAATTTATGTCAAACCATCCGGATGAAGCTGTCAAATTAGTTAGAGCTTTTGCAGCAAACAACTCGGAAACAACATTACTTTCTGATTAATATCGGGAGAATAGATAAATGAGCGAAACAAGTACTGAAGAATTAGTAGTAAACAAGCTAAGCGGCAAACAGAAAGTAGCGGCATTGTTAATGTCGTTGGACGTTGACGTGGCGGCTAAGGTATTTCAGAAAATGGAAATGCGAGAAGTAGAGTCAATAGCTACCGAAATATCAAAATTGAAAGGGATAGACCAAGAGGAGATAGATTTAGTTTTGGCTGAATTTTATCAACTGATGTCAACTTCTGGTGCTTATATCGAAGGTGGTATTGGCTACGCACAATCATTATTAGAAAGAACTTATGGACCAGAAAGAGCTAGAGAGCTTACTGACAAGATTAAGTTAATGTCTAATGTTAAGAGCTTTTCGGCACTGAAAAAGGCAGACCCAGAGCAGTTGGCTAACTTCTTGAAAAAAGAACACCCACAAACCGTGGCTTTGATTCTTTCGCACTTAGACCCAGACCAATCAGCTGCCGTACTCAATGAGTTCGATGATGAGTTGAGAACAGAGTCAGTGTTCAGAATTGCAACATTAGGCAAGGTATCTCCTGAGTCGTTAGGAAGAGTAGAAAGTGTGTTAGATGAAATTGCTTCATCGTCACTTACTCAGAGTGTTTCGTCTGCTGGTGGTTCTAAAATGCTTGCGAATATACTCAACAAAGTCAACAATCAGGTTGCTAAGCAAATGATTGAAAACTTAGAAGAGCAAGATCCGAAGATTGCAATGGAAGTAAAACGATTGATGTTCCTATTCGAAGACATTATCTTAATCGATGATAGAGGGATACAGAGATTACTTCGAGAGATTGATAAGCGTGATTTGGCACTTTCAATGAAGATAGCTGATGATGATATAAAAGATAAGATATTCAAAAATATGTCAGAAAGAGCTGCAGACGTAGTCAGAGAAGAACTTGAATTTATGGGCCCTGTTAAGCTGAAAGAAGTTGAGGAAGCTCAAACAAGAATAGTTGATAAGATTAAAGAATTAGAAGAAAGTGAAGAGATAGTAATTGGTGGACGCGGAAGCGATGACGTATTCGTATAAACTATAAGATAAGATAAAGATGTTAGAAGTATTAGTAAAAATACCCTCGAACCAGAGCCGAAAGCTAAAAATCGAAAGATTTTATGATGGGGTCGATGTGCCTAATTTTAAAAGAAAGAAAAAGCCAGTCCGCTATACTTCCTACACACACAAATTTATAATCAAAGATTCTACCGAACCCATTACTGTTAATTTAGATAATGTTCCCAGAGATGTAGTCCCAATAGAAGTGATGGAGGAAGAAGTCCAAAAGTCTTATGATAAGGGATTCGAAGACGGTCAAATATCCGAGACTGCAGTAGCAAAGGCAGAAATTAACAACTTTGTTGACAAAATGAGAACTCTAGAAGGAGTAACTCAGGAATTTGATAAAGCGACAGATGTATTGCTCGATGCACTCTATAATTCAACAATTTCACTTGCTGGTGCAATAGCTCGGAATATTCTTAAGGTGGAAACTCTCCATAATTTCGAGATAGTTAAAAATCGGATAAATTCTGTTATAGAACAAGCCAAAGAAAGTAAATTTGTCACTATTCGCTTACACCCAAAAACTATAGAACACATAAACTCTTCGGAAAAGTTAAATGTAAATTCTAATAGCACAAAGGTTGAAATTATTTCAGATGATGAGTTAGAACTTACAGATGTAATTGTCAATACTGATTCTGGAATATTAGTAGCTAAAGTAGAAGAAGAGTTAAAAAAGTTAATTAGTAAGTTAGAAAGTGATTTCCAATTAGAACAAGCTAAAGAAAAACAGAAAGAGATAGACGAGTTTGAAAACCCGAAAGGGGACAATGGTTGATAGACTCATTAATATTACAGAGTCGCTAACTAAGAACTTAGATTCTTATGATTCGGTCATAAAGACTGGGAAGTTGTCACAAATGATTGGCTTAGTTTTAGAAAGCAATGGACCCAATGTTCCTGTTGGAGAAATATGCAACCTAAAAGATAAGCAAGGAAATGTGGTTAGCAAATCGGAAGTCGTGGGATTCAAAGACGGAAACAAAATTCTATCTATGGTCTATGGTGATACGAGTAATCTATATCCCGGTATGGAAATAGAAGCTACTGGCGAAAAGCTATCCATTAATGTTGGTCGAGAATTACTCGGAAGAATAGTGGATGGTTTGGGACAACCAATTGATGGGAAAGGCCCAATAGTTACTTCGGACAGAAGAAGTATATATGCCGATGCGCCCAATCCACTTACAAGAAGAAGAATAGAAGAGCCAATTTCAACTGGGGTTAAGAGTATAGACGGTATGCTCACTATCGGTAAGGGGCAGAGAATGGGAATTTTTGCTGGCTCTGGGGTTGGTAAATCAACACTAATTGGTATGATTTCTCGGAACACCAATGCTGATATTAATGTGATAGCATTAATCGGTGAAAGGGGTAGAGAAGTTAGAGAATTTATAGAAAAAGATTTGGGTGAGGAGGGGCTGAAACGCTCTGTTATAGTTGTTTCAGCGAGTGATGACCCACCACTAACTAGGGTCAAATCAGCTTTTACTGCTACTGCAATTGCCGAATATTTCAGAGAAGATGGGTTTGATGTTATGTTAATGATGGATTCTTCTACAAGATTTGCCATGGCACAAAGAGAAGTAGGGCTTTCTATTGGTGAGCCGCCAACAAGTAAGGGCTATACACCTTCTGTTTTCTCTGGTTTGCAACAGCTAATGGAACGTTCTGGCACATCGGAAAATGGCTCAATAACTGGACTTTACACTGTATTGGTAGAAGGTGATGATATGAACGAACCAGTATCGGATACAGTTCGTGGTATTTTGGATGGACACATTTTGTTATCGAGAGATTTGGCTGCCAAAGGTCATTACCCTGCAATAGAAATACTGGGTAGCGTGTCGAGGGTGATGAGAGATGTTATAACTCAAGACCATTCTGCTGCCGCGTATAAGTTACAAAGCTTGCTTGCTGCTTACAGGAACTCTGAAGATTTGATTAATGTGGGTGCATACAAGCCGGGCTCAAATGAAGAAACAGACAAGGCAATTGAAAAAATATCAGCAATCAATGATTTTCTGACACAATCAACTAATGAGCATGTTTCGCTGGAAGAAACTAGGCAAAGAATATTGAGCTTGGTATAGGAGTATAACTAATGAAAAATAAATTCAAATTTAAATTAGATTCGGTGCTCAAATTAAGAGCCGAAAAAACCAATGAAGCAAAGGGTGAACTGCAAACTATTCTCAAAAAAAGGATAGAAAAAGAAGAAGCAATTGATAGCATAAAAGATACTTTAGTTAAGCACAGCAAAAGTCGTTCTCAACATAAGAAATTAGAGACTATTCAAGCATTTTACCATCACAAAGATTCACTCAATCATAAGCTTAAACAACTTAGCTACGAATTGGAGAACTTGAGAGACATTGAAAATCTGAAAAGAGATAAATACAACGCTGCTTTGAAAGAAGAAAAAGTAATGGAAAAACTGAAAGAGAAAAAGCACGCCGAACACGTTGCTGAAATAAATAGAATGGAACAAAATGAGTTAGACGACATAGCAATTAGACAATATATAAGAAAGGTTTCTAATGCTTAGTAAGCAAATCATTATAATTTTTATTATTACAACAGTTGCATCAGTTCTGCTGATTGGTGGCACTTGGTATTATGTTGAATATCACGATGAGACTTTGTTTGGACTGATGGAAGCTAAGAATGATAATGAATACTATGACTTAGACCCCAACAAATCTTTTGTGGTTACTGGCAGCGAGCTAATAGAGCTGAAAAGCAATACAGACAAAATGTATAGCATTGAAGAAAAGTACGAAGGATTAGAAAGGAAATTCGATTCAATTTATACTAAATACAAATCATTGAATGAGCAATATGGTGATGGAGAAAAAAGTGATTCCATAAGTACACAATTAACCACTCTGGCTAAAATGGAACAGACTTTGAAAGACTCACTTCGATTGTTGAAAAATGAAATTACTCAAATTGAGGGCAAATTTGCTATTGCAAAAAAGCGAATAGCAAAATTAGAAAACAGATTAGCTGGTGGTTTGGACTCGGCTAAGTTGGTTCAATATAGCAACTTTGCAAAAATATACAACAACTCAAGCTCAGAAGAAGTAGCTAAAATATTAGAAAATATGAAAGCTGTGGAATCTGCGTTTATTTTGAAAAATATGTCAAAAAAGAAAGCTGGCAAGGTAATTGAAAGTTTAAATACTAAATACGCTGCAGAAGTTTTAAAAGAGAGCGGCAAGTTAGAATAAATAGGATTGTTAATTCATTAACACAGTGCAAGGAAGCACCTCAACAATGGAAACAAACACAAATACATCCCGAAATATTGGGGCTGATGTATTAGTATCTGATAAAGGTACTAACGCTAAGAATGGTGAAGTTCAACAGAATTTTGATTTTGTAGAACAGTTCCTGTCTATGCTTGTTTCCGATATGAATGTTGACACTCCTGATGTTAATCAAAAACAGTTATCAGAATTACCCCCAGAGTTAGTCGAAAAGCTAAAATCCATAGATGGAATTAAGAATTTAGATTTGAAATCACTTCTTAGCAACTTGAAATCTGAGCTTCCAAATGTAAAAGATATAACTGATTTGGATTTGTCAAAGCTTAAAGCTCTGTTAAGTAAGCTAAATCTCAATTCTGATACAAAACTGACAGAAAAAGCTGTAAAGACAACCAAGGTAGGTGAGTTTACATACTCTACTGAAGTTGGTGATTCTGAACAATTTTTAACTAAGATAAAGAAATACCTAAGTAACAGTGAATATGAGAAGATAAAAAACAATCTTCAAAAAGGTGACTCGCAGCAGATATCAAAAGAAGTTATGCAAGAGAAACAATTTGCACCTATAGGATTGGAAATTTCTGAGAAAGAAAGTTCCGCAAAATTAAAAATATCGAATAAAAACACTACAAGCTTGAACGATATTCTGCAGCCAAGTGTAAAGTTAGAAGACACAACTATAGCTTCTTCTAAATTAGACAAGGGCACTGTACAAGAAAAGCAATCACAGCAATCAATTACTAAAGAATCGATTGTAAATGAGATTGGCAAAGAACAGTCTGGTACATTCAACAAAGAAGGTAGTTTGTCAAGTGATGGCAAGCAACAAGGAAACAATACTAATTTGGCAAAGGAGAAGCTCCAAGCAAAAGTAGCTAAAACTCAGATTGCTGACCTAATTACTTCTACTAAAGCTGAGACAACCGAATCAGCAAAAGCTGATACTACTATGCGTTCTAACTTTGTAGAAAAGGCAATTAAGACTATTAAACTCGCAAAGAATGGAGTTAGTAGCAACGCAAGAATTATATTACAACCTAAGCAATTGGGTTCTGTGAATATGCGAATGACATTGATTGGTAATAGTGTTAGCTTAGCGATTAAAGCTGAGAAAAGCGAGACATTGCAACACTTAGAAAAGCAATTGCCAGCACTGAAAGAAAAATTAACAGAGAGCGGTCTTAGATTAGACCAAATTACTTACGAATCGTCGGAAAGCAATGATTTGCAGAATGACGAGCGTAACAACAACAGACACGAACAAGAAGAGCTAAGAAGAAAGTTTGTAAACTCGATTAAGAACAGAGCAGCAAAAGGAAGGTTCGAAATTGCAGATATGGACTTAGCAAATTATAACTATAGTCACTTAAAAGTGACTAACTAATGGCGGGGATAAAATAAAACATAATGTTTGAAAACGTAACTACAAATATAAGTACGATGGGCGGCACATTTGGACCTACTTCGTCTTCCGTTTCTAAAAACGAAGCTCAGGAACAAAAGGATCAGTTTTTAAAACTGCTTACATTCCAACTAAAAGCTCAAAATCCATTAAAACCTTACGACAATCAAGAGTTTGCAACTCAGCTGGCGCAATTCTCACAACTCGAGCAACTATCAGATATCAAGGGATTATTGGAAGAGCAATCAGAAGTAAATATGACCCTTTCGAGGGTGATGTCTAACTCAGCACTACCTGGTATGTTAGGTAAGTACGCTAAGGCGTACACAACTAACACTAACTATGATGGTGACCAACCCGTTTCGTTGGGATTTGATATAGACATGTCTGCTACTGATGGAAATTTGACGATATACGATGAACAAGGGAGAATAGTACGCGAAATGCCTCTGACTGGAAGCAATTTGCAAGTAGGCGAACATACTATTCAGTGGGATGGCAAAGATAATGATGGTAATGAGCTTAGCAGCGGAAATTACTCATTCTTTGTTGACTTTAAGAACGCACAAGGAAGCGAACAACAAGCATCTACATTCACATTCGGGATGATAGAAGCCGTTCGATTCAAAGACAACGGGACGGTACTGATTGTTGATGGGTTAGAAATACCTATTGGCGATGTTACAGATATTCGTTCTGGAGCATAATAATTCTTTAACAATTAGATAGGCAATATTATGCCGGAAATAAATGGAGTAAGTGTTCCGTTTATGCCGGTAGGCGGAGCAAACGCTCTTAATAATAATGGTGGCAGACTTGCTACTACTGGCGAAAATTCTGGCTCTAACAAATTTGATCTGATACTTCAGGATGAATTACAGAAGGTCAAGTTTTCCAATCATGCATTGGAAAGGTTAGAAGACAGAAACATAATGCTAAAAGGCCCACAGCTAGAAAAATTGAATGATGCTATTAACTTAGCAAAAACAAAAGGTAGCAAGGAGGCATTGGTACTTATGGACAAGCAAGCTTACATAGTTAGTGTAACTAACAATACTGTAATCACCGTTATTGATCAAAATACTATGAATAACAACTTTATATCTAATATTGATTCGGCTGTTATAGTGTAGTATAATTTTTAGGGTTGGACCCAATTTACTTGGGAAACCCTCCCGAGGTATGACTGATTGATTATCTCGGAAATACATAAAAACAAGAAAGGATTTCTTTATTATATATACCATGGAGGGTATTTTTTTATGGGTCTTTCAAGATCACTAAGTACTGGTACTAGTTCACTTAGAACACACCAGAAGAAGTTCGACGTAATAGCGAACAACTTAGCAAACGCAAGTACTGTTGGATTCAAATCTAACAGGGTAACATTTGCAGACCAATTTAGCCAAACTTCTTCACTCGGTAAAAGACCTGATAAATCTGGTTCGACATCTGGTGGTGAAAATCCTGTTCAATATGGATTGGGTGTGAAAGTAGGTGCTGTACAAAGAAACATGAGCCAAGGGTTGATAGAAGTGACTGGTAGGTCTCTCGATATGGCAATCAATGGACAAGGTTTCTTTATGTACGAATCGGGAAATCAGACAAAGTATTCGAGAGCTGGAGCGGTAGTTCGTGATAGTCAAGGATTTTTGGTTGATGCGGCTTCTGGTTCACACTTACAGGGCTATAACTTAACTTATGACGCAAACGGCAAACCAGTAAGAGACGGCGAAGGCAACAATGTTTTGGATAGGTCTCTATCTAACTTACGTATTCAGCCCGGTTTCTTATCGGCTCCAAGACAAACAACAGATGTAGCTCTCAACGGAAATCTTAATTCACAGATGGAAGCAGGAGAGACTAGACAAACTTCAATCAATATCTATGATATTGGTGGGGCTCCACGTGAGTTGTCTATTACATTCGAAAAATCTGCAACTGTAGATGAATTTAATGTAACTGCTTCAATCGAGGGAAATCCTGTTGCTTTAAGTGCAGGAACTGTTACTTTTAATCAAGATGGTAGTATCAATACGCCAACAGATTTGACCGTAACGGCTGCTGACTTGAATGCTGCTTTGGGTGGTACACTTTTCGACGACACTACTCCAAATGATGTAGAAATAACTTTAGTTGACCCCGATGGTAACGCCTTTGGTGGTTTAACTCAATATTCTTCTCCTAGTAATGCGACAATTCAATCTCAGAACGGTTATGCTGCTGGTGAGTTGTTGAATTTGGAAGTTAGTCCAAGAGGTGAGATTGTTGGTACATTTACCAATGGTCAGTCTGAGATAATTGGTCAAGTAGCGATTGCCAAATTCACTAATCCAGAAGGTCTTATCTCGTCAGGTGGTAACTTCTTCGAAGCATCACCAAATGCAGGTAACCCAAACATAGGTACGGCAGGGGAGACTTTCCCATCGTCATCTATTGCTGGTAGTGCGTTGGAGCAATCGAATGTTGATTTGACAATTGAGTTTACGGAAATGATTTCTACGCAAAGGGCTTTTGAGGCAGCGAGCAGAACGGTTACCGTTGGTGACCAAATGTTAGCAGAGATTAATCAGCTCAAGCGATAGAATAAACAGTATCTAAAATTAGAAAGCTGCCTAAGTATTGAACTTAGGTAGCTTTTTTTTAATCATTTTTACTATTTACCCTTAGTCATACTTCTCAAAGAGTATATCTCTTCTGCTGTAGCCAATTTCCATTAGGCTAGTACGTGCCTCTTTTATCATAATGTCCCAACCGCATAGGTAGAACAAAGCATCTGGTTTTTCAGCGTATAGCTCTTTGTATATTGGATGCAAGTAACCTTTTCTGCCTTCCCACTCTGGGCTTTCTTCTCTGGAAAGAACTGGGTGATAGTTGAAGTTGTTGTCTTCGGCATCCAATCCAAATAACTCTTCTTTGTAGCACAAATCTTCTTTAGTTCTTGTACCAAAGATTAAGTGCATTCCCTTGTGAGATTTATTCTTATTCAATACGTCGAGGTACATTGACCTAAATGGTGCAAGACCAACACCGGTACAGATAAAGCAAATTTCTCTGTCCAATGTTTCAGGTAGTACAAAGCGACCCAATGCACGAGAAACCGTTATGAAAGACCCAACTTTCACTTCATTGAACATATAGTTTGTTCCATCTCCACCTTCTTTGAATACGATTAGTAACTCTATCTCATTTGTGCCGAGTGGCTCTGATGATATTGAGTACTGTCTGTAATTCTTAGTGCTGTTTAGCGGCATATCTACTTTTACGTATTGACCAGCTTTGAAATCGAAGACATCTAAGTCGTTGAATCTGAGTTGAAACCTTCTTACAGAAGGAGTTTCTTGTATTATATTATATACTTCGGCTTGGTAATATTCTAATGCCATATTCTTTTTTTGAAATTTGTATCATTGTAAAAAACTAAAATAATAAAGTTCGTGGAAATATTAATTTTTTGCTGATTATAAACTTTATAATTTGCTCAATCGTATTAACCATTTTCAGTAACGATTTAAATTATGAATTCTTATAATATAGCGATAAACGGATCTTGGATATTATTCATTGCACTTGCTTTGGTGATAATCGGGTTTAGCTATTACTCTTATAAGAATACAAACCCACCTGTGTCAGGGGCAAAACGCTATACTATGCTGACTCTTAGAGTTGTGGGTATGTTGTTACTACTTTTCGCAATCTTCCAACCAATTGTTACCAATAAATTTGATGAGATAATAAAACCACGTATTGCACTACTAATCGATGGCAGTGAGTCTATGACAATCACTGATGCTAAGTTGGATAGGTCAGAAATCACGATAAAACTTGTAGATGAATTGCAATCAGAGCTTTCAGAAGATGATTACTACTTTGTGTTCAAAGACCAGTTGGAAACGAATAAACAAGATAGCATTAGTGAATTGGAATATGATGCAAAGAGGACTAATCTAGCAAAGCCACTCAGGGAACTCAGCTATAAACAAGACACAACGAACACACAAGCTGTTATTTTGCTTACAGATGGTACTTATAATGCTGGTGAAAATCCATTCTATGCAGCAACCGAACTCGGCAGACCTATGTTCACAATTGGTGTGGGCGACACCACAGAACCAAAGGATGTGAAGTTAGCAGATTTGATTGCCAATGAAGTTTCCTATGTAAATACTCCTACGCCAGTATTCATTAATGTTGACCAATTTGGTTTTAAAGATGACGAAGTTACTATTAAGGTGACGGCTAATGGTGATTCGGTTGGTACTGAAACAATCAAATTATACGAGAACCAAAAGCGATATAAATTAAAGTATTCTTTTACTCCAGACGAACCCGGCAATTACAAAGTTGTGGCAAGTGTTTCTTCTTTAGAAGGGGAAGTTACTGAAAGAAATAACTCAAAAACTAATATTATTAAGGTCTTAGAAAACAAGAAGAGTATTGCCATATTTGGTGGGCGACCGAGCTATGATGTTTCATTCTTTGTCAAAGAGTTGAATAAGAATAGTGACCAGGAAATTTATAAGTTTGTACAAAAAAGTGCATCTGAATTTTACGAACCATTCAGTCAGAAAGAGCTTAGAGACGCACAAGTAATAGCAATGATTGGTTTTCCTAATCAATCAACTGACTCTAAGTATATGAAGTTGATAAAGAAAGAATTGGAGCGAGGTAAGCCATTAATATTTATTACTTCAAGTGATATTGATTACAGAAAGCTAAGGGTGATTGAAGATTACCTTCCATTCAAGATTTTATCTGAAAGTAGTAATGAGTTACAAGTATTAGCCAAAGTTGACGAGAACTCTATCAATAACTCTATTCTCAGAGTAGAAGGAGAGTCAAATCCTGCTAATTGGAATGAGTTGCCGCCCATTTACACAACAGAGACTTTTATAAAACCAAATCCAGAATCTACTGTGATAATGCGATTTGGGCTTGGTGGCACAAATATGAATGAGCCACTGATCGTCAGCCGATCTCTTTCTGGCAAAAAATCATTATTCATTATGGGCTATGGTTTGCACAGTTGGAAGCTAAAGGGTTATGCTCGAGAATTAGCCAAAGGAAATGAAGCCGTCGATTTGTACGCACAGTTAATAGAAAACTCGCTCCGTTGGTTAAGTATAGATAGTAAATTTGAATCGTTCTTAGTGAGAACAAACAAAAAACAATATACCGAAGGCGAGGAAGTTGAATTTTTTGCACAGCTTTATGATGAAAGCTATTTGGCATTAGAGGAAGCTGAAATTAGCGTTAAAATTAATAGCTCTGGCGAAAACATAGAAGAAATAATATTGAGTGAAATTGGCAGTGGTCAATACAATTATAAATTAGAAAATCTTTCAATTGGAGATTATACTTACTCTGCGACTGCCAAAGTTGAAGGCAATACTGTTGGAACGAGTGGTGGCAGGTTCATCATTGGTGAGCTCAACTCTGAGTATGATGATCTAACTATGAACAAGGGCTTGCTGAAAAGCATAGCTGATGGGACTGGTGGTAATTTTTATTATAATACTACTACAGGACTAATAGACGATATCAAATCAAAAGAAAATTTCCGAGAAAAATACATATCCCAAACAAAAGACTATCCGCTTTGGAACTTACCTCTGTTCCTAATACTATCCTTGCTTTGTTTTGCCACAGAGTGGCTAATGAGAAAGCTGAGTGGACTTATTTAGGCCATACAACAAAACCCAAATTGCAAGATAGGAAACTAATTACACAAAAATAGTTTACTTTGTGCAACAAAGCGTTGGAAAAGTCGTTTTGGTTGTATAATATTGTATATTAAATAAACTAAAAATGGTTAAATAGTTTCCTAAATATGGATAGTGACGTAAAAATAGCAACACAACAAAAAATAATAAATGCTGCTCAGCAGGAGTTTGTGCAGTTCGGATACACCAATGTAACGGTTGACGAAATTGCTCAAGCTGCTGGTGTAAGCAAAAAAACTATTTATAAATACTTCAGAAGTAAAGAGAATATCTTTTGGGAAGTAATCAAATGCAAAACATCTAATAAAGAGAATATGTTTCAAGATATACTTGAAATGGATGTTGACTTTTTAGAAAAAATGCGTTTAATTGGTTACCGAACAGCCCAAGACATTAAGGAAGCACCTATAGTTTTCTTAAAGGACCTAAAACGAAACGCTCCTGAGCTATATCAGGAAGTCGAGTTACTTAGGAAGAAAGCTATACTCAATACTTTCCGAAGTTTTTATGAAAAAGGAGTGGAGGAAAACTACTTCCGCAAAGACATACCGATAGAGTTAGTAACACAAATGTATTATAGTATGATGAGCAATATGTTCTCTTTGGCTTTAGATGAAGGCAAATACAACATAGAGCAATTGTATGATTTTGTAGGTATGATTTTTTTCGAAGGGGTTTTCTCTCGAGAGGGATTCAAAAAATATAACAGAACAATAGAGGACGATCAATAAGATATGCGAATAAACAAGAAAATAATATTTGCTATACTCGCAGTAGCTACAATAATCACTTCAATTGAAGCGAAGTCGCAAGAAGCATTGTCTCTTGATGGTGCTATCAAAATTGCATTAGAGCAAAGTAAGCAGCTGCAAACAGCAAAATATGACGTAAGGAAAGCCGAAGCAGATTTGGACGAGGTTTTTGGTAATGCTTTACCAAAAGTTGATTTGAGTGCTAACTACACTCGCTATTTGGTACCAATGCAATTTTATATTGCTGGTGGACTTTTCCCTGGAACAGGTGACGGTGATGGAGGTGGTCAATTTATTGAAGCATCTTCTGATAACGCTGTCGATGCACGGGTTGATGTATCGCAAACTATATTCAACTCGGCAGTATTCAGATCAATTAGTGCTTCTGATAACTACTTAGATGCCGCAAAGGCAAATATGAATGTTCAGGTGGACGAAGTAATATTAGCTGTCAAAAACGCCTACTACCAAGCTTTGGTACAAAAGGAGTCTTTTGAGTTAGTAGAAGCCAGTCAAGAAAATGCTACAAAGAATTTCAAGGACATTGAGGTACTTTTTGGCGAAGGATTGATTGCAGAATATGATAAGATTAGAGCAGAAGTTCAAGTAGAAAACTTCAAGCCGCAGCTTATTTCTGCTGAAAATGCTTACATCAATGCTAAGAATAATCTGAAAGTATTAATTGGGTTAGACCCAGACAACACTGTGGAATTAACTGACGATTTATCAAAATTCGAGACTGAATATGATAATTATCAGTTGGATAAAATTCAAGATAAGATACTTTTAGATAACCCTCAGCTCAATGCTTTGACTATCCAAAAAGAAGTAAACAAAGACTTCATCGCAGTTTATGAATCTGAGTATTTACCTACAGTTTCCGCTTTTGGTAACTATTCTATACAAGGTCAGTCGAATACTTTTGATTTCCCGACTGCCAGTACTTCTACTGTAGGGCTTAGATTCAAAATGAATCTATTTTCTGGTTTGCAAACCAATGCGAAAGTAGAGAAAGCAGAATTAGATTTATTGAAAACAAAAACACAATCTGAATTACTTGAAATTAATCTGAAATCGCAAGTGAAAAACTTAGTAAACAAAATTCAATCTGCTGAAAAGCAATTGGATGCTAATCAGAAAAATATAAATCAAGCAAAACGTGGATACGACATTGCAAAAATCAGATATGAGGAGGGCATTGGGTCGCTTCTCGAGATTAATGACTCTGACTTGGCTTTGCGTACTGCTAAAACTAATAATTTGAGAACAGTCTATGAGCTACTTTTTTCTTATGCTCAGCTCGATCAACTATTAGGTAATTATTCAAACAAATATAAAGTAAAATAAACAGGATACACTAAATTGAAAAAGATAATTTTAATGATAACAATTGTATCATTCTCAGCTATGCTATTTACCTCTTGTTCCGAAGAGTCTAAATCAGAGAATGCCAAAGAACAACAATTGCAAGAGCTACAAAAACAAAAATCTGAATTAGAAGCTAAAATCACAAAACTAAAAGAAGAAATTGGGACAACAGAAAAACCAATTGCTGTGGAAGCAATGGATTTATCTCTTGGGAACTTTAGTCACTTTGTTACTCAATACGGCGAAGTAGAATCGGACCAAGATGTTGATATGAGTCCAAAAGGCAATGGTATAGTTAGAAAAATAAATGTAAAAGAAGGAAGAAGGGTAACAAAAGGACAAACTCTAGCTGTTCTTGACGACGATATGTTGATGAAAAGAGTAAAAGAGCTCAATGATTCTTATGAATTCGCTAAGACTATATTCGAGAAGCAAAAAAGAGTATGGGAAAAAAATGTAGGTAGCGAAGTAGAATATCTACAAGCAAAAAACAATCTAGAAAATATAGAAAACAGAATGGAACTACTGAAAGAAGAGGTGGAAAATACTAGAATCAAAGCACCTTTCTCAGGAGTTATTGATAAAGTATATATCAAAGAAGGGCAGATGGCAACACCAAGTATGCCTGCTTTCAGAATAGTAAGCCAGAGTAATTTGCAAATAAGAACTGATGTTGCCGAATCTGTTTCTTACAGATTGAAGGAAGGCAGCGAGGCGAAAGTATTCTTCCCAGATTTGAAATTAGATACATTGGATTTAAAAATATCTGCTATTTCCGAAGGTATTGATAGAGTTAACAGAACAGTTAGCGTATATGTTAACTTACCGAAATCTGTTTATAACAAGGTTAAGCCAGCAATGTTAGCAAGTGTTAGATACAAAACAGCTAAGATTGATTCTGCTCTTACTGTACCTACTAATATCATTCAAAAAGAAGGGACTACTGATTACGTATTTGTAGTTAATAAGAATGATAAAGGGAAGACAATTGCTGACAAAAAGATAATAGTAGTCGGCAAATCTTTCAATGGTGTTACTCAAGTAGAAGGCGGAATAACTAACTCTGATAAGCTAATTACAGTTGGTTATGAGAACTTGAGAGAAGGCGATTTAATTAAATTCAACTAATAGAAGAAAAAAGAAAGACGGATAAAAAATGTCAAAACCAAATTTTAAACCAACGAATTGGGCGATTAACAATCGAGTAAGTATATTCGTGCTATCGTTCATACTCGTATTAGTAGGTATATTGGCTTATACTGACTTACCCAAAGAACAATTTCCAGAGATAGTAATCCCTACGGTATATGTGCAGACTATATACCAAGGTACTTCACCTGAGGATATGGAAAACTTAGTTACTAGACAGATTGAGAAAGAACTGAAATCAATCTCAGGTGTAAAGAAAATTACCTCGCAATCAATACAGAACTTTTCTGCTATCACGATTGAGTTCAACACAGATGTTGATCCAGCTGTGGCGAAACAAAGAGTGACAGACAAAGTAGATATGGCAAAAAGTGAATTGCCTAATGATTTGGACCAAGATCCTTTGGTTCAGGAAGTTGACTTCTCTGAAATGCCAATTATGACAATCAATATCTCTGGTGATTATAATTTAGATATATTGAAGAATTATGCTGAAGAAATACAAGACCGAGTTGAGGGGTTAACCCAAATTACCAGAGCCGATATGATTGGTGCTTTGGAAAAAGAAGTTCAAGTGAATATGGACTTATACCGAATGACCGCTGCTAATGTATCATTCAACGATGTGTTTAGTGCTATTTCTAACGAAAACGTGAACATTGGTGGTGGTAACTTAGATGTAGGCCGTTTGGAGCGTTCAGTAAGAATAGTTGGTGAGTTCGATGATGTTTCTGAAATTGGCGATATATTAGTAAATAGTAGCAAGGGCAATAAAGTTTACTTGCGAGATATAGCCAGTATAGAGTTCACTAATGAAGACAGAAGTAGCTATGCTAGAATGAACAAAGAGCCAGTTATTGCTCTTAGTGTAATTAAAAGGAGTGGCGAAAACTTAATCGAAGCATCTGATGAAATTACGTTGATTATTGATGATATGAAAGCGAATGTTCTTCCTGATGATGTATCAATAAAAATAACAGGTGACTTGTCTAATAACACAAGAGTAGCAATCAAAGATTTGATTAACTCGGTTATTATTGGATTTATCTTAGTTACTATTGTACTTATGTTCTTTATGGGAGTGAGTAACTCAGTATATGTTGGATTGGCAGTGCCACTGTCATCTGCTATTTCATTTATATTGCTCCCACCATTGGACTTTACATTCAATATTATTGTGACTTTCTCATTCCTCTTGGGGCTGGGTATTCTCGTCGATAATGCAATTGTTGTAATTGAAAATACATACAGACTTCACTTTACAGAAGGAAAGCCAATAAAAGATGCTGCATCTGAAGCGGCTGGTGAGGTTTTCCCGGCTGTACTTTCAGGTACTTTAACTACGTTGTCACCATTTGTGCCATTGCTTTTCTGGCCAGGGATAATTGGTGAGTTTATGTACTTCCTCCCAGCTGTATTGATTATTGTATTGACTGCATCACTATTTGTTGCATTCATTATCAATCCAGTGTTCGCTGTTCAGTTTATGGATCAGATGAAAGGGAATGGCGAAGAAGAGAAAAAATCTGATAGAGGATTCTATATTGGAACTACAATAGCTGCCGTGATTGGTCTATTATTATCGCTTGGTGGTGTACCTATGTTAGGTAACTTTATTCTAATAGCTGTTGCATTAGGATACCTGAATAAATTCTTAGTGTCACCTATTCTAATTAAAGGGTTCCAGAATAAAGTTGTTCCAGCATTGATTTCAGCGTACAAAAGTACACTTAGTTTTGCTTTGTTGAAGTTAAAACCTGTTGGAGTATTATTAGTGGCAATAGGGTTTATGATTATTAGCACAATGGTATTTATGGCTTCAAACCCAAAGGTATCTTTCTTCCCAAATCCTGACCCCAACAATGTGATGGTTTACTTAGAGTTACCACTTGGGACAAGAGCTGAAGTTACTGATAGTTTGACTGCAATAGTAGAAAACAAAGTAATTGATATAGTGGGTGAAAATAACCCAATTGTTACTTCTGTTATATCTAATGTAGGTATTGGCGCTGGGGACCCAATGGATCCTGACCGTAGTGTTAAGCCGAACAAAGGGAAAGTTACAGTTGCATTTGTAGAATACGGAAAGCGTGATGGCGAAAGCACTTGGGATTATATGGAAAAAATCCGTGAAGGAGTAGGTGACTACCCTGGAGTGGATGTAAAAGTTGACAAAGAACAAGGTGGCCCTCCTACTGGAAAACCGATTAATGTTGAGATTAGTGGACCTGAATTTGAGAAATTAATAGAGATTTCAGAGGCATTCAAATATGCTATTGTCGATTCATTGGGAATACAAGGTATTGAGAATTTGAAATCTGATTTACAGCTGAACAAACCCGAAATACTAGTTGATATTGATAGACAAAAAGCAAACAAAGAAGGAATAACTACTGCTCAAATTAGTAATGCTATTCGTACTGCACTATACGGAACTGAGGTTTCTAAGTATAGACAAGGGGACGAGGATTATCCAATTCAAGTAAGATTGAGGGAAGAGTACAGAGAAAACTTAGATCAACTACTGAACCTGAAGCTTACATTCAGAGAGAAGACTGGTGATTTCCGTCAAGTTCCAATCTCTGCATTTGCTGATGTGAAATTCGTAAACTCTTATGGTGGTATTAACCGTAAGGATGCGGAAAGAGTAGTTACACTTAGCTCAAATGTACTTACTGGTTACAATGCAAACGAAATTAATCAAAAAATAAAAAAAGCTGGAGCAGAGTTTAACTTCCCTCCTGGATATGAAGTAAAGCTAACGGGTGAGCAGCAAGAACAAGCCGAGACTGGTGCATTCTTAGCAAAAGCATTTGCTATATCAATGCTATTGGTATTCTTCATTCTTGTAACTATGTTTAACTCGACTATAAAACCACTAATTATATTTACTACTGTACTATTTAGTATATTTGGTGTGTTATTGGGCTATGCGCTATTTAGCATGCAATTCGTAATAGTTATGTCAGGTGTGGGTATTATCGCCCTCGCAGGTATCGTTGTTAACAATGGTATATTACTTATTGATTTTACGGATATAAGAATAAAAGAAGGAATGAAGCCAATCAATGCAATTATGGATGGTGGAACTGTTAGATTCACGCCTGTAATTCTGACTGCCGCTTCAACAATGCTTGGTTTAGTGCCGTTGGCAGTTGGTTTCAATATTGATTTCGCATCACTATTGACTAACTTTGATCCTAATATATCTTTTGGTTCAGATAATACTGCCTTTTGGGCACCTTTGTCGTGGGCTATCATATTTGGTCTTTCTTTTTCTACTGTACTAACTTTGATTGTTGTGCCAGCAATGTACACTATACAGTTTAGCTGGAAACAGAAGTTCAAGCTGTCAAGACAAAGGGGTAATAGTGCTGGTTCAGCGGCTATTTATTCTCTAATTGGTAGAAGACCAAGCTTTAAGAAAAGTTAGGAATATTTGGAATGGATTTTAGTGTTTGTTTCTCATAGTCAGTTTCAAACACTAAAAAGTCCAATCCATTAGTTACCATAAGATATTTTGTAGATTTAGCAATATTATAAATCCCTATTTGATTGAGTGTTGACTGATTAAGTTTCACACTCGGAGATTTACACTCCACAATCAGATAGGGATTTCCTTTGCTATCGTGACAAATTACATCCAACCGAAACGGCTTTTCGTTAATAGTTAAGCCCTTTTCTACTTGCATTTTGGAATAAGTATAACCAAAATTCTTTACTAAAAAAGACATTAGGTTTTGCCTTACCCACTCTTCGGGTGTGCATTCAACATACTTATTCCTAACGGGATCATAAATCTTACTCCCCTCGAATTTGTGCTGGCTAACGGGTATATTGATGTTGGGTAATTTATTCATTTTTGAAATTTATGCGTACAAACGAGATAAATCTATATATACATCATAACCTTTAATCTCGTCATTTACAAAAGTAAAAACATTGCAAAATTTTACTGTTAGCTGAGAATCGTCATGTCTTGTATAAGTTACATAGCCTGGTGTGACAACTTTACTTCCATTTTCTATTATCTCACCAACATCATGAGATAACGACTTAATTGATTGGAAAAAACCACCAACTGCTTCTCTTATGTTCTCTTTGCCAACTACTGGTTCTGCATCGCCCATAGCGAATGAAGCGTCATCTGTTAAGTATGAAACAAAATCGTCTGCATTTTTACTGTCTATAGCAGTAAATAGATTTTGAACTAATTGTGTTTTGTCTGACATAGTATTCCTATTTTTATATGTTGAAATAAATTATGAGGCAATTTATTATTTTTTATGGAAAGATGTTACTTACTACTAACTTTTTACAACTAAAAAGTATTCTTCTGAAAATTTCTTAACTTTGAACATTATAAAAAATTAAAATTGGTAAATAATGAATAGCAAAACAAAACTTCTACTTTGTAGCTCATCTACTGTGCATCCTTTGGGCTATCTCGAATATTGTAAAGACGATATAACCGATTTTTTCCAAGGTGCTAAGAATATAACTTTTATTCCTTACGCAAGACCAGGTGGGATTAGCCACGAAGAATACACAAGCATTGCGAAAGGTGGATTCAAAAATGCAGGTTTGGAAATAAAAGGAATCAATGAATTTGATGACCCGAAAGAAGCTGTTAAAAATGCTGATGGTATTTTCACCGGTGGTGGTAATACATTCTTATTACTGAAAACACTATATGAAAATGGCTTAGTCGAGCTGATTCGCAGCGAAGTTAGTAATGGCACAAAATATATGGGAACAAGTGCTGGTAGCAATATAGCTGGGCCAAGCGTTAAGACCACTAACGATATGCCTATTGTCTATCCTCCGTCTTTCGATTCGCTTAACTTAGTGCCGTTTAATCTAAACCCACATTACTTAGACCCAGACCCAACATCAACTCACAAAGGGGAAACCCGTGAGAAAAGAATAAATGAGTATCATTTCCAGAATGATAACTTAGTTGTAGGGCTAAGAGAGGGTTCTATTTTGAGAATAGAAAATGATAAAGTTGAGTTATTAGGTGACCACACAATCAGAATATTTGAAAAAGGAAAAGATGCCTACGAGTTAGACAAAGCTCAAGATTTAGAATTTTTATTGGGATAAACTACCCAAAACAGAGGACTAATATGATACATTATAAAAGCCCATCGCAAATTGAGATTATGAGAGAATCTGCTCTTATGGTTTCTAAAACTTTAGCCACTGTGGCTGAGGTGATAAAAGAGGGAACCACTACGGCAGAGCTAAATAAGTTAGCCGAAGAGTTCATCAGAGATAATGATGCCGTGCCTGGATTTTTGGGTCTTTATGATTGCCCGAGTACGCTGCTTACGTCTGTGAACGAGGCAGTAGTACACGGATTGCCAACTGATAAGCCATTAGTGAGTGGCGATATTGTATCAATAGATTGCGGTGTACTAAAGAATAAATATTATGGTGACCACGCATACACATTTGCAATAGGAGAAGTTGCCGAGCGTACAAAAGAGTTACTCGAAGTAACAAAAGAATCGCTTTACAAAGGGATAGAGCAATGTGTTATCGGTAACCACGTAGGCGATATTGGTCACGCTATTCAAACTTATTGCGAAGAAAGGGGCTTTAGTGTTGTCAGGTCATTGGTGGGACATGGGCTCGGTCGAAGATTACACGAAGATCCACAAGTGCCGAATTTTGGTCAAGCTGGAAGGGGTAGAGCTTTGAAAAGAGGGATGACTCTTGCATTGGAACCAATGATAAATGTTGGTACTTTTGAAGTAGAGGAGCTTTCGGACAATTGGACAATAGTGACAAAAGACAGGGAAATGTCGGCTCATTTCGAGCATAATATTGCCATAACGAGCGATGGCCCAGATATTTTGTCTGATTTTAGTATAATAGAAAAAGTAATTGAAAAGAACGAAAACCTAGTAAATATATGAAAGACACATTGATTTTAAACAATCCTTACGATATGCACATTCATTTTCGTGAGGGGGATATGCTCAGGGCAGTTGCACCGCATAGTGCCAACTCTTTTTCTGGTGGAATAATAATGCCAAACTTGGTGCCACCAGTTGATAATGATAAGCGATTAGTTGACTATATCAACGAAATTTCTGATTGCATAGGTGAGTACAAATTCGAGCCGCTGATGACTATATTTTTCAAGAAGTATAGCAAGGAATTTTTACTTTCAGTCAAAGATAAAATAAAAGCAATCAAGCTATATCCTGCCGGTGCTACGACTAATAGTGATGAAGGAATAAAAGCGATTGAAGATGCTTTTGATACTCTTAGGTTGATGGAAGAAATGGGCATACCACTTCTTGTGCATGGCGAGACTCACGGCTTTGTTATGGATAGGGAAGCTGAATTTCTTGAAATATACAAGCACTTGGCTGTTGAGTTCCCAAAGCTGATGATTGTTATGGAACACATCACTACTAAGGGTGCTGTGGAATTATTAGACAAGTACGACAATCTTCACGCTACTGTTACATTGCAACACTTGTGCATTACTCTTGATGATGTTGTAGGAGGGCTAATGCAGCCACACAATTTCTGTAAGCCAATAGCAAAGAGACCAGAGGATATGGAAGCACTGCTCAACGCCGCACTATCAGCTCATCCGAAGCTGTCATTCGGTAGCGATTCTGCTCCTCACCCAGTTGAGAATAAGGAATCTGCTTACTGCTCTGCCGGTTGCTTTACGTCGCCATTTGCATTGCAATATTTAGCACATATATTTGAAGATAATGGGAAATTAGACAATTTGCAAGCATTCGTTTCTGATAATGCTGTTAAAAACTATGGACTAAAACCCAATGACAAACGTGTGACATTGGAGCGAAAAGAATTCGTTATTCCTGAGAAATATGGCAATGTAGTGCCGTTCAACTCGGGCAAGAAACTGAATTGGTCAATAAAAGAAATAGTGTGATGAATATACAGATAATGGGCACGAAGAAGTGCAAGGAAACAAAGAAAGCAATTAGATTTTTCAAAGAGAGAAGAATTACCCCTCATTTTCGTGATTTGAATGAAAAGGAATTGAGCAAAGGGGAACTAAACAACATCGCAAACAAGGTTGGCATAGATAATATGATAGATGAAGAAGGCAAGGCATACAAAGACAAGGGCTTGCAGTTTATGACTTATGATGTTGCTGAAGAGCTGTTGGAGAATAATGACTTACTCAAAACGCCTTTGGTAAGAAATGGAAGCGATGCAACAGTAGGGCACGACCCTGACAAATGGAATGAATGGGTGAAGTAAACAAGAGATAATTATGATATTCAAAACAAGAAAATTAGTAAGTCCTCCGGACTTGAACCCTGCCGAAACCCTGTTTGGTGGGCAGCTGCTGAAGTGGATAGATGAAGAAGCCGCTATCTACGCTATGTGTCAGCTCGATGATAATCACATAGTAACTAAGTATATGTCAGAAATTGATTTCGTCAATCCTGCTTTCAATAATGATATAATTGAAATTGGTTGCGAGACTACAAAAGTAGGTAATACTTCTATCACAATCAAGTGTGAAGTAAGAGTTAAAAACACTGTGACAACCATCATTAAGATTGACGAGATTGTGTTAGTCCACGTTGATCCCAACGGAAGACCAAGACCTCACGGAAAGACAATGAAATCAATTGCGGAGAATAGTGATGCTGTTTAGAACAAGAAAATTAGTCAAGCCGCCAGACCTTAGTCCTTCGGGAGCGTTGATGGGTGGTGTACTTATGGAATGGATTGACGAAGAAGCATCGATTTTCGTGATGTGCCAAATTGGTGACAATCACGTAGTTACTAAGTATATGTCCGAAATTGAGTTCGTGAGTCCTGCATTCCGTGGTGATATTATTGAAATTGGCTGTGAACTGACTGGACTGGGTCGCACTTCTCTTACATTGAAATGTGTGGCAAGAGTAAAAGACACTCAAACAGTGATAGTCAATATTGACAAAATTGTATTTGTCAACGTAGATAGTAACGGTAGGTCAAAACCACATAAATTGAAAATGGAAGATATAGACGAAGAAGCGTAAAGAACTTATTAACCAATAGTTATATATTGAGTCTTCTCTTTGTTCTTGTCGAATGTTCGCTTAGTTCGTTCAAGTGAAGCAAAGTTGTTTTCTATTATCTGATGGGCTAAGTGCTTTGCATCGCCAATAATATTCACGTCTTCTACTATATCAACAAACATAAAGTCTGGCAATCCCGATTGCTTTGTACCGAGGAAATCCCCTGGCCCACGAAGCTCCAAATCTATTTCTGACAAGTCAAATCCATCGCTCGTAGTCTCTAATGCAGAAAGTCGGCGGACAGCTGGAATATCGGCAAGTTTCAGCTTGTATGGATTCTTATACTTTTCTGAACCGACCAGAATGCAGTAAGATTGATGTTCACCACGTCCAACTCGCCCACGCAGCTGGTGCAGTTGAGACAGGCCAAATCGCTCGGCATTTTCAATGAGAATGATTGTAGCATTTGGAACATCTATCCCAACTTCAATTACAGTGGTCGAAATTAGTATATCATACTTTCCTTCTGAAAATTCTTGCATCACCTCATCTTTCTCTTTCCAGTGCATTTTTCCATGAAGTAAGCCACATTTGAGATCTGGAAAGACTTTCTTATCCAACTTTACATAGTGCTCGGTTGCAGACTTTAAGTCAGCTAATTTCTCTGATTCATCTACCAAAGGATATACAATGTACGCCTGTCGCCCTTTGCTTACCTCATCGCCAATGAATTTATATATTTTTGGTAAGCTATCTTCGAATCTCACTTTGGTCAATATCTCTTTTCTGTGAGCTGGCTTTTCTTTGATTTGTATCACTTCCAAATCAGTATATTTTGTCATTGCTAAGGTGCGGGGGATAGGTGTAGCTGTCATTAGCAAAATATGAGGCACTGTAGCTTTGTCACCTGATATTTTACCTAATTCTCGCAGCATAGACCTTTGGTCAACTCCAAATCGGTGCTGTTCATCAATCACAACGTAAGCGAGGTTGTTGTAAGCCACTTTGTCTTGGAAAACGGCGTGAGTACCGATTATGATATTAGTCAACCCAGTGGCAATTTTAGCCAATGCTTCTGATTTCTCTTTCTTCTTCATTCCACCAACTAGCAATTCGGTAGTGACTCCCTCTGGCAATATCTTCTGTAAGCTCTTGTAGTGCTGCTTTGCTAATATCTCCGTTGGTGCCATTATTAAGGTTTGGTAACCGCTGTCCACCGCCATCATCATCGATACAAATGCGACTATGGTCTTACCGCTACCCACGTCTCCTTGCAATAGCACGTTCATAGGAATGTCGGCTTTCAATCGACTCCAGATTGTATTGAGTGCATTGCGTTGGTCTTCGGTTAGCTCAAAAGGGAAGCTGCTGAGCAACTCTTTTGCTTTGCTTAACTTCTGCCCCAAAGGAATCGCTTTTTCTGTTTCTACAAAATCTCGTACTTGCGATAAAATTGACAGTTGATAGAACAGCATTTCCTCGAATTTGAATCGCTTTTTTGCGAGCTGCAATTGCTCTAAGTTTGGTGGGTAGTGGAGCTGTTCCGTTGCTTCTTGAAGTCCAAGTAATCCCTCAGCTTTCAGTATTTTTTGGTCCAAAGTTTCTTGAATTTCATTCAGATGTGCATCTAAGCAAATTTTGATTATCTCCCTCAGCGGACGATTACGCAGACCAACTTTGATGAATGTTGTCGGTATTCGATATAGGGGCAATATTCCTTCGTCTTTGAGTTCCTCTAACTCATGTTTGTCAATAATATCTATCTCTGGGTGGCTGAACTGCAGTCCGTATTTTGATAGCTCTGGCTTACCACTAATCAGTAATTTTTGGTCAACTTTGTACTGCTTTTCAAAAAAGTGAGCGTTTGCCCAAAAGTTGATAGTTGCATTCACCTTACTCTCATCACTTACGGTAAGTGCAAACAGCTTTTTTCTGTTCCTAAGTGTTCGAGATTGCGTTTTCACTACATCGACTACGAATGAGTATTCCGTCTTTCGTATCTGGCTTGGTTCGTCGAATAAATCTATTTCACTACTGCTGAGGAATTGCTTAATCGATGCTAGTGTCTGCGATGAATCCCTATTTATATAATCCTTAGGGAAGTAGCGGATCAAATCCATAGGGGAGACTATGCCCTCTTTGGCGAGTGCTTCTGCTCGCTTTGGGCCTACTCCTTTTACGTAGGTTAGTGGTAGCTCATTTAGTGGTCTTTCTGCCATTGTAAAATCAATTTCAATAGGGTTCAATTATAGATTTTAATATAATGATTATTTTTGATTTTTATGTGTGTTGTTGGGAAATGATGGTTGGGGGCGAAAAACATTATTGATTGTGTTATGGAAACCTAAGCTTAATAAAACAGAACTCATCTTATCCAACTATCATTTATTGTTCATCATCATTCTATACTCGGTTATTACTAAGTTCCCAGCTTCAAAGAGATTTTCTAATGAGGAGGTCCCATTCTCAATATTATCAAAGTCATCTTCAATATAATATTTACCTGATTTCGTAAGGAAATAGAATACAACTTTATTGTCAATTGCAGGTTCTGTCCTAACTGTTTTAGTAGCTTTATTCAGATATTCTTGTCCCACTGCTACAAAATTGTTCGCAGCTGTTATTATTGTTTCGTGGGAATATCCTCCAATAAATGCTTGTCCTGTACTTAAATAGACGCTTGCTTCTCCTGTTTTAAACGAAACGACTGAAGCAATAACTTCTCCCATATTCCAATCCATTATCATTCCATAAACTTCATTTTCATTTTGGAGTTCTAACTTTAGCTTGTCAGAAGTTACGTTTAGTGCTTGATTTCTTAATCTAAAATAGGGGTTATAGTCTAACTTTGACTTTCTTGCATTGTCTTCTTGATTAATTGTGTCATTTATCTGGGTTTTCTCTTTATGAGCATACAACACAACCGATGTAATTATAATCAAGAATCCTATTATTAATCCTTTTGTGATTTTCATCTTTCATTACCTTTTATTTCTAATCTGGAATATAATCCTATATCTTAATTCAAATTTATACTATTTGCTGTGATAATTAAAAAAAAACTCCCAACAAAAAGAACTTATGATAGAAATTTAATTTTAACCGTATTTTTTTGTAAATTGTATTTCAATCTGTAGTCTGCAAATATAAGAGAGAGTGAGTTTGATAAAGACAACCATATTCGTAATTATATTAATTATTGACATTTCAGATTTAATTACTGGAACTTATTTCATTCACTTTACTGATGGTACTAAAACTTACTCAATGAATAAATTCCAAGTGGTTAGATAAATGAATTGGAGTAGAATATTCATAATTTCTATACTTGTAATTCTGAGCTTCTTTAAGTTAGAAGCTAAGAAAGAGTGGGTGTTAGTTCGGCCACATTTAAAACAGGATGAGTTTATTGAAACAATAAATTGTATAGACAGCATGAATTGTTACTTGTTTGCTGTAAATTTAGATACTACTGAGATACATCGCTCAACTGACCAAGGAAAAAGTTGGCATTTTGTTAATAGAAGAGTGCTAAAATATGATAATGGTTTGCTGAATATATTGCGTGTAAGAATATTCAATGATTCAAATGTATATTTATCATATTCTGAAAAAATTGCCTTAGAAGTCTCTGAAAATGGAGGTAAAGATTACAGATATGTTACATTTGGCAGCTTGTCTGATTACACAGGTTCTACTTTTGACAATATTGATATATTTACTGATAGTATTTCGGCAGGGTTAACTTTTGGTGGTAAAATCATTCATACGGTTGACAATTGGCATAGCTTTGAGATAATTCAGGCTCCTGATTCTATTTTTACATTTCGTCCTATTCACTTTATCGACTCTAATAATATAGTTTTTGCAAGACATAATAACCATAATGCAGAACTTATCCGATACAATAAAATTGAGAAAACATTTGATATTTTTACAAGAGGTAATAAACCGATTGGAGGTAAAAATATTGATAGAATAAATGATTTCGTTTTCTTAAATGACAGTCTTGGTTATGCTTGTGGGAGTAGATTTACTGATAAAAATGGTCAATCAAAAAGCTTATTATGGAAGACTACGGATGGCGGTAGAAACTGGATTAAATTAGTAGATACTTTTTTTGACCCTCCTTTTGGGTTGCAGAGAATAGCTTTTAGGACAGAAAATCACGGTATTGCCATTGGGAGTTGGGGTAAGATAGTTGAAACTACGGATGGAGGAGAAAACTGGTTTCAGCATGAAGTAAGACCTGACATGAAACAAATGTTTCCATTATTTGAGTGGGCAGGGAGTTATCCACTGTTTTACTCTCCTGGTGGTGGTATTTTCCGCTTAGAAACTGTCACCGAAGTGGAAGAACTCAGCTCCGACGAGAAGTTCCGTGTCTATCAGTCGGGTCGCAACTTAGAGATAGCCATAAACGACCCCACACAGTCGGTTTATACCTTCTCGCTATACAGCCAGACAGGGCAGCGGCTACTCACTCGGTCTGTTAATTCTTCTTTCGGTTTTATCTTCCAACCAGTAGAGTTGATTGAGCTGAGCAATGGAGCATACTTTTATACTATTTCTTCGAGTGGTGGTGTGGAATTCAGCGGTAAATTAGTTGTGGCGGAGTGATGTTTGTCCTCCCTAAGTTCCGCTCCTATGGAGCTTCTCACTGATTGGGTTATTTTTGGGTACTATTGACATATCGCCACTCTGTGGCTTTTATAATTGATTTTTTTAGAAAAGTAAGAAAATGTAAACTCCGTAGTAGTTAAATATTAGTAGAAATAAGAGTTCTCAATTTACAACCTCATTAGGGGTTGAATATCTGTAGAAATTAATGGAGAGAGTTTAAGTTCAACCCCTAAAGGGGTTGTTTTTCATTCTATTTTTCATTTCTACTAATATTATATCCCTACGGGATATGTTTAGGGCTACAGATGTTTAGCCACTCTGTGGCTCTGAGACGTATGCACTTCGGCTTCGCTCTGTGTAAACAATACGTCTCTACAATTATACTTTTAAATTCATCGATGAGGCAATCATAATATATTCACCTGACATTTCGACAGGCTCAATGTACAGACAAAAAAACTCCCAACTAATCAGCTGGGAGTCTTGTAAGATTTTAAAATGTATCTTGTTGATTAAGAGTTTAGTGCCTTCTCAACGTCTTTTTCTATCTTTTTAGGAGTTGTTTGTGACGCATATCTATCAATCGGCTTTCCGTTTTTATCAATCAAAAATTTAGTGAAATTCCATTTTATATCATCAGTAATTAATCCAGATTGCTCAGATTTCAGATACTTGTATAGTGGAGCGGCATTGTCACCATTCACATCTATTTTTTCAAATAGTGGGAAAGTAACAGCAAACTCCGAGCTACAGAAATTCTTTATTTCTTCGCTGCTTCCTGGCTCTTGTCCACCGAATTGGTTACAAGGGAACCCAAGTACAACAAATCCATCATCTTTGTGCTTTTCGTACAGCTCCTGTAGTCCTTCGTATTGGGAAGTGAACCCACACTCGCTTGCTGTATTAACAATCAGCAATACCTTACCTTCGTAATCGCTTAGGTGTACTTCGTTTCCATCTATGTCGTTCACTGTGTAATCATATACTGAATCTGTTGCTGGCATAACCTTTCCTTTCGTGTTTTGTGAGATAGCAAATATTGAAATCAGAACTACAGGGATTAATATAAGTAGTTTTTTCATATCAATATCCTCATTTTATTTAAAAAAAATTATTTCTCAAAAACGATTGGTTCGCAATCACATTGTTGTTGCACTATTATTTTAGCAGCTTTAGCTGACTCTAAGCTTGAGTAGTTACCAATAACTACTGCAAATTTGCTTTCGCCATCTATTGTTTTGCTTTTTACTTCAGTTCTCATTCTCTTTCTTAAGAACTTTTTCATCTCATTTTCAGCACTTTTTCTGTTATCGAATAGCCCAACTTGTAAGCCATAATAACCAGTGTTTGTAGTAACAGTTTCAGCTACTTCCGCAACTTCTTTCTGCACTTCGATATCAGGGCTTGTAACAACTTCCGAAGCTGTTAACTCTGCTTCTTCTACTTCAGGAGTAATGTCTTTGCTCTTAGTAGCAAGTTTTTCTTGTTGTTCTTTCACAATTTGAGAAGGGTGAGTTTTGTCCTCAGTTTCGTCTATTGTTATTCTTTGTCTGATAACTCTTTGGTTATTGTTACTGATAGCTAAGTTGCTATCATCATTGTTAGTTACTTTCTGTATTCTAACTGGTTGTGATTTTACGATAGTGGTAGTTTCTACTTCTGGCTCCACTTCCTTTGGCTCTTCAGTTTGTCTCACCATCCCAATTTTCTTTGGCTCTTCTTTAGTAAAATCACGCATTTGGTTTGGCTGCGTATCATTATCCCTTCTGATAACTGGCTCAGTTTTTCTTTCGATAGTTGTGCTTCTATTTACGTCAGATTCCAATATCGTCGATCTGTTCGAAGCTATACCATCAGCTATTCTAATCATTTCCGTAGCAGCTAATACATACTCTGATTGAGGGTATTTAGTGCGGAAATAGTTAAGCTCATATTTGGCTTTGTTTATCTCACCTTTCAGTGCGTAGTACTGGATTATTCTCCAATAAGCATCATCGGCCCACTTGCTGTCAGGATGGTTCGCCACCAATTTTTTATATATATCAATTGATTTGTGCGTGTCGTCTATAACTACTGCGAGCAGTAGCTTTACGCCAGCGTCATTAGGATATTCTACTAGCAAATCAGGAATGTGGGATTTGACTTCCACTATTTTTCCTTGTGCTACCATATCAAGGTATGAATCAATATCAGGTGATTTGGATTGTGCTACTACAAACGCAGATAGCCACAGAATTAGGATTAAATTTCTCATTGTTTCCCCCAGAGATATTTATTATAATTTGTTTCTTTTTATGCTGTTAATACTAAAATATAAATATAATTTGAAAAAAGAAAATATGTGAGTAAATTTATAATTACAATTGACCGATATTTGATATAATTAATGAAAAAGAAGATAAATCTATTATTTGCAGCTGGTGGAACAGGAGGGCATTTGTTTCCTGCTACTGCTGTTGCCCAATATTTGAAAAACAAATACGAAGACAGAGTAAACTGTGTTTTCATAGGTACAGAAAAAAGGATAGAATCGACCAAAGTCCCCAAATTAGGATTTGACTATCACAGTATGCCAATAACAGCATTCCCTGGGAAGAATGTAAATGGATTAAAATATCCAATTACGTTTATGAAATCAATTTCTGCAGCCAGAAAAGTGATAAGGCAAAATGATATAGATGCAGTAATTTGCACTGGTGCTTATATCAGTTATCCTCCTGGTTTGGCAGCTAAAAGAATGAAAAGAAAGCTGTTCCTTATGGAATCGAATGTTAACCCAGGCAAAAGTATATTGTGGTTAGCTAACAATGCTAGTAAGATTTACACTTCCTATGCTGAAAGCTCTAAGTTTTTCGACCCTGCTGTGATTAATAATATCAGATACTTGGGTAATCCTGTTAGGAGTGATATTCTGAATTTGCCTGACAAAAACTCAGCTTATGACAAATATGGATTTGATAAAGAAAAGAAAACAATTTTTATTTTCGGTGGGAGCTTAGGTGCTCAATCCATCAACAGAGTTGTTGAGAAGAACTTACAGGAATTAGAACTGCTCGATGTCAATGTGATTTGGCAAACAGGTAAGAACTACGTGTTCCCTGCTTCTGTGCCGAACAATGTTCACATAACGGAATTTATAGATGATATGGGTGAGGCTTATTCCATAGCTGATATAGTGATTGCACGCTCCGGTGCAACTACGGTGGCTGAGCTTTCTGTATTAGGTAAACCATCTATTTTGGTTCCGCTTCCTTCTGCTGCTAATAATGAGCAATATCAAAACGCAAGAATGTTGGATGAATCTGGTGGTGCTATGTTGTTGAAAGATAGCGAAATAGATGTAGAGTTGATGAAGAACATAAAATCATTAATTCACAATGAAAATAAGTTAGCCGAAATGAGAGAAAAAGTGCAAATGTTTGCTAAACCCAATGCTGTTAGTGACATTGCGGAAGATATTATCAGGACTATAGAGCCGAACTTTGTTTGATGAAATTAGAGATAGCACTTTCAATACTATCAACAGATACTTCAACATTTTCAGAGTTATCTGATTTTACTACAATATTCACAGTAGATTTGGGAGCAAATTTTACTAATTCCCGCTCAATTGATTTGCTGAATACCAGTACTGGTGTATCGTAAGTGCCAGCTAAATGTACAAGCGAGGTGTCAGCAGTGATCAGCCCTTTGCAGTTGTCAATGTATTGGTAAGTGTGCTCTATGGACTTTGTGGTCAGTAGTTCGTAGCCACTATATTTAGCTAATTTCAGAGCTGTTTCCTTGTTGCTCGGTGCTGTTATCAGCTTTACATTAGCATTTTGTATCTTTAATTCATCTAAAATTTTGACACCTAATTCTAGCCCAATACTTTTGGATAGACTGCTTGCAGCAATGTTGAAGAGAAAGAAGTCGTCTTCTATTTTAGTTTTGTTTTGATAAGGTAGTGGGTATCGTTGTTCATAATTTGGTTTTATTCCCAAAGCTGAAGCAGTAGATAATATTCTATCTTGGAAGTGAGCAAAATCCGAATTGTAATCACCAACGTGAATGTCAAAAACAGAGTTCTTATCTCTTTTGAATCCAATACTTTTCTGAGCATTCACTACACTTGTTATAATCTGAGATTCTTGGCTGAAGTGATCTTTTGGTTCTAATAGCACATCGTAATTTCTACTTCTTAGTTTCATTAGAGTAGGAATTGCCCTTAGTGGGTTCTTGTCCCAAACTATAACCTCATCAACAAACTTATCATTTGCAATTACTTTGTGGTTGTCCGTACTGGCTAATACATCGATTTTTACATCGCCTAACTTGTCTCGTAATTGAGCAATTAATGGGCGAGAGAGAACCATGTCACCAATTCTGCCGAGTCTAATTACTAATATGTTTTTGATTATTGTGCTCATAGATACCACAAATCTAATTAATTTTATCAAAATTTTATTTTGGAATGGATTTTGCAATTACATAAATTGATAAATAATAATCAGGATAGAAATGAATAAGAACAACACAGAGCAAAATTTTTTCGATCTAAATGAGCACAACAGCTTGCAAGTTGGTGTATTTGGAGTCTTAGTTGTGTTGTTTTCTTTTATGTTCTATTTCCTTATGGTTCCCGCTGCGGAGATGATGTTCCAAGGGTATTTGTTAGGGGTTGTTACACACGATGGAAGTGAAGTTCATTATTTGATGGATTCTGGTTCTGCTAAGAAACTCACTAACTTCTACACTTCGTGGGCCGTAGATGTTTACAAAGGTACACCTCAAGAGGCAAGATATTGGTTCAACCCACTACTATCATTATCAATACCAAGTTTGGTGTTTGGAGCTTTCTTAGCATTTTTCATTTCTGCCCTATTACCGAAGAACATAGGTTACATCAGGCAAAAAATAGAACGAGAAACTGCTGGATTGTTGGACGAACTATGTCTAAAGCTTTATGGTTTTCACAGTGAAGAAGAAAGAAAATTATTAAGAAATCAACTTTTGAACGCTGATTTACGTGATTTGCATGATTTTGAAAGAGATTGGAATATGGGACTTGAAGATTTGAGAACCCTTCATAGGGCAATAATATGGCAAAATTCAAATTTCTTCCGTAAGTTCATCGGTATAAACAGTGGAATAAAAGTCTATCTCAGATTTTACCTTACAGAGAGATATTCCAACAACATTATTGGCTCAGTTTACATTGGTGCAGCGAGTTTAATTATAATTATTGGACTCAGGGGACTGAAATTTATTCCAGCAAATGAGCCATCATTAGTACTTTTTGCATTGGGATTGGAATTTACTCTGCTTATTGTTTACGCGATTGCAGTTATGTACACAAGAACTGAAAACGATGACCCTCCAGTTCAAAACCACGGTGGATTTGCTGCAGGTGAATCTCTTGCAGACATTGGAACAAATCGAGAAGTAGAAAAATTATTAAAAGCATTCGTTAGGCAAAATAAAAAATAACAGACTATGGCATTGGAATTAATTGATGAGCGATTGGACGGTTTGAAGCTATTCGAACCAAAAGTATATGGTGACAACAGGGGTTGGTTTTATGAAAGCTGGCGAGAAGACGACTTGAATAAGCACGGAGTAGATGTTGACTTTGTTCAAGACAATCATTCGCTATCGCAAAAAAATGTTATTCGCGGTATGCACTTCCAGCACTCTCCACCACAGGGGAAATTGATTAGAGTATCTTCTGGTTCTGCACAAGTGGTTGAAGTTGATATTCGTATTGACTCGCAAACATTTGGCAAGTGGGAAAGCTTTGATTTATCGGCTGACAATAAGCGAGTTTTGTGGGTGCCGCCTGGCTTTGCAAACGGATTTCTTGCATTAGAGGAAAACATAGAAGTTCAGTACAAAGTTACGAACTATTGGAGCCCAGAAGGTGAGTCAAACATTAGATTCGATGATCCAGAAATTGGTATAGAGTGGAAGACAAACAACCCAATTACTAGTGAGCGAGACAAACAAGCTATGTCAATTATTGATTGGAAAAAAGATGGGTTTAGGTTTTAGTCGTTTAATAGTTCTGTTATTTCATCTTTGAGTATTGGTAAATGTTTGATAACAGTACCCCAGACGACTACATCGTCAACTTTATCATAGCCGTGGATTATAAAGTTTCTCATACTAATTATTCTTTCTTTACTTGATATCGGTACAGAATTGTCAAATTTATTGATTTTATTCATCGCTTCTCCAATAATCTCAAATTCTCTTTCAACAGCCCTTCTTAGCATTTTATTTTTTTGATATATATTGAAATCTTTCACTTCTCCAATATATGATTCTATTGAATTTAGTGAAGTCAGCATATCAAATAGATATTTTTTAATTCGGTTGTCCATAAATTAAAACTTTTGTCTCATTTATTGAACTTATCAAATATGGATTGGATAAAGATTTCTGTGTAAGTATATCTACTTTTCTTCCTAAAAGCTGTTCTAATTCTTTTTTTAGGTTGAAATAAGCATCAGCATATTCCACAGCAGGCATATCATTAAAGGAAATAACAAAATCAATATCACTTAATTCATTGAATTTATTAGTATTTGCTGACCCAAACAATTCCAATGATCTGACATTGTGTTTCAGACACAAGCTTTTGATTGATTTAATATTATTTCTTATTATGCTATTCATAATGCAATATACTCATATTCTTACTTCATTTCCAAAAGTACCAACCGTGTCCGCCTGCTACTCCGCCTGCAATAGCGATTAAGCTTAATGTAAGTAGTACCCGATGGACAATCTGCATAATTTTAAAGACTTTGTCGGGGTGTGATTTGTAATATTTCTCAATCAACTTAGGTAATACGAATGGCTCCATAATGAATAGAATGATAGTGAATATGAGCCAGACCAACACCATTAGCTGTATCCACCAATAATCGAATGATATTAATCTGATCCACCCTTCGGTAATATGAAGCATATATAAGCCAGATAGCCCAGTAAGAGTTGTGGTTATTTTTGCTTGGGTTGAGAACTTGCTCTCTATTTTTTCGAATAATGCGAGCTTGTCTTCACTACTTTTCAGTTTGCTAATGTAAGGTATCAAAACAGTTGTAACCATTGATACACCACCAATCCAGATTACTACTGAAAGAATATGTATGACCCTTGCGAATGTGAATAATTCCATTATTTCGCCAATTGATTAAATTATATAATCAAAATAGCAAATCAATGTATCGCTATTTGGAAAATCAGAGTTCTGTGTTTGTTTGTTGTGTTTTCTCTGCTTTCTGCATATTCTTATTTTCAATAAATAATCTGTTGAGCTCATCAAATATCTCAGTTGCTACTTCTTCGTCTATATCTATTATCGAAGCATCGCTCCCATAAACAGTAGCAGCGGTGTCAATCTCAACCGTTGCAAGGTCTAATCTACGCTGGAAATAAGTTGACCGCTTGTGGAGAGTCTGAATTTTCTCAATTGGGATGACTGATATTTTCTGAAACCAAAATCCCTGCTTCACAAATATCTGGTCGTCAATCACATTGTAGCCACGATACTGATATCTGATATAGGCAGCAAATGCGATGATAGGAATTAGCACTAATAATATCCAAAAACTATCGAAAGAAAAGTAGAGTGCAAAACCAAAGGGAACAGAATAGAATAAATACCTAATTGCTGCTCTTCTTATTGTTTTTGGGCTTACCTTGTTGAACTCAAAAGGTAGCTCAACTCCTCTTATACGTTGTATAATATCTTTGATTTGACTTATTTTGGCGAAGGGTATTGCCGTCTCTGATTTAGCTTTGCTGCCATCGCCACCACCGAATCCAGCTGTTTGCATATCTAATCTGAAGAAATTCAGCTTTCTGGTGATAGGATTCGATTTAATTACCATCATCTGCAATTTTTTCAAAGGGATTGCACTTATCCTTGTTGAAAATAATCCTTGTGAAGTGACTAATTTCCCTCTTTCACTCACTAATTTGAATTTGTGATAAGTGTTCACAGTAAGCAAAATGTCAATTAGCCACGAAATAAAGAGAATAGAAAACACTCCAAGCAAGACATAGAGCGTTATCATAAATACATCTAATTGCTTTATATAATCTTTGTAACCCGACTCTAATATTTGCTCTAATTGTTCAGTCCATTTGGGACTGAATTGCGAAACCATAGAAAATATCCAAGCTGAAGCTGCTAATACAACTGGTCTGAACCTAAGAGCACCATAACGGATAGTATCCATTAAGCTCATAGAAAAGATTACATTTTCGTCTTCTTCTTCTTTCGATTCATTACCAATTAATAACTCAGCGTTTTCACCAGTTTTTTCAGCTTCTTTCTCATTCTGATATGCTTTTACCACTTCTTTTATGTGGTGTGCGTCTGCTTTTGACACACTGTCCAAAACGCCTTCTGTTGTGGCATCACCAGCAGTTTCTAACTGAACTTTGGCTATATTTAGTATCTTGTGTATAAAATTTTGAGTGACAGATATATTCTGTATCCGCTCTATTTTTATATGTCTTTCTTTTTTGCTGAATATTCCTGAACGAATTATTACTTCCGAATCAGTAATGCTGTAGTCGAAATAATAATAGTTGAGAAATAGACCAGGCAAAACAAAAAAGCCAAGTAAGATTGAGATAATAATATATATCCAATCTTCTGTGTTCCCGCCATAGAGCACAAACACAATTGGAAAAGCAATATTAGGCAATGTGGTTATGAGCCGATAAACTAACGTTAGTGGATGGAGCCGTTTTTCCCAAATACCATTCTCATGGTTCATCATACGGCATCCTCTATTGTGTATTCTTTTAGCTTACTTTGTAGCTCTTGGGCATAGTAGTGGGGCAGTCCAGGTATTACCAAATCAGCTCCCTTTGTGCCTGCAGTATATATCACTAAGCTCGACAACCCAAACATCCTCTCAACTATGTTTTGGGCTATATCTATATGTTGTATTCTGCAATAAGGTGCAGTAGAATCAATCTTAGTTATTACTCCACGCTTGAGCTGCAATTCATCATCTTTCAACTCAAAAAACCAATTATTATACTTCAGTTTTGGGAAAACGATAGTATATATCCCACCAAGTATAAAAATTAGTAGTGGTAAAAAGCCAAAAAAGAATGGCCATTTCTCTAAATCAGAGAAAATAAAATAGTCCACCGCAAGGGTGATTGCCATTAAAAATAGCGTTCTTCGTATATAGTAAATAATCCAAACAGATTTTACATCAGGATTTAGTTGCATCATAATATTACCTTTTCTCAGCCGTAGTAGTAAAAAATATATAAATATTGTAAATTTGAGAAATATCTTTAACCCAAATATAAAAGCATTTCATGAGCAATCAAGAATTATATTCAGAAATAGACGTAAATGTCGATGTAGCGAAAGAATTAGGATTAACCGAAGCAGAGTATGGCATGATAGTAGAAGTATTGGGAAGAGTCCCTACTTATACCGAATTGGGCGTATATTCAGTGATGTGGAGTGAGCATTGCTCATACAAAAATTCAATTCTTCAGTTGAAAACCCTGCCTCGTTCAGGTAAAAATTTATTAGTAGAAGCTGGCGAAGAAAACGCAGGCCTAATAGATATTGGTCACGGATATGGTATTGCTTTCAAGATAGAAAGCCACAACCACCCATCTGCAATTGAACCATTCCAAGGAGCAGCGACTGGCGTTGGCGGTATTCTTAGAGACATATTCTCTATGGGTGCGAGACCAATAGCAGCACTGAACTCACTTAGATTTGGTAAACTTGACGATGAAAGAACAAAGTTTCTACTTCGTGGAGTTGTAAAAGGAATCAGCCACTATGGCAACTGTTTTGGAGTACCTACTGTTGGCGGTGAAATTTACTTTGACAATAGCTACAAAGGCAATCCATTAGTGAATGCTATGGCAGTGGGAATAGTAGATGTTAACAAAACTGCATCTGCAGCGGCTGAAGGCGTTGGGAATCCTGTGTTTATATTTGGTAGCAGCACTGGTCGTGATGGTATTCATGGTGCATCATTGCTCGCTTCTCGTGAGTTCGATGAGCATACGGAAGATATGAGACCTACTGTACAAGTTGGTGACCCATTCGAAGAGAAAAAATTATTAGAAGCAACCTTAGAAATGATTGATAAGGGACTAATAGTCAGCGTTCAAGATATGGGTGCTGCTGGTATCTCTTGTTCAACTTCTGAGATGAGTGCTACTAATGGCTTAGGTATGGATGTCCAATTAGATGACATTCCTTTACGTGAGACTGATATGTCAGCTTATGAGATTATGCTTTCCGAATCGCAAGAAAGAATGCTTGCTGTAATTGCTAAAGGCAGAGAGAAGGAAGCGTTAGAAATAGCTGAGAAATGGGACATAGCAATGAAAGAAGTTGCTGTTGTCACTGACAAAAATGAAATTAATTTGAATTACCAAGGCAGAAAAGTAGCTCAGTTAGATGCTCACTCGCTTGTACTTGGTGGTGGAGCTCCTGTGTATGTTCGTGAGGCAACAAAGCCAGCATATATGGACATAGCTCATAACTACGATTTGGATAGCTTAACAACAGATTTGAGCCAAACTGAGGTATTCTACAAATTATTAACTGACCCAACTATCGCATCGAAAAGATGGGTATATGAGCAGTATGATTCGCAAGTGAGAACTAACACTGTGAACATAAAAGGCGATGCAGCAGTGATGAGAATAAAAGAAATTCCAGGCAAAGGATTGGCTGTAAAAACTGATTGTAACAGCACTTATGTTTACTTGAATCCTTACAAAGGTGCTATGGCTGCAGTTTGTGAGTCAGCAAGAAATGTAGCTTGCGTTGGTGCTAAGCCAGTTGCAATTACTAACTGCTTGAACTTCGGTAATCCTTATGACCCAGAAGTTTACTACCAATTCTCAGAAGCAATAAAGGGAATGGGAGATGCTTGTCGCAAGTTAGAAACTCCAGTTACTGGTGGTAATGTTTCGTTCCACAATGAGACTAAGACAAGTGCAATAAACCCAACTCCAACAATTGGAATGCTTGGGTTGATTGATGATTTGGAAAAAGTAATGTCTTCGGAGTTCAAAAATGAAGGCGATGATATTTATTTACTCGGTTCTGACAGAAAAGAAATCGGTGGTAGCCAGTACCTAAAGACAATATTTGATTTGGTAGCAGGCGATGCACCAGACATTGATATTGATGAAGAAGCGAGCTTGATAGAAGCAATATTGAAGCTAATTAATGAAGGAGTTATAAACTCTGCACACGACACTTCGGAAGGTGGAATAGCTATCTGCTTGGCAGAAAAAGCAATGGCATCTGACGGACTTGGTTGCGAAGTGAATATAGAAGGCGACAATGCTGGACTATTTGGTGAGTCTCACAGTAGAATTATTATCTCTGCTTCTCCAGAAGATGCTACTCGTATTTCTGAGATAGCTGTAGAGCACAACTTAGGCCTGTTGAAAATGGGTAAAGTAGTAGAAGATAACTTTAAGATAAACAATAGCATCAATGAGCCAGTTGACAAGATGACTGAAGCTTATGAGAACGCATTGCCAAATATTATGAATAAATAAGGAATAAGAAAATGAAAAAACTATTAGCAATATTAGCAATGTCAGCTTCATTGGCATTTTACGGATGTGAAGAGAGCAGCACGGATTCTGAAGGAAGTGATTTCTCACTTGGAATAACTGGTGATACAAGATGGTCTTATGGTGCTTACAATGTTGATGCGAGCGGTGAACAAACTGGAGATGAACTTTACGAAGAGACGATTAATTTCGGTTCAGAAGTAGAGTTTGAAAAAAAATTATCTCACAAAATGATTTATAGTTCTCTCGGTGAAGATGGGCAATTATTCAACCACATTTCTACTGATGAAGACGGTATTTACCTTTATATGGATGAGATTGATGTAAATCAATTTGAGCAAATAAAGCCAGACACAGAAACTAAGATTCCTATAATAATTCCTGGTTGGATAAAGATATATGATTTCAATCAAGACAATTGGGAATCATTCTTTGTTGAGTTGGATCAAGTAATTGGTCAAGATACAGTGAAAGGAAAGTTGATTATTAGTGGCTCAAAGCAAGGAACAGAATCAGTTAATTTCCAAGGAAATGATTACTCCGCTATGCTTTCAAACTTATCAATAGAAGTAGAAGCAATGGTAGCATCTCCAACTTTAAACGTAAATCAAGAAGTTAAATCTAATCTTAAATTTAGCTTTATTGAAGGTGTTGGTATCTATTCAATAATGCAAGAAGAGAATGTACTACTTGGATTAGAAAATGATATAATTCAGGTGTTGAAATCAGCTATTGTTTTAAAATATGAAACTGAATAGCTATTTCTGAAATTTATTTAAACTCCCATCTGATTGATTTAGTTGGGAGTTTTTTTTATTGTTCAAAGCAATGTCTAAAAAGGAATAATGTCACAGCGAGCGTAGCGCTGCTGTCTGTATTAGTAAAGAAAGATTGCCACAAAATATCAGTAAACTGATATTTCTCGCAATGACTATGAAATTTTAATTGTCTGTTATTTTTTTTAAATCCGAAGTTCAATTTCAGCATAATCGTAGAGACGTATTGCATACGTCTTACAAATGCCTATGCCCCTCTGGAGGGGCTGGCAGAGCTTGCTCTGACTGGGGAGGAAATAACTTATGTCATAACGAGGAGACAATGTTTACATTGTTGACGTGGTTATCTCTAAATAGAGATTGCCACACTTCGTTCGCAAAGACAGATTTCCGTCTATCCATAGATTTGTTACTAGCAAATCCTCCCGACCTCCTTTATCAAGGAGGAGCTAATTATTGGGAAGGGTTTAAGTTAATTAAAAACTCACCTTAAACATCTACCTATGCTGGTCAATCAAAATAGCATTGCCATCGGGGTCAAGGACAACAAAGCTGCCGGGCCCTTCTGCCGATTCATCTGTCTCGTTGATTATGCTGATTCCTTTCTCTTTTAGCTCTTTTTGTATGTCGCGGACATCGGTGAACTCATCTAATTCAATGGCATCTTGGTCCCAGCCTGGATTGAATGTCAATATATTATTGTCGAACATACCGTGGAATAGTCCAATGAGTGTGTCCACATTTTTCATAATCAAGTAGTTGTGTTCCATACTGCCAGCAAACTCATGGAATCCGAGTTGCTCATAAAATTCTTTCGATTTGGCTAAGTCTTTTACATTCAGACTTACTGAAAATGCTCCTAATTTCATTTTATTTTCCTTTGATTGGTGGATTGGTTTTTAAATTAACTTTAGTTTAGCTCGGTAAATTGGAGGGACTCCAAAGTATTGCTTTTGTTCTTCTTTACAGAATCCTAGTAATTTTAAATACTTCAATAAACTTTCGTAAACATCTTTTTCAATCTTCAGCTTTTTAATATTTACATCACCATATCTGAATTCACCGCTTTCCATGGACTTCAAATTAATAACTCTAAAAATATCCTGATATTCCTTTTTCTTAATTATTGTATAGATATTTTTTAATTCGTCTTGTTGAACTTTTTCATAAGTCATTTCGAAAGCCTCATCATTAAAAAGATCAAAATAAAATTCACCATTTAAAGTTGACGCAGAAACATTTTTATCCTTTTCAGGGTAAAATTTGAGATTAATCTCGGCTTGCTTTTCAAATAATTGATTAAAAAAGTAAATCAATAACCGAGGATTAACAAAGGAATTAGCATCTTTTAGGTAAGTAAAAATCCAGTCACATAAATCGAGTGTTTGGTTACATTCAACTCTGTGTGGAAAAAATAGTTTCAGGTATTTCTCTGAAACAGTATAGTTCAGAGGCTTGGTAATATCGAGTTTTAGTTTCTTTCTTCCCTTTGGAAATATTCTCTCCCAAGTTCTTCGTAGCCAAGAATGATTTCGGGGTTTCATTTGTCTAAACTTTCCTTTGAAAGCTTCGTCTAAATATTCGGATAAAAGCGGATTGAAATTCTGGCTGATATATTGATTGTGATTTAGTCGATAAACAATGAAATTCAATGTTTCTCCTTTATCCCATTCTAGTTCTAAAGTTCTATCTTTTACTTTATCATACTCTATATCTGACTCATATGAATAGAATAAATCAGTTCTTAGGAACATAGTAGGTTTAATATGACTATACAAGCTTATTTCCTCAATGCAGTCAAATAACCCTTGAATATATTTTCTTTGAAGCTGGTATTCCTCTTTCTGTACGAAATTGTCAATACGGTCAATTAGAATCAAACATTTCAAATCATTCTTCTTGAAGAACTCATTGATTTTTTCAAAGAGTGAATTAAGAACTAATTTTTTCTTTTGGCTTGTAATTGCAACCTTAGGAGCTACTTCAAATTCCTGTCCGTTAGCAGTAAAAACAATAGAAGCACTTACTGATTTAAGAAAATCTCCCAAATCATATAAATTGAATTTTTCTTTTAACTCAATTATTTTTTTTAATTCCGACATCAGCTTTGAATAACCGCTCAGTTCACGATGTTGCTTCTTTACATGGTTAACAGTTTTAGTAAGAATAAACAATGCCCATGAAACTGTAAGCTTCATTCTGCTTTCCTCTGCGAACTGTGTTACATTTAGATAATTATCCTCGAAGCCGAATGCTTCGTTGATTGCAATTACAGAGTATTCGGTCAAATCAAATAGGGATTCATGAACTAGGTTGTCTGATATTATTCTAAATAATGCACTTTTACCTGCACCTTTAGGCGAAAGGACATAGTTGTATGGATCAATAAGGTATTTCTGGACTTTTCTAGTAGGAAAAAAACAGTCCTTAAGAAAGGGATCTCTTTCACCTTCGAGCTTTCCAAAAGTTATGTTGTTTAGCTGGTGAATATCAAATTGAATTGATATTGGCTGTTTGTTTTTATTTACTGTCATATTTTATATTACTGCTAACGGCTTCGGATATGAACAGTTGTGGGTTTTACGCCCTAACTGTTCGGTTTGGCAATGACCTTTATTTTTATGTTTAAATTTCTGTTTTATCACTTCAGTCCTAATTTATTATAGCCATTGTCACAAAGTCTTGCATTTAATTATTTCCAATATTTTCTAGTTGTTTTTTTAAAGTTTTAATTAACACTTCTAACTCTAATATTTTTTGCTGTTGTTCTAACTCCTTCAGCGTTTTTTCAAAATCAGTCTCTTCAGTTTCTCCGTTGTTTAGTTTATCAATTTTCTTTTTTAATAAAAGAATTTTTTCATTTAATTCCAATTGACTTAATTCTCTGCTTAATTCAGTATCATTTAATACAAAAACTTGATTTTCAAGTTCACTTTCCTTCTTTAAAGTCTCTAATCTTTTAATTTCTTTTTCAAATTGTAAATAATCAATTGTTTCTTGAAGAGTTTTTGTACTGTTTTCAAGCATTTTTCCAATCTTACTAGAGCCACTTGTCGCTTCAATTCTGTGTTGAGTAATCGCTCCAGTAGTTTCGTCAAATTTTAATGTTGTTTTTACTTTTCCTGCCCTTTTTGATTTTACAGGAATTGTCGAGATATTACCCAATTGAGCTAAATAAATTATTTCACTACTGTAAAGATTATCATCAACTTCCAAATCTATTTTAGAACTTGATGGGTGTCTTACAACAATTCCATCTATATAATCTGGTAAATCAAATTGAGTAACATCATTATTCTCAATTGAAACTTTTATTACTGGGATATCATCTTCTTTAACACTGGTAGGGAAAATATTCTTTGGTTTAATTGAATGAGAATATATTTGGTTATCAACTGTAGTTTTTAATTCATCCCTTGTGTATTTTACAAATGGGTCAATTACGGCCGTATATTTAATTTCTTTTGATTTAAAATAGGTTCTATTCCTTTTTTGATACCAAACAATTTGCTCTTGTAGGTGTTTAATTTTAGAGGCTATGATATTTAAACTATCTTTATTATTGTTCAAAATAAATTCATCGTTAAGTACAACTATTTGCGATAAGAGTTTGGAGTCATAATCTAAAGTTAATAATTGGGCAAGAATTTCTTGAATTCTTCTATTGACATTATCCGCTTGAGGACTACCCGTATTTAAATTACTTAATTGTGTCATTAGTGTTGACAATTCAGAATTTAGTTGGCTAGTAATTTCGGACTGAGGTGCTATTAGAGTTTTAGCGATATTACCTGCTGAAATAACTACTTTCTCAGCAAATTCCGGACTCTCGTCCTCGATATCTGTGTCAATTGCTTTTAAGATACCATCTTTGGTTAGATTTAAATCAAGTGTTGATTTAGTAAAGAAATCATTGGTTATTCTATCACCAGTCAGAACATATGATTTTGTTTCATCAGCAATTAACTTAGATATAACTTTGATTGGTTTTACAATAGCTACAACAGCGTCTGTTCTTTCTAATTTCTTTTCAACCCCATTAATGAGTTCGTAAGGTTCCTTTATTGAATAGGTAATTTCTACTTTAATTAGGTTCTTAGGTAGTTTGTAAACAATGCCTTGATTTGCCTCCTCAATAGAATATTTGTTTGATTGAAGTCTAACAGATGAGCAACTTGTTAAAAGTCCAAATATTATAAATGTAATTAATATTTTCTTCATGATATTTAGCTTAGCTTACCTACAACTATCAAAATATACGAACATTCATATATCAATTTATTTTGAAGCTGTTTTTATTACTAATTAATTTGATGATTTGCTAATATACAAAAAAACCCCAACATAATTGTCAGGGTTCGTAAAAATAATTCGCTTGTTATAACTAAATTACATCATCTCAATAATCATAGCATTTGCTTCGCCGCCACCAATACAAAGAGTAGCCAAGCCATACTTGCCGCCTGTTCTCTTCAGTGCATAGATAAGAGTAGTAAGGATACGAGCACCAGAAGCACCGATTGGGTGACCCATTGACACCGCACCACCGTGTACATTTACTTTCTCTCTGTCTATTCCCAATTCTTTGATTGAGTGCATAGGCACTACTGAGAATGCTTCGTTTATTTCAAATAAGTCAATATCGCCAATTTCCATATTTGCTTTTTTCAATACTTTCTGGATAGCAGAAGTAGGAGCAGTAGTGAACCACTCTGGCGCTTGTGCGTGTGAGCAATGAGCAATAATTCTTGCTAATGGCTTGTGACCGGCTGCTTTTGCTGCTTCTTCGCTTTGTACAACAAGTGCTGAAGCACCATCGTTCAGGTTAGAAGCATTTGCTGCTGTTATAGTACCGTCTTTTTTGAATACAGCTCTTAGGTCTGGAACTTTCTCAAACTTTACTTTGCCCGGGTCTTCGTCTTTGTCAACAGTTACATCGCCACGACGGCTTGATATAGTTACAGGAGTGATTTCTTCATCGAACCAACCATTTTCCTGAGCTGCTAATGCTTTTTTGTAAGAGCTGATAGCGTATTCGTCTTGGTCTTCACGAGTGAAAGTATGCTCGCTTGCACAGATTTCACCTGCATTACCCATGTGGAAGTTGTTATATACGTCCCAAAGCCCGTCGTGTACCATTGAGTCGATTAGCTCTGTGTTGCCCATTTTGTAGCCATTTCTCGCTCCTTTTAGGAAGTGCGGAGAGTTAGACATTGACTCTTGTCCACCTGCAACGATAGTAGTAGCATTGCCAGCTTTTATCGCTTGGTCAGCTAACATAACAGCTTTCAGTCCAGAGCCACACACTTTGTTGATTGTCATACATTCAACTGTTTTCGGAAGTCCTGCGTAGATTGCTGCTTGTCTAGCTGGTGCTTGTCCAACTCCTGCAGTCAATACATTACCCATGATTACTTCGTTTACTTCTTCTGGCTTTACACCAGATTTTTCGATTGCTGATTTGATTGTTTCTGCTCCTAATTGTGGTGCCGAAACTGGTGCCAAAGCTCCTAAAAATCCACCGATTGGTGTTCTTGTTGCTGATAATATTACTGTACTCATTATTTACCTTTTTTTAATAGTTCAAATTTTCGTTAGTTTTATAATGGTTTTAAACCAAAATTATTTTTTATTCTTACAAATTTAAGAAAATATACGAAATGAAACTTATTTATGATGCTTTTGGTCCGGCTGCGACTAATGCTTTTATTGTTATAGACGATTCAACTAACTATGCGGTAGTAATAGATGTACCTCCGGGTAGCTTGGAATATATTAACCGCACACTTATTGAAAATGGGGCAGAGCTAAAGGAGATATGGCTCACTCACTCCCATTGGGATCACACGGCGGACGCTCCAGATTTGAGGGAGCAGCACAATGTACCTGTCTATCTTCACAAAGATGATGAGTACAGATTACAAGATCCCAATAGTTATGTGGGTGGTTTTCCGCTTCCTTTCGAGATGCGAGGAATCAATGCTGATACTTACCTGAATGAGGGAGATGAGTTGATTTTAGGTCATCAGAAATTCAGAGTGCTGGGAACTCCGGGACACACCGAGGGCGGAGTGATATTCATCAATGATGCTGAAAAAACGGTAATCGCTGGCGATACTATATTCAAAGGAAGTATTGGCAGAACCGATTTACCGGGTGGTGATTTCAATCAGCTTATGGAAAGTATAAAAGATAAGATATTGCCGCTGGAAGATGATTATTGGCTGTACCCCGGTCATGGGCCAAGGACATCGGTAGGTAGCGAGAGAATGAACAACCCATTTATCCAACAATATATTATTAATCAATGAAAAAAATAGTCGCATTACTAAGTGTTATAATATTTTTATCTGGTTGCTATTCGTTCACAGGTGGGAATATTCCTCCTCATCTGAAATCGATTTATATACAGCCAGTGGTGGATAATTCTGGGTATGGGAATCCGTTATTTCGTGATATTCTTGCACAGTCATTGATAGATGAGTTCCGAAGTGACAACTCATTCAACATCAATGAGAACCCCGGGGGAGACGCACGTTTGGAAGTTAGTATAATTAATATTGCTGATTCGCCAGTTGCTGTTTCCAGTGGTGCTTTGGAGACTGAAAGAAAGGTTACTGTGCGGTGTAAGGCAGTTTATTATGATAATGTAAAGCGAAAAGAGATATGGAACAAGAATTTTTCTTCTTATCTGAACTATGAACTTACGAATGCCTTAGCCAATAGAAATGAGGCAATAGAGCAGATATTGGAGCAAATATCCAATGATGTTTTGCTCGCAGTTGTGTCTGGTTGGTAATCGCTTAGCGATAGACGATTTTGTCTATTTCACGCATCATATCGTTCGCTGATTTATCCCAAGAGAATTGGTTAGCCCACTTTACTGCACCTGCTGATAGTTTGTCTAAGTGTGCTTTGTCAGTAATTAGTTTCTCTAATTTTGCAGCAAGTTCTTGTACATTATTGTATTCATAAAGCTCACCAGAAAGCCCAACTTTTACAGAGTCACGAAGACCAGGTGAGTCGGCTGAGACAATTGGTGTACCACAAGCGTTGGCTTCTATGTTAGTTATTCCCCAACCTTCTTTCATCGATGTGTTGACGGCAACGTGCGATTTGCTTAGTAGCTGTACTTTCTCTTCATCAGTTACGAATCCGTGGAATTTCACTTTGTCCGAATAGCCACCTTTTTGTGCTAACTCTTCCAAGTGGGGACGGAAATCGCCTCTGCCGATAATTTCTAATCTTATATTCGGGTGCTTTTTTTCTAATATTTCAAAAGCATCGAACAGGTTATCAACGGTCTTGTATTTCTTTAATCTACCGAAATAAGTGATAGTGAAGTTCTCATTCTTTTCGCAAACAGCCATTGGGTAATCGTTTTGCTCAATCGCATTGTGGACAATTGCGATGTTTTCCTCATTGAATCCTCGGCTTATGAACTCATCTTTTGTGCTTTGTGATACCGTTACAATCTTTGATTTTTTGTAAATAATATTGACTAATTTCTCTGCTAATACTACATAAAGCCCAGCGATTACGTTTGTCTCTCTGAATATACTTTTCCCGAAAAAGTGGTGAGTTATTACTAATAATTTCTTCCCAATAAAAAGCGGTAAGTAGAACGGAATTTTGTTTACATCGTCTATTATTACGTCATATCCCTTGTTCATAAATCCTTTTTTGTAGAGCTTTGGCACTTTGAAATTGAAAGTGTTTCTACTCCCTCGGCGGATGATTTTTATACCATCAATCACTTCGTCTTTTGGTTCACCGGGTATTTCGCAGCAAACTAATGTTACTTCGTGTCCTTTGGCAGCTATTCTTTTGAATATCTCGTGAAGGTGAACTTCGGCACCACCGCCAAGAGGATTTTTTATGTCTTGCCAGTTAAAAATCAATATTTTTATATTCTTTGGCATTTATCTTGTCCGTATTTAAAGTAATATATACTGAAATTGATTAACTGTATATATTATAATGTATTAGTAATAAATTTGAATGTTATGAAATTGTCAAATATTATCCATTGGCTACTATTGTCATCACTTTTGGCTATTCTTGCCTCATGCTCCAATATGAGTAGTGTGAGAAATGGAAAATATATAGTAGCAAAATCTGAAAAAAAGCAACAAATAAAAAACGATGCTTATAACTCAGATATAAATACGAATGAAATTGGAACAGTTGCAGAAAGCGAAACATATTTTCCTACAGAAGAAAAACCAGTAGAAACTGAGTCGAATGTAGCCGTTAGAAAAATTCCAACTCTGCAAGAGCAATTAAACCGATTGAACAACAGACAGGACAATTTTGATAGCAGAATAGATAGATTAGAAGAGCAAAATGACGATATTAATATTAAGTTGGACAACTTAGCAGAGCTTATCACAAAAAATAAAAATGATGTTGCAACTACTGGCGAAGTGAGAACGAAGCCAAAAAAGAAAGAAGCTTTTGTTCTCTACCCAGATGAAGTAGCAGAAAAGAAGAGTAAGCCAAAGCCAAAAGTAACTAAAAAACAAGCTACTCCTACTATAATCGAGCCAGATGGAGCTGATACAGGAATATTCCGTGAAGCTTCGGATATGGTGAAGAATAAGGAGTACAGCAAAGCTATATTACAATTGCTAAAAGAAGAGCAGAAGATAAAAGATAAGAAAAAATTAGCAGAATGTAGGTACTTGCTTGGTAAATCATTCCTCAATATGAATAGATACAATCAGGCAGAAGATTACTTCGATAAGATATTGAACACCAATATTGATTACGAAAAGAAAGCTGAGGCACACGCTTCAAAAGCGAAGATATATCTACACAAAGGCAATAAGAAAGGTGCGAAGGCAAGTTATAATACTATATTAGAAAAGTATGCAACTACGCCTTATGTAATAGAAGCAAAGAAAATGCTTCAAAGATTATAATAACCTTAGAGTAAGGTTAGAGTGCTATTGCGGCACTCTAACCAAATCCATTTCGATTAATTTTTCAGCTATCTGAACTGCGTTTGTTGCTGCACCTTTTCTCAAGTTGTCAGCCACAACCCACATATATCCACCATTTTCAACGCTTGGATCTTTGCGTAATCTACCAACAAAGACTTGATCTTTATCATTGGCTTCCATAGGAGTGGGATAATCGCCATCTTTCCAATTGTCAAGTACTACTACATTTTTCGTTACTTGTAGCAATTGTCTAAGACCAGAAACGCTAAATTCTTCTTCAGTTTCAAAGTTCACTGACTCAGCGTGTCCACCCATTATTGGTAATCTGACGCAAGTGAATGCCAGCTTTAAATCTGGTCGGTTCATTATTTTGCGAGTTTCGTTTACCATTTTATTCTCTTCGTCTGTGAAGCCATTGTCTTCAAAGCTATGGAATAGGGTATTGAATGCTATTGGTTTTTCGTCATTGTAATCGCCGCCGAGTTCACGCTCTAATTTGTCTAATCCTTTCTGTCCAGCACCAGTAATAGACTGATAAGTTGAGCAAACAACTCTGCTCAACTTAAAGTTATCATCTATCGTTTTCATTGGTAACATTAACTGAATTGTAGAACAATTGGGATTGGCAATTATTCCCTTGTGATTTTCTAACGCTTCAGGGTTGACTTCTGGTACAACCAGAGGAGTGTTCTCATCCATTCTCCAAGCACTACTATTGTCAATTACTACACAGCCTGCCTTTGTTGCAAAAGGTGCAAAGTATCTACTTGTTTCGCCACCAGCGGAGAATAGTGCTATATCAATTCCTTCGAACGAATCTTCTTTTAGTTCTTGTACTTCTATCTCCTCGGCATTGTACACCATAGTAGTGCCAGCAGAGCGAGCAGAAGAAAAAAGTGATAGCTTTTCTATTGGTAGTTGGCGTTCGTGGAGTAAGGTTAGCATTTTTCTGCCAACTAATCCAGTTGCACCAACTATAGCTACATTGTATTTTTTCATATTACTTGATTCTCGTAATTTGGAATTACGTGTGAAGTTATATTAATAGTTTGTCCTGTTGCACCGTCTATATTCAAGTGAGCAAAAGCTACTTTCAAGTCATTTTCAGCTACTTGGAATTTGTGTGCTGTTTGCAATTGGAATCTCTTGATTGCTATGTCTTTTCTCATTCCCAACACACTATCGTATGGGCCAGTCATACCAACGTCAGTTATGTAACCTGTACCGTTTGGTAGTATCTGTGCATCAGCTGTTTGTATATGAGTATGAGTACCCAACACAGCACTAACTTTGCCGTCAAGATACCATCCCATTGAGATTTTTTCGGCAGTTGCTTCGGCGTGGAAGTCAACTATATTTATATTTGTTTCCGATTTCAATTTGTCAATAGCAAAATCAGCCGAGTTGAATGGGCAATCGATTGTTTGCATAAAAGTACGGCCTTGCAATTGCAAAACACCTACTTTTGTACCATTGTCAGCTTTGAATGTAGTAAAGCCATAACCAGCATTGCCAGCAGGATAATTCATTGGGCGGATTACTCTTCGGTCTTTTCCTAATAGTGGGCGAGACTTCCAGTTTTCCCATATATGGTTACCCGTTGTAATAACATGGACACCAGCGTCGAATAGCTTGTTTGCTTCTTCTTCGTTGATTCCTTTGCCTTCCCATACATTTTCGCCGTTAACGACTATTGCGTTGGCACTATATTTTTCTTTTATCTTAGGTAGTTGTTCTATTAGGTAGTTCATACCGATTTCGCCAACTACATCACCGACAAATATTAAGCTTATATCTTTATTCAATTGAATTTTACTATTTTGTGAATATATACTAATGCAAATTAACAAATAATATGGCTAATAGAAATGAAGATTTATACAAAAACTGGTGATGACGGCACAACGGGACTTTTCAATGGTGAAAGAGTTGGTAAAAATAGCTTGAGAGTGGAGGCGTACGGCACTGTTGATGAGCTGAATTCTGTAATTGGGCTTGCTATTTCTTTTGGTTGCCCCGAACCAATCAAAAATGATTTGCAACATATATCGGAGACTTTGTTTTCAGTTGGTGCTGATTTGGCGACACCAATAAATGATGGTATCAAATCGCAAGCAATAGCTCGAATAGAGGAAGATGAGATTACAAGATTAGAAAATGCAATTGATAGATACGAAGAGGAGTTGGAACCGCTGAAGCATTTTATTCTGCCAGGTGGAAGCCATTCTGCTGCTCACTTGCACAATGCAAGGACTGTGTGCCGACGTACAGAAAGATTGGTTGTGGAATTAGCCAGCAAAGAAAATATCAATGAGAACCTTGTAAAATATCTCAACAGATTGTCTGATTATTTGTTCGATGCTGCGAGGTATGTGAACCACCTATTGGAAGTTGATGAGAGATTATGGAAGGGGAGATAGGGGTATGCCTTTTCTTAAATCAATAAAGTTCAAGAGTGAGGGTAGGGAATATCGCTTATCTATTGATAAAAGAAAAAATGGTGACAATACGCTGGAGATAATCAAAGTAGATTCTGACCAGCGAGTTGTCATCAATGAAAGTGATGTTGGCGAATTGTTAGAATGTATTAACCAACTTATGCCGTCTTCTTGGTTTACTCCGCCACCACCGCTTCCGCCCTCTGTACCTCCACCGGAATCACAGTATAAAAAATCTTCAGAGGTTCCAACCGAAAAGAAACATAAAGCTAATAGATATGAAGAAATCAGAAAGACATATCCAAAAGCTTATTTGCCATGGGAAAAAGAAGATGACGAAAAGTTGGAACGCCTATACAAAGAGGGTAAAAAAACGAAAGAGCTTACTAAGATATTTGAACGGCAACCTGGAGCTATAAGATCAAGATTAAGTAAATTAGGATTGGTGGAATAAATACAGAAATAACAATTACAGTAACTTATTGATTAAACCTTTCGTTTAAATAAGTGTCTAAGAATTAAGAAGACATTTTATAAACGAAAATAATGGTGATTACTATGAATAGTAAAAATATAATAACAATGGCAGTTACTGCTGCAATTGTGTTCGCTTTCACTTCGGTTTCTGCCGATGCTTGCCCAATGCACGACAAAAAACACAAAAACAAGGTGTTTTTGATTGACACAGACAAGAATGATGTAATTAGTTTAGATGAAGCTAAGGCTTCGGACAAGAAACGATTGGTCGAAAACTTTGATGAAATTGATGCTGATAGCGATGGACTGTTGACGAAAGACGAGCTAAAGGGCTTTGGAAAAAAGATGAGAAAGAACAAAAAAGGCAACCACATAATGAAGCATTTGGACAAAAATGCGGATGGGGTTATCAGTAGAGAAGAAGCAGCTTCTACTGAAAGAAATAAGCTATCAACTAATTTCAATCTTATTGATGTAAATAATGACGATAATCTTAGTAAGGAAGAATTGAAAGATTTTCGCAAGAACAAGAAGCGTGATAAAAAGCAGTAAATTCAATTAAATTTGAATAAAAAAGCCCATAAGAGTAGAATCTTATGGGCTTTTTTTGTATTTTTATCAAAATAGGCAATGGCTAACTTACGTTATATTGATAATTAACACTACAACTATTCAAAATGTTTAGTCAACTAAACAAAATAATGAATAAATTGTTTAACTAACTAAACAAAATTAGGAATTTAATAATAAAATACATATATTTGTTTAGTAAGATATGCAAATAATCAATATATATGCAAAGTGGAATGAACAATATAGATAGCTTATATAGAAAATCAAACTTATTAATCAACAATCTGACCAATGATTATGAAAGAGGAGTTCGCAATCGGATATTCTGGGAAGACCGTTTGCTTGGTATTACTGGTGCACGAGGCACTGGCAAAACTACACTACTATTACAAAGGATGAGAAAGTTAAACAATGGTGCCGAATCATTGTATATATCTATGGACGATTCGTATTTTTTGAAAACATCACTTATTGATTTTTTAGAATATTTCAGGGCAAGTGGTGGGAAATACTTATTTATCGACGAGGTTCACAAGTATCCAAGCTGGGCAAGGGAGTTAAAAAATTTTTATGATTTTTATAAGGATGTAAAGATAGTATTCACTGGCTCATCGGCAGTAGATATATACAGGCAAGATGTAGATTTGAGCAGAAGGGCAGCAATGTATGAATTGTGTGGTCTTTCATTCCGAGAATATCTGATGTTCAAAGGAATAGCAGAGCTTCCAGTGATTACTTTAGAAGAAATAACTACTAATCATGAAAAGTTGTCATTTGATTTCGCAAGAGAGTTCAATCCACTGCCACACTTCAAAGACTATTTGGAAAGTGGGTACTACCCTTTCTTTATGGAAAGTGAAAGCAGTTACCTAATGAGAGTAGAGCAAGTAGTGAGAATAATTGTAGAAACAGATTTGCAATTTATAAAAGAAGTGTCATTAGAAAACACTCGGAACATTCTAAAATTACTAAAGATATTAGCGACTACTGTCCCATTCAAGCCAAACATTAGTAGCTTGAGTGAAAAAGTAGGCGTGGACAGGGTATCGTTAATAAATTACTTGCATTACTTAGAAAAAGCACGATTAGTAAATTTGCTACAAGCTCACGGCAAGCGAGTAACCAAATTGATGAAGCCCGACAAACTATACTTAGAGAATAGCAATATACAATTTGCTTTGGCAGATGGTAATGTTGACAGTGGCAGTATGAGGGAGCTGTTTTTTATGAATCAAATAAAGAACATTGGCAAAGAAGCTACGCTGCCGAAAAATGGCGATTTCTTGGTAGATGGAATCACTTATGAGATAGGCGGCAAAAGCAAAACGACGAAGCAAATTGCCGATGTGAAGGATAGTTTTATTGTGTCGGACAACATTGATTTTGGTAGAGGAAACAAGATACCATTGTGGATGTTTGGGTTGATGTATTAGAAAATGAAAATATATTATATACGTCTTGTATTTTGGTGCAAGACTGTTAATTATATATAGAATAGAAATGAGTAATACAACAAGAGAAAGATTAGCTGAAATAGAAAAAGAATTGGCTGAACTGAAAGAAAAGAGAACTGGGCTAAGGGCTAAATGGGAAACCGAGAAAGGTAAGCTACAGGAAATTAGGGATATGAAATCTCAGATTGATCACCTAAGAACCGAAGCTGACCGTTACGAAAGGGAAGGGAACTTCGATAAAGTGGCGGAAATACGCTATGGGCAAATTCATCAGCTCGAGAGGAAAGTAGAGGAGGCGAACAGCGATTTGGAAGAACTGCAGAAGACGAGCCATCTACTCAAAGAGCAAGTAACAGAAGAAGACATAGCCGACATAGTTTCAAAATGGACTGGCATTCCTGTAACTAAGATGATACAAAGTGAGAAAGTAAAGCTCCTGAAAATGGAAGATTTGCTCCACGAAAGAGTAGTGGGACAAGAGGAAGCTGTTACAGCAGTATCTAACTCCATTAGACGTTCCAGAGCGGGATTGCAAGATGAAGACAGGCCAATAGGGTCATTTATTTTCATCGGTACGACTGGAGTGGGTAAAACGGAGCTTGCCAAATCATTAGCTGAATATCTATTCGATGATGAGAATGCCATAGTTCGATTGGATATGAGTGAATATATGGATAAATTTTCCGTTACTCGACTGATAGGTGCACCTCCAGGATACGTTGGCTATGACGAAGGTGGGCAGTTAACGGAAGCCATTCGTAGAAAGCCCTACAGCGTTGTGTTGCTTGATGAGATTGAGAAAGCACACCCAGATGTGTTCAATGTACTGCTGCAAGTGCTGGATGATGGTAGGTTGACTGACAGTAAAGCAAGGACAGTGAACTTCAAGAATACTATTATTATAATGACTTCTAACATTGGTACTGAAAACATAACCAGTAAGATGGGAGAGATGACCTCTGAAAACAGAGTTGCACTCCTTACGGATGCCAGAGAGAAGATAATGGCGAAAATGAAGCAAGTTATGCGACCAGAGTTCATCAATAGGATTGACGAGATTGTAATGTTCAAACCACTTCTGAAAGAAGAAGTAAGGGCCATAGCCAAATTGCAGTTTGATAATTTGGTGAAGAGATTAGAGAAGAAGAAAATAGAACTATCTATTACTGATGAAGCCCTGAACTGGTTGGCAGAAATTAGCTACGATGTGAACTATGGTGCAAGACCAATAAAACGAATGATACAGAAAAAAATAGTCGATCCTCTGTCAATGTATATACTTTCTGATGAATTAGAAGACGATTCGGCAATAGAAATAGGCACCGACGGTGATGGTAAATTTACTTTTGAAAAAAAATGAGTAGCTAAGTAAAAAGGAATTAGAGTGTTATAAATTATTGTCAAAAAAAGTTCAGAATAATTTTGTCAATTCAAATAAAACTCCTAATTTTGTGTTCTAAAAAATAAGCGAAAGTAGCTCAGCTGGTAGAGCACAACCTTGCCAAGGTTGGGGTCGCGAGTTCGAATCTCGTCTTTCGCTCTACGACGTTAAGTCGTAACTTCCTCTTTATGCTGCATGCCTTGCTGACATTTCCCCCGTTAGTAAGGCATCTTTTTTTTAACTACTCTTCTTAGCTATAACGAATACCGAATCATTTTCTTCGAACTCGGCATAATCTTCTAAAACTAATATTTCGAATTTCTTTTGGAATAACTTGATTAAAGATTCTTTGGTTTGATAATTAACTAACATTCCTTTGAATATTTCTTCGCCTTCACCCTTCCAAAATGAGTGACAGACTATACCATTAGGGTTTAATATTTTGCTTTGAGCTATAATTGATTTCGTCAGATCATTATCACTCAGATGCTGTAAAACTTTATTTGAATAAAGACAATCAAATTTCTTGTTTGTATCTAATGTGATTGCATCTAATTGTAAGAATTCACCCATTGAAAATATCTCATTCAATACTTTCAAAAATTCATTTGAAAAATCTGAACCAACAACGTTATACTTTTTACTTAATATGTTGTAATCAGTCCCTGGACCAGAACCTAGTTCAAGAATTTTTGAGTTGTCATTTAGATATTCATCCAACTTGCTGATTATTTCTTTTCCACTATAACCTTCGGCTTGCCTAATGTACTCTTTAACGGATTCTTGAGTGTGGTAAAATTTTTTTTCCATATTATAAAACTCTTTTTTTAAGGTTATTCCAATTCTAATCTACTTTAACTACACTCTTAATAATTTCATTTCCACCGCTGAAAGTGATTTTCACAATATATACACCACTCTCCCAAGAGCTTGCGTTGATACTTTTAGATACTGGAACTTCTTTAGTTGTATAAATCACTTGCCCTAAAGCATTAGTAACCGTGATAAGCTCTATTTGCTTTTTGCTGCCTATTGTCAGCAGTGTAGATACAGGGTTGGGATATATATTCACCCCGCCATAATTTTCAGAACTGTCATCTATCACAGACGTAGTAACTCCACAATCACCACAGGTCAAATTACCAGATAAATATCTATCGTAAGCAGGGATTGTAGCTGATTCCATTTCGTTTGGAGTGCCAATCATTGCCCATTGTTTGCTTGGTATGTAATCTGGTTTTGCTGAATAAGCATAGCTCTTGTCAGGCAGTTCGGATGTGTTTGCAGGGGTGATATTGCCTTTGTTGTTGTTACCGTAAACAAAGTGGTCATCGCCTTGTATTGTGTAATTCACTATGTTGTAGGGAAGACTTGTATTCGTTATCTCATTGCCAATCAGGTTCTGATTTGGGGAATTGCTTGCAGAGAAGAATATCCCAAACTTCTCGGCTCTATTTCTGAAAATAGTATTGTTTGGTCCATTTGGGCCGTGGGAATTATCAATAACTATATTCTGACATATATTTTGCTCAAACAGATTTGCGTAAGGGTAATTGCCGTGTAGAACGGCATCACCAGCGGCATCATTGGGGAATGAATCCCAATAAGCATCGAGCGAGTAATTATAAGCAAACACATTCCCGTTGGCTCCTGACTGTACTATCATTGAGTGGCGAAGACGTTCGAATATATTATCCTCGACTAAGCACTCATTTGTGGTGGAATGGAGCATCACCCCATAAGCCCGACCACCACCACCGTAGTCAAACCCGTGGTGCATATATGATTTGGAAATAGTTAGATTTGATGAATTCCGTGCCTGTATATGGCTAAAAGTACAGTTTTCAGACTCTACACATTTGACCCAGGAGTTCACTGTATAGTTGAAATTGATGTTACTCGATTGCTCAGGTGCTGTGTCGTCTTTTCTGACTATTTTAATACATTCAATACCGACATTACTAATAGGATTAATTCTTCTAATGTATGGTGTCCTCTCCAGATTATATTCCATTCTCAAAGGAGAGTCAAGAGTTATAGTGTTACCTGCTATACTTTTGATTCTTACAATCTGCCCAACGGAATGAATTGCCCAAGATGATGTAACGAGATTGGTGTCGTTCTGGATAATCTGAATCCAATCTCCTTCAGAAAATAAAGTTACATTATGGACTTTCACACTAATATCATCTTTATAAAAAGTTTTTACTAAATATGTGGTGTCATTTATTACAGGTCTTCCACTTGCAGTAATTGAATGACCTTTGCCACCGAGATCGAAAGTGAAAGTCGTCTTGTCTGCACCTTGTCCTTTTATTACAATATTGCTTGGTAGGTTAATTGTCTTGTTGAAAAGGAAGTTACCGCTTGGAAATATTAAAATAGCTCCTTGGTCAAGTGAAGATGCTAAAACTTCTGAAAAAATAATATCATTTGCTGCAACCCCATCACCAGTGATACCTGTTTCACTCATATCAATTTCTGTAAAATCTAAAGTTGTTGAATCTCGAACTCCTGCCAAAGTCCAATCAACACTTCTTTCTGTGGGTAGTGTTTGGGAGGGGAGGAGAGCACTAATAACAATAAATACAAGCATGACAAAGAATATGAATTTAACAGGTCTAAATTTTAACATAGTCTTATTATCCTAATTTTTCTTGTTTGCAGTTAAGTTCAAAATGTAGTTCGTGCTTCTTCCACCTTCATCCGAATCATTCAAAACACCTTTGCTAACCAAATCTTTAATGTCTTTGAGGGCTGTATCTCGGTGAACTTTAGTAATTTTTGCCCACTTAGAAGTATTTAATTTACCTTCAAAATCTCCGAGAATAAGATTTAGTATTTTTATTTGTCTTTCATTAAAGTGAGTGTTTCTGTGGTGTTCCCAAAATCTTGCTTTGTCCAAAACTCTGGATAAAGTTACTTCTGTGCTTTTCAGTGCATTTATTAATCTTTCTAAATACCAAACTAACCATTGAGTTATATCTAAGCTTCCTTTTTGAGTATATTCCAAAATATTGTAATATTGTTTTTTTGATTCCATTATTTGAGTTGACATACTATAGAATCTTTGTTTTGTTTTATCAGCACATGCTAATAATTTATCTCCCAATGCTCTAGCAATTCTTCCATTACCGTCGTCGAAAGGGTGAATACTAACAAACCAGAGGTGTGCAATAGCTGATTTGATTAAAGTTTCAGTATCATCAGAATTGAACCATTCAATAAAAAGGTTCATTTCATTTTCTAATCTTTCAGAATTTGGAGCTTCAAAGTGGACTTTTTCTTTTCCCAAAGGTCCTGATACAACTTGCATTGGGCCTCCACTAGACTTTCGCCAATTAGCAACAGTTATCTTGTTCATACCACTTCTACCAGTTGGGAACAACGCTGCGTGCCAGCCAAATAGCCGCTCTTTAGTTAATGGGGTACTATAATTTTGAGTTGCGTCTAACATCACTTCTACTATACCGTCAACATCACGACTCGAATTAGGCAATCCTGATATTTCAATACCTAACCTTTTGGCGACAGAAGACCTTACTTCGTCTGAATTAAGTAATTCTCCTTCTATTTCGCTTGACTTAACTACGTCATCAGTAATGGTTTGTAGAATGGCTTCGTCTTGCAGTTCAAAACCTAATGAACTCATGTTCGCTAATAGTTTTCCTTGTAGTTCACGTGCTTCACTAAGATAATTTATTAGTGTTTCTGTGTCCCATTTGAAATTAGGCCATTCGTCTTTTTGATGAAAATACATTTAATTTTATTACTAAATTTGGGAATATTTACTGCAAATATAATACTAAATTGCAGATTAATAGTTATTCGCCGTAAAAAAAACGGCAAATAGGGTCAATATTTGCCGTTTTATAGTTTATTTGCCGTATTTTAATGAGTTGTTTTAAGTGCTCATTCGATCATATTAATGTTTGTCGTCCCATTCATTCCTTATCTCGGACATTACATTTTCGTAACGTTCAATTAGTTCGGGCGAGATACTATTTGCAGTTTTGTGAACTTTACGCAATTGGAGTGAGAAGAAAACATTGAAAAGCCCAGCAAAAAGGAAACTAAGCGCAACCAATATCACTATGCTCATACCTGCAAAAGCAGGGTTCCAGATAAGTATGAAAGACAGAACCATACCAATTATTCCTAATATTAATAGACTTAGCCAACTTTTACTGCCATAATTCTTGATATCTATTGCAAATGCGATAGTAGAAATAGAACGAAATAGGAGTAAAAAACCAACATAGAATGCCAATAGTGTAATTGATAATGTCGGCTTGATTATTAGTAACACTCCAACTAATAGAGTAATTATTCCAAAAGCAAGTGACCACCCCCAGTTGTCCAAATGATTTTTGTTTGCTAGGGAGAATATAATTTCTGATGCTCCACTAAATAGAAATGATAATGCAAAGAGGAATGACAAAGCCATTAGTGCAGTAGTGGGTGAAGAAAAAACTACAATACTGACTATGAGGAAAAATATTCCTACAAGTAATGGTATATACCAATGCTTTATTGTGTTTTTGATAGTTTTTAAGATTGAATTATTCATATAGGTCCCTGTTTTATAATTGATCAAATTTAGTTAGCTAATACATTTTCTTTATGTTGTGAACTACTCCACCATCGACCAAAATATCAGTGCTTGTAATGAATCTGGCAGCATCACTAGTCAAAAACTGTACTACATCTGCTATGTCTTCTGGTTGACCGTTGCGTTTTAGTGGGGTTGCTTGTTTTATCAATTCCATTCTTTCGGGGTGTTCTTCCGCAGCTTTCAGTGCCATTGGAGTTTCTATCACTCCTGGTGAAATTGATACAATTCTAGCTCCTTTTTCGCCCCATTTGTTTGCATGTTTCTGAGTTAATAAACAGACTCCTCTTTTTGCAAAATTGTACATAGTGTCCGAATCATTCTTAACAAAGCTGTTTATTATATCATACGAATTGTCTTCCAAAGGATTAGAAAGAGCATCGTCATATTCCTTGTTAGCTAGGACAGTATGAGCCATCATAGAAGAAAGTAATACAGCAACTGAACCTTTATCAATTAGTTCGTAGAATGCATTCACAAGTTTTTCGGTAGCCGCTAAATCAATATCATATACTTTTCTAGTGTCTTTTACTGTGCCACTGACTCCTGCTGTGTGTATTAGTGCCTTCATTGGGCCTTGTTTTTCTACAAATTGAGTTAGTTCTGCAATGTCCTTGTCTGATGTGATGTCACATGCTATTCCTAGAATATCAAAATCTTCTTTTTTGAATTTTTCTACAGTGTTGTCAACCATATCTTGTGAGTAATCTGTAATTACTATTTTGTGATTTTTATAATTTCTAACACATGCTTGCCCAATACCACCAGCTGCTCCAGTAATTACAATTGTATTTTCTTTGTGACCCATTTTTTCCTACTATCTATTATATTTTTAAATTAAATAGTAACCCTATTTTTTAACTTTAAGGCAAATAGGGTTACCGAATTAAGCGTTACCTTTTTTCAAGTTGTCGTTCTAATTTACTTTCAACATTTTTCAGAAGAGCGTGGAAATTATCTCCATATTCCGATGCAAAGGGGTCGTTTCCTGGAATCCCAAGTCTTATACTCACTTGTTTTTGTTCCGTTTTCTTTTCCTCTTTATCTTCTAAGTAAATGTCAGCCCACTCTATGTTATTGTAGTGCCTGCTGAGGCGACTAACTACTTTTCTTATAGTTTCTTTTACATCATCACCAATAGAAATATCAACTGCTTGTACATTGATTCTGATTCCTGTTATACTTTCTTTATAATCCATAAAATTTACTCTTTTATTATTTTATTAATATCTAATCCTAATGCTTTTGCAACTCCTTCACCGTAAGCTGGGTCTGCTTTGTAGCAGTTCTGTATGTGTCTTTCTTGTATGAACAAATCTGCTCCTCCAACTTCTGCAGCAGTGTTGTTAAACAATAACTGTTTTTGTTTGTCATTCATCAACCTGAACAGATTGCCTGGTTGAGTGAAGTAATCATCATCGTCTTCTCTAAAGTCATAATGGTCAGCGTTACCTTCTAATTCTAATGGTGGCTCGGTGTGTTCTTTTTGCTCTTCCCACTGATTGTAGCTGTTAGGGAAGTAATGTAGAGTGTCGCCTTCGTTTCCATCTACTCGCATTGTTCCATCGCGTGAAGAGTTATGGAACGGGCATTTGGGTTTGTTAACAGGTACTTGGTAATGATTTACTCCTAACCTATATCTTTGTGCATCACCATAAGAAAACAGTCTTGCTTGGAGCATTTTGTCTGGTGAGTAGCCAATACCAGGAACAATGTTAGCAGGGTTGAATGCTGCTTGTTCAACATCGGCAAAGTAATTTTCAGGATTTTTGTTTAACTCTAATACTCCAACATCAATAAGTGGATAATCACCGTGAGGCCAAACCTTTGTTAGGTCAAATGGATTGAAAGGGCAATCTTTTGCTTGCTCTTCGGTCATAATTTGAACTTTCATTTTCCAACGTGGATAATCACCTTCTTCGATAGAATTGAACAAATCACGTTGGTGACTTTCTCTATCTTCAGCAATTATAGCACCTGCTTCTTCATTACTCAGATTTTCAATTCCTTGCTCAGTTTTGAAGTGAAATTTCACCCATACTCTTTTGTTGTCCGTGTCAATAAAGCTAAAAGTATGGCTACCAAACCCGTGCATGTGTCGATATGATTTTGGTATTCCTCTTTCGCTCATAGTTATAGTAACTTGGTGTAGTGCTTCGGGCAATAAAGTCCAAAAATCCCAATTGTGATTTGCGCTACGCAAATTAGTTTTTGGGTCTCGTTTGACTGCCTTATTTAAGTCTGGGAAGCGGTAGGGGTCACGTAGAAAAAACACAGGTGTGTTGTTACCGGTCAAATCCCAGTTACCTTCTTCTGTATAAAATTTAATTGCAAACCCTCTAATGTCTCGTTCTGCATCGGCTGCACCTCTTTCACCAGCAACAGTAGAAAAACGTACAAATACATCAGTCTTTTTCCCTATTTCAGAAAATAGTTTTGCTTTTGTATATTGCGAAATATCGTTAGTTACTGTAAAGTTTCCAAAAGCACCCGAACCTTTGGCGTGCATTCTTCTTTCTGGTATTACTTCTCTGTCAAAGTGGGCTAATTTTTCGAGAAACCAAAAGTCTTCCATCAGCATTGGGCCTCGCTTGCCTGCTGTTTTGACATTTTGATTTTCAGCAATTGGTCTTCCTGAGACCGAGAATAATTTCTTTTTTTTCTGAGACATTTCAAAGACTCCTTAAATTAATTTAAAAAACAAAAGAACAATACTTTAATATCAACACTAATTATTATTTAGAAACTGTTCTAAAAGACTATTGTCTCAATTAAAGTATAAAAGACTCTTAAATTAAGACTGATTGTAACGCGAAATAGTTTAAAATTTTAATATGTAAAGTTATTACAATTATACAACTGTGGGATTCTCTACATTTTGTCGTCTATTCCCATAAAACCTATCGAATATTAGACAAGCAGTGAGGTCACCAGTGACGTTAACAGAAGTTCTGAACATACCTAATATTCTATCAATCCCAATAATAACAATAAGTCCATCGACAGGAATACCTACACTTTGTAGTACGGATGCTAATATAATTACTCCGCCACCCGGTATTGCTGGAGTACCAATAGATGCGGCCACTACTGTGAAAGTTATTAGAATCAAATTCAATACTGATAATTCTATCCCGTAAGCTTGAGCCATAAATAGTGTAGTTGCACACTGAAACAGAGCAGTTCCATCCATATTGATAGTTGCCCCGACGGGAATGACAAAGTCACTTATGTGAGTTGAGACTCCAAGTTTTTCGTCTGCTATTTTCATAGATAGTGGCATAACTGCAGCCGAACTGGCTGTAGAAAATGCAAGTAATTGTGGTTCTCTGATTGCCTTCAAAAATATAATGGGATTTTTGTTTGCAAATATCCAGACAATTAACATATAGAATACTAAAAGTAGCATAAGACCAATGATTATAACTCCCATGTAGTAACCCAGCCCTAAGAATATATCAATACCAGTTCTGGAAATTAATGCAGCTATTAGTCCAAATACTGCATAGGGTACTAATACCATTGCCCAAGACACAACTATCATACAAATTTTTTGGACAGCTTCAGAAAACCTGATTATAGGGTTGGCTGTTTTTTCTGTTAATTGAGTTATTGCTACTCCTATTAATATAGTAAAGATTACTACGCCTAACATTTCTCCAGTCAGGATTGATTCTAATGGATTGTTTGGTATAAGATTAGCAATAGCATTGGGTATATTATCGACTATGTTGACTTGTTCGGTAGGTAAGTCTGGCACTTCACCACTGTCAGGAAACCCTCCGAGTGAGTAAATATACTCGCCTGGCTTCATAATTAGAGTTACAAACAGACCAATTAATATTGCTACTGTTGTAGTAAAAATAAAATATAGTAATAGTCGAAGCCCAAATGATTTTAGGTTGCTGGTTGTGTTGCTGACTATACCAGTAAGTATAGATGTGAATATTAGCGGTATCATTATCATTTGAACTAACCGCATAAAAACTTGCCCTAGCAAATCGAGCCAAACTGCCAATCGGAGACTGTTTTCTTCTGTAATTAATCCAGTAACAGGGTTGAGTAATACCCCAACACCCGCACCCAACACTAATCCAATTATTACCTTTAGCCATAAGCGACCACCGATTAGTTTTTCTAAATAGATAGATAGTTTATCAAGTCTAGTAAATCTCAGCATCTGCTTCCTCAGGTGATAATTATATTATTTTAGTATCATTATGTTATGAACAATATAATTAAATCCTGAACAAATCTCTGAATATTGTAACTTTTCGGCACTTATTTAGTTTATACTATCAACTAATGTAAAACAAATAACAATTGCCTATTTTTATTGATACCGAATTAAAATAAACTAAAACAAAATACTTTCGTATATTGAATTATAATGAGAAAGGTATCTTAAATGAAAAATATTGCAAAATTAGTAACACTCTTAGTAACGACTATTATCATATCATTGCCGGCTATGGCAAAATATGAGATAGTTGAGACAAACAGTAATGGATTTACGGTAGTTTACACCCCTGAATTAAAATCAATCAATACTGTTACGATACAAGGTAACGAATACTCAGAGCCTATATTCAACGATGCTGGCAATTTGTTGAATGAAATTGGCTACCCGCAGATACTTGGTGCACAAAAAACTTTTGCTATTCCCTCGCCCACAGAATACAAAATAGCTAATGTTGAAGTTGGGCCAATTAAAGAGTATTACTCTAAAATTGCTCCTGTCTATGTATTGGGTGAAGAGAATTATGTTGATATAAATGAAAGAGCATATAAAAACCGACCTTTAGAAGATTGGGCAAATGTAGAATATATGGGTGTTGGTCGTGATTTACATTTGGCTAAACTCAATATGATTGCCGCTAAATACAACCCTGCCAAATCTGCGATTGAAGTACCAGAATATATAAAAGTTACTATTAAGTTTAACTCAAATTATAAGGGTAGTGTTGGTAGTTCCAAATCTGATTTACAAACAAATTTACTTAACTACAACGTTGCTAATAATTGGAAAATCAGTGACAAAGAACTATTTGGCCAAATAGGCGTAGAAAAGAAAAATAAATTTAGTACAATACAAGGTACGCAAGAGATTAGTTCTGGCGATTGGTTCAAAATTTCAATAAAAGAAAATGGTGTGTATGAACTGACTGCTGATTATTTGAAGGATAACGGAATTTCAATTCCTAATGATAAATTAAATACTATCAAAATAATTGGTAATGGCGGAAGGGAATTACCTGAAAATCCTGAACTTGGTCTTTTGAATGATATGAATCAACAGCCAATTACTGTGAAAACAAATTCTGATGGGTCATTGAAGTCAATTGTTTTCTTTGGGGCAGCCCCAAATGGGTTTGAGTATGTAATAAAGCAAAACTTATTCTCTCAGCACAAGAAGAGAGTAATTCATTATATTAATCACTTTAGTAACGAAAACCACTATCTACTTACTTGGGGTGGTGACGAAAGAAAGTATTTTGAAGCAAGGGAACAAGAGACAGGTACTCCAGATTTGACACCAACTACATTTACACGAAGAGAATACTTTGAAGAAGAGTTAGTAAATGCTTTTCATAGTGGCGCGGGGAAACAGTTTTTTGGAAGAACATACTTTTCAGAGCCATTTAAACACAATCTGAATCATTTGGCTGATGAAGGCAATATTATGTATCGGTTGACTTTGGGGCATAAAGGTGCTGACAAATCCAACGGTACTTTTACTGCAAAAGACCACAACAAGTTACTTTCTGATAACTTACGACTTAGTCTAACTAAAGATGATTTGTTTAGAGCATTATTCGATATAACTATCCCCATTAGTGAAATCCCAAATAGAGAAGAAGTTGAATTGAAATTTGATTACACTAACAATGGTAACCCTGGAGCTAAGGGAGTGTTCGATTATTACGAACTACATTATGATAGTAAAACAAAAGCAAGTAATGGTGAAGTCTATATGTTTTCTGATCCTAAGTTAGATGGACTGGTTCAATATGACTTTACTAATTTTAACGGTGATGTATATGCTTTTGACATATCTGATATTGGTAATCCTGTAGAATTAGTTTCACCAGAAAAAGACAGATTCACTTTAAAGTCAAACTTTGTCGAGAATGAACCAAAAGCTTTCTTTATTTCATCTAACCTGAAAGAGCCAATTAATATACAATCTGTTATTATAGCTAATCTGCGTGATACTAAGTTTAACAATGATGTGATTGTAATAACTAACAAAAAGTTGAAAGAATCGGCTAAGCAATTCAAAGAATACAGAGAAAGCAATAGTGATTTGGATATTGGTATATTTTATGTAGATGACATATACAATGAATATAACTCAGGAACTATGGATATATCTGCAATCCGTGATTTCATTGCCCAAGCTATGGCAAATTGGGAAACTAAGCCAAAATATTTGGTATTGTGGGGCGATGGTCACTATGATTACAGGGGTATAGTGACAAATGACGAAAATTTAGTTCCTCCACACGAAAGTGAGGATGAAAATAGTACTATGGTTTTTGTTCAATCTTACTCTACTGATGATTTTTATGCAAGAGTTGTTGGTAATGATAGAATAATAGATTTGGCCGTTGGAAGGTTACCTGTAAATAATGAACAAGAAGGTAAGGTAGTATTAGATAAAATTAAACACTATGAGAATAATTCGGAAGTAAGCAATTGGAGAACACAAATATCGATTGTTGCTGACGATGGTTTTGGTGGTGAAGGTGACGGTGATGGAGATGGCGCTTTGTTTGTTGAGCAAAGTGAAGAGTTCTCACTTACAAGAGTTCCAAAATATATAGAACAAAAGAAAATATATTCTGTTGAGTATCAAACGCAATACACAGCAGCAGGTAGAAGGAAACCAAGCGCTAATGCAGATATATTGAAAACTGTAAATGAAGATGGGACCTTGTTGTTGAACTGGTATGGTCACGGTAATCCCCAAGTTTGGTCGCACGAAGCAATATTGGACAGAGACGTAACCGTTAGACAAATGGTAAATTATGACAGACTGTTCTTTTTGACTGCGGCTACTTGTGATTTTGCCAAATTTGACAATACCGATAGCAAATCGGGTGCGGAGACTATGTTGCTCAACGAGTACGGTGGTGCTATTGGTGTGTTTGCTTCTGCCAGAGTAGTTTATGCAAGTAACAATCACTCAATCAATAGAGCATTCTATAATATTATGTTTACTAGGGACAGTGTCACTGGCAAATACCCAACTATGGGTGAGATATTATATAATCTGAAATTAACTTTTAACGGTAGTAATGATGAGAAGTATCTGCTTTTGGGCGACCCAACAACTAGACTATTAATTCCAGAATCGGATGTAGTGATTGACGAGATTAATGGAATTGGAATTGCAGACTCTACTGAAATTACGGCAAAGGGTTTGCAGACAGTTAAACTCTCAGGATTTATACGTAATCCTATTACTAATGACGTTGATACTGATTTCAATGGCAGGGTAAAGTTAAAAGTATTTGATGGAGATATAGAGTTAGAAGTAACTGATGTTATTAACAGAGTTTACCGATTTAGAAAAAATGGTGGTACTCTTGCTAATGCAAACTATGAGGTAATAAACGGTAAGTTCAATGCAGAATTTATATTACCAAAGGACATTAGTTTTAGTGAGAACAAAGGTAAAATATTGGCTTATGCTTTTACAGATGACGACAGGAATGCCAAAGGTAGCTTCAATAATCTAGTAATAGATGGATTAGCTACAACAAGTGTTACTGATAATCAGGGGCCAAGCATTAATATATACTTAGATTCGCGTTCGTTCCAAGCTGGAGATATTGTTAGGGAAGAACCCTTGCTAATTGTTGACTTAGAAGATGAATCAGGTATTAACTCTACTGGAGTGGGAGTTGGACATAAAATAGAAGCATGGATAGATGATAATACTCAATCGATTGATTTGACTAGTGATTATGAAGGGTCTTTTGTTGATTATAGAAAAGGAACTAGCTCTAAAATTCTTTTGAATTTAGAACCTGGGGCGCACTTGGTAAAGGTTAGGGCATGGGACATATTTAACAACTACTCTGTAGCAGAAACATATTTTAATATTAATTCTGATGGTACTGTTGTATTAACTGATGTCTCTGCAGCACCCACTCCATTTGCAGATGGTACAAATATTACTTTTAATCACAATATGAACCCACCAATCGATGCAGATTTGGATATATTCGATGCAAGTGGAAAAAAAATAAAATCAATTACAAAAAAACTATTGAATCCTTTTGAAGGTGAGTTCCAGTGGGACGGAACGGACAATGGTAACGTAAGTGTAAACATAGGTACTTACTACTTTAGAATAAAATTAGATAACTTAACTGGAAATAATACGTTCTTAAAAGGGCGTACGGTAAAGATAAAATAAAACGATAATAGAGATTAATGAATTTTTTTTTAAATTTGAAAAAAGACAATCTTACAATGGAGGATATTCCTTTGATAAAAGCGAAAACGACTATCAAATTAATTACAATTTTAACACTTGCCCTTTCATTATCGGCAGGTAAACTATCCGCACAAAACTCGGCAGTTCAAAGTTCTGCAGTGCCTTTCCTGATGATTGCACCTGATGCAAGAGCTGGAGGTATGGGTGAAGTGGGTACGGCAATAGCCGACGATGTGAATGCTGTATATTGGAACCCCGGTGGTTTGGCGTTCTTAGATTATTTTGACTACGGTTATACATTTGATGATGAGGAAACCAAAACTCCATTCAGACAAGTAGCACTATCATTTTCTCCTTGGTTACCACAATTCAATGCAGATTTGTATTATAGTTATGGTACTATAGCACAGCACTTTGAAGAGTTGGACGGAACGGTAGCTTTTAATTTGATATTTATGAACTTGGGTGAGTTCCAAAGAACATTGGAAAACTCGCAGAAGGCAGGTACATTCATTTCGAACGAGTTCTCGATTGGGTTCTCTTATGGTACTATTATAGCACCGGACTTAGGTTTCGGGTTCCAACTTCGTTATATTCAATCTAACCTTACTCCTACTGGCGGTGGCGTTGGTGGTGGTGAATCAGGTACTGGTATAAGTGGTGGATTCGATGTAGGTTTACTTTGGAAGCCATCAGATTTGCAAGTATTGGGCTTAGATATGGAAGACAGATTAGCTCTTGGTGTTAACTTACAAAACGTTGGTCCTAAGATGACTTATGTTAACGAGGCCGATCCACTTCCAACAAACTTGAAGCTTGGTATTGCTTACGATGTAGTTAATGATGAATTTAACAAATGGACTTTTGCATTTGATTATACTAAACTATTGGTTAACCGTACAAGAAATGGTTCTGACCCTATTCCATTATCATTTGTCTCTTCGTGGGAAAATAAAGCTATGGAATTTGCAATGGGTACAGAGTATTGGTACGAAGACGTAATAGCCCTAAGGGCTGGTTATTTCACCGAGCCAGACAATGCTGGAGCTCGTAAGTTCTGGAACTTTGGTGCCGGTGTAAGATATGATATATTCCAAGTGGATTTCAGTTATATCAATACTATAGAAGAAAATCACCCCCTTGCTAATACTCTTAGGTTCTCACTTCTTGCTGATTGGGAATAAAATTAATAGCAAATAGAATTAGAAAATTTTAAAAAGCGGCTTAATTATAAGTCGCTTTTTTTATATACAAATCCGATTTTGAACAAATGATTGATTATTTTCGTAGTATAGATAAACAATGGACTTAAATTATGATGAAAAAAATACTATATACTTTAATTTTAACGATTTTCTTTGGGTTTGTTGCTGTGGGACAAGACTACAGCAATGAGGATTTTCGATATGTAGAAAACAATGCTTTTGGTCTGGGTGAAAAGTTAGACTATAAGGTAGGATATAAGTTTATTACTGCGGGTACGGGTTCTTTTTATATAAAGAAAGACCCAATAGTAGTAAATGGCAGAAAGGCGTATGACGTTAATTTCTATGTCAAATCGCTTTCGAGCTTGGAGTGGATATATAAAGTACGAGATTGGTACAAAACTGCTCTCGATATAGGTGGTATTTTCCCTTGGAGGTTCGAACAACACATAAGAGAAGGCAAATACAAGCGTGATTTTGAGGCGGAGTTTGACCAGAAAACACACATAGCTAAAACGAGTGAAGGTGATTATGAGATTCCTGAATATGTGAATGATATTGTGTCTGCGCTCTATTATGTTAGAACATGGGATTTGAATAATATGAAGAAGGATTCTATTGCTTATTTGGAAAATTTCTACAAAGATTCTACTTATGCACTTGGGATAAAGATGCTCGGTAAGCAAACTGTAGAAGTAGATGCAGGTAAGTTCAGATGCCACGTAATTGAGCCACTGGTTCAGAAGGGCGGTTTGTTCAAGAATGATGGGAATATAGTAGTGTGGCTAACTGCCGACGAGAGAAAGATACCAGTTAAGGTAGCTACTAAAATAGTAATTGGATACGTTGGTGCGGAATTAACTAAATATAGCGGTGTGAGAGGTCCGATAGATGCAAAAATTGAATAGATATATAATATTAGCTTTAGTGTTTGCTATGTCATTAGGTTCTGCTTTTAGTGGTAGCAAAGACAAGGTATTTGCTGATTTGAAGCAAAAATTAGATGGATTGGAGACAGTTCATGTGGTGTTTGGTGTGAATAATTCGGATATGGTTGGCGAGATATATGCTAAAAAAGGTGGTAAAATGCGAATGTCTCTTCGTGATAATATTATTATTTCTGATGGAAGCACTATTTGGAATGTGTCACCAGGCAATTCCGTTGCTATTAGTGAATATGAAGAAAACGATGGTTTTTCATTAGAAACAATATTGTTTGAACTTGTTTCTAATTTAAAGCCAGTTAAGTATAGTAAGCTAAGTAAAACTGATTCGAATGTTCGTTATAGTTTAGAGTTGAAGCCAGAGGCAAACTCGAAGTATGATAAGCAGTTAGAAAGTATGGAAATACAATATAACAATAGTAAAGAAATGAACAATATCATAGTAAATCAATCAAATGGTAGCACCGTTAGCTACCAAATAAGAAAGATAACGTACAACCCCGAGTTGAGCAGCAATAAGTTCACTTATCAGCCAACAGAAGGGATAGAAGTTATCGATTTCAGATAGATGTATTAAATCCTACGTGTCTTGAGTTTGTCTTTTCACGTAGCTTTTCTTTTCGCAGCTCAATTTTTGAACAGTCCTGACTTTAGTGATTGGCTCTAACTTATCTTCTTTATCTAGCTCATCGTAATAATTTTCTAACAATGTGCGAACTTCATCATAAGTAGTACACTCCATCAGCCCACGACGGGTAGATGAAGCATTGTAATACCCTTTCAGATAACCAGAGTAGTGCTTACGGAAGACTTTTAGCCCATGAATACCTCTGTGCTGTACTGTCAACCTTAGATGCTCTAAGCAAGTATCTATTTTCAATCGCAAGTCTGGTTCACCTGGATCAAACCCTTGTTCCATCATCACTTTAGCACGGTGGAATACAAATGGGTAGCCAATGCAGGCACGACCAATCATAAGTGCATCAGCTTTGTATTGTTCTATTGCAACCTTACAATCTTCTGCACTGCGGACATCACCATTTAGTATTACTGGTATGCTTACTCGCTCTTTTATTCTTGGTATCCAGCTCCAATCAGCTTCACCAGTCATACCCATATCGCGAGTACGACAGTGCATAGCAAATGCAGCAGCTCCAGCTTGTTCCATCATCTCTGCTACGTCGAGAGCTATGATGTTCTCTGGATCCCAACCGAGGCGAGTCTTCACTGTTACAGGAATGTTAACGGCTTCAGCCACGGCTTGTGTTAGTTCAGCCATTTTTTCTGGTTGCTTCAAAAATGCCGCACCAGCTTCACGCTTCACCACTTTTTTCACCCAACAGCCATAATTTATATCTAATATATCGGCACCCGCATCTTCCACAATTTTTGCACTGGTTACCATACTTTCTATGCTCGCACCAAATATCTGGATTGCGGTGGGTCGTTCTTCGTCGTCAATTATCAATTTTCTTTTCGATTGGTCTGAAAATCGGATTAATCCTTCGGAAGCGATAAATTCAGAATAGACTATATCCGCCCCTAATTTTTTACAAATTACTCTGAATGGGAGATCAGATACATCTTCCATGGGTGCTAAAAATATTCCGTTGCCTATATCTACGTTGCCAATTTTCATAACTATTACTTCTTCAGTTTTGAGTGTTCTTTTTTGTGTTCTTTTTCAATTTTTGTCAGTTTAAGTGTAAGCAAATTAATTAAAATTTGAAAATTAATATAAAAGTCGATAAATTTTAAACTTAGCAAATGTACAAATAGTAAAAAATTGATTTCAAATAAGTCAAATATTATCAAACATCTTAGCGTAATCCTATTTCTTTTTGTTGTGGGTGGTGCAGGTATGCTATTGTTTTTCTTCAACATTTCCACTGGATCTCAGTCGGAAGTGTATGAGGTAGAAGAGGTAGCTACGTTTTCGCCATTCTTGAAGACAAGTAACAACACTATAGTTGACAGGCGAAAATACGAGTACAAAGAAGCACTAAACACAGCCAAAGAAAATGAAACTGAGATTAAGGTAGTCCGAACAAGTAAAAGCTTCAACAAGGATATTCCATTTAAAATTGATGAAAATGCTGGTGTAGTGTATAAAAAGCAATATAGTGGCAGAAGAATAAATGTAGTTATAATAGGTGTTGACTCTCGTTTGGGTAGCAGGTATAAGCACGCCGATGCAAATCATGTGCTTTCTATTATGCCAGAGAGTGGTGAGATAGAAATAACTTCCATACCTCGTGATGCTTATGCTGATGCTGGATACTCTGATACAACAACATTCAACACAGTCTCCAATCTCAGAGCAAAGTTCGGAAGAAAGAAATATATGAGCCGAATAGCTGAAATTGCCGAGCTGGACACTATTCATTATTATATGGAATTTGGCTTTTCGCAAGCAATTGGGCTATTAGAATGGTTGGGCTATGATAACTCTAAGCAGACATTGCAAGTTCTAAGGTCAAGGAAAGTGTTCGATGGTGGCGATTGGCAGAGGGTTTACAACCAAGGAGTGTTCATCAATCAAGCCGTTCGCAAGAGCTTTAAGAACTATGGTGGCGTATTTGGTGATTTGGTGCTTATGGGCGGGCTATCACTTGTGGAAACAAATATGAGCTTGGCAAAGTTGACTGGCATTGTAAACAATTTAAGAGAAAATGGTTTTGGCGAAGAAGAAGACGTTGTCAATAGAGTTAGACCAAAGTATAGCTATAAGTTTAAACAATTTGACTTCAATGATGAAAGTGTAGTTGCTAGTTTGCAATCGAGAGTGAATGAGCATTCTAAGAAGAAGAACTTTGGTTCGTCATCAATTGACAGCTTAGTGATGAATAAATTAGATAAAGTAATTAGTAAAGCAACCAAAAACGATAGCTTGAAAAAGGCAACTCTTACTATAAACACACTAAAGACGTACTTTAGGCAACGTGCTTGGTTGCAAATTACTGATAAGAATACTCGACATGAGTACCGAGAAAAGATGAAGGACTTGCTCGTAAGTGCTTATGAACAGAAGAATCAGCCGCAAAATGCGGAAAAAGTTAAAAAAATTGTAGAACATGAGTCAAATCTATTTTTGTATAATTTGAACAAATCAGATATGGATTATAATATGATAAAGGCAATGGTAAAATGAAAAGAGTATATATAGTTAGGCACGCGAAGTCAGATTGGAATAATGAATTAGAAGATTTTGACAGACCGCTGAACGATAGGGGACACAGAGATGCTCCTGCAATGGCAGAGAGAATTAACAAGATGGGACACAAGCCAGATATGATAGTATCGAGTCCTGCCAAAAGAGCAATAACTACCGCCAAATACTTTGCCCAAGAATACGATTACCCAGAAGATTGTATAAGAAAAGAGGTGGATATATATAATTTGGGACAGAGATTCACACTTGCTACTATTGCAGATTTGCCACCCACAACCGATTCTGTAATGATATTTGGGCACAATCCTGATCACAGCTATGTTGCTACTTTACTTAGCAATACGCAGATTGGTAATATGCCAACTTGTGCTGTAGTAGGTGTTGAGTTTGATACCGATGACTGGCAGGATATCAAGAAAGCTGAATCGAAGTTGCTATTTTTTGAATATCCCAAAAAAGACCAGTAGTACAAATACCACAACTTGCAATCCGTTATGGATAGTATCTTTAATTATTGAGAACCGTATAGTAGTATATGAAAAAATATATTATTACAATTTTTATGTTATCACTTTTTAGTGGATTTGCACAAGTCAATGACTCTACTGAAAAAGAGGTAAGCAGCCAATTAGAAAAATTCAAAACATTACTTAGCTACTCGCTCCAGTTTCATAAAGATACAGTGGATATGAATAAGTCTGCCGAAGATGCGTTCAACTCATATCTGCAAGCATTAGATGATAAGTCCTATTACTTTAGTGCTGAAAGATACAAAGAGCTTAAAGTCGCAAACACTGGTGTGAAAAAGTCTTATGGCATTAGCCAGATAGTATTTGCAGACACCAGCTATGTGTTCCGAATAGAAGAATATAGCTCAGCAGATTCTAATGGTATTTTGCCTGGGTGGAGATTGCTTTCAGTAGATGGCAAATCCACTGTGAAGACAGAAGAAGCTAAGATAAACGAAATGCTCAGTGACACTGTCCATAAGTCTATCGAGTTGGAATTTCTTACTTTATCAGGGGAGAAAGTCACAAAAATAATTAATAACTCTGCTCACAAATCTTCATCAATTAATGCAAATTTTATGCTCAATGATAGCATTGGTTATATCAAATCACTAAAATTTACTGCAAATGCTGCTAAGGAATTCAAAGATGCTATTAATTCTTTTCCTTACGGAATGAAAGGGTTAGTAATTGATTTGCGTGATAATCCGGGTGGAGTATTAGAGGCAGTGGGTAAAGTGATTTCACTTTTCTTAGAAAAAGATAAGCAGGTGATAAAAACTGCATCGAAACACGAAGATTATGAATACAGTATTTTGTCCGAAGAAGATGGTCAGTTTATTGGACTCCCATTAGTGCTTTTGGTCAACACAGTTTCTGCGTCGGCCAGTGAGCTTTTTGCTGGTGCAGTGCAAGATTATGATTTGGGAATAGTAGTTGGTGAAAGGACTTACGGCAAAGGGACGTTGCAGAAGCACTGGGAATTTAAAGATGGTAGTGCTTTCCGAATTACTGTTGGGGAATATGTAACTCCACTTGGTAGGAAGGTTCAGAAGTATGAAACAACTGGTCTCGATGTGGAGCTTGATACTTTTGACGATAATTTGAATGAAGCAATTAAAAATATGAAAGTACCAAAGGATGTAGCAATATTCCAATCGAGCAAGGGAAGGACACTAATTTCAATGGGTGGGATTATGCCCGACAGTACTGTAAGTGATGAAGACTCACTTACTAAATTGACAAAATTTGCCAAAAAGAAGAGGGTAATACTAAAAACAGCTATAGAGATATTCTTGGGAGAGTGGGAATCGCTGAAGAAAAAGTATGAAGACAATGCGAACTTTGGTAAGAATTTCCAATTCAATGATAAGATTTATGAAAGAATCCAGAAGAATTTATTAGCTGTATCATTACAAAATGATGAAATGTTTGAAAAAGATAAAGATAGAATGGCGGACTTAGTAAAAGCGAGATTGGCCCAATTTCTTTATGGAGATAGGGGGTATTATGCTTCTGAAACTTTCAGCGACGATATATTAGATAATGCAATTAGGGCAGTTAATGGTGCACAAAAATTAGTTAGGAGTGAATAAATTATTATATTTGGTATCCATAACTAAACAAATTTTTTCAAACAATGTCTGAAAATGTACTTTTCGCATTTGCACTAACTGCTTTTGCTGGTTTATCAACTGGTATTGGTAGTGCAATTGGTTTTTTCTCAAAAAAGACAAACAAAGCTTTTTTGTCTGCTACACTTGGTTTTTCGGCTGGGGCGATGATATATGTCAGCTTTGTTGAAATATTCTTCAAAGCAAAAGAAGCACTTAGCCACGTCCATGGGGAATACCTGGGTAATTGGTACACTGCTGGTTCTTTTTTCCTAGGTGTTCTGATTATCTTGATAATTGATAGATTAATTCCTTCTTATGAGAACCCTCACGAGCCACACAAGATAGAAGAAATGAGTACACTAACAAGCGCAGAAGTTGAAGCAAGAAAGCTAAAACGAATGGGAATGTTTACTGCATTGGCAATAGCAATTCACAATTTCCCAGAAGGTTTAGCTACTTTTACTGCTGCTCTTTCTGACCCAACTCTTGGTATTTCTATTGCGGTAGCTATAGCAATCCATAATATTCCAGAAGGTATTGCGGTATCTGTACCTATATACTTTTCTACAGGAAGTAGAAAAAAGGCATTTTGGTACTCATTTGCTACTGGCCTGACGGAGCCAATTGGTGCAATAATTGGCTACGTGGTGTTGCAGGAATTTTTTAATGATACTACATTCGGAATTCTTTTTGGTGCAGTTGGTGGAATTATGGTGTTTATCTCAGTCGATGAGCTGATACCAACAGCCAAACGCTACGATTTGGGGCACAATGCAATCTATGGGCTTGTCGCTGGTATGGCTGTTATGTCATTTAGTTTGCTTATGTTTATGTAAAGCTATGGGCAAAATAAATATATATTCTGAAAATTCTATTGAAACAACGGTCATTTCCGTTAACGGAGAAGAGTTAGAAGGGCTTTATGAGTTCTTTTTTCTACTTGACCAAAAGGGAATCTATAGCAAAGTGTCAGTAAAAAATAGAAATCATCTTGAACATTTCGATTTATCCTCCTTTTTATTTGAAGAAATAGAATCAATCCCTGTCGAAGTTGATTTAGACCTTCCAAAAATTACAATAGAAAACACAGAAGACGGTGTTTGTGTAAAACATAATGGTGTTTTGTTGTCAAATTTAGTTAAATTATATGTTCATATTAAAGCTAAAAAAACAAACAATATGACCACAAAAACTATGAATGTAACAGATGATACTGAACTGTTTGAAGCGTATTATGTTACTGAAATTAGTGAAAACAGATACAATATTATTCATGTTTTGTAGTGCTTTGGTATTCAAATAATATTTTTAATTTTATATAAAGTTTCTTATTTTCTTATCTATGAGTAAGGTAAAATCATATTTAAAAAAGTTTTTTGGCTATTCTGAATTCAGACCGGGCCAAGAAGATATAATCGAATCCATAATAATGGGTGACGACACATTAGCTATTATGCCAACTGGTGGTGGTAAATCAATTTGTTACCAAATTCCTGCTTTGGCTATGGAAGGGACTTGTCTTGTTATCTCCCCACTTATTTCTTTGATGAAAGACCAAGTGGATGTGTTAAAGAAGAAGAATATTCCTGCTGAAAGTGTCAATAGCTTAATGAGTGTACGTGAAGTCAATCAAGTATTAGAAAATGCTGTGAATGGCGAGTACAAGATGCTCTATATTTCTCCCGAGAGATTACAAACCAAGAAGTTTGCAGAAATTATAGACTATATCGATATTTCTTTTATTGCTATTGATGAAGCTCATTGTATAAGTGAGTGGGGACATGATTTCCGTCCTGCTTATTTGAAAATTCCTGAAACTTTGGATAGCAATAGAGATTATCCTATTGCAGCGTTTACGGCTACTGCAACCAACGAAGTTCAGGAAGACATAGTTAAGAATCTGGATTTGGTTGAACCAAATCGGTTTCTCAAAGGGTTCGACAGACCTAATCTGACTTATATAACAAGGACTACGGAAGATAAAGCTCGCTCTTGTTTAGATATAATAAGGAGTAGCGGTAGTGGTTCTACGATTATTTATGCAGGAACAAGAAAAAGAGTAGAAGAGTTTTATGAAGCTCTGAGAATGAAAGACGTTAAGGTTGATATGTATCACGCTGGTCTTCCTGATGATTATAGAAATGAGACACAAGAAAAGTTTTTTAACGGAAAGATAAAAACTATTATAGCTACCAATGCTTTTGGTATGGGTATAGATAAGGAAGATGTGCGTAATGTTGTGCACGTTGATATGCCAGGCACTATAGAGGCGTATTATCAAGAGGCAGGTAGAGCTGGACGTGATGGAAAACCATCGAATTGTATTTTGCTATACCACCCTGGCGATATTTCGCTACAAGAGTTTTTTATCGATGTATCTTATCCACCTGTGGAGCAAATCAAAAGAGTTTACACTACTTTGTACAAGAAAGCAGGCGTAGAAATGGGTGAGTATGCCACTGAAGCACTTGATGTAAGCTCTGCTTTGGTCGCAGCTTATCTGAGTATTAAGCAAAAGACAGTTTCTGCAGTTTTCAAATATCTTAGAAATCAAGGACTTATTTCTAACTCAAAATATTTCTCCAAGGCAACGATAAAATTTCTATCTGAAAGAGAAAATTTGATGGAGTATTATGAACATTTGCCTGAATGGCTAAAAGAGCCGACCGAAGCTATATTCAGGTCTGCGGATACTTCGACTAACACTACTTATCAAGCTATTGACCCTTTGAAAATTGCTCAAAAGCACGGGTTGGAAGCAGTTCACATTATAAAAGCAATCAACAAATTGGCTTTCGACGGTCTAATAGAATATAGTCCTGAAGCAAATAAATCTGGTATTTATCTGGTTAAAGAGCGAATGAGTTTCGATGATTTGCCTGTAGATTTCGATGAGCATGATAAAAAGCGAAAGTATGCGTTTCAGAAGTTAGAGATGATGAAAAACTACGCTGAAACGGATACTTGTAAGCGTAACTACATCTTGGAATATTTCCAAGAAGAAGAAATGGAAGAAGTCTGCGGTAGGTGCTCTGCATGCCTTATACCCAATGCTGTCAAAAAATTAAAAGATGAGAAGAAAGAGTTTATAAATATAAAAATTGTTGAATCTTTGCAAGAGATAGACAGCAAGTTTGGCAAGACAATTATAAGGCATTTCCTGTCGGGAAAATCTACTCAAAAAGTACAAAAATTTGAGTTAGAAAACCTAAATATGTTCGGTTGTTTGTCTGAATATACTGATGCCGAAGTCAAAGAGTATCTTGACTCTGCTATTACTAATAACTATGTTCAAGTTAGCAAAAACAGATTCCCAATACTGTCAGTTAGCGAAAAAGGGTATCAGTTAGTTGGTAAAAAACTCAAAGAGCAAGTAAGCCAGATTAAATCTGATCATAATTATTCCGAAGAACTTTTTGATAAACTAAAGCTAAACAGAAAAAAGTTGTCGATGGAGAAAAAACGAAGCGAAGAGTCTATTATCAATGATGATATGCTGATGAAATTATCGTCTGACTCCCCTAAAAACATATTAGAATTAAGAAAGCTGAATGGCTATGACATAGAATTTGTCAGAAACTATGGTGCTGACTTCGTTGCTTTGATTAATGACTATCACACTGGAAACGAAGAAGACGAGTCAATCGACAAGGTAACAGAAGTAACCAAACGGATAGTTGTGTTATTCCAAAAAAATCTGACAATAGAAGAAATTGCTGATAGATTAGACCTCACTGATAAAGCAGTGGTAAAGCATTTGAAAACAGCTGTAAGGAACGAAATTGATGTAGATTTTAGTAATCATATTACCGAGTCGAGGTATGAAGAAATTCTTGATTTGGTCGAAGAAAACCCAGAAATAACTACTTCGCAAGTAAGAGAAGAGTTGGGTCCAATAGTTGATTATAATTTGCTGAAAGTTGTGTTAGCTAAAGCAAAGAATGAATTAGAATATAACTGATATTTTGGCTAATTTTGAAGTTTAATTGCGTAATTAAACTAAAGAACAATGAAGAAAAAGACAGAAGAAATAGACGACGATTTTATTTATGAAGAAGAACAATCACTCAGACAATGGTATGTTTGGTTTGTTCTTCTTTTGGCATTTTTCCTATCCGTAGCATTTAGTATAACTAGTTTGTTGAACTATATGGACGGCACTGCAGGTGCGGCTTCCTACATAGTTCTTAGTGCATTATTTATGTTTATTTCGCTATTTTTTATTATCTCCACAGCTGGATCGAAGCTGAAAGTTAAAGCTAGCGAAGATGCACTCTATTTCCAGTGGTCTCCACTCAATAATAAGTATAATAAAGTTTATTGGCAGAATATAAAATCCATTTCTCTTATTGAATACAAAAGTTTTGGCTACGGTATGAGGATAAGTGAAAAGTATGGTAGTATCTATAATGCTTTTGGTGGTTATGGTATAAACTTGGAGACAAGGGGCGGCAACAAATTCTTAGTTGGAACTGCTAAGCCAAAGGACATTGAAGAGATTTTAGTTGGTAAACACGATGAGTACTTCTTTAAGTATGAAAATAATATAGAGAAAAAGAAATGATTGAAGATATAAAAAAAACCAAATTCGAGATAGAAAATACGCTCGCTGAAGTTGAAAATTTGGAGCAGTTAGAAGAATACAGATTAGAATATTTGGTTAAAAAAGGTAAGATTCAAGCATTTTTTGGTAAGATGCGTGAGCTATCGAACGAGGAGAAAAGAGAAGTAGGGAAGGAGCTAAACATAGTAAGCAAATTCGCAGAAAGTGAGTACAAAAGATTAAAGCAAGAGTTAGAAGATAAGGCAATTACCAGTTCAGACATTGATTTGACTCTTCCTGGTGTGAAGCAATTTGTTGGTAGCGAACACCCAGTAAGACAAACAATATCGCAGATGATCGAGATATTCACTAAGATGGGATTCTCTGTGGCAGAAGGCCCAGAAGCCGAAGACGATTATCATAACTTCGATGCTCTTAACTTTCCTCCCAATCACCCAGCTCGCGATATGCAGGATACTTTTTTCCTTGACAATAAGCACCAAACTACTGTGCTAAGAACTCATACTTCACCTGTTCAGATAAGAATGATGGAGAATATAGAGCCGCCAATCAGAGCAATTATGCCTGGGCGTGTTTATAGAAATGAGACATTGGATTCCACTCACTTGGCTGAATTTCATCAGATTGAGGGACTTTACATAGACAAGAATGTAACTATGGCAGAGCTGAAGGCGACTATGATGCACTTTGCGAGAGTGATGTACGGCGATGATATTGAATTCAGATTCCGAGCTTCTTTTTTCCCATTCACAGAGCCAAGTGCAGAGTTAGATATACGCACTAAGCACTCGAACAAATGGATGGAAATAGTTGGTTGCGGTATGGTGCACCCTAATGTGTTGAAAGCAGGCGGAGTTGACCCAGAAGAATACACTGGCTACGCTTTTGGTTTTGGGGTAGAGCGAATAACTATGGCAAAGACTCAGTTGGACGACATACGTAAGCTATATGAAAATGATGTTAGGGTATTAACACAGTTCTAATTGACTCAAAAAGATATACTCATTCCAAATATGTATAACCGTACAATCCAGATTTATAAATAGATAGTAGCTCTTTGCCTTGGTTTGGAGCTATTGTTTTATCTTTCACTTTCGTTGCTACTCTCGATTCCATAGTGCGGACTAATTTTTTGTGGGAGAATTGGACAAATTCTAACACTTCGGAAACTCTTTCTCCATCAATCATTTCTTCTATTTTGTACCCCTTTTTTCCAGACCTAACATGAACTGTATTTGTGTCCCCAAACAAGTTATGCATATCACCTAGAATTTCTTGGTAAGCACCAACTAAGAATGCTCCAAGGTAATACGTATCATCAATTTTCAAGCTGTGTAACGGTAATGTACTAGTGTGGTGTCCATCGCCTATGAAGTGGTCTATTTTGCCATCAGAATCGCAAGTGATGTCTTCTAATGTGCCCCTACAATCTGGCTTTTCATCTAATCTATGGATTGGGATAATAGGGAATAGCTGGTCTATAGCCCAAGAGTCAGGTAGCGATTGGAAAATAGAGAAATTACAGAAGTACTTGTCTGCTAGCATATTAGTTAAGTTTTCGTACTCCGATGGTACACGCTTCATATTTGAACATATTTCGTGAACTTTTCTGGCAATTGACCAGAAAAGTCGCTCTACTTCTGCTCTTATCTTTAGTTCCAAATGCCCTAAGCTAAATAACTCTAACGCTTCTTGCCTAATCTGTTGAGCATCGTGCCATGGCTCTAACATACTGGTTCGCTTTATGTTATTGTGTATTGTTACTAACTCACGAACCAAATCACTATCTGCAAAAATTTCAGGGAAATCGTCGCCAAAGTGTGGGGGAGAAGTCTTCTCCAACACGTCAAATATTAGCACTGAGTGATGTGCAGTAATTGCTCTACCAGATTCTGTAATTAGGTTCGGATGAGGCAAATCATACTTGTTGCAAACGTGTGCAAGTGAGTAAACTGCATCGTTTACGTACTCTTGTATTGAGTAGTTTATTGAACTGGAATTGCTCGACTTTGTGCCGTCGTAGTCCACACCGAGTCCGCCTCCAATATCAACATTCTTGATATTGCAGCCCAACTTAATCAATTCTACGTAGAAGTGAGACACCTCTCGTAGGGCACTTTTTATCTTTCTGATTTTTGTTATTTGGCTACCCAAGTGGAAGTGAATCAGGTTAATGCACTGAATCATTTTCCTTTCTTTAGCATAGTCCACGGCTGCCAATAGTTCAGCGGCATTGAGCCCAAATTTGCTCTTATCGCCACCAGAACCTTCCCACTTACCACTACCAGATGTTGCTAACTTAATTCTGATGCCTATGTTTGGAGTTACTTTTAGACGTTCTGCCACGTCAATTATCAGCTTAAGCTCATTCATTTTTTCGACCACAAGGAATATATTATTCCCCAGCTTTTGTGCTAAAAGTGCCAGCTCGATAAAGCTTTCGTCTTTGTAGCCATTACAAACTATAGGTGCACCTTCGGGAACCATAGCCAAGACGGCGTGGAGTTCGGGTTTAGAGCCAGCTTCTAACCCAACATTTCGCTCTTTGATTGAGTTCATTATTTCCTTTACAACTGGCTGCATTTGGTTGACTTTAATTGGGTAAATCAGTGTGCAATCTCCTTCAAACTTATATTCTTCCGAAGCGTTTTGGAAACAATCGAAAATGGTAGATATTCGGTGCTCTATTATCTCTGGGAAACGAAGTAGCACAGGGGTGGTAAAGTCCTTGATTGATAGCTCATCAATTACTTCTTTTATATCGATTGGCTTGTTTTTCTCATTCACAGAGAACAGTATATTGCCATCCGCTCCGATAGTGAAATAGTCCTTGCCCCAACCATTGATATTATATAACTCTTCCGAATCTTCTATTGTCCATTTCTGCATTTGTTTTTGCTCTGATATGATTTTTATTTTTCTACACTTTACAACTCAAATATAAGGAATAAATTGTATATTGTTAGAATTTAAAAGTGACTAAAGACCCTTTTATTGGTCACACTATAGTCCTTCGGTTATATTTCGGCTTCGTCCAATGAACACAGTTGACCTCCACTGCGTGTGGAGCCAACGGAATTGGTGGAGGTGAAAAATTTCCATCTTTTTAAAGAGGGGTGGCAACGCCATGGCGTTGACGGGGTGTTCGAGATGTATGCACCTCGGCTTCGCTCTGTGTAAACAATACGTCTCTAATTTGCTGACTAATTCCTCCTCAGTCAGAATCAAGTTTCTGCCAGCTCCTCCAAAGGAGCATAAGAGTTGTGGCGATGTTTTGAATATGTCTCTACCGTTGTGTACATTTCGGCTTTGCTCAATAACCAGCGACTGTAATAGGAAAGAACGAGACACCTATTAATATGATATTATACTGCCGTTGGCTTTAGCCAACGGGTAAATGAAGAGCTACAGGGGAGTGGCTTTAGCCACATATAATTTTAATTATCCCAGAAAATAATTATATTTGTTCATTATGAATGAATTTCCGCAACAAATATCAAAAGCAATCAAGCTGATTATACTATCTCTAATTGTTCTAAGTTGTACTAACCAAGATGTAGCAACAAGCGAACTGAAAGAAGGCAAGTATGCCTGGAAAGAACAAAGCAAATTAGCTATGGCTCTGAATGAGTTAGTCTATGGGCGTGGTACGATTATTGGTGATACACTGACCTTGAAAGATAGTATTAATTTCCATTCTATTTCTTGTGGTAACTTCGGCTATGGTAAGTATGAGATTGATGGGGATTCGCTCTATCTTAACTATGATAGTACTGGCAAAAGGTATGACAGCTCTATGTTCTACGAAAAGTACACAGAAGTATATTATATCGAGGACAGTAATACTGTAACAAATGAATTTAGAGTGAAAGAATCATTGGATAGCGATGAAAGCCGAAAAGTTATGTCCAGATTGCATTATATAGGAGATGAGTGAGTGAAGCACTCTGTCACTCAGGAGATGCTAACAATCCGAAAAGTCAAAGCAACAAATAAATAGTATTTTTACCTGGATCCTTCGCTTCACTCAGGATGACAAGAGTCAAGGTTGCTGTTTTTTTTGCCAACTATGAATTATCCCTCAACAACTTCCCCACATTTTTTTCAAACAAATAGGTTTAGTCCACAGAATTTCATTATTTTATGAAGCTCAAAATAAGTATATTTGTAAAATCACCGTAACACAAAAATTAGAATCCGATTTAATGTCATTTTTCAACGTATTTTCAAACGATGTAGCAATTGATCTCGGCACTGCTAACACTCTTATCTGGATGAAAGGTAAAGGGATAGTTTTGGACGAGCCAACTATTGTTGCTTTCGATAGACAAACCAAAAAAATTATAGCTATTGGCAACGACGCACAGTCAATGGTAGGTAAAACTCACAAGGATATTAAGATTATCCGACCACTTCGCGATGGGGTTATTGCTGACTTCGAAATCACCGAGGGTATGCTCCGTGCATTCATTCGTAAGGTCTCGAATACTTGGCAACCAGCTCGTAGAGTTGTGGTAGCCGTTCCTTCTGGTATCACTGAAGTGGAAAAGCGAACAGTCCGCGATAGTTGCGAACACGCTGGTGCTAAGGAAGTCCACCTGATTGCTGAGCCAATGGCAAGTGCAATAGGTATTGGACTAAACGTACACGAGCCAGTTGGTAATATGATTGTCGATATTGGTGGTGGTACTACCGAGATTGCGGTTATCGCTCTTTCTGGTATCGTTACTGCCGAGTCAATCAAGCACGCTGGGGATGAGATGACAAGCTCTGTTTCTCACTACTTCCGTTTCAAACATAATATTTTGATAGGTGAAAGAACGGCCGAAATGATTAAGTGTAATGTCGGTTCTGCCATGCCTTTGGAAGATGAAATTGAGATAGAAGTGAAGGGTAGAGATGTTGTGAGCGGTATTCCTAAGATGATTAGCGTTACTTCTCTTGATATCCGCAAGGCATTGGAAGATTCTGTGAACAAGATAGTGAATGGAGTGCTGAGACTTTTGGAAAAGACTCCACCCGAGCTTTCTGCCGATATTTTTGACCGTGGTATTATGCTAAGTGGTGGCGGTGCTATGCTCAAAGGATTAGGCGAAAAGATTACGAAGGAGACTAATTTGCCAGTCCATATAGCCGAAGAGCCGCTAATAGCAGTAGTTATAGGCACGGGTAAAGCATTAGAAAACTTGAGTGATTACTCTTCCGTATTGATAAAAAGAAATAGTTACTAAATCATATATTTGCCATGCTGCAGCTTCTAAATCTAATTGTAAGGTTCAAAGACTATGCCGCAGTTACCCTACTTTGTGTCATTAGTCTTTCCCTCATTTCTATGGGCGATGTGTCCAAGATTGGTGGATACAGGGCGTTCGTAGTTGGGTCTATTGGCTGGTTGGAAGAAGCATTCTCATGGGTACCAAATCCTGATGCACTCAAGACGGAGAACAGAGCTGTCCGAGAACTGAATCTATATCTATCTTCGGAGTTAATCAAATCACAAAAAGCACAAACAGAAAACGAAAAGCTAAGGGGCTTACTTGCATTCAAAGAAACAGTGGAAGCTCCACTCATTTCTGCTGAAGTCGTTGGTAAATCTACTATTGAGCTGCGTGAGTACATCACTATCAACAAAGGTGAGGGTAGCGGAATAGAGCGAGGAATGGCTGTCCGTACCGATGCTGGGATTGCTGGCATTGTCGTAGTTGTGGAAGATAATTATTCCTTGATTGAAACTATTAACAATCGCCAAGTAAAAATTTCTGCAAAAAATATTAGAACTGGTACTGATGGTATTTTGGTTTGGAGTGGCGATAAGTATTTCTTTATGCAAAACATACCAAAATCATTCGACGTAAAGCCAGGCGATGAGCTGATTACTTCTAATTATAGTATGAAATATCCGCCACAAGTACCCATTGGTAGGGTGCTCAAAGTGGAGGACGATAAATCAACTTTGTTCCATAAGATTTATGTTGAGCCGTATGTGTCATTTGCTACATTGGAGCAAGTGTTTGTAATTCAACACGTTAATGACCCAGAAAGATTGGCGTTGATAGAAGAATTGGAAGACAGATTGAAGGCATTAAAAAAATAGATGAATAGCAGAAATCTAAAATTAAACAGCCAAGTGCAACGGTATTTAGTCTATGGACTTTTGGCTATTGTGCTGTCATTGGTGCAATTTTCATTGCTCAACTTTGTCGAAGTGCAAGGGATTACACCTGATTTATTGCTAATATTGTGCGTTTGGATTTCAGTTAGAGAGGGGCGTTTTGCTGGTACAGTAGCTGGTTTTCTGATTGGTCTTACGCTCGACATTGTGTCATTCGATTTGGTTGGCATTAACGCCTTTACTAAAACGATTGCTGGCTTTGTAGCCGGTTCGTTTCACAAAGAAGGAAAGGAGATGATGATACTTCACGGATTGAAGTTCTTGTTGATAGTTTTCATTTCTTCCTTTATTCACAACTTGATATATTTCTTTTTCTATATCAAGCTAAGTAATTTAACTTTCCTGTCATTTTTTATGAAATATGGGGTTGCATTCTCGTTTTATACAACGGTTTTTGCAGTTATCCCTATGTTAGTAAAAAGGAAAGAGAGAATAATATAGGACAATAATATTTTATGTTTTTATCTGAATTAGAAATATCTGGATTTAAGTCATTTGCGGGCAAAACCAAGTTTAAGTTTGCAGATGGTATCACTGCTATTGTAGGCCCCAACGGCTGCGGTAAATCGAATGTAGTCGATGCCGTAAGGTGGGTGCTCGGTGAGCAGAAAACATCTGTGCTTCGTTCCGACTCTATGGACAGCGTTATTTTCAATGGTACATCGAAGCGGAAGCCATTAGGAATGGCAGAAGTGACTATGCGATTGGAAAACAACAAGGGAGTACTTCCGAGTGAGTATGACTCTATCCAAATATCGCGTAGATTATTCCGAGACGGCAATAGTAACTACTTGCTGAACAAAACCAAATGCCGACTAAAAGACATCAACGATATGTTTATGGATACTGGTCTTGGCCCCGATTCTTACTCTGTGATTGAGCTGAAAATGGTAGAAGCCCTAATCAACGGCAAGATGGACGAACGACGTAAGATGATAGAAGAGGCGGCTGGAGTTACCAGATACAAACAAAGAAGAAAAGAAGCTGGAAGTAAGCTGAACAAAGTTCAGGAAGATTTGGAAAGGATAAACGATATTCTTTCTGAAGTGGAAGTGAATGTAAAGCGGTTGTCTCGCCAAGCAAAGAAAACCAAGAAATACAACGAGCTTTCGGAGCAACTAAAAGAGATAGAAACTAGCTTACTCAAAAATGAATATGCATCTTTCAGTAGTAAGAACAGCAATGTTCGACTTGCTCTCAATGATTTGGAAAAGCAAATCGCTGATTTGGAAATGCTTTTGGAAGAGTCTGATAAAGAACTTTCTCAAACCAGAGAAGTAAAAAGCGAAGTTGACGGTGAGCTGAGCCAATTGATGAGCAAAGAAAATGTGCTCAACAATCAGATAGCTGAATCGAATAGATTGCTGTCGGTTAATAATGAAAAAATCACCTCGCTCGATGAATCGAATACACGACTAAAAGGCGAGAACGAACGAAGCAAAGATACAATAGCAAAATTAGAATCTGAAGTTGGAGTGCTGACTGAAAAACTAAAGAGCAGGGAAGAGGACAGCAACACTCAAAAGGAATCTCTGAATGAGTTGAAAGAGCAGAAAAACAAGTACAAAAGAGAGTTAGACGAAGCGAAAGAGTTGGCTAATGCTGATATTGAGATATTGAACAAGCTCAATAATCAGATCCAATCGGCTTATTCTATTATCAATAATAATGAAAGCCGCTTTGAGAAGATAGATAAGAAGATTGATAATTATAATGACGAAATTAACTTAAACAATTCCGAAATACAGAAGAAAGAAACTGTTGTTAGTGAGTTTGAATCAAAGATAAATACTCTAACCAAAGACGTGAAAGACAAATCTGAAGAGTTAGAGATTGTAAACTCTAAATTAGAGCAATACAATGTAGATATATCTAACTTGAATCAAGTTATTTCTGATGTAAGGAACGACATTTCGAGCAAGAAAAGCCAAGTAGAGTTCTTAGAAGCACTAACAGCTGACGATAACACTACTCAAATGCTTATGAACTCCAAAGACTGGGATAAGCCAGAGAATACATTCTTATTGGAAGAGCTAATCTCCTCAGATGAAAAGTACGCTAAGGCGGTCAGCTCTGTTCTTGGTGAGTTCAGAAGCTTGCTCGTAGTTGATACAGCAAAACAAGCGGAATCTGCTTTTGAACTATTGGAACAGAAAAAGCTTTCAAAGCGTTCGATAGTTTGTAAGGAATTGATTCCTAATGTAGATAAGGGCAGTAAGATTAGTGGTAAATCCGTAACCGATATAATTGATTGCGATGATAAGATTCGTGATTTGGTTCATTATTTATTCGGCAAAATTGCAATCGCAGAATCCAAAGAAGAAGCGTATTCGTTAGTTAGCAGTGGAGCAGATTCAGCTGTTACTGTTGATGGATTCATCGTTAACAAAAATGGTATTTTGCGTGGTGGTGGTACTAGCAAGAAAGACACCGCTAAGCTCGGTAAGCAAAAAAGAATAAAAGAGCTAACTACAAGTATAACAAAGTTAGAAGCTCAGTTAGAGAAAGCAAGTAATGAGAAAAATGAGCTTTCTGAAAAAAGAAATGGCCTAAATCCGAATAAGATAAAGTCCGATATTAAAAAATTAGAAAATGAGTTGAAACAAGCTGATAATACTAAGATGCAATCTGCTATGAAGATTGACTCGCTCAAGAATAATATCGAGATGTATAAAAAGAGTATTGACAGCTCTAAGAAAGAATCGGAAGACTTGCAGAATGAGAACAAAGGGTTGCAAGAAAGAATTGCTGATAATAAGCGAAAGCTAACTAATGCAGAGGCAAATAAGGAAGAGAAGCTGAAAAACCTGAATGCTGCGGAGAAGAAATTCAGCAAATCGAACGAGGAAATGCAAGCCGCTGAGATTTTGAATATTAGAATTCAGTCTGATTATAATAATATAAAGAATGAAATTGATAGAAACAGAAATCAGATTAGCACCGAAAAACACAGATTAGAAAACAGAAAAAGCCAAGTATTAGAAAATGAGCAATCGAAAGCTAATCTGAAAGAAAGCATAGATGAGCAAAAAAAGCTATTGGATGAGAATCAAACTAAGTTAGTTCAAACCAAAAACGAAAGAGAGCAGAAGGAAGATAAGCGTAAGAAAATAGAAGAAAATCAGCTCAATTTGACTAACGAGATTAACCAGAATAGAAATAACTACACCAAGTTGCGTGACAAATTCCACAAGGAAGATATAATCAGAAGTGAGTTAGAAACTAAGATGGAATCGCTGGAAAACAGAGCATTCGAAGCGTACGATTTGCAGTTGAAGGAACTTGACTTACAGTTAGACGAGAGCTTCCCAATACAAGAAAGGAAGCACGAAGTTAGTGAGCTGAAGCAAAGATTGGTGAATTTGGGTAATATAAATTTCGAGGCGGTACAAGAATACGATGAGCAGAATGAGCGATTGATATTTTTGACAAAGCAGATAAAAGATTTGACTGAGTCGGAAAACACCCTAAAAGAAACAATAAGAGAGATTAATAAAACGGCAGAAGAGAGATTTGCTGAGACCTTCAAAAAGATAAAGGAAAACTTCTCATTACTGTTCAAAAAGCTATTCAATGACGAAGGTGTTGCTGACATAAATTTAGTGGGTGACAACCTGCTGGAGTCCAGTGTAGAGATAACAGCGAAACCTCCGGGCAAGAAACCACGTAGTATAGATATGCTCTCGGGTGGAGAAAAGACACTAACAGCTATTGCACTTCTTTTTGCAATTTATTTAGTAAAACCGTCTCCTTTTTGTATATTGGACGAAGTTGATGCACCATTAGACGATGCAAATCTGAAAAGATTCAACAAATTGATACGAGAGTTCAGTAAGAACACTCAGTTTATCATAGTTACTCACATGAAAATAACTATGGAAGAAGCCGATACACTCTATGGTATCACTCAACAAGAAGTCGGTATATCAAAAATAGTATCTGTGAAATTACGAAAAGAACAAGAAAATAATTTATAATTATTCAGAGGAATAAATGAAAAGAATTAGTTACTTATTTATAATAATGATTTTGTCTGCAACTTTTGCTACTGCACAAATGCAAGACTTGTCAGAACCAGATGAGTCTGGGCAGTCTGGTCAAATGCAAGATTTGTCTGAGCCAGAAGCAAAGTTAGAGATTAAGCAAAAAGCAGATGGTTCTTTGGAAAGACCCCAAGACCACGACGAAGCAATGAAATATTTCAAAGATTCTTATAAAGATGAGTATGAAGGTGCTTATTTCGAAGATGTGTGGAATGCCGTAGTGGAAGCAATTGGCGATCAAGGTTGTGAGCTAATGACAAAAGTACAGAAGACTAATGATGAAGGTTTCCTAAAAGGCGTTCTCAAATCTGAGTTCTGTGTATTCGTGAATGACGACACTACTTTCGATTTACTAAGGATTTACAGTGTTAAAATGCCAGTTATCCGTGGTGGTATCTGGACTAATGGACGTATTCAATATAAGATTATATTAGAAGAGACCAATGAAGGTGAGAGCACTTCGATATTGGTAAAAGGTGAGCTTAGTGGTTCGGAAGACAATGTAACTAACGAAGTACACTTCTGGCAATCGAACGGATGGTTCGAGACTGACTTACTTTACAGAGTAAAAAACAAATTAGGAATGTAATTCAATATGAAATTATCTATTCAAAAGCTCCTCTTGTTAGGGGCTTTTCTTTTATTAGCCGCGACCTCACTCAGAGGGGAAGAGAAGAAAGCAAAGTTGATTGTAAACATAGTCAACACTGAAAGTAACACTGGTAAGATGTATGTTTATTTGTTTGATGTAGCAGAAGATTACCCCATGGAAACAGAAAATGCACCAATGACCAAAATTGTTAGAGTAAAAAACAATAGTGGTACAGCTATTTTTGATGGAGTTGACTACGGCACCTATGCCATAGCCGTGCACCATGATATTAATGACAATGATGAAGTAGATACTAACTTTATGGGTATTCCCAATGAGGATTTTGGAGCATCGAATAATGCCACTGGGTTTATGGGGCCACCCTCTTTTGAGGACGCTTCTTTTAGTGTAAATAAGAATGAAGTTGTGTTAGAAATAGATATGGATTGAATCATTTTATTGCTTGATTATTTTTAAAACATAAGTTTCTCCATCTACTCTTAATTTTACAAGAAGAAGATTATCATTTAAAGAATTAATCAAATCTATTGAGTTAATACCTTTAACTAATGAAGTATTCAGCTTACTTATAAGTTTACCATTCAAATTAAATAACGAGATAGTTGCATCTGTATAATTATTAGGACTTTTTATGTGCAATAATCTATTACTTATTGAAATTTTAAAATCATTATTTACGTTATCATTGAGTTCTACATTTGTTAAAGGGGTCTTGGACTTATAAATAGTATGTCTTGTCGATTTAGAGTCTTCGCTGGGGGTATTTTGAATGCCTTTTATCAACCATAGGTTATTATCAATAGGGTTAATATTAACTTTATAAACCAAATTATCCTTGTCCTTATTTGAATAAATTAATTCCCAGTTATCCCCATTGTCAAATGTTTGGTAAAAGTATTGATGAACAAAAGGGTACTCTCTATTATCGTTAGTATTATCATATTGATAATGTGAGTATCCCACTATTTGATGAAAAGGATTTAAAATATTTGTAGTATGAAATTTCTTGTCTATTCGCTCGTAAAAATTCTCATCGTACTTTGGGTTGCTATTTATAGCTGAATCTAAATTTATTCCTAATATGTCATTATAAAAATTTCCTTCAATCAGAGTCTCTTTTGTAAATATGTCATAGGATATGCTGTTCCCAAATTCATCTTCTTCAAGTGATAATTTATTCTCCCCTAAACATTCAAAGCATTCACCCTTACTCTCTTGTCCTAATAAGGTATATTTTTTTGACTGGTAGTCAAAAGTAAAATATTGAGTTACACCTATATAATAATTCGGTGAGACAAAGAAATAATACTTTTCAGGGGTAATTAAACTTGGCGAAATTATCCTATGAACACTAAGCTCTCCGTTAAGATCTAGACCTTGTTTTTTCATCTCTGTAATTGGTGAAACAAGAGACCAAGTTTCTCCTTTATCAATAGAGAAGTTAAAATTACTGTAATTGCTGTAATCATAATGATTATTATCATATAAATAGAAAACTCCAATAAAATTCTCATCACTTTGGTTTAAGTAAATTCCTTCAAATTGCTTAAGAGAATTAAAATAAAAAATTTCGTTCGTCATATTACCATTTAAGTCGAAATATTTTATTGAATTATCTTGCCATACTGGCTTTACAAAAAAACGTCCCATCTGGTGATAACCATCCCCATAAAATTCACTGATTCCAACATCTTCACCAATAAAACTAGTTAAATCATTCCAAGTTTTTCCTTCATCGTACGATTCGCTTATTACTTCTCTCCATTTGCTATCAGTATCATTACTGTCATAAACTGAAGTTAAAAGCAGTACAGTGTCTCCTTTTAAATATATTTCGGGTCTGCTTGAAAGACCATTTTCAGGATGAATTTGATAAACTTCTTCGAATTCTAATTCAGCAGATAATAAAGGGAATGTAATAAATAATGCTATTAAGAATAGTAAAGACTTCATGTAATATTTCTATTATAATTTGAGTAATAATTAAATAACTAATAAAATATAATAAAGTTACATTAAATTTACAAGTTTAAGGATGAAAATCGAATTACTTTATAACTTTATTATACAGTTCATCAGAAGAGCCACAGTGCTCTTCTATATATTTTTTGTTTGCAGTTCCGAGCTCAGTAGATTTATCTATGTCGGTCAGCAGAGTAGTTAGCGTAGTCATTAGCTCACGGTTATTGCCAATGGTTATCAATCCGCCAGATTTGACTAACTGTCTTGCATCTTCTGATCCTTTGTAATACTTATCACCACAGATAATTGGTACTCCGTATCCAGCTGGCTCGGTCACAGAGTGAACCCCTGCACCGAAAGCTCCACCTACGTAAGCTATGTCGGCATATTTGTATAGAGTGAGGAGCAGCCCAATTTTGTCGATTATTATGTCCTTGTCGCCTGTTTGCTTGTCTCCCATCTCTGAATAGAGCAGTGCACTATCAACATTGTCAGTAATTTGGCTGATTGTTTTGGTGTCTATCTCGTGGGGTGCGTATATTACTTTCAGCCTGTGGTTCTGCTTCAGTTTTTTTACTACTTCGGTTATGATTACTATGTCCTGCTTCCAACAGCTACCAACCACTAAGGTAGTGTAATCATCATCAATATCTAATAGCTCTATCTTTTCGGCATCCTGCACTTTCGATATTATTCTGTCATATCTCGTATCGGGCAAAATTGAAATCGGAATTGGTAGATTCATGGATTCAAACTTTTTCTTGTGGTACTGGTTGACGCAGTGTATATGCGAAATCTTGCAGATTAGCATTTTGTAAAACGCTTTTCCAATCATACTTTTACCCATAGTAGGGCTAATAGTGAAAGTAGCATTAATCAGGTGGGTTGGTGTTCCGTTTTTCATCACTTGCGATAAGAAGTTATACCACAAATCATAGCGGACTATGAACACAATATCTGGGTCTATGTGGTTGACAAACTTCTTCGCTCTTGTTCTGAAATCAATCGGTGAATAGACTTTGTAGTCGAAATGACTCTTGTTCGTAAGATTGTTGTACCCAGAAGGGGAGAAGAATGAAGCAATAATCTCTGTGTCTGGCTCATTCTTTTTTATTAATTCAACAAAGAATTTTACCTGCTCGTACTCACCCATAGACGAAGCGTGAATCAATATCCGCTTGCCTTGTTTCTTCGGAATGTCAAGATAAGAGTCTTTTTTGCTCTCGCGGTCTCTTATCTTGTCATTCGTCAGAAGCATAATCTTAGAGTAAAGCCACAGCAGTGGCAATACTAAAAAATTATATATGAGTTTGAGTACAGTTTTCATTTACTCGCCAATAAAATTCGGCTTTCTTTTTTCAATAAATGCTAATGTTCCTTCCTTGAAGTCCTTAGAGCCGCAAACTTCACCGAATTTCTTCGATTCAAATTCTAATCCTTCTTTGAGTGAAAGCTTAGTCGAAGCACGAACAGATTCTATAATTCCAGCTATTGCTATTGGGCTTTTGCTGATAATCTTAGTTATTAGTGCAGTAGCTTTTTCCATTAGCTCTTCATCTTCAAACACCTTATTCACTAAGCCAATACGCTTTGCTTCGTCAGCACCAATCATATCGCCTGTTAAGTTCAGTTCCATCGATTTTGCAGGCCCAACCAAGCGAGTTAATCGCTGAGTGCCACCATAGCCAGGTAATATACCGAGGTTTACTTCTGGCTGACCTAACTTAGCACTTTTGCCTGCATAGCGAATATGGCAAGACATAGCAAGCTCACATCCACCACCGAGTGCAAAACCGTTGATTGCAGCCACTACTGGTATGTTCATTGCTTCTAAGCGAGCCATAACATTGCTGCCGTGCTCCGAAAAGTGCTTACCTGAGCGTTCGTCACTTTCGTGTAGCTCTTTGATATCAGCACCTGCAGCAAAGGCCTTGCCTTCTCCAGTTAACAATACTGCTTTTATGTCTCTGTCCAACTCAATCGCTGTGATTGCTTGATCCAGTTCTGTAAATAGCTGATTGTTAAGAGCATTTAGCTTATCTGGTCTGTTTAGGGTTATTAATGCGTAACCTTCTTTTTTCTCATATCTAATTGTCGTAAATTCCACTTTGTATTCCGATTAAAATGCAACATAATTATCGTCTAATTTAACAAAATCTATCATTCTTATTAGAATTTACTCATATATATTTTTATTGCTTATTGCTATGCCCCTATTATCAAGGGATATAGAATACAAAATATTAGAATCCAAATCACTCCAATCCGGTGTGGAATATCAATATTTGGAAATGGGTAGCAGGAGCAAAAAGTTAAGGGTTCACGTTGCAAGAATAGAGAAGAGAAATAGTTCAATCAGTGTAGTGCCATATATTATAAGTGATTATGCGAAAGAGCTGGGCTCAATAATTGAATATGATACCACTCATCAAAACTCATTGATTTCTGTTAATGCGTCATTCTTTCAAGCAGGGACAAATTTGCCAGTGGGCATTACTATCATTGATTCAGAGCCATTGCAGATAAGAAAATATAAGCATTGGAGCTCTATAATTTTTACAGATGAACAAATATATTTTGATGAGGTTGAATTAACTGCGAGTTTGCAATTTGGAAAGAACTCAGCGGAAATAGATCGATATAATTACAGGACTGACACTAGCCAAATAGTTGTTTACACGGGCCATTATACAGACATTTTTCCCTTTATATCAGAAGATGATATTGAAGATAAATACTTTGAGTATCTGACGGAAACGGAGAATCTATTGGAAAGTGATAGTACAGAGACTTTGCTAAATCAAGAGGAATTTTCAGTAAGATTGCAGAAATCTATCTCGGATTCACTTACTTATAGTTATGTATTGGCAAAACCTATACAAGGCGGATATGTGAATAATGCTAAAAGTTATGTTGTAAGAAATATAGATGAATTGCCAGTTGCAATAGGTAAAGGGGAATTGTTGCTCGAATTGCCAACTCAGTTACCACTTTTCAACGGAGACAGTATAGTTGTGAAATATGCTACTAATTTAGATTTAGATGAAGTGCGGCACGTTATAACAACTACTCCAATAATTCTAAAAAATGGCAAAGAGTTCGTAAATTCCAAGTATGAGGGGGCTACTTCTCGTAGATTTAATTATAGCCACTTGGCTCGTACGGCATTCGGTTATGATGATAAATACTATTATTTAGTAGCGGTAGAACCAAACAGAGGCCGCAAAGTAAAAGGTGCAACACTCAAAGAGCTCTCTTGGATAATGGAAACAGTTGGTGCAACTGAAGCAATAAATTTGGATGGTGGCGGATCGACGGCTTTTGTAATTGATGGTAAAAACTTAGCTATACCTTATAATTATGATTATAATCGCAAGGTTACGACGGCGATAAAAGTAAAGAAAAATAGAAAATAAATGAATGTCAATAATTGAATTAAAAAATATAACTAAGAAGTATGATGATAGCACAACTGCTGTTGATGATATTTCTATTAATATACGCGATGGCGAATTTCTAATTCTCGTGGGGCCTTCTGGTTGTGGTAAATCTACAACTCTGCGAATGATTGCGGGATTAGAAACAATTACTGATGGCGAGATTAAGATTGACGACAAAGTAATTAACGACATACCAGCAGGAAAAAGAGACATAGGAATGGTGTTCCAGAATTATGCTCTTTACCCACACAAGACTGTGAGGGGCAACTTAGAATTTCCTCTTAAAATCAAGAAAATAGCTAAAGCTGACATTCAGAAGAGGGTAGAAGAGATTGCAAAATTAGTAGAAATAGATGAGCTATTGGATAGATACCCCAAGCAGCTATCAGGTGGACAAAGGCAGAGAGTCGCACTCGGAAGAGCGATTGTTCGTGAGCCAAAAGTGTTTCTGTTCGATGAGCCGCTTTCCAATCTGGATGCTAAGCTACGTACACAAATGAGAAATGAGATAATATCTCTGCAAAGAAAGTTGAATATAACCTCGGTCTATGTTACTCATGACCAGACAGAAGCTATGACTATGGGCGACAGGATAGTGATTATGGATAAGGGGAGGGTGATGCAGGTCGGCACGCCAGATGAAATATATAATACTCCGAATAATCTATTCGTAGCTGAATTTGTTGGTTCACCAATGATAAATACTTTCTCGAAAGATGATTTCAAAAAATTGAGTTCATTAGATGTGATAGATAATGTTAGTACTATTGCTGTTAGGCCCGATGATATACAGCTGACTGATTTCAAGTCGGGAGATTATGAAATATTGAACATTGAAAACCTTGGACACGAGTTTTTGTATCATATTTCAGTGCTTGGTAGTAACTGCATAGTAAGAAATAAATCCAGATATGAAGTGTCTGTTGGAGATAGAATTAACATAGAATTAAATCAAGAAAAAATATTGAAATTCGATAAAGAAGGCAAGGCGATTAGATGATTAATGTATCAAATTTGACACTCTCATTTGGTGGGAGGACTCTACTGGATGGTATCACTTTTGTGGTGAACCCTAAGGAAAGAGTGGGCTTGATTGGTAGAAATGGTCAAGGTAAATCGACTTTGCTAAAAATACTACACGGCATAGTAACTCCAAACGATGGGGCTATATCGCACCCAAAGGAATATGAGATTGGATACTTACCACAAGAAGGTGGAGCTAAATCTGATCTGACATTGTTCGATGAAGTAAAGAAGGCATTTGAGAAGCAGAATAGATTAAAAGAGCAGATAGAATCAGTTACCGAAGAGATAACTAATCGTGAAGACTATCGCTCTCAGGAATATTCTGATTTGATTCAGAAACTATCTGAGCTGAACGACCAGCTCAATATACTCGATTCTGGTTCAGTAGAAGCAAAGATTGAGAAAGTTTTATTGGGTCTTGGATTCAAGAGAAGTGAGTTTGAGAAGTTCTGCAATCAGTTCTCTGGTGGTTGGCAGATGAGAATTGAGTTAGCTAAGATTTTGTTAAAACAGCCAGATTTGATTTTGCTCGATGAGCCAACTAATCACCTTGATATAGAGTCGATAATGTGGCTAGAATCTTTCCTCAGAGATTACTACGGTGCTGTGATAATTGTGTCGCACGATAAGCGATTCCTCAACAATGTTACTAATAGGACTATTGAGGTTTTGAACGGCAGTATTTATGATAAGAAATTTGCTTACAGTAGATTTTTGGAAGAGAGAAGAGTAGAAATAGATTTACAAAAAAAGGCACTGGCGAATCAGGAAAAGCATATTAAAAGTGTAGAGCAATATGTCGATAGATACCGAGCCAAGGCACGCCATGCTTCCAGGGCTCAGTCCAAGTTGAAGCAGTTGGATAAATTAGACAAGATTGAGATAGATGATTTTGAAGATAAGCGAATTAATTTTAAATTCCCTCCTGCTCCACGTTCGGCGAAGTTAGTTGTGGAAGCGAAAGGGATTCACAAGAGTTTTGGTCCTAAACATGTGCTGAAAGGTGTTGACTTTGTGTTGGAAAGAGGTCAGAAAGTATCATTCGTCGGTAAAAATGGTACTGGTAAATCAACCTTAACAAAGATTATTACTGAACACATTAGTTATGATGAAGGTGAGTTAATCCACGGTGGCAGTGTCCAGCTTGGATACTTTAGACAAGACCAATCGCAAATGTTGAATGAGCAGTTAACAGTGCTTGATACTATTACTAATGTTGCCAATGAGGAAATGCGTCCTTATGTTCGTGATTTACTCGGTGCGTTTCTGTTTTCTGGAGATGATGTTCAGAAGAAAGTTCAAGTGCTTTCGGGTGGCGAAAGGGCGAGACTATCTATTGCCAAATTGCTGTTAGAACCGACAAACTTCCTCGTTATGGATGAGCCGACTAACCACTTGGATATTTCGTCGAAGACTATTCTGAAAGATGCACTAATGAATTATGATGGTGCTCTTATTTTGGTCTCGCACGATAGGGATTTCCTTCAAGGAATCACTGAAGAGACCATAGAGTTCACCGAAAATAGCACTAAGATATATATGGGTGATATTGATTATTACTTAGAGAAACGAAACTTAGATGATATTTCAGATATTGATTTGGAACATGTTCCTAAAGCAAAAACAAGCATTCAGGGTGAGCAGAAAAGTGATTCGCAACAACGCAGATTGCTTAAGAAAGAGTTAGAAAAAAATAAGCGACAAGCTGAGAAGAAAATTGAAAATTGCGAAGTGGCAATTGCAGAGTTAGAAGAGAAGAAGGAGGAATTGGATGCCCAGTTCGCTGACCCAGATTTGTATGACGACACAGACAAAGTAAATGAGCTAAAAGTGGACTATGAAAAAATAAAGTCCAGTTTACAAGAGCAAATGGACTTATGGACAGACTTTAGTATTGAGTTAGAAGAAGTCTCGGAAGAGCTGATTAACCACCAAGGTTAGTGTTCGGCTCTTTGTCTTCGTCTTTAATTATGCTCAAATTCAACAAATCATCATCAGTTAATCTTCTGCCACCAATGAATCTTTTGTTGTAATATCTACTTTCTAATGAAGAAACAGTAACTCCGTAGCGAGAACTAGCGTGAGCAAATAGGTTGTCACCAAGATATATTCCACAGTGAGAAGCATAAGCATAGCTTCTGGTGTGGAAGAAAATCAAGTCTCCAAATTGCAATTCGTCAAATTTTTCTATTTTTTCGCCAACAGTATATTGCCATCTTGCAGTACGTGGAATTTTTACCTCTGCAGCTTCTTCAAATATACTTTGAGTAAATGCAGAACAATCGATTGATTTGCGAGAAGTACCGCCAAATCTGTAAGGAGTACCCAACCAACCCATAATTGATTCCATAATCAATTCTTTTTCTATACCGTTTTCAGTAAATCTGTCATCTTCACCATTAGCAACGAAGTCTAACCATTGGTCTTCAAAATTTGTAATATCTACTTCCACATCGGTGTAAGTGACATCTTCTGTTTCCATAATTTCTAACTCTTTTGCTTCCGATTCGTCTAATTCGGCATCGCTAAGTAGTTCCGAATCTTCTTGAATAGCAATAGTCAAAGTAGAATCTTTTTCTATTGGTTCTAATCCTGCGATTCTGCAAACTTCTTCAGAATGTGAGCGAATCATTTCCAATGCTTTCTTCTTAGTAAGCTTTGGGTTGTAACTTCTTCTTGCCAACAAATCGGCTGATGAAGTAAATACTATAACTATAATTAATACTAATGTTAGGGGTAATTTCCCTGTCAAGTTTATTTTCATTTCTTGTTGTTTAGTTTTGTTTTTTATAATATTGAAAACAATATCTCGCAAATTATATATTTAAAATTCTTAATACAAATAAAAATATGAACTTATCTATAATTCAGTTTGAAACTTTGCTCAATCAAAAAGAAAAAAATATCCATACTTTAGAGAAATACTGTAACGAATTAGATTCGGATATATTAGTGTTTCCTGAACTCTCTACTACTGGCTACTTACATAAAGACAAGCAAAGCTTAATGAATATTTCTGACAAATTTGATAGTAATACGATTAGTAAATTTCAAAAGTTATCCACCGAGGAAGAAAAAATTATTGTTTTTGGATTTTCTGAACTTTCTGGGGGAAATATCTATAATTCGGCTGCGGTTCTGATTCCTGATTCATCAAAATCTACAATTTACAGGAAGACACATTTGTTCTACAAAGAGAGATTTATTTTCAGTGAAGGAGACACAGGATTCGATGTAGTAGAATACAATGGGTTAAATTTGGGTACAATGATTTGCTATGATTGGCGATTCCCAGAATCTTCTCGAGCATTGGCACTCAAAGGAGCAGATTTGATAGTATGCCCTTCTAATTTAGTAACTGGTGTGTGGCAGAATGTTATGAGTACAAGAGCTTTGGAAAATAAAGTCTATGTAGCAGTGTCTAATAAATTTGGAACGGAATCTGATAGTGAAGAAACCCTTGAGTTCAATGGCGAATCTGCTATCTATTCTTACGACGGGTCTTACTTAGCGAAAGCGAGTGCTGACAAAGAAGAAGTAATAACTGCAGTTATTTATCCAGAAAATACTCGTGACAAATCATTCAATGAAGTCAATGATATATTCAAGGATAGAAGACCTGATTTTTATCTATAAAACAACAATTTCTGCTACTATTACATATTAAACACTGAAAATTCATAAATTACTAATTGCATTGAATCAAATAACGAAAAATTTATGTTTTCTTCTATCAAAAAAATTCATTTTGTAGGTATAGGCGGTATTGGAATGAGCGGTATAGCCGAGATTTTACTATCTCAGGGCTTTACTGTTAGCGGCTCTGATATGGCTCAGTCCGAAAATACCGATTATTTAGTAAAATTAGGTGCAGAAGTGCATATTGGACACGCAGAATCGAACGCAGAAGATGCGGAGGTTGTAGTGTATTCTAGTGCGGTTAATCCTAATGAAAACCCCGAAACGCTCTACGCTCAAGACAATAATATTCCTGTGATAAGGAGAGCCGAGATGTTGGCAGAATTGTCTCGATTGAACTATTGTTTAGCAATTGCTGGGACCCACGGTAAGACAACAACTACTTCTATGATTAGCTTAGTGCTAATAGAAGCAGGAATAGACCCAACTGTATTGGTTGGTGGTCGATTACAAGATTTTGGTGGAACAAATGCAAGATTAGGTAGGGGCGATTGGATTGTAGTGGAAGCTGATGAGTATGACAGATCATTCTTGCAGCTAACTCCTACTATATCTATAATAAATAATATAGAAGCTGATCACTTAGATATATATAGAGATTTAGATGATATTTATGAGACATTCATTGAGTTTGCCAACAAAGTGCCGTTCTACGGATTGGTCGCAATGTGTTTGGACGACAAAGGATGTAAGGAAATATATTCTAAGATTAACAAGAAAATAATCACTTATGGATTTTCGAGACACTCATTAGTGAGAGCTGACAACCCTATCTATGACAACAGGATTAGTTCTTGTGAAGTGTATTTGGAAGATGAGTTATTGGGCAGAATTGAAATTGGTATGCCTGGTAGGCACAATCTTACTAATGCAATGGCTGCTGTTGCTGTGGCATTGCAGATGGATATTCCATTTGAGACAATACAAAGTGCGTTGAAAAAATTCAATGGTGTATTCCGTAGGTTTGAACAAAAAGGTACTTACAAAGATTGCTTAGTGGTTGACGATTACGCTCACCATCCTTCGGAAGTGAAAGCTACATTGGAAGCAGCAAGAAAAGGATGGGATAAGAAGGTAATTTGTATTTTCCAACCGCATACTTTTACTAGAACCAAAGAACTAGCAGATGAGTTTGGAATTTCGTTCCACGATGCTGATGTACTAATAGTTACAGATGTTTACCCAGCAAGAGAAAAACCTATAGAAGGCGTAACCGGTGAGTTGATTGCAGATTCTGCTAAAAACTATGGCCACAGGAATGTGATTTATGTTGAGGATAAAGATAATTTAAAAGCTGAATTAGATAAACAAATAGACGACGAATACGTAATTCTTACAGTTGGAGCTGGCAATATTTTCAAATTTGCCGAGCTATTAGTTAATAGTAATTAAAAAAAATAATAAGTAAAATGAAAAATATTATACTACTTTTTGCACTCTCATTATTGTTACAAAGTACTGTGTTTACAAGCGATTATGATAATGAAGTATTAGCTGAGATAGGTGATGAAAAAATCACTTATGAAAGATTAGAAGACGCTTATCAGAAAAATATGGTTGGAAAAGAGAGAGAGTTAAAGGATTTGGAAAAGGATTCTTTGATGAATTTTTTAGACCTTTTTATTAAATACAGATTAAAAGTTAAAGACGCAATTGACAGAGGTTTTGACAAAGAACCTGAATTAGTTAAAGAAATAAGCACAAACAAGGATTTATTAACCGAATCGTATTATTATGACAAAAATGTATTTCAGCCAGCTATTAACAAATTAGTGAACAGAAGGCAATACTATTTGAAATTTGGATACATTCTTTTTCCATTCACTCCAGAAGCTGAAGGTAATACACTTACAGACCCGATAGACTTTGCACAATCGGTTTTGGACAGTATTAATAGAGGTACTATTACATTTGCTGAAGCTGCCAAAAGGTATGCTGCTGAAAAAGATTTAAAGGAAAGTGGTGGTATAGTAAATAAATATCTGATTTCAGGAACAATACAAAAGCCAATAGAAGATGTATTGTTTGAACTTAGCCCTGGTCAAATCAGTGGAACGCTATTGAAAACAACCTATGGTTATTTCATAATAAAACTGGTAGAACGTTCGCCAAGAGTCCAAATTAAAGCCGCCCACATATTAATTGCTAAAGAAAGAGGGGAGAAAAAAATTACTGATGCCCAAAACAAGAAAATGGATTCATTGTTACAAGTAATAAAAAATGGTGAGGACTTTGCAAGAATTGCGGAATTAAATTCTGAAGATCACGCCAGTGCGGTAAATGGTGGCGAATTGGAAGATTATTATGATTTGGCAGTTGGATTAGTCAACAGTAAAAAAATGTTGACAGATGATTTTGTTAACGAACTTTTAAAATTGAATGATGGTGAAATATCTGATATTTTTTATACTTTATATGGTGCACATATATTAAAGAGAATCGATACGAGAAAAGTAGATATTGAAAGTGAAAGAAAAGAACTTGAGACAATGTTCAAAAATATTCGATATACAGAAGCAAAAGAAAATTTTTACAATGATTATGTTCGTACTAATGGATTTGAAATCAACAGTAACGCACTAAGTCAGATATTGAAGAATGTAGATTACACTAAAACTAACTTAGATTCAAACTGGGCAGCAGAGATCCCCAAAGATATATACAACGATAATCTTTTTAAATTTGATGGCAAAAGCTGGTCTGTGGGGCAGTTTGTCAAACTTCTTTCCGATAAATCTAATTCGGAATATAGAGCTACTGCTCTTAACCGAGAAGGGCTACAATCTGTAATGTTCAAAATTGTAAAGCCAGAGGTTTTGCAAATGTGGTCTGAAGAGTTAATGGAAGAAGACAAGAAGTTCCGCAACTTAGTTAATGAATTTAGAGATGGAATATTACTTTTCAAGGTTGAGGCAATGGAAGTTTGGGATAAATTAGAGCTTGACACTGCAATGGCAAAAACATATTTTGACAGCACCAGTACCAAGTTTTATACTAAGAAAAAGTATGATTTGTCAGAAATATTTATACTACAAAGGTCTTTAGCTGACGAGTTATATGAAAGAGCAAAGTCTGGTGAAGATTTTGATAAATTAGCTGCTAATCATACGGAAAGACAAGGATATAGAGAAAAGAATGGGCACCATGGAACAGTGAATGCCGATCAGAATAAATTCTCTAGACAACTGAAAGACGAAGTAATATCTGATGGTACTATAATCCCTCCAAAAGATTACAAAAGCGGTTTGAGTATTATAAAAATAAATGAAGTGATAGACCCAAGAATTAAAAACTTTGAAGAAGCGTTAGTCGATTTGGCACCATTGGTCCAAGAGATTAAACAAAAACAATTAGTTGATAAATGGTTGAGTGAAGTAAGAAAAAAACACAAAGTAGAAATTAACAAAGATGTAATTAATGAGATTTATGAAAATTAGAAATATATTTATTTTAATATTTATTAGTAGTACTTTTTCTTCCTTTTCTCAGATAAAAGAGGGAGAAACTCTAAATAGTATTGCGGCGGTAGTTGGCAAAGAAGTTATAACTGATGCTGAAGTACAAGCAGAAGTTATGACATTCCAACAAATGGACCCAAGCAATGGACTAACTACAAAAGAGTTATATGACAAAGTTTTAGAAAATTTGGTAAACCAAAACCTAATGGTTACTAAAGCATTAGAAGATTCGATTGCAGTATCTGACAGCGAATTAGATGAAGCTTGGGAAAATGCTCTCGGTAATTTGGTTAGAAGATATGGTTCTGAGAAAAGAATAGAAGATGTCTATGGAAAGTCATTAAATAGGTTGAAGTTTGAATATTCTGATCAAATCAGAAAGAATCTTTTGGTTCAGAAATTACAACAAAGAGAATTTTCTAATGTAAAAGTTGGGCCAAGTGAAATTGAGAGCTTCTTTGATGAATACAAAGATTCATTGGGAACTATACCTATGAGAATAGAGATTTATCATATTGTTAGAAATGTTTCTTCAGACGCTAACAAAACAGAAGAAACCCTTAACTTAGCTAAGCAAGTTCGTGATTCTATACTCAAAGGAGAAATCACCTTTGATTATGCAGCACTTACTTATAGTGCTGATGCAGCCACCAAAGAAGATGGTGGGAAATTAGGATGGTTCAACAAAGGAAAATTAGTTCCTGAATTTGAAAATGCTGCATTTAAGTTGCAACAAGGTGAGCTTTCTCTACCTGTCAAATCACCTTTTGGATATCATATCATACAGACAATTGAGAAGAAAGAGAACTCAATAAATACAAAACATATAGTGTTTTCTATTAAAGCAACAGAAGAAGATAATTTGAAAACTAAAAATTTTCTGCTAGATTTGAAGAATAGAGTAGATAACGGTGAGTCATTTGAAGAATTAGCAAAGGGTTATTCGGACGATAAAGAAACAAAAGGGTTTGGTGGTCTGATTGGTAAATTAACTATGACTAACATACCCCCAAATATAAAAAGTACAATCGAGTCGATGAGTGTAGGTGAAGTGAGTGAACCTATGCCTTATAATGCTGACCCAACGAAAACTGCTTTTCATATTATATATAAGAAAAGAGTTATAGAAGAGCACGCGCCTTCTATCGATGAAGATTACGAAATGCTTAAACAATATGCTACTAATAAGAAGCAGCAGGACAAAATGAAGCAGTTTTTTGAACAACTTAGGGATGAAATATTTTGGAAAAAATACAAAGATTAGCACTATTATTAATATCAGTTGCCTTGTTATATTCATGTGAGTTTAATGATTCAGGTGTAATAACATACAGCGACAGAGCTGGTAGTGAGTTGATGAACTATATTTCTCCTGACGTAAATATTGATAAAAAGGGAGTTTTTGTATTTCAATTAGAATCAAAAAATGATGATTCAGTAAGTTATTATGATTCAGATGTCAAAGGTACAGATGTTGCTAAGATAGAAGTATTGGAGAAGTTCAAGTACAGATATACTATAGGTAATGTAGATTCTGTTAGGGTGATGTTTCTAGATCCAAATGGAAATGAACTTTTCAATATAGAAGGACCTAACAAAACTGCAGAATTTACAGCAAAACAAGGTTTGCACACTCTTAAAGTTGAAAATCTTAGAAATTCAAAAGGGAATAGAAATCTATTTTCGAAGCCGCACTATGACACTATTAGTACTCTGAAAATATTCAATGCCTACAATGATGTTATTTATACAATTTTAGAAGAAGATGACTGTGAAGATTGTAGTTTAGTTAATGTTAATTTGAATAATTATCAGATGGATAGTATAAACTTTACAAATGCCGATTTTCAAAATGCAAATTTGAACGGTGCAAATTTGAGTGGAAGCATATTGAATTATGCAAACTTTCTATCTACAAAAGCAGACAGTGCTAACTTGTCTTATACATTGTTTGACAAACCAAGAAATTTAAGACACGCTAGTTTCTATTATACTAATGCCAGGGGTATTACTATAAGAAACGCCGATTTGGACAATACAGTTATGTGGGATTGCGATTTATCATATAGTACGATAACTGGAAACAGAATGGATAAAACGGACTTTTTTGCTTGTAATATGAAGCATTCTAATCTTACGGATAACTTTTTCGAGAATTCTTCATTCGAGGATTGTATATTAGATTCTTCGGACATTACTGGTACTAGTTTTTGTAACACTGTTTTGACGGATGTTTCATTTTATTACACCAAAGGTGACCAAACTACTAAGTGTGTTCCGGATACTGCCAGAGGTACATGGTAAAATTAGTATGACACGGCTACTACTGCAATGTCAACTCTTCTTGCTCCTGCTATGAGTAGTAACTCAGCACAATAATTTGCTGTGTTTGCGGTAGTAAGTATATCATCGATGAGCAATATTCGTTTATTATATATTGCAGATTTGTCATTTATTTGAAATTTACCTGTCAAGTTATCTTTTCTTTCCTGATGGGATAATTTGGCTTGTGAGTGTGTATATTTTGTCCGCTTGACTGAATTTGTATCATATTTCAGCCCAATATTCCTCTCAATTTCTTTAGCCATTACTTCTGATTGATTGAATCCTCGTTCTCTTAATCTGGCTTTGTGAATTGGAATAGGCAATGAAAAATCATAATCTTCTGCATTGATCAGGCGTGATAACATAAACCCAAATTCTTTACCAATTCCCTGTACTCCTAAATACTTGAACTTATGAACTGCATCGAGTATCTGATGTTCATCGGCAAGCTTGAATAATGCAATTACTTTACTCAAAGCCAAGTCATCTAACTCAAATTCCTGTATTAATCTATCCCTAATCGACAAAGGATGTGGGGGTATTTTTAATGCCAATAGTTCACTTTCATCAAAATACTTATAAGGGTTTTCAGGTCGAATTACTTTACCCGAGATAAGGCAAACTCTTGGCTCTATAGAGTCAAATAGAGTATTTATGCTTGATGCTATTTGTTCTTTTAGCTTAATCTGAACTTATTGCTATTAGTAAAACTTAAAATTAAAGTTAGAATAATAAGCCCAGTATTTTCAAATATCTTCAACCATCCTACCTTTTGTCCACCACCGCTGCTCGAACACCCACAAGAGATGTCCAATCCAGATGCAAAAGCAATGGCAACAGCTAAAGTAAATGATACTAAAAGTAAAGTAGCGAGTATGGCATTTTCTCTTAGTTTTATCCCGAATAGTATAAGGTAACCTACTACAATTTCCAACCAAGGTAGCACCAACGCCATTAGTTGTATCACAAATTCGGGCATAAGGTTATAGTTACCAATCTCGTTAGCAAAGCTGGCTGGCTCTGCAATTTTAGAGATTCCAAAGAATATAAAAAATCCTGCTATTACTAATCTTGCTATCAGAACTACGTAAGGGTTGTCTATTATTTTTTTCATTTTTTTTTGTTTTATTTTCTTTCAGTTAAGTTTGAGTAATTTATAAATTATAACTCAGATAATCAAATGTCATTTGTAAGATCTATATCAGGAATACGTGCAACACTCAACGAAGGTTTAAATCCAGACATATTATCCAAATATGTTGCTGCATATTGCAATTCGCTCCCAGAAGGGGACATTGTTGTCGGTAGAGACGGTCGGCCTTCTGGTACTTGGATAGAGCAATTGGTAATTGCTACAATTGCCGCTTGTGGCCGTCAAGTAATAAAAATAGGAATTGCCCCCACCCCAACAGTCCAGTTGATAGCAGAAAAGTCTGATGCCGCTGGTGGTATTGCTATTACAGCTTCACATAACCCTGGCAATTGGAACGGACTGAAGTTTCTAAATAGTGAAGGAGTATTTTTAAATCAATCTGAAAATGAGAAATTTTGGGAAATATTTGAAAATGATAAAGTAGTATATTCTACTGATGAGGCAAATAGCTTGGAAATAATCGAGAAAGATGCTGTTCAACTCCACATTGATTCTATTTTGAAATCAGATTTGTTTGATGTAGAGTCAATAAAGACGTATTTTTCGAATAAAAAATACAAAGTAGTAGTAGATGCTGTCAATGCTTCTGGCTCAAATTATATACCAAGACTTTTAGAAGAGTTTGGATGCGAAGTATTCCCACTTTTTGCTGACAACTCTGGCATATTTCCTCATACCCCCGAACCAATAAACGAAAATTTGTCGGAAATATGTGAAGCAATTACCCATCACAATGCAGATTTGGGCGTAGTTGTTGACCCCGATGCCGACCGCTTAGTTTTAATAGATGAGACTGGAAGTCCAATTGGCGAAGAGAAGACAATAGCTTTATCTGTGCTGTCAGTTTTGTCAAATTTTGATAAGTACGAGGACAGTTATGATAAGAAGATAGTTGTCAATCTGAGTACCAGTTCAATGGTTGACTTTATTGCAGAGGAATACGGAGCTTCAGTTAGCCGCTCAGCGGTGGGAGAGATTAATGTAGTAGAAGAGATGAAAAAAACTAATGCTGCGATTGGTGGTGAAGGAAGTGGAGGAGTAATACTCCCAAGTGTTCATTATGGAAGAGATTCATTGGTTGGTGTAGCTTTAATTTTGCAACTGTTAGATAACAAAAATAAGTCAATGAATGAACTTTCGGATAGTTTGCCACAATTAGTAATGCTTAAGAACAAATTAGAAGTTAGTGTTGACCCAAAAGGTATTATCAATAAGCTGATTGATCTACACAAAAGCGAGAATATTGATACTAAAGATGGATTGAGAATAGCTTATGATGATAAAAGCTGGGTTCATATTAGGGCTTCGAACACCGAGCCAATAATTAGAATAATAAGTGAAAGCAGTACGAAAGAGGGAGCTGAAAAACTGACAAACACATTTATTGACAAAACTAAAGATTTAATTTAATTTGTTGAAAAAATATTAAAAAGAGTAAAATATCTCTTATCTATTAATATTATCAATAGGTTTGAAGAAGACACTGCGAAAGATAGGGATTTGAATAGTAAATTAATTGTGTCTTTAATTTTTGAATAAAGATATATTATTTTAAATTTACGGTTGCTAACAAGACGCTGTTAAAAAAAGTTTAGTGTATAGCGTCATTTATACTGAAATTAATTCAAAAAGTAATTAGGAATAACGTGAAAAAATCAGTTCTAGATTACGGACTTCGAGTTAGGTTACCAATAACAATATTGGTAATACTAATTGCGTATGCTATTACATTTTATGTCTCTCGTGCAGAAAGAGACGGTGTCGGCTACAAACCAGACCAGCCAATTAACTTTTCTCACAAATTACACGCAGGTGAAATGGCCATAGATTGCCAATATTGCCACGTTGGTGTAGAAAAATCGAGAACAGCAGTAGTGCCGCAAGCTAGCACATGTATGAATTGTCATACTATGGCTAAGACTGACAGCCCAGAAATAAAGAAATTAACCGAATACTATGAGTCAGGTGAAGCGATTCCTTGGAAGAGAGTTCACCAAGTACCAGAGTATGCTTACTTTAATCACAGTGCTCACGTCAATGCAGGTATTGACTGTGCTTCTTGTCACGGCGATGTGGCAGCTATGGAAAAGATAGAGCAAGTTCATGCTTTCACGATGTCAAACTGTTTGAGTTGTCACCGTGCACCGCATGAAGCTATGCCTTACTTAGCTGACAAAATCAAGAAAGGTCCAGAAGATTGTAGTGCTTGTCACAGATAATTATGGAAAATGAAATGAATAATAAAAAAAGAAATTTCTTCAAAGTTATGGGTGCTAGTGCTGTTGGTCTTTCAATGACTTCTTTGTTAGGTGTTACTAAAACAAATGCAAAGCAAGTTAGCAACGGAAGTAATAATAGTGATAGAAAATTTGAAGTAAAAATTCACCCACAATCTGTTAAAAGAACAACTAAGGGTTAAGCTAAATGAATAACTCAGTGGATAAAAATAAAAACCAAATCGATTTGCCTGTGGTTCAATCACAGTCAGAGACGAAGCATTGGAAAAGCTTAGATTCATACAATGACACTAATGATGAAAATCAGTTAAGAGTCAAAGATAATGAATTTGCTGAAGGTGCAGAGAACTTTGATATAAATTCAAAATCAAAATTCTCTCGTAGAAAGTTTATGGGGCTGATGTCAGCTTCATCTGCTTTTGCCATGGCTGCTTGTACTGATTACCGCGATAAGGGTGAGATAGTACCTTATAATGACAAACCAGAAGAAGTAATACCGGGTATAGCTAACTACTATGCTTCTACTCTTACTTCCGATGGTAAAGGTCAAGGTATATTAGTAAAAGCAAGAGAAGGGAGACCTATCCTTATAGAAGGTAACCCCCAAGACCCTGTCAACAAAGGTAAATTAGAATCAACTGCGATTACACGTATCTTAGATATGTACGATCCGAGTAGAGTTCAATCTCCTCTCAAAAAGATTAGTAATAAATTAGTTCCTACTGATTGGAATGAAGTTGATAGTGATATAATTAAGTCATTACGATCTTCAGCTAATTCGGGTAAGGAAATTGCATTAGTTACTGGTAAGATTGTATCTCCTACTTTCGCAAAATTAATAGAAGATTTCAAAGCTAAGTATCCTACTTCTAAAGTTTATTCGTACGAGACATTCAACGAAAACAATAGAGAGAATGCTTGGAAAAAATCTTATGGAAGTGGTAACTTCCCTCTAATTGACTTAGAAAAAGCTTCGGTTATAGTATCAATCGATTCTGACTTTTTGAGCACAGACGGTGACGTAACTGAAAACGTAAGACAGTTTGCTACTAACAGAGACGTAGATAACACAGAAAGCTACAGTAGATTTTACCAAGTTGAAGGTTCTTATACCTTAACTGGTTCAAATGCTGATTATAGACTTAGGTTAACTCCAGAAAATTATTTGGATGTAGTTGCTACACTAATTAATCATTTCGCTGGAAAAGCAGGAATGCCAACAATGTCTGGCTACAAATCTTTGGAAGCATTAGCAAAAGAGAACAATTGGAAACCAGAAGCGATTAAGAATTTGATTAGTGACTTAGAGTCAAACAAAGGAAAGTCAATCGTTTTAGCTGGACGACAGTTGTCTGAAAACATTCACTTGGCAGTTAACTACCTCAATGAATTGATTGGTGGTTCTAACTTATATAGAAATGATTCGCAAAGAGTGGAGGCGGTTAAGCTTTCTTCTAATAGTGATATGAAGCAATTGGCTTCAAACATTTCTTCTGGCAAAATTGGTACATTGGTAACAATGAATACTAATCCTGCTTATAATATGCCTAAAGCATTCAACGAGAGTGCAATGAGTAAAGTTAAAACTCATGTTGCTCTAACCGAATTTGAGAACGAAACAACACTTAACGCAGATTATGTTATTGGTATCAACCACGATATAGAATCATGGGGTGACGCTAAAACAAGAACTGGATATTATACTACTCAACAACCTGTTATTGCACCACTATACGACACTAGACAAACAGAAGCAATATTGCTTAACTGGGTGAACGTTGGTGAAAATTACAGTGAAGATATTTATCATAAATACTTACAGAACAATTGGGAATCTAATATTTATCCTGGTTTAGGAAAATCTGTAAACTTCAAAGAATTTTGGTATGCAGCGTTGCACGAAGGTGTTGTAACTCATAGCGAAATGTCTTTGAGTACAAACGCTTTTAATCAAGCATCAGTTTCAGGAATTAAACCTACTAAGAAATCGAACTATACTGTAATAATACAAGAAAGTCCATTTATCAGAGATGGTAAATATGCTGGAAATGGATTCTTGCAAGAATCTCCTCATCCAATAACTAAAATTACTTGGGACAACACAGCTATGATGTCTCCAGCAACTGCTGAAGAGTTGGGAGTTAAGATGGGTGATATGGTAGAAGTTTCACTTAACGGTGCTGTGGTTAACTTGCCTGTGCTTGTTCAACCGGGTATGGCTGAAAAAGTAATCGGTGTTGACTATGGTTATGGAAGAACTAACAGCGGTGTTATTTCGCAAGGTGTTGGTTTTGATGTTAACCCATTGATGTCTGATAAAGGAATGTCAAAATGGGTTTACACTGGAGCTAGTGTTAAGGCAACTGGTGAAGCTTATGATTTAGTTTCAGTTCAAGAACACCACGCATTAGATGATGAGTTTTTAAGAACTGCAGAGCGAAAAAATCCTGAAGGCGAAGTAATTGGTGGTGATGAAACCTTTGCAAGAGCTAGAAAGATTATTCAAGAAACTACGATAGAGAAATATAAAGAAAATCCAAATATATTACACGAGCACGCACACGATGTGTTTAGTATAACTAAGGATTTTGAATATAATAATTTGAAATGGGCTATGGCTATCGATATGAGTAAGTGTACTGGCTGTAATGCTTGTAGTCTTGCTTGTTATGTAGAAAACAACATACCTGTTGTTGGTAAAGATGAAGTAGGTGTTGGTCGTGAAATGGGCTGGATGAGGATTGACAGATATTATGCTGGAACTCCTGAAGACCCTATTATGAGCAACCAACCAATGTTATGTCAACACTGTGACAACGCTCCTTGTGAGAATGTATGTCCAGTAGTAGCAACTACTCATAGTGAAGATGGGCTGAACCAAATGGTTTATAACAGATGCGTTGGTACAAGATATTGTGCTAACAACTGCCCTTACAAAGTAAGAAGATTTAACTTCTATGACTTCAGAGATGATTTGGCTAACGGATATTACAAAACAGAATCAACTAAAGTGATGATGAATCCGGAAGTGACAATTAGAGCTCGTGGAGTGATGGAAAAATGTACTTTCTGTGTACAAAGACTTTCAGAAGCAAAACAAATAGCAAGAGAGCAAGGTAAAGAACTTAAGGGAAGTGAAGTAACAGTAGCTTGTCAAGATGCTTGTCCTGCAAATGCGATCACATTTGGTGATGCTAATGAAAAAGGATCGAAAATACAAGAAAGAAGAGAGCACAATTTGGGTTATCACGTTTTAGATTTCTTGAACGTTAAGCCAAATGTTACATATATAGCAAAATTAAGAAATACAGATTCATTGGGAGTAAAGAGTGAGCACCATTGATTACACAAAAAATGAGGTATTTGTAGAAGGGAATAGAACCCTGAAGCAAATCGATGATGTTATCATTGCACCCTTAGACAGGATTCCAAATCTGAAATTTTTCATAGCTTTGGGTTTCACATTAACATTGTTGTTAATAGGAACTGTGGCTATAGGACTTTCATTTTATTATGGAACTGGTCTTTGGGGGAATAACAATCCAGTTGGGTGGGCATGGCCTATCGTAAACTTTGTATTCTGGGTTGGTATTGGTCACGCAGGAACATTAATTTCAGCAATTTTATTCTTGTTACGTCAAAAGTGGCGTAACGGTATAGCAAGGTTTGCGGAGGCAATGACAATATTTGCCGTAATAACTGCACTTATCTTCCCAATTATTCATACGGGTCGCCCTTGGGTAGCAGCAGTTTATTTGTTGCCTTATCCGAATCAGCACTCTTTGTGGGTAAACTTTAACTCTCCACTTCTTTGGGACGTATTTGCAGTATCAACATACTTTACAGTTTCATTAGTATTCTGGTATGTTGGACTAATTCCCGATTTTGCTGTACTCAGAGACAGGGCAACTGGAAAAGCTAAGAAAGTTATATACTCAATATTCAGTTTAGGTTGGAGATTTTCTAACAGACACTGGCAACATTATGAGATGACTTACCTTATTTTAGCAGGTTTGGCTACTCCTTTAGTATTATCAGTTCACACTATCGTATCCTTTGACTTTGCGGTATCTATTCTACCAGGATGGCATACAACAATCTTCCCGCCATACTTCGTAGCGGGTGCAATTTTCTCAGGTTTTGCAATGGTTCAAAACTCGTTAGTAGTGATTAGAAATGTATTTGATATGCAAGATCTTATACCTCTGAATACTTTAGAAACAATGAATAAGATTATATTACTAACTGGTACTATGGTAGGTTACGCTTACTCTATGGAGTTCTTCATAGCTTGGTACTCAGGTAGTCAACCAGAATACTTTACATTCGTAAACAGAGCATTTGGTCCTTACTCTTGGGCATATTGGATAATGTTTAGCTGTAATGTGTTTATTCCACAATTATTCTGGATTAAGAAAATAAGAAGAAGCATTCCATTAATGTTTATCATTGCAATATTTGTTAATATTGGTATGTGGTTCGAGAGATTTGTAATTACAGTTACTTCTCTATCAAGAGATTATTTACCATCAAGTTGGGGTTATTACTCACCAACAATTACGGATATAGCAATTTTGCTTGGTAGTTTTGGATTGTTCTTCACACTTACTTTACTATTTACAAGGTTCTTACCATCAATAGCAATCGCAGAGATTAAAGCTGTTTCGGAAGGAGCTCAACCTACACATCATGGAGAAGATCATGAGTAAGTTATATTCTATAGCAGCTCTATTTGATACTCCAAATAGTATTATGGACGCTGCGGCGAAAGTACAAGACGCCGGTTATGAAAATTATGACGTTAACACGCCATATCCTGTCCACGGTATGGATGACCAAATGAAGTTAAGACCATCAAAAATGGGTTATTATACTATAACCATTGGTCTCACATTTATGTCATTAATGTTGTTCTTTATGTACTGGGTGTATAATATTGACTACCCACAGGTAATAGGTGGTAAACCATTATTTCCTTTACCAGCATTTGTGCCAATTATGTTTGAAGCAACTGTATTGACAGGTGCGGTGCTTACTGTAGCAATAATGATTATATTCTATTTCAAATTTCCTAATAACTCGCATCCATTGCACGATTCGGATTATATGAAGGCGGTGTCATCCGATAAGTTTGGAATATGTATAGAAGCAACAGATCCGAAATTTGACATTAATGCTGTAAAAGACTTTTTAAAGTCTATTGGAGCAACACAGATTGATGAAATATACTTTGATGAAGAAGAAGTAAATCACAAGAATAAAGTTTTAGAACCAAAGTTTGTTATTGGTCTAATATTAATAGCTGGGTTCACTTCATTAAGTGTTTATTTACACATGAATAAGTTACTTTATATACCTCCATTCGACTGGATGATGGTACAACACAAAGTAACTGCTCAAGATCATTCTGATTTCTTTGAAAATGGAATTAGCTCTAGACAACCAGTAGAAGGAACTGTAGCAAGAGGATTTATGCCTTATCTATATGTTGATGATATAGAAGGCGCTTCTGAAAATTTACAGAACCCTTACCCTGCTACTGCAGAGAATATAGAGTTAGGTAAAAGAAAATATCTCACTTACTGTAGTCCTTGTCATGGAGATTTAGGTAAAGGTGATTCAAGATTGAAAGGACAATTCCCTAATGGACCTACAATACATTCTGACAAGATTGTAGATTGGACTGACGGAAGATTGTACCACGTTATTACCGAAGGACAAAATGTAATGCCTGGATATAAGAAAACAGTTACCCGTAAAGAAAGATGGTCGATAGTTAATTATGTTAGAACATTGCAACGTGCATTAGATGCAAAAGTGGAGGATATGCAATGAGTAACCAACAAGTAGATATGAATAATCTTAAAAAAGAAATTCCCAAAGGGATATTTATTAAAGGTCTAATACTTTTAGTAATTGGAATTGCAGCAGCTGTATTTGCATACCAAATAGATCCACTTAGAGCTTCATTTAACAATATAATTGCATTATTGTTGGTAGTAAGTGTAGGAATGGGGGCTATATTTTTAGTGGCATTAGAGCACATAGTTGGTGCTGTATGGAGTGTGCCTTTCAGAAGAATAGCGGAACATCAGAGTTTTATATTCTTAGCTACACCACTATTGGCTATACCAATTATACTCAATATGCATGACATATATCATTGGACACATTTGGATGCTGTTTTGGCAGACCCAATACTTTACCAAAAATCACCATATCTCAACGAGCCATTCTTTATTTGGCGTTCAGTAGGTATTTTTGTTATTATGTCTCTATTTATGTTTATGTTCTACAGAAATTCGAGAAAACAAGACGAAACAAAAAGTCAGAAAACTAGCAAGTTCAATGCAGTACTATCAGCACCATTTATGATGCTATTTGCAATTAGTATAACTATGGTAGCAGTAGATTATGCTATGAGTTTGGAACCACATTGGTTCTCCACTATTTTTGGAGTTTACTATTTTGCTGGTACTTTTGCAACTGCTATCTCAGTATTAACACTGTTAGTTCTAAGATTAAAATCAAATGGTAATTTAGTTAGTAAAATAAACGGCAATCACTATTATAGTTTAGGTGGTCTGATGTTTGCATTTACTGCATTTTGGATGTATATGGCATTCTCACAATATATGCTAATTTGGTATGCGAATATACCTGAGGAAACATTTTGGTTCTTACCAAGAATGGAACATGGTTGGGAATATATGTCTATTGCGTTGATTTTTATTAAGTTTATTATTCCATTTGGATTGTTACTTAACAGAAATTCTAAAATGAACCCTAGTAGATTGAAAGTTGCTGCCTATTGGATTATTGGTGCTCACATATATGATATGTATTGGTTGGTGATGCCAACTTATAATCATGCAAGTGGTACTCATGGACCAGTATTTGGATGGATAGAAGTTGGATTCGTTGCACTTTCTGCAGGAATCATTATGGTTGTTTATTACTTAGCTGCCAATAAGAAAAATCATTTGCCTATTGGTGATCCTAAGTTGCAACGTGGTTTAGATTTTCATTTATAATAATTAGAAATTGAGATACAATGTCTGAAAATAAAAAATATCAAACTGAAGTAAACTTCAAAGAAATATTTACTTCTCCTTCAAGGTGGATGGGATTAATATATGTTGTTGTGCTTATTTCTATTATTATAGCTGGTAGGTATTACGTTCAACACCAAAATTATATGTCAGATAATGATCCCAAATTTCACTATTCAAACTTGCCTGAAAGGCAAATGGATGTAGTTCAACAAAAAGGTCAGAAACAAGAAGGTGTTGACATTATGGCTATAGGAATGGAGCCGTCGGAAGAACTGATAAATACTGGTAAAGACCTATATGCTACTAACTGTGCTTCTTGTCACGGTGATGATGGCAAAGGTAATGGACCAGCTGGTGGTGGATTAAATCCTGCCCCACGTAATTTCCACGATGAAGATGGTTGGACTTACGGAAGAACATTTGCTGATATGTACAAAACACTAGAAGAAGGCATAGTGGAAAACGGTATGAATTCATACAATCAGATGACTGTAAAGGAACGACTTGGTATCATTCACTATGTTAGGTCATTTGCGGGTTTTCCAGAAATAACAGAAGATGAACTATCCACTTTGGATTTGACTTACTCTTTAGCTGATGGTAGAACTACAAATAACCAGATTAGTTTAGAAAATGCAGCTGCATTAGTTTCAAAAGAAACAACAGAAGGATTAGACGACTTAGTTACTAAGGCTGAAAATTCTAACAGTGAGTTACTTAAGAATAGTTCAAGTGAAATAGAAAGGGTTGTATATACATTTAAGAATGATATAGAGTGGAAGAGTGATGTCACCAGATTCAAAAAAATCGTACTTGGCGATTTGGTAGAAAATGGATTTAACTCAAGCGTAGTATATCTTTCAGACGAAGAGTGGAGTAATCTTCATTCACAATTACTAAATGTTTACGCGGCTAACTAAATACAAATTAAATTAATGTATTATAAAATAATTGCTCTTTGCATACTAATACCAACTATACTTTTTTCGCAAAAAGAAGCAAATGAGAAAGTTGGTGTTGAAGAAAAATTAGGCGAATATATTCCAAAAGATTTAGAATTTACTAAATCAAATGGAGAAGAAGTAAAACTAATTGATTTATTGGGCGGCAAACCAGCTGTTATATCAATGGTTTATTTCAAATGTCCTGGAATATGTAGCCCATTATTAGAGGGATTTGCTGAGGTTATCGAATCTACGGATATGATACCTGGTGATGATTATACGGCCATCTCGATTAGTTTTGACCACACTGAAGATAGTAAAATATCTTCTAAATGGAAGAAAAATTACTTGGATGGGATGAAAAGAGAGATTGATCCAGAAGGTTGGAAATTTATGACTGGTGACAGTTTGCAAATTAGAAAACTAACCAAGGCATTGGGTTTCAATTTTTCAAAAGAGGGAGAGAAAGACTTTTTGCATAGTGCAATATTAATAGTACTTTCACCCGATGGTAAGATAACGAGATACCACAATGGTACAGAGTTTTTGCCATTTAACTTTAAAATGTCAATAATAGAAGCTAACGAAGGTTTGGCACAGCCAACCATTAATAACTTCTTAGAACTATGTTTTAAATATGATCCGGAAGGAAGAAGTTACGTACTTAATTTGTTGCCAATAGTTGGCGGTACTGTAACTTTAACACTACTTATCTTTTTAGGATATTTAGTGATTTCAACAAAAAGAGATAAAAATAAATCGGAGAGTGTTGCAAAATGAGTAACAACAACGGAAATTTAAAAGATTACGTAAGTTTTTACGATGTAAAAACGAAGCACAAAGGCATATTGTCTTGGCTTCTGACTACTGATCATAAAAGAATTGGTATTATGTACCTTTTCTCTATTGGTGCGTTTTTCTTAGTTGGTTTGACTTTTGCATTTCTAATGAGATTAGAAATGTTAACTACTGGACCAACTATTGTAGATGCACAAACTTATAACTCATTCTTTACACTCCACGGAATGATAATGGTATTCTTGTTTATTATACCAGGTATTCCTGCTGTGTTCGGAAACTTTTTCTTACCAATGCAACTTGGTGCAGAAGATGTCGCCTTTCCACGGCTCAACTTATTGTCTTATCACCTTTATTTGATAGGGGCACTATTAGCAATATTCTCATTAGTGTTTCAAACACACATTGATACTGGTTGGACATTCTATGTACCTTATAGTTTGAGGACAGGAACTGATATCGCTTTGCCACTTCTGGCTGCATTTATCTTAGGTTTCTCTTCTATTTTGACTGGTCTTAATTTCGTGACTACATGTCACAGAATGAGAGTGAAGGGTATGAAGATGTTTTCTATGCCGTTATTTACATGGTCACTATATTCTACTGCATGGATTCAAGTAATAGCAACACCAATTATTGGTATAACAATAGTATTAGTTTTATTAGAAAGAACATTTAAGTTTGGTATATTTGACCCTACTTTAGGTGGTGACCCAGTATTATTCCAACACTTATTCTGGATATACTCTCACCCTGCTGTTTATATTATGGCGATACCTGCATTTGGTATTATCTCTGATGTAATTGCAACTTTCTCAAGAAAGTCAATATTTGGATATAAAGTCATGGCTTACTCCACATTGGCTATTGCAGTAATTGGGTACATGGTTTGGGCACACCACATGTTTACGAGTGGTATGAGCGATACAGCTAGAACTGTATTCTCCTTCTTAACTTTCTTTGTTGCTATTCCAACAGGGGTAAAGGTATTTAACTGGGTAGCAACATTGTGGCGTGGAACTATTGTTCTATCTGCACCTATGTTGTTTGCACTTAGTTCAATATTCCTTTTCTCAATAGGTGGACTTACTGGTCTGCACTTAGGAACAATTTCAACTGACATTCACTTACATGATACTTATTTCGTAATTGCACACTTTCACTATGTAATTATTGGTGGTATTCTATCAATGTTCATTGCCGGATTACACTATTGGTATCCTAAAATGTTTGGAGTAATGTATAACGAAAAAGTAGCCAAAACTGGAGTAGTATTGTATTTCATCGGTGCTAACGTACTTTATTTCCCAATGTTTATTATGGGTTATATGGGAATGCCGAGGAGATACTTTGATTACTTACCAGAATATCAAATTTACCACGTAGTTTCTACTGTTGGTTCTTGGATATTGATTACTGCTATATTGCTAATGATTGTGAATTTAATAGTAGCTAAGGTAAAAGGTAACAGGATTGCTGGTGGTAATCCTTGGGGTGCAAAAACTCTTGAATGGGCTATGCCTTCACCGCCACCATTATTAAACTTCGTAGAAACACCTGTAGCTACTGAAGATCCTTATGATTATCATGGTCATGATGAAAGAGTTTTTATAGAAAATAAAGAAAAAGATATTCAGGAGGTTAACTAAATTGAGCACTACTTCTGTTGATAGCCACGGGCACGGTAACAACGCAGCCCACGGATACGGAGATAATAGCCAACTTTATGTACACGTACACAGAGATGACTATGGGTCTAAATTTGGAATGTGGTTATTCTTATTTACCGAGGTGTTATTATTCGGTGGATTATTTATCCTCTATTACGGATATAGAATAGCTTACCCACAAGATTACCACAACGCTGCTATGGAACTAAATATAGTTATGGGTGCAGTCAATACTTTAGTGCTATTGACCAGTTCATTAACTATGGTTTTATCGATAGTTGCACTTAGAAGAAAGAGCATTAAAGTATCTTTATTTTACTTAGGAATTACATTCCTTAGTGGGGCTACTTTCTGTGTTAACAAGTACTTTGAGTGGATGGGAAAGATTCATCATGGTATTTACCCAGGATCTGAAGATTTGGCAGCTAGACCTGCTGGAGAAATTGTATTCTTTGGATTGTATTACTTAATGACTGGATTACACACGTTCCACGTTATTGTTGGTATGGTAATTATGGTATTTTGTTATATATTTATTAAAACAGGTACTATTAATTCAGACAAATATATTGTATTAGAAAATGCCGGACTTTATTGGCACTTAGTCGATTTGATTTGGATTTTCTTATTCCCATTATTCTATCTATTACATTAAAAGGTTGAAAATGAGCGGACAAAACGAAAACACAAGTGTTGATGCACACGAACACGTACCCAGTTATGGGAAAAATGTTATGATATGGTTAGTATTAGTTGCATTGACTGCATTGACAGTTACAGTAGCTAGCGTAAATTTGGGTGATTATACATTCTTTTTTGCTATGTTAATTGCAACTGTTAAAGCAATGTTAGTGATTAATATCTTCATGCACATTAAGTACGATGATATACTAATGAAAGGTATATTGATTGCATGCGGATTTATTATTTTAGCTGTATTTGTTATTTATTCATTTGATTTATTCAATACATACACCGGTTAAGAAAATGTTTGAACAAGCTTCTAAATATGCTGCTACAGTAGATGACGTGATGATATATGTAACAGTTATCTCTGTTGCTATGTTACTGCTAATTACTGTTGCGATGATATACTTTGTAATTAGATATAACGCAAAAAGAAATCCTATACCTACTCCTTATCATGGGAACGTTGCTATAGAGATTACATGGATTGTTATTCCTACTATATTAGTGATGACTATGTTCTTTTATGGTTATAAAGATTTTGCAGAGCTAAGAAATACTAAGGAACAGGATATGGAAATTTCAGTTACTGCTAAAATGTGGGATTGGGACTTCGAATATGAAAATGGTACAAAGACTGATACGCTATATATTCCTGTAAATAAAACAATAAAATTCAATATTACTTCAATTGATGTATTACACAGTTTCTATATCCCTGGTTTCAGGATTAAAGAAGATGCTGTCCCTGGCAGAGATGGATTTGTATTTATTACTTCAGAAAAAACTGGAACTTTTGACATTGCTTGTGCAGAATACTGCGGGCAAAGGCATTGGGATATGTACAAAAAATTAGTAGTTTTACCGCAGGATGAATTTGCTGCTTGGTATGGTGAAGAAGACAGTAATATTGAAGACAAAGCTTCTAGTGAAGAAGTGAAAGAAGAAGAATCTGATGATGTTGCAGATTCTGAAGACTCTGAATCAGACAACGATTAAATATTTAGTTCCCTAAAAGGTAGGGGATACTATGACAAGTTCTACGAAAAATAATGATACGAATCTAATCAATGATTTATTTGAATTAGGAAAGTATAGAATATCTGTTTCTGTTGCTATAACTGCAGCTGTAGGGTACTTATTGTATGAAATAAGATTTGATCTAAATCTCCTTCTTACTTTTTTGGGTACTATGCTTATGTCTATGGGGTCTGCCTCATATAATCATTGGCAAGAACGGAGAATAGATCCACTGATGGAGAGAACTAAGAACAGACCAATTGCTGTTGGTCGTATCTCTTCTGGAAGAGGGTTTGCTCTCTCGAGTACTATGGCATTAGTTGGTATGTTATTATTACTGGCAACGGGGAATGTTGTTCCTATGTTGATAGGAATTATCACTTTGGCTATATACAATTTGGTATATACACCAACGAAGAGGTTCAGCAATTTGGCTGTTATTCCAGGTGCTATTGTTGGAGGTTTACCTCCATTAATTGGGTGGGCAGCAGCAGGCGGCTATATGTATGCTCCAGCTATTTGGGCCGTTGCATTTTTCTTGTTCTTATGGCAAATGCCTCACTTTTGGTTGCTTTTGCTTCTATTTGAAAAAGACTATAACAAAGCTGGTTTTGTTATGTTGAACAAGTGGCTAAATATCAATCAAATAGGTAGAGTTACTTTTGTTTGGATAGTATCGTTAGCAGTAATTACAATGATTGTACCATTCTACGGTGTAATTGACAATTTGATAATACTTATATTATTCTTTATTGCTCAATTGGTCTTAGTGTACAATTCGAGATACTTAATTGCGAAACAGCTCAGTAGAAAACTGATTCGCAAGACATTTATGTTTATTAACATTTATGTACTTTTAATTTTAATATTAATTATAATAGATAAAACAATATAGCTTAAAGGCAAAATAATGGAACTATTTAATGATTTGGTAATACCGGTTGGTTCTACTCACCTAACTTTAATTAGGTTGATGCTTTACATTTCATCTGCATTTTTATTCTCCTACGTGGGGTTACTATTTGGCTCTGTGTGGTTGTCTGCATTGGCAAAATCAAAAGCAAAGAAGAATAATGATGTTGCTTACCAAAAGTTAGCTCAAGACATGATTAATGTAGGTACTGGAATAACTGGAATGTGGTTTGGACTTGGACTAGTCCCTATGCTAAGTTTTATTCTTAGTTACCCTCAGTTATTACATAGAACTGAATCTGATGTAGTAGGGTATTTGTTTGTTGCATTATTCTTGTTACTTATGGGTATTGCTGCTGCTTATGGTTACAAAAGTGCTATGAATTTCAAATCTGTATTCTATTCATTTAAAACAAATGTTAGATCTACAAGTGCTGGAATAGTAGATGATTATCACCATCTTGATGAAGAGGTTGAGAATAACGGCTCTTTTGCTTCTATCTGGAGTATAATATTTCTAATAGTAGCAACTTGGTTTATTGCTGGTGCTACAACTTATGCTTATGACACTTCACTTTGGGGTGCTTCTATATTTGATATGATTTTCAGTATGAACACTAGTATGAAAGCGATATTAATACTTACTATGGGTATTGCATTAGCTTCTGCTATTTACTTGTTCCTTACTTTTTCATGGCAAGACGGTGTTAAGAATATTGATGAGTACACTAAGAAACAATACTTGACATTTGCTAGAAAAAATGGTCTTTATGCTGCTATGATTATACCAATAGTGTATGCACTACAGATAGTTACTATTCCTAGTGGGGCATTATCTGGATGGATGTTTGTATTTGGACTATTGTCATTACTATTTATATTATTCTTTGCTCAGTCAGTTTATGTAACTAAGAAGAAAGAACACGAAAAAGGCATTAAGTATGGCTTTATGTTTATGCTAATAGCATTTGCTATGTTTGCAGCACAAGATCAACAAGCTTTCCATATTTCTGTTTCAGGTAATTTACACGCAATAGCAGAAGTAGCAGAAGTAGCTGAAGCAGAAAGATTAGCACTTTATGAGTCAGAAGAAAATCAACCACAGATTGACGCAAAAGCAATTTATGACACTCGCTGTATTGCTTGTCACAAGTTTGATAAAAAGCAAATGACTGGACCTGCTTATAACGACGTTGTAACTAAATATGAAGGCAAGGAAGCAGAATTGGTTAAATTTATTTTGAACCCATCTCCTCAAAATCCTGCGGATTATCCTGCTGGTATGGCTAATCAAGGCCTTACTCCTGCTGAAGGTAAAGCAATGGCGAAATGGTTAATGGGTAAAGTATTAGGCGGTGGAGAAAGCGAAGAGAAGCCAGAAGGTGATGCTCCTGCTGAAGAAGAACCTGCTGCTGAAGAAGAGGCAACTGCTTCTGCTGAATAGTTAAATCTAAACTTAAAAATATTAAAAAAGGCCATTAGCTAATTACAGTTAATGGCTTTATTTGTACTAAATTTAAAAACTTTACATCATATTTATTTTTATCTTAGATATTAAATTTATTATATTGATAAATATCAAACAAATAGAATAAGTTAATTGTGTCAAATGAAGAATAAAATAATTGAAAGTCTTAAGGAAATTGAAAAAGAAAATGAAATTGAAATTCTCTTAGCTTGTGAGACCGGATCAAGGGCATGGGGATTCCCATCACCAGACAGTGATTATGATGTTAGAATTATTTACAAGCATAAACCAGAATGGTATTTGACAATAAAAGAAGGTAAAGACTCAATTGACTTGATGTTAGAGGAGAATGAAATTGATATTTCAGGTTGGGAACTCAGAAAGTCTTTAAGGTTACTTCAAAAATCGAATCCGCCACTACTTGAGAGAATACAATCACCAGAAATGTATTTGATTAATAATGAATTTCTTGATTCAATTAATAAAACATCTAAAAATTTTTACTCTAAGATAGCAACTATACACCACTATGCAGGAATGGATCATAAAGCATTTTCGGAAGTAGATGGAAGTTCAAAATATAAATTGAAAAAGTTATTTTATAGTTTAAGAGCATCAATGGCATGCAAGTGGATAATTCAGCGAGATGAAGTAGTTCCAATTGAATTTTCAATTATGTTGGAAGGAATTAGTATAGATGAATCTATAAAAACAAGAATACAAGAATTAATTGAATTAAAGAGAATGAAAAGTGAGTCCTACCTTCATTCAGGAGAATTTGAAGTTCAAAAATTGATACAAGACAGTCTTTTTGAAGCTGATAAAAAGTCTAAAAGCTTACCTTCTGCCAAAGGTAATGTAAATGAACTTAATGATTTACTAAGACAGTTTGTTTGCTAAATGGATATCCAACAAATAAAAAATAGAAAGCTAATTTTATTTGAATGTATCAGTGGCAGTAAAGCTTACGGTTTAGATACACCCGAATCAGACACAGATATAAAAGGAGTATTTGTACTACCTAAAGAGGAGTTTTTCTGTATGAATTATATTCCTCAAATTAGTAATAAGTCTAATGATATAGTTTATTATGAGTTAGGTAGGTTTTTAGAATTGTTGTCTTATAATAATCCCAATATTTTAGAATTATTAAATACTAACAAGACTGAAATAAATATCAAATCTTCTATAATTGAAAGTATAGATTCAAGTAAAATTTTGTCAAAACTTTGTAAGAATTCATTTGGTAAATATGCAATTTCGCAGATTAAGAAATCCAGAGGCCTGAATAAAAAGATTCTCAACCCCATTGATAAAGAAAAGAAAAGTGTATTAGACTTTTGTTACATTAGTCTAAATAACAGATCGATTGGATTGAAAGAATATTTAAAGTATAATAATTTTGAGCAAGAAAATTGTGGACTTATTAAAATTCCAAATATGAGAAATTTGTTTGGATTATATCATTCAATTGAAATACCATATAAAGGAATAATAAAGAATGAAAATTCTAATGATATTGCTTTGAGTTCAATACCTAAAGGGGAGAGTCAATTAACATTATTATACTTTAATCTGGAAGGATATTCGACTTATTGTAAAGAATATAGAGAATATTGGGCGTGGGTTGAAAAAAGAAATGAGAAAAGATTTGAAAATACTATTTCGCATGGAAAAAATTATGATGCAAAAAATATGATGCATGTATTTCGGTTGTTAGATATGGCAATCGAAATTGGAAAAGAAGGTATTGTAAACCCTAAAAGACCAAATAGAGATTACTTATTATCTATCAAAAATGGGGAACATGATTATGAAGAGTTACTTAAACTCGCCGAATCAAAAAAGGTAGAATTAGAGACAGTATACTCAAAAACATATCTACCTGATTTACCAGACATTGATTATATTAATAAACTACATTATGAATTTCGATTAAAACTTTATGAAAAAGAAGATAATTAATATCTTAGTTTTTAGTAAAAAAAGCTCCAAAATGGAGCTTTCTTTAAATTTCTAATAATTGAAGATAATCTCTATTTGGCTATTATCTCGCTAATCTTTTCTGCTATTCTCAGTGCTTCCGTTGCTTCGTAGCCAGTTACTGATACATCTTCGTCATTTTCAATCGCATTTATGAATGAGTTGTGCTCTTCGGCTATTGCGTTTATCTCAGGTATCACTGGTTTTTTGAAGTATATGTTTCTGTTCTTTTGTCCTGCTTCTATACTGCCGAGCATTGTGGCCGGGACTATGTTTTCTGTCTTTGGCAAATCGCCGTCTATTATCTCAAATACTTCTACTTCTGGCTTACCGAAATCGCAGGAGATATAGTTATCTTTCTGGAAAAATCTCATTTTTCTCATTGGTCTGGCTGATATTCGTGATGCCGTTAGGTTCGCCACAGCACCATTTTCAAAAGTCAATCTGGCGTTACAAATATCTGCTGTGTCTGTGATTACAGATACGCCATTAGCATCGATTGCAGTTACTGATGAGCCGATTAGGTGCAGTACGATATCTATATCGTGAATCATAAGATCATGGATAACAGACACATCTGTTGCACGAGTTTTGAACTGTGCTAATCTGTGTGCTTCTATAAACATAGGATTTAGCTCATAAGTACTAAGTGCAGCAAGTGCCGGGTTGAATCTCTCTACGTGTCCCACCTGCAGTTTGACTTTATTGTCGCGGGCCTTTTCACAAAGTTTCAATCCCTCTGTGTGAGTATGAGTTATTGGCTTTTCTATGAAAATATGCTTTCCTGCTTCTAAGCATTTGTTAGCTATTTCATAGTGATGGATAGTAGGTGCAGCAATAATTAGTGCATCAGAACTATTGATTGCATCTTCTAATGTTGCAAATGCAGTAATGTTATGTTCGTTTGCTAATTCTGTTGCTTTTTCCGTATTCGGATCGAATATTCCAACTACATCAGCATTCTCATTTTGCTTTAATAACTTCAGGTGAATAGAGCCAAGATGACCAGTTCCAATGACTGAAAATTTGATATTTGCCATAATTATTGACTTTTTGTCTGTTTTTAAAGCTCGAATTTACTAAATTTTGGTGAGTTTATGCCTTTGGGTGTGCATTTTTATACGCATCTTTTAATCGTTCGATTGATAAGTGTGTATAAACTTGGGTCGTAGAGAGCGAGCTGTGGCCCAACATTTCACTTACCGAACGGATGTCCGCTCCATTGTCAAGTAGATGAGTAGCAAAGCTGTGCCTTAGTGTGTGTGGGCTTTTTTGAGATAAATCAGATATTGCAGACATAGCTGTGTTAACACTTCTATAAGCTGTGAATCTATCTAACTTCTTGCCATTTGATTTTATAAATAGGTGTTTGGTGTTAGAGACAATGCTTTTTCTGATTGATTCATACTCACGTAGTGTTTCTAATGTCTTGCTCCCAATAGGGACGTAGCGTTCTTTGTTCCCTTTACCAATGACTTTAAGCAATCTTTCTTGTTTGTCTATCTGGTTTACTTTTATTTCTAAAACTTCGCTTATCCTGAGTCCACAGCTGTAGATTATATCTACTAATGCCTTGTCTCTTATTCCTTCAAAAGTAGTGCAGTCAAAATAGTCCAGTAACTTATTTACTTCTTTCAATTGGAGATAATTAGGTAGTTTTTTCTCTGTTTTGGGCGATATTACAGCAGCAGCCGGGTTTTTCTCAATTAGTTCTTTTTTGAAAAGGTATTTGAAAAGCGATTTTACAGCAGCTAATTTCAATCGAAGTGATGATTTTTTTAATCCTCGGTCGTGAAGATAGCCCAAGTAGGGGGTGATATCGTCCGAATCGAGTATAGTTACATCTATGTCAGATTCAAAAGCTTCTGTCAAAAATTCGTCAAATTGATTCAAAGCAGTAATATAGGTATCTATTGTATTATTAGAATATCCTTTTTCTACTTGTAAGTAGTTGATAAACTTTTCTATAGCTTTGCTAAGTTTCATAACAATAGTTAAGCAAATAGTGTGCCTAAAGCCAAAGTTGTAAACAAAATGGCAGTTTTATTTTTACTACTTTAGTAATTTTAGTTATATTAGCTTATCTATCAAAACTAACGGTAATTAACTTTACTTTATTATGAAAAAAATTATACTACTTTTACTTTTTATTAGCTCTTACTCATTGTTTTCTCAGAACCACTACATGATTCCAGATATCGGCGCACCCGATATGGCAATCTATGTTGAGCTTGTTGCACCACATGATGCAAAGGGCTATTTCGGTGATGATGGCTTCTACTTACCTGGAGTTGATGACGAAGTTGACTTCAATGTGACTAAGAACGGTGCTTTGGTTGAGTTTGGGCCAACTGTAGTTTCTTGGGAAGGGAGATTAGTTTCTACTCATATATTTGTAAAACAAACGGCAAACCCTTCACAAATTACCCCAGACCCAGCGTGGCAAGTGGAGTTCAGTGTAGAGGGAACAACAGTGCCTGCACCGAGAGATTTTACTTTCAGCATTGTGCAGCCGCAAACGCTTGGCAATAATGGTGATATAACTGGAATAAATGAAACAATATTTGGTGAAGGAAACTTAGGGGTACGTTCTGCGAGAGGTGCAATTATTGTTGACTCGCTTATTCTAAAAGACAATACGACTTACACAATCACTACAAATGACCCAGATGGTGATTTGACAAATGGAAATCAAGGGTATTTGCCTGCTGTTATACTGAGCAAAGGCCCGATAAAAGGTACCAACTCTGTTATTTCTGTTTCTTCTGAAAACAAACACGGAGGCCCTGGCGGCGGCGGCGGTGGCGGCAACTTCCAAGACAACATAACAAGTGGTGTTCAAAGGGGTTCTAATGGAGGAAATGGTTTTACTAGTGGAGGTAAAGGCGGTACGAACCTTTATATAATTAGATCTGGTAACTATAGAGAGTTTGGTAGTAGCACTGGCCCTGATGGAGAAAGTTTAAATGGTGTAGAATCCTACTCCCCAAGTGGTAACGAAGGTTGGCAAGCATCTTATGGAGGTACGGGGCATCCTTTTGGTAAAATAGGAGTTCAGAGCTTTAGTGGCAGCGATGCAAATAATCAAGGTGGCTTTGGCGGAGGTTCTGGGTATAATGACAATACTCGTGGAGGTGCTGGTGGTTATGCCACAGCTGGTGGCGGTGACAACGTAACTGGTGGAACAACTGGAGGTCAAGTACATGGAAATGAAATGACTATTCCACTTGCTGGTGGTTCGGGTGGAGCTGGTGGTAATCCTGAAGCAAACCCCATTTCTCTTGACTTTGTTGTAAATAGTGGAGAAGGCGGCGGCGGTGGCGGTGCACTTTTGCTATTTGCTAGAGAAATAGATGGAGTTTCAATAACAGCAGATGGAGATGATGGAAGAAACGGTTATGATAATGCCGAAGGTGGCCCTGGCTCAGGTGGAGCTGCAGTAATTATGTCTAAAAATGGAATTAGTAACTCTACTCTTTCGGCAAGTGGAGGTTCGCGTTCAGGTAGAGATGGCGGTGCTGGAAGAATTAGATACGATGGCTATCAGGCATTTACACCCATAAGCTTTTCACCTAATGATGCTACAGATTACAGAGGTATTAGTACGGATAGTTCACAGACTATAACACCAAAACATAGATTCACTGGTACTCATGAGCCAGGAAAGGAGATACTAATATATATTAAATCAGAAGTATCAAATTGGCAACTTTTAAGACCGTCTTTTAGTCCCGGGAGTGTCAGTTGGGGGGTGAATTTTAATTTCGATAGATTTCACGAAGATGAATATTATATTTCTGTAGTTCAAACTGAAACACAATCCGTAGATGATTACACTTATGAGCCAGAAAAAGTCTTATCGCAAGCTGCAACGAATATAGTTCGCTTTGGAGAACCAGATATTTATTTTCCAGAAGATACTACATTTAACGTGATAAATTGTTCTGGGGCGACTCTTGTGGACTCTATTCAAATACAATCGATTGGTGGTGACTATTTATTCCTTAAACCATGGAAATTGATTTTTGGTGACAGAGGAATAGATTTTACTCCATTTGTATCTGCAAAATATATTGTTCCAGACGGGCCTGATAGTCTTGGTTATATAAATTTCACTTACACGAAACAACCTGGGCATAGTGGTATTATAACTGATACTTTATATATATTTCATGACGGTGTATCATTTAGAGATACTGTTGCAATAGCAATTAACATAAACCTACAAGATGTAGATGTTACCTTCTTGAATGAACAGGAAACACAGGTGATTGACACTTTAGATTTGGGAGTTATTTGTAAAGGAGAGTTGGCAAATGCAAAATTCAATATTAGGAACGATTCTGAATTTGATATAAATAATCTTGACATATCAATTATTGATGAGGGAAATGGAATAGCTTCATCATTTGATGCAGCTCCTAATAACATTGGACTAATTGAAAAAGATCAATCCACTCTAATAGATGTGAATTTTCAGGACTTGACGGAGACTGCTTACCCTAATGGAGTATATGCTTTATTAGTTATTAATTCAGACGAATGTCCTGACGGTATTGATACGCTTGTACTAAAGGTAACAGTTGCAGAAGCCGAATTAACATTTAGTGAAGCTGATAATAGTTTGGATTTTGGTAATGTTAATCCGAATCAGACTAAAGATATGATCGTGATAGTTACAAACACTGGTGCAAAGCCAGCATTGATACAGACACCTCCGGCGGCACTCGCACCTTTTATTTATAAAGGAGCCGACCAGCCGTTGCCTTACTTACTACAACCAATATCAGTTGACCCTACTGCAAAATTGGAATTGACTTATACTTTTGCACCAACGGCAGAAAATAATTATAATTATTCAACTATCATATCATCTGCATTCAGCAGTAATGAAGGAAGTTGTGAAGCAGAAAAAACACTAACTTTAACTGGGACTTCATCACTGGCAAATATTGAATTTCCTGATACTCTTGATTTTGGTATTTTATACGAATGTGAGTCTGATAGCTTAGATGTTTTCATCAAAAATAAATATACTGAGCTAATCAATTTGAAGAATGATTATAGTATAATTGATGAAAATCCAGATGGATACTTTACTATTGCTAACGTACCAAATTCTATAAATTCTGGTGGGTCTAATTCGTTCAGAATTAGGTTTATTCCACCAAAAAATCCAAGTGATTCGGGAATGAAATATGCTAAGCTTACATTTGGTTTTGATGAATCTGGAGATGAGGTTTTTGAGATAGTACTGAAAGCAGAAGTTGATACTTTCAATATAAAGTTGACTCCAGGTAGTCCTTTTGATTTAGGGGATGTGCCGGTTGGACTTGATGTGCCGCCAAAACAAATTACTTTGAACAACCAAGGTAAATTACCAAGAACAATTACTGGTTTTACGCAAGAACCAAATTCTAAATTAACTATAACTAAATCTGGAGCTGGTGGATTTCCAGTAATAATACAGCCAGGTGGAACACAAGATTTTGATGTAGATATTGACTTAGATGTGCTCGGGCCTTTTACAGAAGATATAGTGGCTGAGTTTTCCAAATGTAATAATTCGATGTTGATAGAAGTTATTGCAAATGGAGTAGAAGCGGAATTGGTTATTCCAACTGATTTAGATTTGGGAGTGAAAAGCCCATGCTTAGATGAAACAATACAAGTTCAGTTTAGGAACGAAGGTGATGCCGCACTTGTTCTGGACAGCATTGAAGTTATTCGTAATGGTAACTCACTTTTCAAAAAATCAGTTGATCAAGCGATTAATGAATTTGATGGAACTAATGCTCATTTTGAAAATATAGACTTTATTGATGCAGTTCTGCCATTTGGTGATTATAGTGCTACTCTAATCGCGTATTATACTGCTAATGGTCAAAACCAGACATTGCCTAAAGAGATAACTGCTGAGATAAAATCTGGAATAGTTGTAACACAAGTACCAACTGATTTTGGCAGAGTTTTCATAGGTGCAACAGAATCCAGAAATATTAATATTGCAGTTGACAATACAGCTCCTTTTGCTGCAGGACAAGATATAACTGTAGATATTAACAGTGCAAACTTAACTCCAAATTATGCAGAATACAGTTTCATTTCACCTAATCAAATGACTATAAACTCTACTGGTACAACCGATGATAATTTTAGTATAGACTTTACCCCATTAGCAATTGGTAATTTTGACGCTGAACTTAATGTGGAAGTATCTTTAGAGAATGGATGTTCTTACTTAGTGCCTTTAAATTTATTAGCAGATGCAACGGAAGGGGATGACCTTTTTGTATATGCAAAAGATATGTTGGAAGTTGAACCAAACATAGATGAGTATAGAATACCTATATATGGTAGAATATCTAATATTGCTAATGAGGCTGGTAAAAATACGGACGTAAAGATAACCAAGATGAATATTAGCTTTAACAAAACCGTTTTCTTCCCAATGTCGGTCACTAATGGTTCATTAAAATCAATGATTACTAATCCTTCACTAACTACTATTGAGATAGATATGGAATCCTCAGTAAATGTTACAGAAGATGAGATATTATTGACTGAATTGGTTGGTGCTACATTATTAGGTAATGAAAAAGATAATTTGATTTTCATAAGTAACTCGATTGAGTTGGAAGAAACATCAGGGATCTCTGAAATTATACCAAGTGGAGCTTTATTCAACCTCACGATATGTCAAGAGGGTGGTGATAGGTTATTAGAATACAAGGATGGCTTAGATTATGATTTACAACAGATAAATGGAAAGATTTCAGTTGACGCAACCTTGATTGAGTCCGGCAAGCATACGTTTAGCATAATGGATATGACTGGTAAAAAGACTTTAATTAGAGAGGTAGACAGAACAAGGGATAGTGACAGTGAAATATCTTTGGAATATGATATAAGCAACTTAACGAGCGGAGTGTATTATATTACGTTAGAAACGCCAGCAAGAATAAAAACAGAAAAAATTGTGATAGTAAAATAATATGAAAAAAATAATAGTACTACTTTTGTTTGTAAGCATAGGGTCATTGTTTTCACAAGTTGAAAACAGAAGGGATTATAACAGCTACGGTTTTTTTACAGGACTGAATTATAATATTCATAGTTCATCATTCAGTTCACTACCTGGTGTACCAAATTGTTGTACAGAATTTACCAGCGCAACAGGAGTAGGTTTATCTATTGGTTTGCTTGCTGACTTTCAAACAAACAATATAATAGAACATTCGGGATTCGATATCCGATTATCGTTTGATATGCTCGATGCTGAGTTCAATGAGAAAGACCAAAGAGGGGGGAACACAGTTAATCCAAATCTGATTGACCAATCTAATCCACAAAATACGGATATACGTGATGTTGATATTAATCACAATATTCTTGCGGCTTTGAGTATAGTGTCTTTAGAACCAACTTTCAGATACTCGCCTATTTATGATTTAAACTTGCATCTGGGGTTCAAATTTGGTATTCCTATTACATCATCATTTAACCAAAATTCAGTTATTACATCACCTGACTACGTAGTATTCAAAGATACAGATGGTTTCAAAAGAAATGTAGCCTCAGGAGACGAAATACCAGAAGTGAATGGATTCCATTCATCATTGGCTTTGGGTGTAGGGTATGAATTTCCATTAGCTAAGAAACTATATATTATTCCAGAAGTAAGATACTTTTTAGCTTTGAATGATGTTAATATTGATAATTGGAAACCAAATCATCTGAGGTTTGATATTGCGTTTAAATACTATAGCATCCCTAGTAAGGAAAAGCCAGTTATAATTGACACTCTATATAAAAGAGATACTTTGATTGTAAAAAATCCTAATGTTGTTGAACCAAAAGTTGAATTAGTTTCTACTGACATAACTGAAAACACTGATGAGAGTGATGAAAGAATATTTGTTACTAAGACAATCAGTGAGAAATATGAAAAAACTATTCCAAGAGATATATTAATCACTGCGAAGTTAAGTGGCGATATAGAAGATGTGAAACAAATTGTAATAGAAGAGCTGGAAATGGAAGAGGGCTTTCCATTGCTGCCGTATGTTTTCTTTGATAAGGGAAAAGGTGATTTGAACAATTCAAGTCAGTTAATGGATGACTATACACTTTTGGGCAACAAATTTGAAGAGCAAGAACTGCCTTGGAATACTCTGAAAATTCACAATCAGTTGCTTAATGTTATTGGTAGCAGAATGACAGACAACCCTGATGCAAGAATAAATGTTATCGGGACTAATAATAATACTGGTGTTGAGAAACAAAATATTGCTTTATCAGAAAAGAGAGCAAATTCGGTGAAAGAATATTTAGTTAACAACTGGGGGATTGACGCTTCCAGAATAAATACAGAATCTCGAAATTTACCAGCAATACCAGGTAATTCGGATATGCCCGATGGTATTGTAGAAAATCAAAGAGCAGAGATAGAATCAGATGATTATGAGATATTGAAGCCAGTGTACCTAAAAGATATAGTAAAGGTGTCTAATCCTCCAATAGTAAACATTATGCCAGAGATTAGTTCCAGTGATGAGGAAAGTGAAGTTGACTACAATCTAACAATCAAGCAAGACAATAATATATTAAGATTAGTTAATAGCAGTGAAATTGGTGACTCTGGATATGATTGGAATGTGTTAGAAGATCCTCAGCCACTACTGGACAAACCAGTAGAGGTTGTGCTCAATGCAAAAGATCAGTTTGGCAATGAAGCAATAGATACAAAGACTACTGAAGTAGAACAGTTGACTATTAAGAAGAAAAGATTTGAGCTCAAAGATGATAATAGAATTGAAAAGTTTGCTTTAATCGTATTTGACTACGATAAATCAACACTTTCTAATAGACATAAGAAAGTTTTAGATGATATAAAATCACGTATAGAACCTAACTCTATAATTACGATTGAGGGCTATACTGATAGAACTGGCTCCGCCGAATACAATAAAAATTTGGCAAAAAGAAGGGCAGAGGAAGTAAATAAGTATATTGGGACAAAAAATAATAATATTACCTTAAAAGCAATTGGTGAGGATAAGTTACTGTATAATAATAATATACCGCAAGGTAGAAATTATTCGAGAACTGTTTTGGTGAAAATAGTAACACCAATTAAATAAATTTGTAACTAATTAATAACTCAAATTGTCTATATAATAAGTAATAGAAATCTTGTACAAAAAATAAGTTGTATGTTTAAACCAAATAAATATAATAAAAAGGAACTAGAATACGAACAGGCGGTTGAGTCTCTTCGTAGCGGTAGTGCAGAGGCATTTCAGTTCCTTTATCAAAAATATCACAACAAGGTTTATAGATTTTGCTTACGAATGCTTGGCTCTGAACAAGCAGCTAAAGATGCTTTTCAAGATACATTTGTGAAAGTGTATGAGAAAAGAGAGTCGTTCAATGGTGATAATTTCAGTGCTTGGCTTTTCACTATAGCAAGACACACTTGCTACAATATGATGCGAGCAAGCAAAGAACACTCTTCGTTTGATGAGACTTATCATGCAATGAAGATACAGAAGACAACAGATTTTGGTCTGCAAAAGGCCTTGGAGTCAGCAATTAACAGTTTAGCTGATAATCACAAAGAAGCCTTTATCTTACGTGAATATGAAGAATTGACTTATGAAGAGATAGCAGAAGTTCTTGAAATTGAATTGTCTTTAGCAAAGATTAGAGTTTTCCGTGCTAGAAGAAAACTCAGAACAATATTGAAACCTATAATGAAAGAGTTAGATGAACATAGATAATTTGATATCGAAATATTTGGATGGTGAACTCACTGAGAAGGAAGATAATGAGTTGAGAAACTTAATATCTACTGATGAGGAAGCTCGCGATATATTCAATAGTTATATTGATATTCATATTGCTGCCAAAGAAGATGCCAAGTCAATAGAAACGCCTGAGGATGTCAAAAATGACACCGAAGATAAAGTGATGATGGCTATTCTGAGTGGTGCACCTACCGTTGAAAAAACTAAATTTGGATTGAGTATATTCAGTATTTTCCCAAAACAATTAGTTTCTATGGTAGCAGTTCTGTTGGTGATTAGCTTTGTGAATATTTCTGATTTTAATAAAGTTCTTAATGGTTTACCTACTTTCGCTAAATCTAATTTTGTTATGAGTGTACCAGTAGTTGAATCGTATGAAGTTGAATCAAACTTAGTTAATACAATTGACACAAAGCAATCAATTGCTACAACTAATAATAAAAGAAACAGTACAGCTAAATCTGATGCTTTAGTTGAGAGTAATGAATTTGCAACTGATGAACTGAACTCAGATGAAGTTTCTAATAGCAAAAATGACGAAATTTCTACTATAAGCCAGATAGATAGAACAATTGCCAATGAAGAGACTGATGATGCAAGCTTGTCTCTTGAGTATGAAGTTTTTGAAGAAGATAATAATGAAGGTGCAATATCTCCAGTTATAAGTAACATGAATCAAGGAAATAATACTTCAAATATAGAATTTGGTGAGGTGATTAATAGAGTTAGGTTTAATCAAAATGATTTGGCTGTGAATAATATACAGCTAACTACATTTACAGCTCAACCATTTCAGCTTTATGGATTCAATGATAAGGCAAACGCGAGTATGAGTTCTTATTCGCAAGCAATATCAATAACTATGAATGAGAAAACAAAAGTAGGGTTGGAGATTGGTTATTCAGATATCTCTTATCTTGGAGAAATGTTCACAACAACAAAAATATTAGACAAATACGGAAGAGAAACTGGAAGAAGCTTCAAAGTAAGAACAGAATCGGATAAAGATTTTGCTCTATATTGGGGACAAATGTTTGTACAAACAGAATTGTTAAAAGTGGATAACTTTGATATTGGGGTAAGATTAGGGTTTGGTATGTCCGAAGAGGGGTTCAATACTAACTCAAAAGCAATTGCGGGATATGAATTGGCAGAAGGCATAAAGCTAACAGCCGGAACGGAATTCACTTACTTTACTGCGTCATTACCGCAATTAGTTAATTCATATACAAACAATTTTTACAGTTTTTCAATGATATATGGATTGCAGTTTAGTTTTTAAAATGAATGCTAAAAGTGTAAAGATATTTTGACACTTTTAGTAAAAATTCAAATAATTATTATATATTTGAAACGGGCTTAAAATGAATAATAACATAGTTGAGTTAACTTTGGGACTCAAATAGTACACTAGAATGCATAATTAGTTTATTGCATTGTATTTACGGCTATGTTACACTATTCTTATTTTAACTCATCTTATTTAGACAATAAAAAATTATAATTTATTAGGAGTTTTATTATGCTAAGAATAGCTTTAATAGCAATATTGAGTTTGGCATTTGTTATACCGCAGTCACTTACTGCTAGTATATACGGAACCATTAAGGGAGAAGTTACAGACGAAGATGGCAATGCTGCTATCGGTGCTTCTGTTGCACTTATTGGTACAACAAAAGGTGCTAATGTGAAAGTGAATGGTAAATACGTAATACCGGGTGTAAGAGCGGGTAATTATGAAGTCAAAGTTACTTCAATTGGTTACGATCCTATAATTAAGAAAGTGAAAGTTAGTGCTGACCAAACTACAACGGTAAATTTCCAATTAAGTATGGGTTCAGTTGAATTAGAAGAAATAGTTGTAGAAGACACTAAAATGGTAAACAAGTTCCAAGTAGGGGCTCAGTCAAGTTTTGACGAAGCAGACTTACAAAGAACAGCCAGCGGTGGCGTTGCTTCGTTAGTAACTCTTTCTTCTGGTGTAACTAATAGTGGAAGTGGTTACAATATCCGTGGTACTAGAGCCAATGACACTCAAGTTATGGTCGATGGTATGGATGTAGGTAATCAATTTACTGGTGGTTTTGGTGGTGCAGGTACTGCCTATGCTCCTATGGTATCGTCTTATGCAACTCAAGAAGTTCAAGTAAAAAAAGGTGGTTCGGGTGCTCAATTTGGTAACTCTATGGGTGGCCAAGTAAACACAGTAGTAAAAACTGGTAGAGATGACAAGTATGAAGGTTTCTTAACTTATAGAACTGACCTTCCTTCACTGAATGGTTCGCAAGGGATAGGTACACAGTTAATTAAGACTGGTAATACTTATGATTTAATGGAAGGTGGAGAAGGTAGAAAGCTTCAAGGTGATAATCTGAATAATATCGAATTTGGTGTTGGTGGTCCAATACCTGGACTTAACGACGCTTTGAAAAATGCTACATTCTATCTAACAGGTAGATATGAAAACAGACAATTCAGAAATTCAGGATATGAGTATTACGCACCTACAATCACTGACGATAATGGTGATTACTTAATGGGTGGAGAAAATTTGGGTCAGTTAGACAACCAAAGATCTTGGGTTAAAAATATAACTGGTAGAATGAAATTTGGATTAACTGAAAATGTTTCATTAACAGTTGGTGGTCAATTAGGTCAAACTTCGTTAGAGAATCAAGGAGTTGGTAATCTTTATATGACTGATATTGGTGTTATCGATGGTGTAGAAAACGGAATAGAAGAAAGAGTTGCAAAAATCAATGCAACTAACTCAGATGTAAATAACGTATTTGTTAAGTTGAATCAATCTTTCCCAGAAGCATCTGCATTTTATGAGTTAAGGTTGTCAACAACAATCAACAATGACGTTTCAGGTAGAAGAGCAGAATATGGTTCAGACCCATCATTTTTTGGTGGTTTTGAAATGTTACAGCCACAAAATGAATATGGTCTAAACCTAAACGGCGATGGCCTTACATTAGAAGCGGCAGATTTACTTGCAGACAGATATACTCCATTGATTCAACAAAGATATCCAAACGATGGAAACACATCTCCTGATTTATTACAAAATTATGCAATTAGAAATCCATTGTCCGGTTATTTGGAAACTTCTCCAACAAATACATTTTATAACCCGTATGGTACTGATAGATTTTTCAGTGGACATGCGAGTTATGGTTTCCAATACAGAAATGGTAGTTATTTACAAGCAGATGGTAACTTTACTAAGTATATCCAAGGTGATAAGTTTGAACACAATATCCAAACTGGATTTGAAGTAAGGACATACACAATGGGTTACCATTCTAATCCATCACCAACTACTTCTAATACAGTGGATGTTTACTCTTCTGAATTTGGTGGTAATATATATGCGGAAAGTGATTCGATATATGAAGTTACTAGCCAAGAGTTTAATCCTTTGAGAGCAAGTTTGTACGTACAAGATCAAATATCGTTTGAAGGAATAATTATAACGCCGGGTTTAAGGGTAGACATGTTCAACTCAAATACGGTATATCAGACAGAAAACTTTCCTTTACCCAAAAGATGGGAAACGGAAAAGTATGCTGACGCAGAAGCAAAATTTATGATTAGTCCACGATTGAATGCTAGTTATCCTATTACTGATCAATCAGTATTCAAAATGAATTTTGGAGTTTATTATCAAATGCCAGAACTTCAATATATTTATGATGGTGTAAACTTAGTTTCTAGGAATTTGAACACTCCAAGAATTGGTAATCCTAATATTGAGCCACAAAGAACAAACCAATACCAAGTAGCTTATTCATCTGCTTTAACAGAAGATTTTGCATTAGATATATCTGCTTATTATAATGATATTTATAATCAATTAGGTTACTCTTATGTAGCTGACTCTGAGGATCCTTATTTCTTAGCAGAGGTTGGACAATACGGTACTAACAAGGGAGTTGAGATAGACTTAAGAAAAAGAGTAAGAGATAATTTTGGATTTAGACTTGCTTATACTTTAGGTTCTGTCACTGGTACAAGTAACAACGCAACATCATCGGCATCAATTACATTTGATCCAACTTCAGAAAGACCCATTATACCACTAGCACCTTTCAGATTAGGAAGAGATATAACTCATAGATTAACTGCAGTGCTTAACTTTGCTTGGGCTGATGAAGAAGGTCCATCAATTGGTGGTATCAATTTCTTAGAGAATGCTTATGTAACATTTACTGGAAACTTTAGATCAGGTGTTCCATATACTTTATCTGAAATTAATGGACAAGGTCAATTATCTGAAATAAATGCTTTGGAAGGTCCTGGTTCTTGGTCAATAGACTCTAGGATTGGTAAGGAATTCAAATTGAGCGATATTTTCGGTGAAGGTATGGGAAGTTCTTCGCTTGAGCTTTATGTTGATATATTTAACTTGACAAACAGAACTGAAGCACAAGGTGTTTATAGTGGTACTCAGAGTTCTCTGAATAATGGTACTTTGGACTTAGTACAACAAGGAAGTTTTTCGCCAAGAACTTTCTTCGAAAGAGGAAACCCTGCAATACCGGGTTCTTTTAATGTTAATCAGTATAATCAATTCGGTGAAAGAATTTATTTTACTTCTGCTGATACAGACCAAAATGGTTTGGTAACCAGAGAAGAGCAATACGAAAACTATGTAAATGCACTAAATGAACTAACTTACAAGAATAAACCATTGTTTCAGTTACCAAGAAGAATATTCTTTGGTGCTGTAATAAGATTCTAAATAGAAAAGAAATTAAATTAAATTTTAGGAGTTAACATGAATTTTCTAAGTAAATCAATTTTCATTGTCTTAGTATTTGCACTGGTGTCACAGTTTGCAGATGCCAGACCAAATGAAAAGTATATGAAGAAAAAAGAAAGTGAGGTACAACGAGACCCATTAGGTTTCTTTGACTTCCAAGAGAATACCCTTAGTAATATTGAGACTATTATCTCAAATTATGGAATGATTGGGTACGACAAACCAAACCAGAGAGGGTCAGGTTACTTCCCTCGTAATTCACGTAACCAATATATATTTGGTGGTGGATTGTGGTATGGAGCACAGAAAAAAATACCTTTCACTGATTCGAATGGTGTTGAAGGGTTCAAACTGAATAAATTGATTTCAGTTTCTTATGACCCGGCCAATGCAGACTCGTGGTTGACGCCAGGAAGAATAGAAGATGGTAATTTGGCAAGACAAGACATTGAAAAGTATAAAGTTTTTATGTCAACAGATTATTCAAGAAATACAGGTGAAGCTTTTGACCCAACTGATGCAGATACTCCAAATTGGCCAGTATGGGACACAAAAGAAGACGACACTTTGGCTTATAGTAGATATTTTGGATACTATCAGTATGATGAAGATGTGAGAAATACGGAGACTTACCCCAAAGGTCCTGCAATGATTTCTGGTGAAGACATTTTCACTACATATCATGATTTAGATTTATCAAATTACGATGGTTCTCTTGCACAAAGAAGAATACAAGGTTACCCTTTAGGTTTACAGTATGAGTTTACAATTTACTCTTGGGGTTTTGGTCAATACCAAAATTTCTTCTTCTGCTTATATGATGTTATTAATATGTCAGAAGATACTTTGTATGATTGTTGGCTAGCACCAATTATGGATGTGGATTTGGCAAGAAGTCCGTTTTTGTTTGCTGGTGCAAGAAATGATAGAGTTAGTTATTGGTATGAAGATCCTTACTTGAACATGGCATACCAATTTACGAACCCACAATTTGGTGAGCAAGGACAAGGTTTTGGGTATTTAGGTTTCGATTTCTTGGAATCACCCACAGTTTATTGGCCTCCATTGTTAGATGATTCAGGTAATGTACAAATTGAATATATTGATAGAGATATAGGTAACGGTATTATAGTTACTGATACGGTTATAGTTCCAGATACTCAAGATCCTGAATATAAATTTTTAAGAAAAGACTCAGCATTCTATGATAACTCCAGCCAATTGGGTTTGGTTACATTTAAGAATTGGAACAATGGTGAAGACCAAGATGGAGTTGAAACGATGTATAACTTCATTTCTGATGGAGTAACCGACGTTGATTTTGGTGAAGGCGATAAAAGATATATGATGTCAACTGGTGCATTTCATATGAGACCTGGTGATACTTCGAGAACTGTAGTATGTATTATGATTGCAACACCTTCTAAAACTGGTGATGCTGACGGTACAAGACCAGATAGAGAAGGTCTATATACATTAGATTTATTTGCTCAAGCTGTATATGACAATAACTTTAGAGCACCTAGACCTCCTGATCAAGCAAATATAAAATATTATAATGCTCTCAATAACGCTATTAGAATAGCTTGGGATTCGACTTCTGAACTTTCTTCAGATAGAGAAGAGACTGGACTAGATTTCTTAGGTTATAGAATTGATAGAGCTAGGAGACCAGATTTGGATACATTTAGTATAAGTCAAATATCTCCAAATTCTGATTACCCTCGTGGTGCTGGACCTTACGGTTGGGAAGAGGTGGCAAGATATGAGTTGCCTTTACCTTTTGAACAATCGATGAGAATAATTGACAATCCTAATACAGGTATTGCTACAATTGATTCTATGTACATTGTTGGACCTGAGTATGATTCTAACGGAGACATAATTGATACTGCATCAATTAGAGTTATGAGACATGGTAATGGAGTATTGTATCACGAAATGGAATATGTATTTAGAAATACTCGTGAATACGTCCCAGCAATAGCTGGTATAGTTGAAAGCAATCCTCCATGGGGTGAATACTATACCAAATTGGCTAATAACGACGGATTTACTCAAAATGAATATAATAATTATGGAGTAAGACATAGGTTTGATAGAGAAAGTGGTTTATTTGACCAAGCATTAGTTGGTACAATTAATTTAGATCCAGCTAGAATCCCTTACAATCCTCTATATGTTGATTATTTCAGTTTTGAAGTTTCTAAAGAATATTTGGAAAATGTTTTAAAACCAGTTGCAATCGATGGAGCTGCTGTAAGATATGAATTGAAAGAAGTAGAAATAGATTCAGTAACAACAGGAACTGTCGAAACTTCAGTTGTAGATTCAGTTTACTTTGTTAATACTGGAAGAACACTTAAAGTGGATGGTGAAGAAAAATATATAGTTGATGGTGCATTACCAATTGATAATTATAAAGATGCTATGAAAGACTCGACTAGAGTAAAAAGAGCTTTAGATTCATTATATTCATATATTCAGAAAGGCAAGGTTACTTACGATTTCAATGATTTTGAATCATCACTTTCAGTCAAATATGAATATATATTACCTTATATGAAGAGTATTACAAATAATCGTACTTTCTTAGATATAGGTGATGATAACAGAAATGGTATTTTCTCTTCTACAGATGATTTTGACGATACTGAGAAATTAATAAATAATACTCCTTACTATTACAGAGTTTTAGCTTACGATAAGGGTGATGCAAGTCAACCGACTCCATCTAAGTTAAATACTGGTATTCCAGGAATAAATCAAGTTGAGACTTTCCCAGAAGCTGAAGAAGTTGGTAAGAAGTTGAAGTTTGAGATTATTGAACTAGATAGTAATAAAATGAATGGACTTTATGACTTTGAGTTTTATGCAATCAATGAAGATAGAGCCAAACAACTATTTTTAGGTGATACATTAGAATTGAGATTTGATCCACAATGGAATTTCAACTCTTTTGAATTCCAATCTAGAAATGAGACAGATGAGACCATAAATTCATCTCCTTATTTAAGATCTGCTACTATTAGAAATTTATCGAAAGACAGTACTTTAATATACGCACAAGGGCTAACCTTCAACCCCAATGGTTGTTTTAGTTCTAATGACTTAGCTACATCAATGTTTGAAAATGCAGCAGTTATAACTGGTACAAACGAGGCTGTTATTGATGAGTTTGGGGATACAGTAAATACATTTGGTGTATGGAACAACACAGACTATATTGACTTTTCTGGTAGGTTTACTACTGGCGACTTTACAGAACAGGACCAATGTAACAACAGATTCTTCATGGGTTCTGCATACGGTACTATAGGATATAATTTCAAATTTGCTCTTGCACAACAAGGTGGAATATATAGAGCCTCTGATATTGAGATTGTAGAAGGTGATGCAGAAACTAAGTTGTATTACTTTCAAAGTGCGTCTCCTGAAAAAGGTACTTTAACAATTCAACCAGTTGATACTATTTTGGGTAATTTGAGATTAGAAGTTGATACGGAATCCAAAGAATCAAGAGCTGTACCTTCAATATTCTTTAATTATGAAAGTTTCAATAATGGACCAATAAACGCTATAGTTGAATTTACTGGTTCTGGTACTGAAACTATAGAATTAGAATGGGGAAGAGACAGAGATGCCCTAGAAACTAGCAATACAAAAACTTCTACTTTTACTGTTGATTACTTAGATGTTAAAGTTACTAATAACTATGTTCTTAAGCCATCTGGTGAAAATAACTTTGAAATTAATAATAAAAATGAATTTGAACACATTAGTATAGACCCAGTTACTACTGGAAATATAGTAATAGGTGAAAATAGTGCTTCCACAATTTATAAAAAAGCATATCCTGACCCACGTAACTTATCAGAAATGGGGATTCCTATTTCTGAATACATCGGTAAGTATAATATAGCTGCATTTGGTCATATAAATATTGATGAGAATAACAATCTCGTCAGAGCTCCAAGATCAGTAGCAAGAGCTACTTCTAAACCTAAGTTACTAGACAAAAAAGAAACATATTCTGGGTTGCCACAAGGTAGATATTACTTAAGTGGAAGTGACGGAGATGGGAACAGAGTCGATTTCCTCAATGTTATTAGTATTGCTGGAGCACAATTTGTATTTGATAATAGAAATATGAAGAAAAGATTCATAAGCGATATTAATAGATTTGATTTGGGTGAAGAGTTTAGAAGCGATGATGAACTAACTGAACCAGTAGAAGACTTTGAAGTTGGAGACAAAGTAAGAGTTGCTACTGCTGGTGGTGCTTCTGGTTTGCCTTTCCCTGGTGCTACTATGAAAGTAGTAATCAAGGATGATTCGAAAGGTGAAGGACTATCTGACGGAGAAATGGAAGGAATCAAAGTTGTTCCTAATCCATATTACATAACTCATCAGAATGAGAAAACTCCTTATGACAGTAAATTGTACTTTACAAAAGTTCCTGTTGGATCTACAATTAATATTTATACAGCTGCTGGTAATTTGATTCAAACTATACAACATGACCCTATTGGAGCTGATTTGGATGAAGGTAGAGTTGCAGTTAATGTTTGGGACTTAATTATGAAGAACGGACTGAGAGTACAGAGTCAAACTCTAATCGCTCATATTGTTGCACCTAATGGTGCTGAAACAATGGAAAAGTTCTCAATAGTTGTTGGCACATTCAATACTTATGATTAATAAAAGAAAAACAAAGAGAGTTTAAAATGAAAAAATTATTATTGATACTGTTGATACTACCCTTGTTGAAGTCTCAAGCTGCAGATGATGATAGAATTATCAGGGCATCGAATGCGGAAAACTTCACCAAAGTAGGTGCCGATGGCGGACAGTTTTTGAAGATAGGTGTTGGTGCTCGTGGTACGGGCATGGCTGGGGCATTTAGTGGATTAGTTGATGATTTGACTGCATTGCACTATAACCCTGCTGGTATTTCGGCTCAGGAGGGAGTGACTACAAATTTTTCTCATACGGCTTGGTTTGGTGGATTTGCACACAACTTTGCTGCAGTCGCATTTCCTATTAGTTCGCAGTACAAGATTGCAGTTAGTTTTGTAAACTTTAGTACTGGCGATATTGAAGAAACTACTTTACTTCAAGATGAAGGAACAGGTAGAAATTATTCTGTGGATGATTTATCTATGCAAATGACCTTTGCTGGTAAATTAACTGATCAATTTACTTTTGGTATAACTGCCAAATATGTTCAGCTAGCTTTTGCAGATGTTTCGAGTGGTGGGCTTGCTATTGATGTCGGTACTCAGTATGATACTGGTATAGAAGGTATCAAGTTTGGTTTCTCTGTACATAATTTGGGTACTGACCACGCTTATTCGGGCGAGGGTTTGGCAGATAGAAAAGAGAGAAATGAATTAGCATCAACTCTACCAAGTGATTTACAATACACTGCTTACAGGTTTTCTTTACCACTTACTTTTAGAGTAGGTTTTGCTAAAGAGATATTTGAAGATGATATGAATAAATTAGACGCAGCATTTGACTTTGTTGCTTCTTCCGATGTTCCAGAACAATATGTAGTTGGTTTGGAATATGCTTGGAACAATCTTGTTTATGTTAGAGGTGGTTATCTGATTGGTCACGATCAACTAGGTTTAGCTGGTGGATTAGGACTTAATTATAATAGTGGTGGATTCAATGGTAGTTTAGACTACTCTATTAACCCTACTGCAGATATTGGTCTTATCAACAGATTTACTGTTGGTCTTGATTTTTAATTTAACTAAATAATTATTATTCAATGCCGTTAAGTAGTATTATTTGACGGCATTTTTTTATATGAAAAACACATTTATATACATACTTTTACTTTTCTCATTTTGTTCTATTTCTAAGGCAAAAGTTGAATTTGACTTTGTAGAATACAAATATTCTGATGGGAAAACATTACTTGAGCTTAATTATCAAATAAACGTAAAAGATTTACTGTTTAGCAAAATTGATAGCACAGTTATATCTAATACTAAATTTGGAATCGTTATTTCTTCTGCTGGTGTAGATAATATAAACCAACAGTGGGTATATACTTACAAGAAAACTGCTAATGATTCGAGTCTAGTTATATTTGATAAAAAGTACTTTAGCCTTTACCCTGGCAATTATGAATTCAAATTGTTTTATAACTATGGTGATGAAGAAGTTGTTGCAAATGAAGGCAAAATAAAGATTAGAGATTTTAGTAAGAATAATACAGAAATATCCAGCATATTATTAGCCCATCAATTAGAAGACTTCGATCCAAATGTACATAATAATCTTTTTAAAAAAAGTTATTTGTATGTAATTCCAAATGTTGAACATACAATTAGTGGTGCCTACCCTTATCTCAAATATTATTTTGAACTATATAATATTGATATTTCTAAAAGTAAAACACTCAAAATTGATTATAAGTTATTTACTGGGACAAAAAAAGAAGTTTTAAGTATAACTAAGAATAAAACTATAAAATCCGAATCGATCTATGATTATGGAATGATACCAGTTGACAGTTTGCAAAATGGTTTGTACAAACTTGATATTTCGATATATAATAATGATGAATTAATTGCTAAAAAGGATGTCAAGTTCTATATATTAGACCCCAAAAGAGATTTTTTCATATCTGAAAAGTTTGAAGGTAGTATTTCATTTGAAAGAAGCCCTTTTGCAATTATGGACGAGCAGAATATTGATTATGAATTTAATACTATGAAATTTATACTATCTGAATTTGAGATCGAAAAGTATGAATTGTTGACATCATTAAGAGCTAAGCAGAGAGCTATATATAGTTATTGGGATGAACGTGATTTAGATACTACTACTACTATAAATGAACCGTATTCGAAGCATAAGGAACGCCTTTCTTTTGCAAATAAGTATTTTTCAAGGGGTGATATTATGCCTGGTTGGAAAACTGAGCGTGGTAGAGTTTTGTTGAAATATGGCTTTCCTACAAATAGAGAAATATTCAGATCAAAAGGGGAAAGGAAATCTGCTGAGGAATGGCAATATGATGAGCTGTTTGGTGGAGCTTATTTTTTCTTCATTGATAGATTTGGCGATAATTCCTTCCTTTTAGTTCACTCCAATACTCCTGGAGAAGTTAAAAATTATAATTGGTTCAATGAATTCAACCCTGCTATTGACAACGATGGTAGTCCAAGGTATAACAGTAGCCGAAATATTAATAAATAATGAAAACTAAAATTCAAAAATTATCACTTTTGTTCTTTAAATTATTCAGAACCTTTTTGAAGGTTACTCCTGAAGCTATTAAGATTAGTATTGGTAAATTTATTGGATTTATATTTCAATACGCATCTACTGAACGCAGAAAAATCACAGAAGATAATATTAGAAAATCTAATTTACAACTTTCTGGAAATGATGTTAAAGATATTATAAAACAATCATATCAAAACCTCGGTATCACATTGGTTGAATTACTAACTATTGATACTTATGATTTCAACTCGCCTAATCCAAAAGTAAAATTCAATAACATTGAAGTTATAAATAGTGCTTTGCAAAAAGGGCAAGGCGTTATACTTTTATCTGGACATTGCGGTAACTGGGAGTCGTTAGCTTATTGTGCTGGTGAGCTTTTGGACAAACCCTTGAATGCAGTTGTAAAATATCAGATGAATCCTTTTACTGATAGATACCTTAGAAACATTCGACAAAGAAGTGGTAATAAACTTTTGGATATGAACAAGGCAGGAAGAAAAATGGTTCAGATATTAAGAGATAATGGCATTATTGCAATGATAACTGACCAACGTGCTCCAAAAAAAGATAGTATAATTATGAATTTTATGGGTCGTGAAGCTCAAACATTTAAAGCTCCTGCTGTGTTAGCACTTAAGTTTGGTGCTCCTATTTTTACTGGATTTGCAGTAAGAGATAAAAATTATAATTACTCAGTTGATTTGGTAGAACTAGAAACATCTGATTTGAAAAATGATGATGATGGAGTTAGAATATTAACCAAAAGATATATAGAGCAACTTGAAAAGTATATTCACGAGAATCCTGGTAATTGGTCTTGGCAACACAAAAGATGGCAAATGAAATGATTGTTTCGCCCAATTCTAATATTCTAATCATTAATACTGCATTTCTTGGTGATGTAGCTCTAACAGCACTTCTGACTCAAAGAATTAGAAATGAGTTTGTTGATTCAAAAATATCAGTATTGACCACTCCAACTGGTGCTAATGTATTAAAACCAATTGTATCAATTGATAATCTTTTCATTCTTGACAAAAAAGGACAACATAAGTCAATTAGTGATACTGTTGGCTTTGCAAAGGAGTTGTCAAAGTATAAATTTGATATTGTCATATCCTTACATAAATCATACAGAACATCACAGTTAGTAAAACACATTAATGCTAGTGTTAAGCTTGGCTTTGATAATGCTAGTAACAAAAGGGTCTATACACAAACAGTAAAGTATTGGTCGCATCAACACGAAGCTGAAAGATATCAATCATTTATATTTGATGATTTCAAGTCGCCTAAAATTGAAATTAATTTAGAAACTGAAAATCAGATTTATATTGAAAATATGATTATGCAGTCGGGGTTTGATGAGTCAAAAAAGACGATAACTTTTGCTCCGGGCTCTGTGTGGGAGACTAAAAAGTGGGGAAATGATAAATATTCTGAATTAGCTAAGTTAGCTCTATCAGATTACAATGTAATAGCTATTGGTGGTAAAGTTGATTATTTTGATTTGCCCAACGGTGTCATTAATATGATGGGGAAGACCTCTTTTGAACAGACTTTTCATCTATTGAGTATTGCTGATATACTAATTACTAATGATAGTGCTCCTACACACTTTGCAACCATAACCAATACACCAACTGTCACTATTTTTGGTGCAACTCACCCAATGTTTGGTTTTTCCCCTTTAGCTAACAAAAGTACAGTAATTCAGAACGATAAACTAAAGTGCAGACCTTGTAGGATTCATGGAGAAAACAAGTGTCCTTTAGGTACTCATGAATGTATGACTTCTATAAATGTAATAGATGTGTTTGATAAAGCTAAGCAAATAATGTCTGAACAATAGCTCTTATTCAGACATTCTAATAATCATCTCGTAAGCTTGTTTTGTAACTGGCATAACTGACAGGCGTGAATTCCTAACCAAATGCATTTCAGAAAGTGTCTTCCTTTCCTTTATATCAGCAAGAGAAACAGGTTTGTCCAATGTCCTTTTGTACTTTACATCAACTGCTACCCATCTGTCGTCATCTGTGCTTGGGTCTTGGTAATGTTCTTTTACAATTTCTACTTCACCTACTACTTGTCTGTCTTTTCCGCTGTGGTAAAATAAAGCTATATCGCCTTCCTTCATTTCTTTCATGAAGTTTCTGGCTTGATAATTTTTTACTCCATCCCAAAATGTCTTTTTGTCACTTTTCATTTGCTCAAAGCTATAGGTGTGAGGTTCTGATTTTACTAACCAATAATTCATATTATTACTTTTTAAGTGCTTTATAAATATTTTTTTCAATCGAAACAGTGTCGGAAGTTTCTGTAATGTCAGTAACCAAACCACCGGACATAACGTAAAAACGGGGTAGGTCATTAATTTCAATGAAATCAGATTCTGGATAAGGATTCTCCTCACTTTCCATCATATATATATTGATGTTGTCATAAGAAATATTAGAACTGTCTATTGTTTTAATTAATGAAGGGAAAGTCTTGTAACTTGCTGTACAACTACAATCAGGTTTTAAGTATATATATAATTTGTCATCGGTTGAAAGCACAGAATTAATGCTATCAATATAACTGTCCTCCAAATCGTATAATGAATAAGTTGTCTCAAAGTCAATGAATCCAGGGTAGGTTTTTACATTTTCTAATGTCAATTTGACTGCTTCTTTATCAGTGTTTACAGCTTTGTCTTCGCTACATGACGTTAGCACTATGGCTGTGAATATAGTCAATAATATTAATTTCATCTTTTGTCCTTTTAGAATTAAATAATTGTTCCAATTTACGAATAACAGTTAATAGTTGAAAAAATAACACAAGATTAAATAAAAAATCGACCTTAGTTGGTCGTTATTGTGAAAATTCTATTGAATAATTTTTTTTGGGTTGGTTAGAGAGAATTTATTAACGGTTTGGTTTATGAAAAGTAGGGCAGAAAAAAGGCGACTATAATTCAGATTTAGCACGGACTTTGCAAATATATACAACCCTCTCGGAAAGCCTGTAATAGCTATGTTTTATATACATTGTTAGACACAGGACTTTAGCTCCAATCTTTATCAAATAGTTTTCGGTCTTTCGATAATTCCAATACTTTTGATTCATTCAGTATTCTTTTAGATTCCTTACTATACTTATTAATTCCGTCAATTGAGATAAAAATTTGATTCTTATAACCCGAATAGAGTTCGATTATTCTATCTACCGCAACATCTTCTATATTCTTAAAAAGTATTGAGTCGTGTATTAGAAAGGGAAGTACAGTTAATTTTAAAATAGCTAAATCAAATTCGATAAGGTCTGCATATGATTTTCCTGTCCCTGTATTTGATGAGTGGTCAAATTCATAACTCTTCCTGCCTAATTTAATTTTAGGAATCTTTTTTCCTTTGGCATGAATTTTTTGATTGATATCTATTAATTCTTTATTTATTGAAGTTCCAATTTCAGTTAAAATATTTCCAATAAGTACGTCAACATCTATTTCAATTTCTTTTACTTCTTCGGTAATATCTATTTTCTCTTGGTAGAATCTGTTTTCATTCTTAAGTTTATTAGATTCTATAGTTAAATCATATATCTTGTCAACGATATATTTAGGACTACTTACATTGTTTAATAGTGAAGAGATTCTCAAATCAATTTCTTCGATTTTCTCAATAAATAAAATGTTTTCTTTTTCTAAAACTTCTTTAGCTGCATTTAATTCTCTAGTAAGTATCAAGCTTATTTTATTATGAAAAGATTCAATTTCAATTATCTTTTCTTCATTCGGATTTTCAAAGAAAGTAGATAGCCTATCTAGATGTTTACTCTTGATACTTTTTTGGTTGAGATTTAAATCAAGACGTCTAATTTTATTTAAGACTATTGATTGTTCTTTTAATAACTTGCTTTTTTCAACTTTTAGGTCAATTACTTCTTTATTGGTTAGTTCCTCAATGTTTAAAGTGAATTTTAAAATATTCTCTTTAATATCTGTGATTTCCTTTTCAATATTTTCTAATTGACTATTGTTTTTTTTAAATGTAGTTTTAGTAATTTTAGGAATATAATTTTTACGTATTGCCCCATTTAAAAATTTCTTTGAATCTTTCTTATCTTTTAATTTCTTTGTTGATTCTACAATTTTATCATAAAGACCAAATAGTTTAATTAATCTAGAAATAGAATCGGCATCAGCTTCTTTTGGGAATGATAGTAATGGTTTATCTACGCTGTAATTGTCTTTACCCCAAATTCTGGAAAACAAACTTACAACGTCTCTAAAAGTGATGTGAGGATGGTTAACCCCATATAGTTCCAAAAGCTGTGATGTGTATTCCTTTAATGTTATTTCAGTCAAGGGATTATATTCTTCATCACATACACTTACATTAGCAGGGTTTTCAGTATTCCTTGAGAAATAAAATTTTTCATTACCAAATAGAAACTTAAATTTAAACGAAAAATGCCCTAAATGCTTTATACTTCCTGAATCTTTACTTGAAAATGTATTCCCTCCAAATATAAAATCGAGAATCATTAACAATGTAGACTTACCAATAGAATTGGTCGAAATATCATCACCTAAAACTGAATTTAAACCATTTGTAAATTCAATCGTTGGCTTAATGAATTGGTCGCATTTAATTTCTTTTAACATATTCTATATTTTCTGTTTCGAAGTTTACATTTATCATATCCATAGCATAAAGTACATCTAGAGATATTATGAACTCATCAGTGTTTTTAAACTTTGCTTTTGTTTGATTATACAATTCATGAATATTTATTGACGCATTTTCTTGTAATTCTAAAACTGATATCATCTTATAAATAATAGATTCTTCAAACCGTATATTTTTGTTTGGATATATCATTTTAAAATATTTCACAGTTTTGGATGAAATAAGAAATTATTATCTCGGAAGCTTCTCTATTTTCTTGTTTTGTATGCTTTTGTAACCAAGTTACCATTGCATCATAAATCTCCTTTTGATTTGTTCCTTGTTTCTTTAGAAGTAGATAATGAGTTTTTATTTGAGAAGAAATAATTTCTGTAGTCATTGGTTCAATAAAATCTAATTCCTTAAACTTCGCACTTATTATATAAAAATAATCTTGAACGTTTTGTTGTATTTTTCTTTTAGTCAAGATTGTAATTGAGTCATTTGTTTTATCCTCAATTGTTTTAGGGCTGTATTCAAGATTATCCTCAAATTCTAAATTTTGAGAGACAAGTAATTCTATTATTTCAAATATTTCTTTTTCTATACTAGTTTTTGACCAAATTTCTTGCTCTTTTTTTCTTTTAAGAATATCACTTTTCTTTTTTACTAAATCACGATATTCATCCACGGTTTTATTCTTGTCATATCTCTTATGACAAGGGTTACATAAACAAATCAAGTTATCACCGTGGTCTAAATCCGAATTTAACTTATTTTCATCTTTTAGAAGAATTACTTCGTGTGGTAATGGGTTTAATGGGTAAATATGAGCTATTTCAAATCCTTTCTGATTTCTACCGTTTTTTTCATAAATTAATATAGTTGGACACAACGGACAAACTCCATTAACTTCTGAATGTAGTATCAGTTGTTCGTTTTGTTGTATTTTTCTTCTTTCTTTACTCATTATTATTTTTCAGCTTGCAGGTAACTTTCCCAATATACGAACATTAGTAAATCTATCCAATTATTTGTAACAATGCTATTCAAATCACATAGCAAAGTACACAAAAAAAAGGGGACAATTTTATGTCCCCTTAGATTTTTCTTTTTTACTTGATGTTTGTCTTACAGAGCTGAGCTAATGAATGAAAGCATTCCGCCAGGATTTAGTCCAATTAGTAGCACGATAGCACTAGTAACGAAGACCAAAATTTTAGAATTATTCATCGGTAGTGATTCACCTAATGTATCTTCAGAATCTTTGAAATACATATTTACTATAAGTCCAATATAGAATGCTACAGATATTACTGATGATATTACAGCTACTATAGCTAACCAAACATAGCCTTCGCTAATAACTGACATGAACAAATAGTATTTGCCAAAGAAACCAGCAAATGGAGGAATACCGGCTAAGGAGAACATAAACACCGCCATAATTGCAGCGAGCATTGGTTGTCTTTGGCTAAGCCCAGAATAATCGCTATAATTCAAATTCTTGTTCGTGTCTCTTTCTAAAATACCAACAATTACGAATGCTCCAATTTGCATGAATGTATATACAACAGCGTAGAACATTAGTGCAGACCAACCAGCTTCTGTGTTGGCTACTATACCCATAAGCATATAACCAGCGTGAGCTACTGAAGAGTAAGCTAACATTCTTTTAACACTTTTTTGAACTAGGGCTGTTATGTTACCAACCATCATAGTCAATGCTGAAATAGCAGCAATTGCTATTAGTATTTTGTCTGAATCTATTGCTGATTCTAAGCCAGATGGGTCGAACCCAATTGGCACTAAAGTTTTTGCTATCATAATGAATGCTGCTAATGCCGCTGCTTTTCCTGCAGTACTCATAAATGATACTACAACCGTAGGTGCACCTGTATAAACATCGGGTGCCCATTGGTGGAAAGGGAAAGCTGATGATTTGAAGCTAAGCCCCATAATCATAAGTGCTGCTCCAAACATTAGGTAAGCGCTGTTCGCCGAGCCATTGCTGATTGCTTCGGCAATCTCAGGGAAGAACATGCTACCTGTACTTCCATAAAGCATAGCCATACCGTACACCAAGAATCCAGTTGAGAATGCACCAAGTAAGAAATACTTCAACGCAGCTTCAACTGATCTTTTTGTGAATCGGAAATAGCCCGCCATAATATAGAACGTAATTGACATTAGCTCTATACCTATGAACAAAGTCAGCAAGTGATTAGAGTGTGCTATCACCATCATACCAGCTAATGCGTAGAGAACTAAGTTATAAAACTCATTGAGTTCAGTTTTCACAGAGTCTAAGTAATTTCTAGCATTGAGAACAATTAGTAATGCTCCAACACAAAAAAGTATATCAAAGAACGCTGAAAACCCACTGAAACTTAGCATTCCATAAGTTATAGTTTCTTCTTTAATTAAATCTATGCCGCCAATGTTCAAAAAGTAATTATTAACAGCAAAGCCGCCAGTTAATAATATTGCAACTATTGACAAATAGTAGCCGCTATTTTTATCATTGGGAATTAGGACATCTACCAATATTGAAATAACTGACATAGCGCCAACTATAATCAAAGGCAAAAGTAATATAAATTCTGAACTCATGTTGATATTCCGTTTTTAACTAATTTACTTTTTTATTTATTTGTTAATTCTTCTTCTATAATAATCTCAGTAGCACCACTTTTCATCTGTGTGTGTACTTGCTCTACCTTGTTTACTAACTTCTTTGTAGAAGCTTCAGATTTGCTCATGAACGTACTTGGATAAACACCCAACCAAACAATAAAGATAGTTAGTGGTATCATCATAGCCAATTCTAATTTGTTCAAATCTTTAAGACTTTTGTTTTTCTCATTTGTTAACGCTCCGAATAATATTCTTCCGAACATCCAAAGCAAGTAACATGCTGCGAAGATTACTCCAGTAGTTGCCACAACAGCATACCAGATATTATCTAATACAGTAGAAGTGAATGCTCCAACCAAGGTCAAGAACTCACCTACGAATCCGTTCAGACCCGGAAGTCCAACAGATGCAAACATTGCAATACCGAAGAATACTGTGTAAACAGGCATTACTCGTGCAATACCACCAAACTCTGAAATTTCTCTTGTGTGTCTTCTTTCGTAAATTATACCAATACAGATGAATAGCATACCAGTTGATAGACCGTGGTTTACCATTTGGATGATTGCTCCTTGCAATCCTGTTTCGTTCATAGCAAAGATACCAAGTACAACGAAGCCAAGGTGGGCTACCGATGAGTAAGCGATAATCTTTTTAACGTCAGTTTGTACTAATGCGAGCAATGCTCCATATATTATACCGACTACAGACAGGAAGGATATTACTCCAGCCCACTCAATAGAAGATACTGGGAAAAGCTCCAAGTTGAATCTAATCAATCCATAAGTACCCATTTTCAATAGTACACCAGCTAAGATAACCGAACCTGGCGTTGGTGCCATAGTGTGGGCATCGGGTAGCCAAGTGTGAAGAGGGAACAAAGGAACTTTGATTAAGAACGAAAGTGCAAATGCTATGAATAACCAATTTTGTACATCGGCTGCAATAGCACCACTGTGTTGTTTTATTAATAAGTAGTCAGAAGTAAACCCTGTTGCTAATCCTAATACATCTCCACCTATATGGAGTCCTAACCATACGATAGCAACTAACATAAATAGTGAGCCGATTATTGTATAGATAAAGAACTTAACAGCTGCATATATTCTGTCTTTGCCACCCCAGATACCAATAATGAAGTACATAGGTATAAGGATAACTTCCCAAAAAATGTAGAATAAGAATAGGTCTAATGCCATGAACACACCTAACATTCCGAATTGGAGCATTAGGAACATGAAGTAGTATTCTTTGTGTCTTTTGTGAATTGAGTTTATTGAAGATAGTAGAGCAATAGGGGTGATGAATGTTGTAAGCATTACCATAAGTAATGACATACCGTCAATCCCTACTCTAAATCCAGCATCGATGGCAGGAATCCAAGTTGTATCTATTACAAATTGGAAGCCACCCGAGCTACTATCAAAACTAAAATACAGACCTAATGAAACAAGGAAGGCAACCAATGAGGTACCCAACGAAACAGTTTCTATAAGTTTTCTATTGTCCTTGTTGAGGAATAGTACTACTATTGCACCCAGCAAAGGAATTAATAAAGTTGCTAATAATATTGTCATCTTTTCTCTATGTTTTTTAGAATATCAAGTAACCAATTAAAATTAAAATACCGAGCATCATAACTGCAGCATAAGTTTGTGCTACACCAGATTGCAATCTTCTTACGCCTTTGGCAGTGGAGTTAGCTAAGAACCCAGCACCGTTTACTAGTCCATCTACTACGTTTAAGTCAAATATCTTGTAGAAGAAGTCACGCGATGTTTTGAAAATAGGAGTAACAAAAGCACCGTAGTAAAAATTATCTAAGTACCATTTGTTCCAAAGTATCTTATAAGCAAAGCCAAATCTGTTAGTTAGTGATTTTGCTTTAGTCCAATTTTCATCATTTTTGTAAATACTTCTTGCTAATAGTATTGCAATTATTGCTACTAATGTAGAAATGCCCATTAGTACATACTCAATAGTGTGCAATTCATGAATTCCAGTGAAGCCCATAATGTAATTTGAATCTGTAAAGATTGGCTTAAAGAAGTTTTCTAATATATGCGGATGGTCTGAGATAAAGAATCCTAATACATAAGGAACACCAAGGAAACCACCAACAGCAGACAATACAGCTAATACAATCAGAGGTATAGTCATTGATTTTGGCGATTCGTGTGGCTTTACTTTATCAACATCAAATCTTTCTTTTCCGTGGAAAGTTAAGTATAGCAATCTAAACATATAGAATGCAGTAAAGAATGCAGCTAAGCCAAGCATTAACCATAGGAAAATGCTTCCATTGTTATAAGCATTCCACAAGATTTCATCTTTGGAGAAGAAACCACTGAAGAATGGGATACCTGAGATAGCAAGTGAACCTACTAAGAATGTTTTATAAGTAGTAGGCATGTGTTTCTTAAGCCCACCCATTTTCTTAATGTCTTGTTCTTCGTGCATACCGTGGATAACTGACCCAGAGCCAAGGAATAATAGTCCTTTGAAAAATGCGTGAGTCATAACGTGGAATATGGCTGCTACCCAAGCACCAACCCCAAGAGCTGCAAACATGAAGCCCAATTGGCTGACAGTTGAGTAAGCTAATACTTTTTTAATGTCATTTTGTACTAATCCAATGCTTGCTGCCAGTAGTGCAGTAGCTGCACCAACATAAGCTACAACCATCATAGCATCTGGAGCAGAAGCAAAGATTACTGAATTTCTTGCAATTAGGAATATACCTGCTGTTACCATAGTTGCAGCGTGAATAAGTGCTGAAACCGAAGTAGGCCCTGCCATTGCATCGGGAAGCCAGCCAGCAAGTGGAATTTGTGCCGATTTACCTGTGGAACCCAAGAACAATAGGAGTGCTATTGCAGTTATTAATCCAGTATCATATAAGGTGAAATCGCCTGCTATCATTGCGTTTACTTGAACATATTCTAATGTACCAAAATTCATGTATATCATGAATATTGCTACTAACATACCAAAGTCACCTATTCTATTTACGATAAATGCTTTGTTTGCGGCATCGCCAGTCCAAGTAATTCTAAATCCATCAAATTTTCTATCATACCAAAAACCAATAAGTAAGTACGATGCAAGACCCACGCCTTCCCAGCCAAGGAAAGTAACCAAAAAGTTACTACCCAGCACTAAGTTAAGCATCATAAATATAAATAAGTTAAGGTAGGCAAAGAACCTGTAGAAACTTCTGTCTCCGTGCATATATCCAATACTGTATATATGTATAAGAGAGCCAATACCTGTTATTATTAGCACAAATATAATAGACAACCTATCGACTTGATAGGCAAAATCTAATGAAAAATCTCCAGCTCCAAACCAATGAAATAGGTTTATAATGTGTGGTTTGCCTGTGGCATCACCCACTAAGTTGAAGAATATAGAGAGTGCTATTAAGAAAGATATAGCAACAGTAGAAGTTGCAATTGTCCCTATTAGTTTTTCGCTACCGATTTTTTTACCAAATAATCCAAGGATTAGAAATCCTAGGAGTGGTAGTAGAGGTACGACCGTAATCAATTCAGGCATCAAAATTTCCCGCTGTTTGTGTACAATTACTTTTTATTCAAAATATATAAAGCCAAAAATAAGAAATTCCCATTGATTACCCAATTAATCTTTGCCATATAATTATGAACATTGGTAAAAAGGTGGTAAAAACTTCAAATAATAATAGTGTTTTGAAATTATTAGATAAAAGTATTAAATTTAGAGTTATAAATATTTATCATTAGAGGATTCATTGAAAAAGCTTTTACTAATTATCTTACTATTTTCATTTATTTTTGTCAACTTCAGCAAAGAGAGGAGTTGACGAAAACGAAATAAAAGAAAAACTAAGCTTAATAACAGGGCAAACAAATGCTGGTTCTGATTTTTGATTTACTATCCCACCTGCTTATACTAATGTCAATGATCAAAAACTAAATAATGTCAAAATTTTAGTGGCATCTTCTGTTAAAGCAAACGTTTACATTGAAATAGAAAGTAAAGGTTATAAGGATTCTTTGAAAATTGAAGAAAATGAGTTGGGTGAACTTGTCTTAGATTCCAATATAGCATTTCCAATAATTTATGATTTTGAATCTAAACATGATCCTAAATCTAAAATATCAAAAAAAGCTGGGATACACGTTTATTCAGACTCTCCTATAGTTCTTTATGTAATGATAAGATTTGGATATACTACTTATGGATTCCTTGCGATTCCGACTTCTTCATTAGGAGAGAAATATATTGTTATGTCTTATCAGGATTCTAAATTACGTGGTGTTGATAAGCTCTTTCCACCTTTTACAGGAATCACTTCAGCTTATGATAATAACAAAATTAATTTTACAATGGGCGGAGGTAATGAAGGAAACGATTACTTAACTTTAGAAAGTGGTACTAAAATAAATACTGGAGAATCAACAGGAATAGTATTAGATAAGGGGGATGTTTGGCTTTTAACTGTCAGTAAAGTACTCCACGATTTATCTGGTTCACTTTTTGAATCTGAAAAACCGATTTCTGTAGTTTCTGGTCTGAGTTGTGCTAATTTTCCTGTTGGAAACCCTTGGTGTGACTATACAGTAGAAATGGAATCTCCAACTGAAAGCTGGGGTGAACATTATTATGTAACACCGAATAAAGACAGAGTTTTCAATGGAATAGTTAGAGTTTATGCTTCAGAAGATAACACAACAATTTATAGAGATGGTGTTGAAATTGGGAAATTGACAAATGGTGGAGGTGCTTCAATTGATGAATCTTATTTAGAAACAAGACTTTGGAAACATTTTGATAATAACGGTAATCCAGTTCCTCCCAAAATTGCTACAATACATGCTGATAAACCTATAAATGTAATGTACTACAATACTGGAACACAAGAAGACGGTAAAGGAGACAGCTCTGATGTTTATATGCTTATGATAACACCTGCGGAGCAGTTTACTAATAACAGTTTGTGTTTTGTGCCAAATTCAGAGTTGGAAGAAATAAAGTTTGATTGGAATAATTTTAATGTTGTTTTTGAGCTTAAGAATGGGAAATTTCCTGATGACTTGTTAATGGCTGATATGAGTAAAAACCCTATCGTATGGGAAAACATTAATAATTTTGATTTTGAAGATCTTGAAATCTTTGAAATTCCTTATAAAGGAAAGCAGATAGGCAGCTTGAGATTAAAGTTGGGCACAACTGGAATTTATGGATTCAAATCTACAAGTTCCAAATTTGCAGTCCACGCTTATGGTGGAAAAGAATGGGAGTACTACGGACTACCGGCTGGTAGAATGTTTAGTGATTTGAGTACAAATGATTTTTCTGCACCTGAATTAAATGTTAAAACAATCAGTACTGAAACTGAATATATAGAAGGCACATTGGATGATACACAAAGTGAATCGTCTGGGATATCAAAGTTTGAAATGATAGATGGTGTTAGTAATAATTATGAGTTAGAGATTTCAATTCCAAATAAAGGAGTAGTTGGTGATTTGAGTGATGTTAATGAGTTTATTCCGGGGGTTTCAAATAATTTGAATTGGACATTGACTAAAGTTGATAATGAAAAAGAGGGGTTAGCAGTTCTATATTATTCGGATAAGTCTGGAAACGATAGCTTAGTTTTTTTTGGCGATAACTATGTACAAACTAATGTGGCAATAACAAATACACCTAATGAGTTCTTTACTTACAATGACAATAATATTTATTTTGAAAGTTATAATGTATTGGCTAAATACAAATCAGTCGATATATATAATTTATCGGGACATAAGGTATTAAGTTCAGCTTTGGAGTCTAAAGTAATTAGCATAACCGACTTGAAAACTGGGTCTTATGTTGTTGTCTTGACGGGTGAGGATAGTAAGCCATTAACAGGAATGATAAACATTATAAGATAACAATGATTTTCATTTTTCGAGTAATAATAGTATATTTACAATTCAATCAATTACTCGAAAAGCAACAAAATGAAATACATCCATAATATTTTACTTATAATCGGGCTTTTAGTTTTATTTAATGGCTCGATTTTTAGTTTAGATATCCCCGAATCAGAAACAGCTTTGTTAAAATCTGGTAACTCAGGGACTGAGTTTTTGTTCTCCATTCCACCAAGTTACAACGAATCGGGGCAAACTCCAGTAGTTAAAGTATTAGTATCATCTACTTATGTTACGGATGTTAATATAGAGATTCCTGCATCAAATTATTCGCAAACCAAACAAACAAACAAGAATAGCACTATCGAATTCGTAATTGACCAAAATGATGCCGAGCCAATCACACATTATGGAATTACTGATAAGAAAAAAGAAGCGACTATATATCAAAAAGCAGGAATACATATAACAGCAGATAAACCTGTGATTGTATATGTAATTATCCAAAATGGAACTGTAACTGAAGGGTTTATGGCTCTTCCAACTTCAACATTGGGTACAGAATACATAACCATGGCTTATAACGAGCCAGATATGAATACTCCTGGCTGGTTTAGTCCATTCACTACTATCACGGCTACTGAAAACAATACATCGGTCAAATTCACAATGGGTGGAGACGAATCTGTAAGTTCTGAAATAGCTATGAATTCTGGAGCGACACTTAAGAATGGAGAATCAATAGAAAGAATAATGAACAAGGGCGATGTGTGGGTATTTTCTATCAATGGGAAAGGACAAGATTTATCTGGTAGTTTAATAGAAGCGACCAAACCAGTAGCAGTTGTGTCTGGTGTTAATTGTGCTCAGATACCACAAGGAAATACTCCTTGCAATTATATTGTCGAGATGGAGATGCCAACCAATATTTACGGCAAGCGCTACTTTATAACTCCTAATAAAGATAGAGTTTATAACGGAATAGTGAGAGTGTATTCTGCTGAAGCAAATGCAACTATATATAGAAATGGCTCTCAAATTGGAAATATATCTGAAAAAGGCGAGTATTTGGAATTTAGATTATGGGACAAAAATGATTCTAACGAAGAGCCGAATCCCCCAAAAGTAGCTGCTATTAGCTCTAACAAATACATTGCTGTTGTGTATTATAATCCTGGTTCGCAAGAAGACTACTTTATAGATAATTCAATTATTGACAATGCGTATATGATGCAAATAATGCCAGCAGAGCAGTTTTCTAATATTGCTTATGTATCATCACCCAACGCAGTAGCTACTAATAAACCTTTTAATAATAATAAATTACTAATTACTTATGAGAGTGAAGGCGGAAGTGTGCCAGCTGATTTGGAATTATCAAAATTAGATTTAGACAATGGGGTAACAGAATGGAAAAAAGTCAAAGACTTAGTTGATAATAGCAATAGCTTCGAAGGTAATTATAATGGTAAGCATATAGGATCAGTTACTTTAGATATTAGTATTGAGGGAAGCTATGTACTGAAATCAGAATCGCATAAGTTCAGTGTGCAATCAATATCTGGACTTGGTAATTATTCTCCTTATGGTTTTCCTTCTGGTGGGCGGTTTAGTAGTAACCAAGATAACGACCACACACCTCCAACTATTTCGTATAGATTGAGTTGCGATGGTGAGGTTGCTTCAAGTGGGTACGGTATATTCGATTATGATAATAATTATAAAAGAACAACGAATTTGAAGTATTATGAATTTAGGAATCTTGATAATTATGAACTTGAAATACTGCATTCATCTAAAGACTCTGTTTCCTGGACATTGAGCCGAATAGATGACGAATTACCAGCCAGTGCCGAAATATATATGATTGATGAATTTGGTAATGACACAACGGAACAGATAAATTATAACTTGTTTGAGTATAGCTATACAAATGAAAATGGTTACACTAACAATCCAAATTTCAGCAAGCGAATCTTCAGAGATACCATCCGTAATTTGTCAGCAGATAATGACTTATATATTGTTCAGACGTACTATAACACTCCCAATTCAGGATTTGAAGTGATAGGTTATGAACCTGAAACATGGCGTTATGGCGATTCCATTCCTCCTTTGGGCGAGTTGGTAATTATATCGGAGTTTAAAAATGAGAACATAGAAAATGGAATAGAGTATAATGATTCGCTTTATGTGGCATTCGGTCTATTTGTAAAGACCGCTCCCGAAGGGTGTAAGGGAAAACCTATATTCATAAAAAAGTTTGATGTTGAATATCCAAAATATAAGTTACAAAGTGGTAACGAAATAGAAGACATAGAAAATGATAATGCAAAAATAAGGATTCAGGATACTCTCTTTAACCTGAGCAATAAATACCCGCTTTATATTACTGAAATAGCTCTTAAATATGGAGATAAGGGTTTTGAGTTTGACAGAGTGATACCTAATAGCTGGGCGATAGGAGATTCTATTCCTCCTAATGAAAGTATTATAGTTGAGATGATTTATGACCCAAGCCACACACTGCAGACAGATGAGGAACAAATAGTCATAGATTCTTTGGGAATAGAGGTTTCTGCTTTTGGGAATGAAGGAGTTTTGGAGCCAATTGCTTTTACTTATCTGACTGAGCAAAAAGCAGAAATTAAAGCTAAGACTGAATCGTCTATAAAGTATGAGGATAGTAAATATGACATCATAATTAACAAGAATCAATTGATTTTAGATGGCGATATTTATAAAAATAATGTAAAGTCGTTGAATATATATGACATTGAGGGAAATATAATTGTTGAATTCATAGATGACAGTGATAACATATATGAATTACAGGAGATAGCCAACGGTACGTACTTTGTTGTAATAGAAATAAATAAAGAAAAAATTGTAAAAAAAATAATATTAACTAATTAAAAATGGGATAGATAATATGAAAAAAATGAGCATAATTGCTTCCATTGTATTTTTTGTAATTATACTTGCTGCTTGCGGCGAGAAAAAAGAAGCCGAAGAGCAAGTTGATAGCAATCAGAAAGATGAGTTGATGGAAAAAGCACAATCAATATTTGCTGTGATGCCAGAAGAGGCAAAAAACCCAGAAAATCCACTGACACCAGAGAAAATTGCTCTGGGTAAACGGTTGTTTTACGACACAGCTTTATCGAAAGATGGGAACAACAGTTGTAATTCGTGCCACAATATGGAAACTTATGGTGTTGATAATCTGAAAACATCTCCTGGTGATAAGGGTGAGTTTGGTAACAGAAACTCTCCGACTGTTCTCAATGCTGCATTCCACACAACTCAGTTTTGGGATGGAAGGGCAAAGGACGTTGAAGAACAAGCAACTGGACCAATTGTGAATCCAGTTGAAATGGCAATGCCGAGTCCAGAGTTTTTAGTGAAAAAATTAAGTAAGGATGAAGAATACAATAAAGCATTTGCCGAGGTATTCCCTGAAGATAAGATAACTATTGAGAATGTAGGCAAGGCAATTGGAGCATTCGAGAGGACGCTTATTACCCCTTCCAAATTTGATGATTACTTGGCAGGAGAGGCAACGGCACTAACGGATAAGGAGAAAGAAGGGCTAAAAATATTTATGGATACTGGTTGTATAACTTGTCACAATGGTTCGCAGCTTGGTGGCAATATGTTCCAAAAGTTTGGAGTTCATAAGCCGTATTGGGAAGCAACAGGCAGCGAGGTTGTGGATGATGGTAAGTTTGAAGTTTCAAGCAATGAGTCGGATAAGTATATGTTCAAAGTTCCAGGTTTGAGGAATATAGAAAAGACTTGGCCTTATTTCCACGACGGTAGTGTAGAGAGCTTAGAAGAATCAATTAGAATAATGGCTGATGTGCAGTTAAACAAACAACTAACTGACGAGGAAGTAGAAAGCATTACGGCTTTCTTAAAAACTCTGACTGGAGAAGTGCCAAAAGAAGCGCTTATGTCGAGTAAATAGGTTTGGTTATAGTATTAATCTTAGAATCCCAAGTGATATTTTTTGCTTGGGATTTTTTTTTAATATTCACTTAATTGTAACTAAGTATTCACTTGATGTGTCAATAATATAAGCTTAACAATGAAAATGAGGACACTTTGAAAAATATTTTTCTATTAATTTTACTTATTGCTTTTGGTGTGTCAGTCAGTGCAAGCGAAGCTGATGATATTAGAACTGAGTTAGATGGGAAATTGGGACTCAACAATCAAGGTACTGAGTTTTGGTTGTCTTATCCAGATATGGTTAGAATTGATCATTTAGAGAATTTTTATATTTCTCTTTTAGCAGAAACGGACAACGTTGTTCAATTGAGAAGTGCAGGTGGATCAATAGACTCAACAATCAGGCTGAAAGCAAATGAGTCAAAACTAATTCGTATTTTTTTAAGAGAATACGATTTCTTTAGTAGTCAGAGAACAATCACTAAAGTAATTGAATCAGTTGGAATCTATATTAAATCAGAAAATCCTATTACAATACAAACTTTTAATACTTATGCGGGCCTAAAAGATGCAAGTCTGGCTTTACCTGTTTCTTCACTTGGTAAGGAATATATGCTTCAGACTTACTACAAAGGACCTGGTGTTTCAATAGTTGCTCCTTACGATGATACAAAAATAAAGCTGAAACTTGCCAATTCGAACCCTGATTTAACAATAATGACAGAAGACAGTGTTGAATATAAAGGTGGGGACAGTTTAGTTGTCACTTTAAACAAAGGCGACGTTTGGTATATATTTTCTACAGACACTATAGGTGACTTGACCGGTTCGATGATAAATTCAAACAAACCGATTAATGTTACTTACTCGCATTATGTAATAGATAGACCTAGGTATTCACAACATGCTAATGAAATTCATACATTACTACACCCAAATAATACTTGGGGGAGAGAATATTTTGTTCCTTCATACGAAGAATTTAATATTACCAATTCAGTAAGGGTAAGCACTTTGTATGATGATGTTGATATTTATAAAGATGGAATTTATTGGACAACCATCAATAATACATTCGAGAACGAAGTATTTGAATCTGAACTATGGTCTAAGGAAAATAAAAGCCCACAAATTATAACGAGCAATAAGCCAATTTCATTATTGTTTTTTTCAGACAGAGAAATATATAAAGGTGAAACACTTTATAACAGTTTCAGTGTTAACTCATTAACCTCTTTAGAGCAGTTTACTAGTAGAGCTTATTTTTCAATTCCTAATAAGCATAGTTATGAATATGTGGATACTATGGTTAATAGATTAGAGATTAATTATAAAACCTTAAATAGTGAAGTACCTAATAATATAGAAATTGCTATTATTGATACTCATAGTATAGTAGAGTGGAAGAACTTTAAAGAAGAATTTGGTGATAATTACATATCAAGGCAGATAAACGATTTTTATTATTTTAGTCATTCTATTAGTTTACCTGATTCATGTGAAGTTTATATAAGAGCTAAAAATATTAGATTTGGCGGCTACTATTATCGTATATATAGCAGACCACCTGGCATTTATCCAGGTGTTATCGTCGATCATGACAGCTACGCCTTCCCAATCTCAACAAATAGTTTAGACCTAACTTCTTCGGACACCACAACTCCGAAAGTAACTCTAAATAAAATAAGTAATAGGACTCACGGAATTGTTTATGATTATGATGAGAACGCTTCTGGTCTAGCTGAGCTTTATATGTTGGAAGAGTACAGTTATAATTACGATTATAAACTTCTTTCAGCAGATGATGGATTTATAGAAAATGAAGATAGAAATACATTTATTTCTGGTGAGCCAATGCAGCTTGAATTTGAACTAACTAAGAAATACCCAGATAATGATGCTTTTGCTGTATTGTACACGACAGATAAAGCTGGCAATGATACTTTAGTTTTTGTTAATGAAGAGCTGTTTACGTCAGTGGAGTCCGAGTCAGAGCAATATATTACGATTTACAATGACGAAATTATTATTGATGAATACATAGCAGACAATAACTCAAATGAAATAATAATATTCAATCTAAACGGGAGTATAGCTCAGTCAATTAACAATCCACAGAGTAATAGAATTAGTATTAGTGAGCTGAAGTCTGGGACATATTTTGTGGTGTTGAAGTCAAGTGATTGGGTTTATTCCAAGAAGTTTAGTGTGGTTAGGTAAAAAAATACCCCAGAATGGTAAAAGATTCTGGGGTATAAATTTTCTTAATCCGTTCTTTGCCACCTAAAACTCACCATCTTGAGACCAGAAATACGCCTCAAACTTACGTCCTTTGTATGAACCTTTAATTACACCAGAGTAATCGTAAGAAGTGCTAAGTAGTTGCCTGTCTTTGAATAAAGTTAATTCCCCAGCAAAAGGTACTGATTCTTCAAAGTATTTTTTACCCTCTTCGGTTAAGTAGGTAAAGTGTACTTCTACATTATAATCAGCGATATTAGTCGTTTCTTGCAGCAATACAAAGTGCTCGTAAATGGGGTGTGCACCATCTGCAAATTCACTAAATTTCTTATCCTTGTTTATGTTGAACTGAATTCTAAGTGTACCCAAATCGGAAGCTAATCTGAACTGCCTGAAATAGTTACTATTTAGTAGCATACCCGACCCGTAAAAAACAATGTCACCTGACGATTTGCGAGTATTTCCGTCTAAGTCAACAAACTCCATCTTCGAACCTTCTGCTCCAACTACTGCAGCCGATAGTCCGTCTGCACCGCTGTTTGTGCCACTGTCTTCGCCGCAGCCGAGTAAAGCAAATAATGCGATAGTAAATAGTAAAACATTTAATTTCATTCTCTTCTCCAATTGTTTGAATAAATAATATCCTAAAATATTTAAAATTTCTTATCTTTGCAACCTATGAAAGAAGATGAATCTAAGATATTGAATAATAATACTATCCATTCAGCGAATCAGGAGACTCCAGAAGTTGATGAGTTAGTCGAAGTCGATGTTGCTAACCCAGCTAAGGTCATCTTATTCGATGATGAGTGGCACACTTTTGACGAAGTGATTAATCAGGTAATAAAAGCGATAAACTGCGATTACCACAAGGCACAGCAAATCACTTGGCAAGTTCACAACCACGGCAAGGCGGTTGTTTACTCTGGTGATATGCCTGGATGCCTTCGAGTTAGTGCCGTCTTGGAAGAAATAGCTTTGCACACCGAAATAGAAATGTAACTATATTTTTATCTTTTTTATTGCTCTTATCCTTTCCACAACTGGTGGGTGAGAGTAGTTCATAAACACAAACCACGGATGCGGAGTTAAGTTAGACAAATTGTCTTTTGACAGTTTTTTAAGAGCATCAATCATATCGGATTGGTTTTTTCTGCCGACTACAGCAAACTCATCTGCCTCAAACTCATTCTTGCGAGATAGCATATTCATTAGTACTGAAAGTATTGACTCTATTGGGCTGAATAACAATGAGAAATAGAGGAAGCCGGCATATAGTGGGCTACTATCCATGTAGAATGCTTGGTATAGTGCATCATCATAGAGGAAAATAGATAGCAGGAAGAAAAGCACTCCTGTGTGTAAGACGCTAATTACCATTCCTTGCTGTATGTGCTTTTTCTTATAATGACCTATTTCGTGTGCCAATACGGAGACCAACTCGCCGACGGTGTGGTTTTCAACTAATGTGTCAAAAAGAGCAATTCGCTTGTTTTTACCGAATCCTGTGAAAAATGCGTTCGATTTTGTGGAGCGTTTAGAGCCATCTATTATATAAATTTCTTGCAGCGGGAAGTCCACTTTTTCAGAAAATTCCATTATCTTATCTTTCAACTCGCCGTCTTCCAGTGGGGTGTATTTGTTGAATAGTGGCATTATCCAGCGAGGTGCTACGTACTGCATAGCGAGTGTTATTACTACTAATGCTCCCCAAGCATAGAGCCAACTAAGCTGACCCAACTCATTGAATATATATAGAATTAATGCAAGAACTAAGCCGCCGAGTATGACCATCAGTGCTAATCCTTTGACTATATCAACTACAAAAGTGATTGCCGTAGTTTTGTTGAAGCCATACTTTTCTTCTATTACAAATGTGGAGTAGATACTGAAGGGGAGAGATAGTATTTGTTGTGCTACCATTATTATCCCGAAAAAGTACAGCCCTCGAATAATGAAGCTGTCTGATAGTGATTCGGCGATTGTATTTACGTATTCAAAGCCACCTATTTTCCAAAATACTAAGAATAGTATTAGATTAAATATAGATTTTACAAACCCAAATTTGGTTCTGTAACTGGTGTATTCTTGTGATTTTCTGTAAGTATCAGCGTCGTATTCATTAGCAAATTCATTTGGGAGTTTGCCACTCAGGTTTTTCAGATTCAATAGCTTAACGCCATTATCTACTATAAATTCTAATAGTATGATAACGAGTATTATAATTCCGTAGGTGTTCATTGTTTTCGTCTTATTTTATTATTTCAGATTACAAAGCTAATGATTATTAATCAACTAACATTGGATTTAGCTCGTCATATAAATATATATATTATTGAATTAGATACTTACTAAATGAAAAAAACACTACTTTTTACTCTACTGGCACTATTTATTAATTCTTGCTTTTTCTCTGTTCCTCCGCATGAGGGAGAGAAGTCCGACCACTTCGATGGAGAACAATTTTATAATTTGGACAAACCTCAGGATTTCAATTATCTTGACTTGTTGAAATTCTTCGTATTCAGAACAGAAGGATATTGGGCTGATTATTATCCACAAGAAATAGAGTACACTATCCGTGATTATGTGGGTAATGGGGAGTTAGAATTTACTTTTATAGGTCACGCTTCTACTCTTATCCAATTTGATAGTATCAATGTACTCACCGACCCCGTTTGGTCAGATTACACAACTCCAGTAAAACCAATAGGCCCGAAGAGAAGAAGAGAAGCAGGAATTGATTTTGATGATTTGCCAGCAATAGATATTGTGGTAATTAGCCACAATCATTATGACCACATGGACTTTGCTACATTAGAAAGATTGAAAGAAGCCCACGATCCACTTATACTTTACCCATTGGGTAATAAGCCGTTGTTTGATGATTATAATTTGCCAAATTCGGACGATATGGATTGGTGGGAAGAGAGAGTAGTAAAAGACAGAAAGGTGACTTTTGTTCCAGCCAGACACTTTGCCAACAGAGGGATAGCTGACCGAAATGGTACGCTGTGGGGTGGTTATGTTTTTGAATCGGACGGTGGACCAGTTTACTTTGCTGGTGACACTGGTTTTGGTGTTCATTTCACACAGATAAAAGATAAGTTTGGACCAATGAGATTTTCTATTCTACCCATTGCACCTATTCTTCCTCGTTCGTTTATGCAAGAAGTACACCAAGATGCAAGAGAAGCAGTGCTTTCGCACATAGAATTGGAATCACAGCAAAGTATTGGTATTCACTTCGGTACATTCAAACAAGCTGCAGATGGGATGACATCGCCAATTGATTCGCTTATTGTCGGTTTGAAGGACAATAATGTATCACCGAAGGAGTTCTTTCTTCCAGGACACGGACGAGTGATTAAGGTGCCGCCTTTGAGGAAGTAAACCTATCTACCCAAGGCGTGGCGTAAGGACATAAGTCCTACTGTACCGAATCCGAGTAAGAATAGAATCTGGAACGGAATAGCTGCAATTTCTAAGTGGTAGAGCGAGTAGCCAATTCCTACAACGAAGTAAAGTGTAAGAAGCAATTCAACAGCTACCAATAAGGTAACTCTGTTTTGCCTGTACTTCTTTTTGATTGTGTTTCTTGGTGCTTTGTCGCCATCTTTCGGAGTACGTGTGAACTCAGTTTTTTTTCCTACTAATGCTTCTAACACTGCTTTGGTGTTGTTAACCGCCAAACCCATTGACCCAGCCAAGAAGACAGGAAAGAGGAGTATTCTCTTTCTCCAATCTAAGTGTATTGCTTTTTGCCCATACATATAGAATAGGAATGTGGAAATAGAGGCAAGTACGAATATTGACATTAGTGAGTAAACGCTGTCGTACCCAGTAGTTGATATTTTTATCATCACTATTGGGATATTGAGCATAGCTACTAATATAATGAATGGGAATACTATATTACTTGTTAAGTGGATAAAGCATTCTAACTTTACTTTTGGTTTTAATTTCGATTTCCATACCATTGGCAAAAGCTTCTTAGCTGTTTCTACTGCACCTTTTGTCCAACGGAATTGCTGAGTTTTCAATGCGTTTATGTCCGCAGGAAGCTCTGCTGGAGAAGTAACGTCGTTCAAGAATTTGAATTTCCAGCCATTGAGCTGAGCTCTATAACTAAGATCAAAATCTTCAGTCAGTGTGTCAGCTTGCCAGTTGCCAGCATCTATGATACAGTCTTTTCTCCAAATACCAGCCGTGCCGTTGAAGTTGATGAAGAAACCAGCTTTGTTTCTAACTTGCTGCTCTATCACAAAGTGACCGTCGAGTGCAATAGCTTGTGCTTTCGTAAGATAAGACTCGTCGCCGTTGATGTGTTCCCATCTTGTCTGCACCATTCCCACTTTCTCGTTCTGGAAATGCGGTACAGTACGTTTTAGGAAATCTTTCTTTGGTACAAAGTCGGCATCGAATATAGCAACGAACTCGCCTTTTGCTATTACCAATCCTTCTTTGAGTGCACCAGCTTTGTAGCCAGTTCTGTCAACTCTATGTATATAAGATATGTCATAGCCCTTAGCTTCGTATTCTATGCAAAGCTTTTTAGCTAATGCTTGGGTTTCATCTGTCGAATCGTCAAGCACTTGTATTTCTAATTTATCTTTGGGGTAATCAATATCGCAGATAGAGCCGATAAGCCGCTCAACTACATATAGTTCATTGAACATAGGTAACTGAATAGTAACTAATGGCCATTCGCCCATTTGCTCTACATCATCGTTTTCTTGTAGCTTAGTTTTTCTGTAGTAATATAGTAATACTATACCGTGAATACCGAAGCCAAACAGGATAGTTAATGCTATAAAATAGATAGTAAGAAGTAAACTTTCCATAAGGAAGTTTTTTACCCTTTAGATTTAAAATTAAACAACAAAATTACTAAATAATATTGTAAAACAACAAGAAATTGAAGTGTGAAGTGCAATTAAAAGCGGACTAAATAGTCTCTTATTGCTTGCGTTTGTCCCACCAAAATTTCTTAATTAGGAAGATTACAATCACTAAACCGATAATCGGGAATATAATTTTGCCATATAGCCCTAAGTAGTTTAATATCTCTTCATAGTTATTACCAAAAACATAGCCAAGGTAGATGAGTATGCTGTTCCAAACTAAAGCACTTCCCGTAGATAGAATTACTGTTTTTTTCAAATCAAGGTCCGAGAGCCCCGCAAAGAATGAAATAACTGCCCTTGTGCCTGATAGGAAACGATTGGCTATGATCAAGTAGTAGCCGTATTTTCTAAACCATTGTTCTGGTTTTTCCATACTTTTCTGATTGATGAAGGCAAGTTTATTAGAGTCAACTATCCGCTCACCGAACTTACTGCCGAGCAGAAACATAATGATAAAGCCAAGCACAGAGCCAATAGTTGCGAACACCAATAGTGGCAAAAACCCAATTGTGCCAATACCTACGAGTGAACCCATAAATACGAGGACTGAATCACTCGGTGAGGGGGGGAATATATTTTCGAGCATAGTAATGAATAGGGCAAACCCGAGCACCCAGTACCACTCTAAGTGTGATAGAAAATTAATTGCTGATTGTAAGTCAACTATGCTTTCGAACATATTTTTGTAATTCTTGATTGATACTAAAACACAATATAACTAAAGAATAAAAAATATTTTCATTTCTTCTTGCTTTATATTTAAAAACGTAATAATTTTGTATTCAATTTTATAACACAACTTAAGAAAAGTTGATAACAACAAAACAATATAACACAACTACAATGCCCATGCACAGGATTATTTCCAGGGCTATTATTATGCATATTATGCATAATCAGATTATTCGTAATCATGCGTAATCCCAAATCACATTAGTTGTCGTCCTTTATTTTATTGTTTTTACCCATAGTTTTAGTGTTCGTACAAGATGGAATTGTTATCAATCATAGCTATAATCAGCGTATTCGTATTTTCAATTAGTGCCACTCTGCAATCTATACAGAAGCGTTATGATATGTTCGGTATTGCGTTTGTTACTTTCGTCACCTCAGTTGGCGGGGGAACGGTCCGTGATTTGCTGCTCGGTTGCCACCCATTATTTTGGATGGAAGACCCATCGTTCGTAATAGCCATTCTGACTGGTGTGTTCGCTACGTTTGTGTTCAAGCGGAAAATGCTGATACTAAAGCAAACATTCTTCCTGTTCGACACTCTGGGCATTAGCTTATCAGCAATAATCGGTACGCAAAAAGCGATTGACTTCGGTGTGCACCCAATGATTGCTATCTTCTTTGGGCTTGTAACTGCTGTGTTTGGTGGTATATTGCGTGATATGATGACTAATCAGATTCCGCTTGTTTTTAGAAAGGAAATATACGCTTCGGCTGTGTTGGCTGGTGGGTTTATCTATGTGGTGCTGAGTTACCTCTCTGCTCCGAGTTGGTTGTTAGTAGGTTTACCAATAGTATTCATATTCGCAATCAGAATAGTCTCGATTAAGTATAAGCTGTCGTTGCCTCGGGTAACGCTTTGATTTGTTTTAGAAATATAGTAAATTAGCATTATGTTTAAAAAGTCGATAATAATACCATTTTTTATACTGCATGCAGTACTAGTATTCCTTTCTTTTTACTATATAATAGATACTTCTCTTTTATATGCAGTAATAAGTGCTGTTTTGCTAACTTCAATACAATATGCTGTGCATCATAGGGGAATGAAGAAGCAGCAACGCAAAGAGGACGAGGAGTACGCCAAGAAATGGGGCTTGGATGTTGAGGAGTTGTAAGTTATAACCTAATTACTATTTACCGATGAAAGTTTATTAATATCTTCTCCTTCTAAGTGCTTTAACTCCTGAGGATAGAATAGTGAATTAATCATTGCCTTTCCCATATTCGTCGAGGTTGTAACTGATTTTATTTTTTCAATGATGGAATAGAATGGCTTTAGTATAATATATGCGGCATTGTATAAAGTAGTCTTAGATTTTATTCCTCGCTCAGGTAAAATTATTCCTGGCCTAAACATATAGGAATCTTTAAATCCCATTTGTAATATCATATTTTCTGTTTTACCTTTCACTCTTGCCCACATCGTGCTGCTTTCTTCCTTACTATCCGTACCAGTACCAGATACATAGTTAAATACAATCTCTGGATTTATACTATGAAGTGTTTCTGCTAATTCTTTCGTAATGTTATAAGTAATGTCTTTATATTTTTCTTCACTCATTCCAGCAGATGAAACTCCCATACAGTGAAAACAGGCATCATAGCCAACTAATTCGTTCTTAATTGAAGATAAATCTTTGAAATTACTGTGTAATACTTCTTTAACTTTTGGGTGGTCAATGCTTAGAGGGCTTCTATTTAACAGTAAAATTCCATCTATTCTTGGGTCGTCAATACATTCAAATAAGACGCCTTGTCCGACCATTCCTGTACTTCCTGTTATAATTACTTTCATGTATTTTAACCAACATTATTTCTTTTTCAGTTATGTACTATACTAAATATACAAAACTTCACTCACTTGAACAACAAATGACTTAAACCCCTCACCCACCAAACAAATCAATAGTATAATCTAATAGGGTAGAAGTGCCATATTCACCATGGCCGGGGATAACTATTTGTGCATTTGGGTAAGTTTGTTTTAGCTTGTTAACTGTGTTGGGCCACTCAGTAGTGTTTGCGTCTTCTAAGTTGCCTTTACCTGCACCTATTGATTTGATGAGGCAGCCACCAAATATAGCATTTTCGGATGGAACATAGCCAACAATGTTGTCAGCAGTGTGCCCTTCTCCGAAGTAACGAGCTGTTACGGTTTCTTTGCCAATTTCTAAATATATCTCATCATCAAAACTGGCGATGGTCTGCTTGTTTATATTACTTTTATCAATCAATTCTATAGTCATATTGTTGGCGATTACCGGGATGTCTTGCTTCTGCACTTCCTCCAATCCACCAATGCAATCTATGTGGAAATGTGTCGGGATAACTGTTTTGACTTTTGCATCCAACTTATCGGTGATAAAAGTGATTAACTCAGCCGTGCTACTATTGTCTATTGGTGTGTCGAATACAATTGCTTCGCTATTGTTTGTGAATATCATCCCATTGCAAGGGAAATTGCCATAATTCTCAATATGTAAATAGGATATATGCTGATATATATTATCTGTTATCCGAATAACTTTTAGGGATTCCGATTGATAAACAGTATCATTTTCAGCTGATTTACTAATTTTAATTCTATTATCAATTTTCTCAGCTTTTTGTTTTATACAAGAGCTTAGAAGAATAATAGTTAATAGTGTTATAAGATGTGGGACTTTTTTCATGTTCTAAACAGTAATCCAATTATTAGAATCTAAATATAATCAATATACACAAAAAACCCTCACTTAAAAAAGGGAGGGTTTGTAAAAATTATTAAATAGATTGTAAGCAATCTATTTTTTAAAATTATCATCTTTAATTACAATTTGATAAATTACATAAAAACCAAAGATTGCAGCGATAAGAAATAGTATTATTGCCAAAGCAGGATACCCCATTATTGTGAATGAAGTTTCAATACTGACAAGCATTGCAGCTCCAATAATCATAGAAGCTATTATTATACCTAATGTTATACGGTTGGCAACTTTCTGAAATGCATCTGTAAATCGTCTTTCATCTATTGCTTTTACTTTCATTTCAAACTTATTATTTGCCAAATTATCTAAGATTGAGTTTAGCCGTTCAGGCATACTTTCAGCTAATTCCTTAGTTTCTAGTGCTAGGTTCAAAAGGTTTCCTGGTTTTAACTCCTCTGCCATCTTAACTTTCATTATATCTTTCAAATATTCTTTAATTGTAGTATTCACATTATACTCGGGGGAGAGAACTGCAATTATTTGATCTAGATTAAGGAGTATTTTAGCCAGCATGTTTAGCTCTACTGGTAATTTGATACTATTTTGAGCAGCCGTACGATTCATTTGAATAATAACCTTACCAGTTTGCATAGATTCTGCAGTTAGGTTTTGGTTCTCTAATACTAGGCGGCTAATATTTTTCTTAAAATTATTTATTTCCGCTTCCTCTTCATCATAAGTACTAATATCAAGCAATATAGAGATTACCCTGTCGCTATTGTGTTCACTGATTGCAAGCATTAATTGTATAATCTGATTTTGTAATTGTTCTGGGAATTGAGCCACCATTCCGAAATCCATTAGAACGAGTATGTTTTCTTGTGTAATATATATATTACCTGGGTGAGGGTCTGCATGAGCTGTTCCGTCAACAATTATTTGTTTTAAATAACCCTTTATCAAATCTTCAACGAGCACGTCTAAATCATTTTCAATGCGTCTTAGTGCACTAATTTTGGTAACTTTTTTACCATTTACAAATTCTAAGGTCAATACTTTTGAAGAACAGTAATCTAGTATTGGTTTTGGAACATATAAACTTCTAAATTCCTTAAGAGAATTAGAAATAATTAGTAAGTTTTGTGTTTCAGCACTATAATCTAATTCTTTCAAAAGTGTAAATCGTAGTTCTTCAACCAAATCTGCTACATTATACTTTTTAGCATCTTCAAAATGTTTTACTGCAAAATCAGCCATATCTTTTAAATTATCTAAATCGGAGATGAAATTTTCTCTTACATTGGGGCGTTGTATTTTAACAGCTACTTTTTTCCCAGAATGAAGTACAGCAGTATGTACTTGACCAATAGATGCACTTGCTAAAGGGTCTTTATCAAATTCCTTGAATGCCTTAGATATACGTATGCCTAATTCATCTTCAACAATTTGTTGAACGGTTTCATAATCAATCGGATCCACATCGTCCTGCAATTTTCTGAGTTCTTTCAGATGCGGTTCTGGTAAAAGATCTGGACGAGTAGAAAGCAACTGTCCTAATTTGATATAGGCTGGACCCATCTTTTTTAAATCATTTGCGAGCTCTTCTGGAGAGTTCTCAAATGAACTAGATTCATATTCTTCCGAAGTGCCAATTGCTTTTTTAAAGGAGTAATCTACAATATCGCTATTCCAATATTTAATTATGAATGCAAAGAATTTGCGATATCGTTCTACGTTTTCTGGTAATAATTTCATGGGTGTTTTATCTATTGTTTATCATATTGCATGAATTGTCTCAATATACGAATAATGGTATATCAACTATTCTAAGATAATAAAAAATCATTTACTTGATGCACAAAAAAACCCTCACTTAAAAAAGTGAGGGTTTGTAAATAGTAGTAAACTGAGAGGGGAGAGATTTAGTCTCTATACTCAGTCATTTTTGATTTTGCATACTCAAAGTTCATTTCGGAAATGAACTCAACAGAGATAGATTTAGGGCAAGCCGCCTCGCACTCGTAGTGGTTAGTACAGCCACCGAAGCCCTCTTTGTCCATTTGCTCTACCATAGCGATAGTACGCTTTTTCTTCTCTGCTTGGCCTTGTGGCAATACATTCAGGTGCTTCAGCTTAGCCGATGTGAATAGCATAGCTGCTCCATTAGGGCAAGCCGCCACACACGCACCACAACCAATACAAGCCGCAGCGTCCATTGCTACGTCGGCTTTTGGTTTACCAACAGCTATGTCGTTAGCATCGGGAGCAGAGCCAGTTTTGATACTGATATATCCACCAGATTCTATGATTCTATCGAATGCACTTCTGTCCACTACCAAATCCCTAATAACAGGGAATGATTCGCTTCTGAATGGCTCTATGTATATAGTGTCACCGCTGTTGAACTTTCTCATGTGCAATTGGCACGCCGTAGTTGCCTTTTCGGGGCCGTGTGGGTTGCCGTTGATTGTCATTGAACATGAGCCACAAATTCCCTCACGGCAATCGTGGTCAAAAGCTACAGGGTCTTTCCCGTCAGTAATCAAATCTTCATTGAGTACATCAAGCATTTCTAAGAACGACATGTGTTCTGATATTTCATTTACGTCGTATTGCTCGAATGAACCTTTCGTTTTATTGTTTTTCTGACGCCAAATATGAAGTTTTAAATTCATTGTATTCTCCATTTTTTTCCTTACTTGTAGCTTCTTACAGCTAGCTTAACATTATCAAAAGTCAACTGTTCCTTATGCAACTCTGGCCTTACGCCAACGCCCTTGTATTCCCAAGCAGCTACATATTTGTAATCTTCGTCATTTCTTTCCGCTTCGCCTTCTTGCGTTTGGTGTTCTTCGCGGAAGTGTGCTCCAGCTGATTCGTCTCTGTCCAAAGCGTCGTAGGCCATAATCTCAGCAAACTCAAGGAAGTCAGCTACTCGCGATGCTTTTTCTAATGAGATGTTGTACTCAGCACCTTCACCAGTTATCTTCACGTCACTCCAGAACTCTTCTCTAATCTTAGGAATCTCTTCCAGTGCGTGTTTTAGTCCAGCTTCGTTTCTTGCCATTCCAACATTGTCCCACATTAGTTTACCTAATTTACGGTGGAAGTAAGAAGGAGTTTTAGTTCCATTAACGCTGAGCAATTTGTTTACTTTGTCGTTAACTTCACCCACTACTTTCTTGCACTCTGGGTGATTGTTGTCAATCTTAGGCAGGTCAGCTTTTGCCAAGTAATTACCTATAGTATAAGGCAACACGAAGTAACCATCGGCCAAACCTTGCATAAGTGCAGAAGCACCCAATCTGTTTGCTCCGTGGTCAGAGAAGTTTGCTTCTCCAATTACGTGAAGACCTTCTAAGTTACTCATTAAGTTGTAGTCAACCCAAAGCCCACCCATTGTGTAGTGAGATGCAGGGTATATCATCATTGGTGTTTCGTAAGGATTATCACCAGTGATTCTTTCGTACATTTCGAATAAGTTACCATATCTTTCAGCAATAGTGTCTTTTCCTAATCTAGCAATTGCGTCTTTGAAATCGAGATAAACACCATAACCAGTTGGACCAATACCTTTGCCTGCATCGCAAGCTTCCTTAGCGGAACGTGATGAAATATCACGAGGGGATAGGTTACCAAAGCTTGGGTATTTTCTTTCTAAGTAGTAATCTCTTTCATTTTCAGGTATTTCGCCTGGCTTTCTCTTGTCGCCTTGTTTCTTTGGTACCCATATTCTACCATCATTTCTAAGTGACTCTGACATCAGTGTCAACTTTGATTGGTAATCGCCACTAACAGGAATACAAGTTGGGTGAATCTGAGTGTAACAAGGATTAGCAAACAAAGCACCTTTTTTATAAGCTCTGTAAGTAGCTGTTACGTTGCAGGCTTGTGCATTAGTCGATAAGTAGAATACATTACCATAGCCACCAGTAGCCAAAACTACTGAGTCAGCTATGTGTGTTTCTAACTCACCTGTCACCAAATCTCTAGTAACTACGCCACGAGCCTTGCCATCTACAACTATTATGTCCATCATTTCTTTTCTGGTTCTTAGCTTGACGCCACCTTTTTCTACTTCTTTAGCAAGAGCTTGGTAAGCACCGAGTAGAAGTTGTTGACCTGTTTGACCACGAGCGTAGAACGTACGTGATACTTGAGCACCACCGAATGAACGGTTTGCTAAGTTGCCGCCATATTCTCTTGCAAAAGGAACACCTTGTGCAGTAGCTTGGTCAATAATGTCAACACTAACTTGAGCGAGACGGTAAACATTTGCTTCACGAGAACGGAAATCACCACCTTTTACTGTGTCATAGAACAATCTCCAAACGCTATCGCCATCATTGGGATAGTTCTTTGCAGAGTTAATTCCACCTTGAGCAGCGATAGAGTGAGCTCTACGTGAGCTGTCGTGGAAAGTGATTGCTTCCACTTCGTAACCCAATTCAGCTAATGTAGCCGAAGCCGAAGCACCTGCTAAGCCTGTACCAACGACAATAACTTTGTATTTTCTTTTGTTGGCAGGGTTAATTAAATTTATGTCAAACTTATGTTTGGTCCATTTTTCTTGTACCGGACCTTCTGGTATTTTTGCGTCTAATTTCATACTTGTCCTCCAACTAATCCTAACATAATGGTTATTGGAATTGAGATTAATGATATTACTATAATAACTGCAAGTGCCGCAGCGAACTTCTGTAGCTTAGGAGTAAGCTCTTTGCCATGTATTCCGAGAGTTTGGAACATACTGTGAACACCATGCTTTAAGTGAAGACCTAGAAATATAACAGCCACTACGTAGAATAGTGATACTATTACATTTTGGAATCCAAGGATAACCATAGTGTAAACATCGTGAACAACTCTACCGTTTTCCAAAGTAGCTTGGCTAGCATATTCACTTGGACTAACAACACCAAATGTGAAGTGTGCTAAGTGATAAAGAACAAAGAAAAGCAATGTAAGTCCAGCGTACGCCATAAAGCGAGCTGAAAATGTAGATGCTTTATAATTATTCACTTTGTAATTGCCAGCAACTTTTCTGTTGTGCCTAACTAAGTTAATAGTAGCAACAACGTGGAGAATAAGTGCAACGATAAGTACAATCCTTACAACCCACAAACCAGGCCCTAAGTCAGCAAGTCCAACAGCGTAAGAGTTAATTGCTTCAGGTCCTGCAAATATTAGCAGATTGCCAAGAGTGTGTCCAATTATGAACAGCACCATTATCAAACCTGTCACAGCAACTATAATTTTACTGAGGATAGTAGATTTTAAAAATCCTAACATATATTAATGAATCCTATATGATTTATAAATTCTTTTTGTTTTTCAAATAATTATTATATCTTTTGCGATTAGAAATTACGAAGTTGTCAAATTCTCTTAAAGTTGAGAATAATTTATGTTTTCGTAATTCTGATAAAATAAGTTAACACTCTTGACACAAAATTCAAATTAATTTGGTTGTCAATAAAATATATGTTGAAAAAAAGTAAGGATATTTATGGCGGAAAGAGAACATTGGAACAGTAGGTTAGGTTTAATATTTGCGATGGCAGGAAATGCTGTCGGTTTAGGTAACTTCCTTAGGTTCCCAGTTCAAGCAGCACAAAATGGTGGGGGAGCGTTTATGATTCCCTATTTTGCAGCATTCATATTATTAGCTATACCACTAATGTGGGTAGAGTGGACAATAGGTAGAAGGGGAGGTCAGTACGGCCACGGAAGTTTACCAGGTATGTTCGATACGTTAACAAAAAGCAAAATTGCTAAGTATTTTGGGGCCATAGGTATTTTGGTATCCACTTTAGTGATGATTTATTATTTATATATTATATCCTGGACACTTGGATTTAGCTTTTTCTCTATCATTGGTACTTTCAATGAGTTCAATAGTATAGAAACAATGAAGACCTTTCTATATTCCTATCAAGGGATAGGCGAGGGGTACTTCACCTCACAATGGCCAGCTTATGTGTTCTTACTTATAACCCTTGCGGCCAACTTCTATATACTCTCTAAAGGTATATCAGGAGGAATAGAGAAATTTGCAACTATTGCAGTTCCGCTATTAATAGGATTCGGTATTTTATTAGTGGGTTGGGTTTTCTTCTTAGGAACCCCCGATCCCTCTCTACCTGATTTTAGTACTTATGTAGGTATAAATTATATATGGCAACCCGATTTTAGCTTGTTAGGCAATTCCAAAATATGGCTTGCCGCCGCGGGGCAGGTGTTCTTTACCCTAAGTGTAGGTATGGGGACACTCCAAGCTTATGCAAGTTATTTGGATAAAGATGATGATATTGCACTAAGTGGTTTGACAACTGCTGGGATTAATGAATTTAGTGAAGTAGTATTAGGTAGTATGATTGCAATTCCAATAGCAACAGCATTTTTTGGATTAGCAATGACTCAATCTATTGCGGAAGGCGGTGCTTTTGATTTAGGTATTATTGCAATGGCGTCAATTTTTACTGAGATACCATTTGGATCAATTCTTAGCTTTATCTGGTTCTTCTTGCTATTTATTGCTGGTGTAACATCATCGGTAGCTATGGCACAGCCGCTAATCTCGTTCTTACAAGAGCAATTTAAGCTAAACAGAAAGAAAGCTACAATGGTTGTGGGTGTACTGACATTTATAGGTATTCACTTTATTTTCTTATATTTAGAACATGGATTCTTAGAAGAGTTAGATTATTGGGCAGGTACATTTGCACTGGTATTAGTCTCACTATTCGAAGTCATTTTGTTTGCGTGGATATTCGGTATGGATAAAGGATGGGAAGAAATGACTCGTGGGTCAGATATTAAAATCCCGAGAATATTTTATTATATTATAAAGTATGTAACACCTACTTATTTATTATTCATTCTAATATTCTGGACTATACAAGATGCTATTCCTACTTTGATGATGGAAGGAGTTAAAGAAGCAGATATATTATATAGATGGGGAGCGAGAGGATTTATGTTGGCAATATTCTTGTCATTGATGAGTCTGATTTGGATAGCTTGGAAGAGAAATAATGGTAAGCCATTTACAGAAGATGAAATAGAAGGAGCAGAATAATGGATCAGATTACAATAGAAGCATATATTTTTATGGCACTCGGATGGGGCTTTGTTATTTCGATGGTAGTTTATACTATGAAGAAAGTCTTGACGGGCAAGATAGAATATGACGAAAATGATTAATTAGATAATTAATTTAAGTTTTAATACTAAATAGCTTTAAATGTCATTATTTAAAGCTATTTTTGTTTTTTAATCGTTAACATTTAAACGAAAACTAATAATAAGTAAGAAGATGAAAGAACAGAGATTTAGACCTAAGACAAAAAAATTAGGTAAAGAAACAAAGCAATTCAAAAAAGAAAAGAAAGAAAAAGAATTAGATTCCAAAGTTCGGATTAACAAATTCATAGCAGATACTGGATTTACTTCCAGAAGGAAAGCAGATGATTTGATTGCTGAAGGAAGAGTCACAGTAGATGGAAAAGTAGTAACGGAGCTTGGGACAAAAGTAAAGAAAGGCGACAACGTTAGGGTAGATGGGGATTCTATTGGGTACGAAGAAAAGTCAGTTTACTATATTCTGAACAAGCCCAAAGACACAATTACTACTACTGATGATCAGTTTGGTAGAAATACAGTTATGGATATAGTCCGCGTCCGTAGAAGGATATACCCTGTTGGTAGATTAGATAGAAACTCAACTGGTGTTCTATTGATGACCAATGATGGTGAGTTGGCAAATAGGTTGACCCACCCAAGTTTTGAAGTAGAAAGATTGTACAAAGTCAAATTAGATAAAAAATTAGAGATTCCACACGCAAAGGCAATTGCTAATGGTGGGATTGATTTAGATGATTATGTGACTTCTCCTTGTGAAATATTCATTGACCCAAAGCATGGTGATAATTTGTCTATATCTCTTACAGAGGGTAAGAATAGAGAGATACGTCGTATGTTTGAGAAGTTTGGTTACTTTGTGAAAAAGTTGGATCGTAAGTCTTATGGTGGTATAAGTAACTCAGGACTGTCCCGTGGTCAATACAGACATCTGAACAAAGCTGAGATAATTGCGTTAAGAAAGTTAGTTGGTCTTAAATAACAAAATATATTTTAATTAGAAATAAATGATTTTTTTAAATCCATTTGTATTATTAGGTTTAGCCGCAGCTTCTATCCCAATTATTTTGCATCTGATAAATTTGCAAAGGCAAAAGAAGGTGGATTTCTCTACCTTGAAATTCCTCAAGGAATTGCAACAATCGAGCATAAGGAAGTTAAAACTAAAGCAATGGCTACTGCTGTTGCTTAGAACTTTGCTTATTATATTTGCTGTAATGGCGTTTGCTCGTCCTACTATCAATACATTCTTACCAGGACTGACAGAGTATTCTAACTCGAGTATGATATTCTTACTTGATAATACTTACAGTATGGATGTTTCCGATGAGAATGGGAACAGGTTCAGACAAGCTAAGAAAGAGCTAAACCAACTTATAAACTCTTTGAAAGAAGGCGACCAAGCCGTTATTATCCCACTTAGTGGCAACAAACCAATCCAATATTACAACTGGACTAATAGCCGTGACAAATTAGCTGCCGAACTAACTAATATCAATATAGGTACTGAAAAACCTCAGCTCGAAAAGAGTTTGAAATTTGCATCGATCCTATTCGATGAAGCAACGAATGTGAACAAGCAATTGTTCTTAATTTCTGATAATCAGAAAAATATTCTAAACAGCTTAGATACTAACAAGATAATTAATGAAAACTTGCCAATAGTTATAAATCAAATTGGTAGTAATTCTAAGAAAGAATTTAAAAACATCAGCATAGATTCAGTTATCATACTCAGCTCAATTATTCAGAAAAATAGAGCCATTGAATTTGAAGTTTTTGTTACTAATAGATCCAATCAAAAAATAGCAGAGAATTCTGTAACCATTGATTTTGATAATGTGAAAGTAGCTCAATCTACATTTACAGTAGCAGCAAATGAAAGCCAAAACTTTATTCTGACTGCAAAGGCCAATGAGTCTGGTGCAAAAAAGATAACAATAAGTATAGAAAATGATGAAGTTCTAATAGACAATAATTACTTTTTGACACTTGATATACCAACGGAACCAAATGTTATTGTTTATACAGATTACGAGAATATATTCTTAAAGTCAGTTTTGGATAACTTGTTAGACTTCAACTCTATAACTAATTATTCTTTTGTTAATACTATAAGTAACATTTCTTCAAATAATGTAGAAAACAATAATATTGTGTTAGTTGACAAGCAAACTTTGTCAAGCAGTGAAATTAGTGATATTCAAAAGCTTTTAGCAAATAGAGTTAATGTTGTATTATTCTCACCTTCTAATGATATTAAATCATTTGTGGACAATTCCAACGTGCTAAAATTGAATATATCCAAGTTGGATAGATATGACCCTATGTCAACAGAATTTTCTGATTATGACAAACTTCACCCACTTTTTGATGGCGTATTTACAGGTGAACAAGGTAGTAGTCAATCTATTGAAAGTCCAAAGATTATGGCTGAGCTATCGAACAATAGTGGAAGAGGAATAATAGAAACACCGAGTGGGAACTTCCTTTCGGAGGTAACTATTGGCGAGAGTACATTACTTTATTTCTCTATTCCATTGGCACCAAAGTGGAGTAATTTTGTAAGTACAGGATTATTCCCAACCCTAATATTTAAGTCAATAAATTATCTGAACAGTAAAAAAGAAGGTGATGCAAATATTTCTACTAATTCAATATCTATTCCAACAAAATTGTCTGGTAGTAATAAGTTTGAAGTAGAACAACCAAGTGGCAATTCACTATTCGTTGATGCTAATAAAGTTGGCGATTCTTACATAATAGATATACAAGAAAAAAGCCAGTTTGGTAACTATCTAGTTTACAATAACAATAAGCAATTAGTTGCGTACTATAGTGTAAACCACAGCGAAGGAGAGTCAGAATTATCTTCAGTAACCAATGAAAATTTAGTTGCCAAATTAGTAAATGTTGGTGCAGATAGTGAGAAAATAATATTTGTGGACTATGAAGAGTCTATTAATGAAAGTGTAGAGAGAGCAAGATTGGGAACGGAATTATGGCAATTATTCCTGATTTTGGCACTACTTTGTGGTTTAACAGAGCTAATAGTTCAAAAACACTCGAAAAAAAGTTAAATTAGAGTAAATGATAAATTCAAACAGAAATATAATCTTGATCTTAGCAATTGCGGTATTTTTATCGAGCTGTGATTTCTTCAACAATTTTACTACATATTTTAATACATATTATAATATGGAACGATTGATGGAGAAAGCAGAAGATGAGTTTGAATTTATGTCTTATGACAAACGTGAAATTAGTGTATATGTGCCTGAACCAGAAGTCAGAGAACAAAAAGATTACCAGTTGGGACCACCTCCATTTATGAAGGATTTGATTGTGTCGCAAAGGCAAAGACAGGCAGTCAAAACTAAGTTAGATTCGATTATTATAAAGGGTTCTAAGATAATAGCTCACAAAAGCAGCTCAGATTATGTAGAAGGGGCATTATTTCTAATGGCAAAATCTTACTTCTATCAGGAAGAATGGAGACCTTCAGAAATAAAATGTAGTGAGTTAGTTGACAAATATCCAAATAGTGACTTCTCACCAGATGCTCATTTGCTTTTTGCAAAGAATGCACTTATACAAAGGAATTTCTACACTGGTAAGATAATGTTGTCACGTACAGTTGACATTGCTTGGCAAAAAAACAGATATGATATTTTATCAGAAGCATTCAGAATACAAGCAGAGTTGTCGTTGTTTGAAAATGACACGGAAGAAGCATTAAGACCATACCGACAGGCGGTGGCTCAGTCAGATAATGATGAAATGGCTGCACAATGGCAGTTAGAATTAGCTGCTCTTCTTTATAGAATAGGTGAGTTTGAAAGAGCCACACAAGAATTTGCTAAAGTCAGAAAGTTCTCTCCTACTTATGAATCGCAGTTTGAATCCTATTTGTATGAAGCACAGAGCTATGCGAGATTAGAGAACTTTGAAAAATCGGATGAGTTACTGACTCACTTAGAAGAAGATAGCAAATATGAAGAATGGCTTGGTTACACTTACGCTGGTAGATTAACTGAACAAAGAATGTTAGCGAAAGAGGTTGATATAGTTGCTATGGAAAACCATGCGGACACAACATTTGCTAATAATAAGTTAATCAATACTTATAATTTTGAGCGAGGAATGGATTTTTATGGTAATAACAATTATTTCAAAGCTCAGCAGTACTTCTCAAAATCCAGAAATCAAAGAACCCCAGTTTTCAAAGAATCAACCTATATGTTCAAAGCACTATCAGAGTTGAGATATAAACTTAAAAGTGCAAATGATTTATTAGCGAGAATGGAATCGGACTCAACTAATGAAATGGGTGACACATTGGTTTACAATACAGCACTATTGTTGTTTGAAGCTGGTAGAATCCACGAAGAGTTAGGCAATAAGGACTCAGTGTTACATTACTATCAAAAGGCGTATGATGTATCTCCAAAAAATATTGAAGGCACGTCTAGATTTTTATATTCCTATGCTAGGACTATAAGAGATGATGATGCCTACAAGTCAGATTCGCTTTATGAAGTCTTAGCTGATAATTATGCTCTTACCGAGTTTGGTCAAGATGCAATGCGAAAACTCGGTTTCACAGAGGAATTTATAATTGATACAGTTAGAGATTTGTTTTCGTCTGGTATGAAAAACAAAAACTTTGGGAATTATGAGTTTGCTAACAAACAATTTTTCAAATTGTATGAGAAGTACCCGAATCACGAATTAGCTCCTAGAGCAATATATAACATTGGTTGGACGTACGAACATGATTTAGGGAATGTAGATAGTGCAATATACTATTATGATATTATATTAGTAGAGTACCCTAACTCAGAATACGCTGATGAATTGAGATTACCAATTGCTCAATTAAAAAATATGAGGTATGGTGATGAAATTCCTGATTCATTGACATACAAATCAAAATATACTGATACAAAACCAAAAAATGCTATAAAAGGCATCCCTTCGTCGAATACAATTGTCAATCCTAATATCAAAAATGCTGATAATGGAAACATAGATCCAAATGATTTATACTATAACCCAAATAACGCATTGGAAGAAGGAAAGGAAATGATAAACAAGCCAATAGAAATGCTTAAGAATATTGACATAGAAAATTTGAACCCAATGAATTTGTTCAACTCTGATGAAGAAACAGAAGAAGAGCCAGAACCAAAAACAGACCCCGAAATAGCTATTCCAGATTCAACAATAAAGAAATAAATTGATATTCTGAATTTATTAACTTACATTGCAATTAGTATTGTTGAATTATGACTGTATGTAATGGGAAAAGAATTTGAGTTAAATCGTGGGTACGTCGAAACCGAAGAATTAATCAATAAGTTAGAAAAATTAGAACAAAAGCTGCAATGGTACAAATCATTTTTTGATAATGCCACCGATGCTGTATTTATAGTTCAACCAGATGCTTGGGATGTATTGGATGCTAATGATTACGCAGCTTCTTTACTTGGAATACCACGAACCGAATTAGTCGGATCGGTTATGCCTCAATTCAGAAGGATTTTTAAACTATTAAAAAAATCATCTGCCCCAGTAGTGCTTAGTGAGCTATCTATTGACACTCCTTATAACCCTAACTTAATGGTGGAAGTCAGTGCCAGATTCTTTGAGCATGACAATAATAATTTGATTTATGCAATAGCAAGGGATGTAAGTGAACAACACGCGCTAACAGACAAAATGGTCCAGGCAGACAAGTTAGTTTTGCTAGGGCAGCTGAGTGCAGGAGTTGCACACGAGATAAGAAATCCATTGGCAGCCATAAATCTCAACTTACAATTAATGAAGCGAAACACCGAGAAAGAAGACAAGAACTACAAATATATAAGTAATGCAATGTCTGGAGCAGAAAGAATTTCGAGAATTGTTGAGTTGACATTGAATTTTTCAAGGCCAGCAACACCAAAAGTTGAAAAGGTGAGTATCAATCAAATAATTCCTAATTCTTTAGATATGGTAAAACCAATAATAAAGCGGAAAGATATACAGCTTAAGATAAGATTGCAAGATGATTTGCCATTGACAGTTGCAGATGCTAAACAAATACAGCAGGTGTTTATTAACTTGTTAACTAATGCAAGCGATGCCATAACTGGTTCTGGGGAGATAAGAATAAATACTTATACCGAAATGGGCAACAAGGTAAATGAAGGGAATTATGTTGTGGCTTCAATAGAAGATACTGGGAGTGGCATACAACCCGAGGATTTGCAAAAGATTTTCAATCCATTTTTTACTCGTAAAACAGAGGGGACTGGATTAGGATTACCTATAACTCAAAGAATACTTCACCAACACAATGGTGTGATTGATGTGGAAAGTAATACTGGGGAAGGCACTTGTTTTTATGTTAAATTACCAATATTGTAATTTGTAGATTAATTACTTATTTTGATAAAATATATCAGTAAGAAAAGGAAATATGGCAAAGAAGAATTACACGATAGCGATAATAGAAGATGATAAATTAGTTAGCGATACTGTTTGTGATGTATTATCAGAATCTTATACTAAAGTTCATGTATATAATGATTCCAAGAAGGCATTAGATGAGATTGGCTCATTGGCTCCAGATTTATTACTATTAGATATATTTCTAGGTCACGCTAATGGGTTGGATATATTAGAAACTCTGAGAAATGAGGGTTTCAAAATGCCTGTCATTATGATGACTGCATTTTCTGATATTAAGATGGCAGTAAGGGCAATGAAGTTGGGTGCGGAAGACTTTATTGTAAAGCCATTGGACTTAGAACAATTAGAACTCAGTGTTCAAAAAGCATTAGAAAATCATGACCTAAGACGAAGGGTCGATATACTTTCGGAACAGTTAAACGAAACTAAACCAAGTGAAATAATTGGTAAATCGGAAGGTTTGGCTAAGGCAATGCAAATGGGTAAACTGTTTGCAAAGGCAGAGAACACTACTGTACTTATTCTCGGTGAATCGGGTACCGGTAAAGAACTGATGGCGAGGTATATACACGATAACTCACCGAGAGCCAAAGGACCATTCGTAACGATTAACTGTGGTGCTATTCCTAAAGAATTAGCTGAAAACGAGCTATTTGGTTATGAAAAAGGGGCATTTACTGGTGCTACTGAAAAAGTAAAGCAAGGTAGATTTGAACAAGCGAACCACGGTACTATATTACTAGATGAAATCGGTGAGCTTACTTTGGATTTACAAGTGAAGCTACTAAGAGTATTGCAAGAGAAGAAGTATTATAGATTAGGTGGTACTAAAGAAATTTCTGTTGATGTGCGTGTTTTGGCGGCAACCAATCGTGATTTGGAAGACATGGTAGAGGAAGATGAGTTCAGAGAAGATTTGTACTACAGGTTGAATGTAGCACAAATAACACTGCCACCTCTAAGAGAAAGAGATGAAGATATTCTACTTTTGGCATCTAACTTTGTTGAGAAGTTCAACAAATCTTTCGGGAAAAGTATAAAAGGATTTTCTCCAGAAGCGGCTTCTATTCTCCAAAAGTATCATTGGAAGGGGAATATCCGTGAGCTAACAAATGTGATAGAGCGTGTGGTGTTGCTTGAGCAAAATGATATTATTGACAAGGATTCGCTCGGATTCTTGCGTGATGGAAAAAGAAGTGCAAAAGCAAAAGACCAAAAGACCAGGGAGCTATTCTTACCTGATGGTGAACACTTCCTGAAAGTATCGGACAAGGGTGCTTATATGAATAATATAGTGAAAGACTTAATACATCAGACACTTATTATTACCAAAGGCAATCAGATTAAAGCAGCTAAGATACTTGGAATATCACGAGCTAAGCTGAGATATAGATTAGAGCAATTGGACATAGATGCTACTTCGAGAAGTTATAAAACTGCAAGATTAGGTGACGAAAATGAGTGATAAAGGGAAGAATCCGTTTGATAAAAATTTAGATAGTGAGCACGACACTGATGGTCTCCTTGACACTGATGACTTGTTGTCTCTGAATGATTTCGATAGCTCGTTTTCAGTCCCAAAGTTCTCTACTAAATCTAAGACTTATGCTAATAATCACATCGAATCAGAAGATTTGGATGAGAAGCAATCCGTAGTGGAAATAAGCAAACCCGAAGAAGACGAAAGCAATGCCGAAGTTTATATCAACAGAATGAAATCGGGCGAGTTAGAGAGCATAGAAGTAGTTGCCTCCAATGGGGAGAGAATTCTAATTCGTTTTGAAGTAGATGACGATATAGTCAATACCGCCACTCAAACAGCAAACACCCAATCCGACCCAGAAAATGAAATCCCCAATACTGACCCAAAAGATGAGTTGGGAACGAAAGAATAACTGATATATCTGTAGAAATTTATATTCTACTTAAATACTAAATATAGTACTGTTTCAATAACTACTTATTTAGTTCAGTAAATTTTTATGCTTTCTGTAGAAAATAATCTCACTTTCGTGATTTGAGTAATGTTTGTCTAAATGATTATATAGGGTTTGTTGCGAATGTAACTAATTTATCACACGAAAACCGAATAAAAAAACCGCTAGTATTTAATAAGTAGGCGCTTATCACGCAATTAATTCTATGTATTTTCAGCCTTTTCGTTCAGACCTACACTATTTATAAAGTCTGAAATTGTATTGTTGAAATCTTTCTCTTCAATGTCAATATACTTTTTTGTATTTTTAAAAAGCACTCTTTTTTCAAATGCTTCTCTTATCCCATAAAGAGAATTGTAAATAGTTCTATTTTTTAATTTTAATTCTAATGTTGAATCTACAAGTTTATTATAATCTTGACTTTGTTTTATTGCTAGATATATGTCAAGAGAATCTCTAAATCTTTTTACAATTTTTACACTTTTAGATTTTGTTAATAAACATCCCAACTCATCCATTAATCTTACTTCCTGTCGAACTTTATCTCCATTTGATAATTTAAAATCAATAGAAAAATCAACAAAATGACCTTCGAACAAGAAATTAGAGTCTGGTAATGCTATTGACTTCATTTTGAAGTTTTCATTTCTGTATTCATCTGAAGGCACATCTAATTCAAGATGGTCAATAAAGATTTCTGTATCCCATTCTGTTTCACTTGGATGTAGTAAATCGATATTATAAATGAAATCATAATTACGAACTTTAATTTTTTTAAATAATTGAAAGTCGTGTTTCGCGGACAATATAAATCCTGAATCAATAAATTTTAAGATTATATCTTTTAAGTTATCTTTTTCATATCCATTCTCAAAAAGTATATCGACATCTTTTGTGCCAGGATGTTTTATTTCTGTTGAATTTAATAAGTAGGGTGACCAACCTCCGACAACAATATAATTCACATTGTTTTCAGTTAGAATATTTATTGTTTCTGCTAATAATATATTAGCTCCTTCTTGTATGTTTTCTGGTACAGCTTTCATTAATCTGGAACAATGATTATGGATAATTTTATAATTTCGTATTAGAACTTACTTGGTCATATTTTTATACGTTGTTAGCAATTAGACTTTAGTGCAAACCTTTATTAAACTGTTTTCAGTCTTTTGATAACTCCAAAACTTTTGATTTATTTGAAATTCTCCTAGATTTCATATTATATTTCTTAATCTAACTCAATACTAAACAATTGATTTTTCTTGAACCTTTGTATAAGGAGACCATACAAGTATCGTTTTTAATTTAGTCCCCAACTATTCTAGAGCCTAAACTTAAATTTCTTTCTTATACCTAGAGTCGAATAGGTCCTGAAATTTCATAACCATTAGGTTTCTGAATTGCCAACTCCTTCAATAAACTCAACTCTCCTTTACGGGTATAAATATCGAAGATGCTATCCCGCTTTTCACCTTGAATATATCTACCATCTTTTCTTTCTAACCAACAACTTGCAACAACACCAACAAAATTTGGGAAGTGTTGTTTTTTGGCTAAAGGTTGGGACGTTTGAAAACATTCTTTAGAATTCCCTTCAACATTTGCTTGTGGATGTCTACTGTGGTCATATTTCCACCACAATGAAATACGTAGCTCTCCATAGCCAATATTACGCCAATTGATTACAGAATTATGACCAAGAAAGTTTAGAAATATATGACCGGTTTCTTGTTTCGGATCATTTTTTTCAAATTCAAGTGAAATATGCTCTCTTTCAATTAATTCGTTTACAGCACCAATTAGTAAATTCCTATAAGGGTCTATTTTTACAGACTCGGTTGAGGATTTAACAATTGTAGCTTCATTAGTGATGTCGTTTTTTTTATTTTCCATTCTTTTCCAATTTAATTGTTTTCAATTATTATTACTTTTGTATATCAAAATTATAAATACAGAATATACCATCCGATTTAAAGCTTTGATGATTGCTTCTTTTCTGTTCACCTCAGCACCAAAGTCTTTATATGTGAAGACGTATCCATTTGGCAACCGGTCTATCGTATTTCTTATGTATTCAGTTACTTGCAAGGTTTCATTGCTCGGTCAAATATAATAAAAATGTCCAGTTTTTAAGCTAATAAACTGGACATTGAAGTAATTCTATTGGAGGACTAGACTATGTTGCTTGTCTCCCTTGTTTTTTATTGATTTCCAGAATGTTGTTTTAATTTTAAACTTAATCATCCAAATATACGAATAATTAAATAAAAATAACATTCCGCCAATCCTATCTACTTTTACTCCTTCGGTTCAAAAGCTAATATTTCTTGGTAAACTCTTTCTACTATGTCTTCTTCATTAACATAGCCAACAGATTCACCTTTCTTGAATAATAGACCTTTTCCTTTTGCTGCTGCTACTCCTATGTCAGCATCTGCTGCTTCGCCAGGGCCGTTTACCGCACAACCGAGGATGCTTACTTTCACTGGTTTTTTGATGTCTTTGGTTCTTTCTTCTAACTCACCAACTATCTTGAATAAGTCAACATCTAGTCGGCCACAAGTTGGACAAGCAATAATCTCAACAGACCTTTGTGCTAAGCCGAGAGATTTTAGTATCTCTTTTCCAACTTCTACTTCGTTCTCGGGTTGGTCAGTAAGTGAAACTCTAATTGTGTCGCCAATTCCTTCAGCGAGTAAAGTTCCGATACCGATTGCTGATTTGATCGTTCCTTTCTTGATTAGTCCAGCTTCCGTAACACCTAAGTGAAGAGGGAAATCAGTTTCTTTTGCTATTAGTCTGTAAGCAGAAATCATAAGTGGTACACTCGTAGATTTCACAGAGATAATAACATCATCGAAGTTGTGATCGGCTGCAATATTTGCGTGTCTCATTGCACTTTCGAATAGTGCTTGATCAGTAGGGTAGCCGTATTTGTCTAATATATCTTTTTCCAAAGAGCCAGAGTTCACACCAATTCTGATTGGAATTTGTCTTTCCTTTGCAGCAGTTAGAACTTTCTTGATTTTGTCAACGCTACCGATATTACCCGGGTTTATTCTAACTTTAGCAACTCCAGCTTCTATTGCTCTTAGGGCATAGCTGTAGTTGAAGTGAATGTCTGAAACGATAGGTACATTGACTTGCTTTACTATTTCGCCAATTGCATCGCATGCTTCTTTGTTGTTTACTGTTACTCTAACAACGTCAACACCAGCTTCCTCGCATCTTTTGATTTGCTCAACTGTTGCCTTTACGTCGGCTGTTTTCGTCTTAGTCATAGTTTGTACTGATACAGGAGAACCACCACCAACAGGTACGTTACCTACCATTACTTTTCTGGACTTTCTTCTTGGGAATTGCACACTTTGTGGCATTTCCTCTTTAGGTTTGAATATATCAAGCCCAACAGTACTTTTGTTATTATCTGTCATTATAATTTCTTACTTAGTTCATTTAAAATATTTTTTTCTCGCTCAGTCAAGTTAGCATAACCAGATGATGATATTTTATCTAATATCCCATCTATAGTCCTTTGCGTTATTGTTTCGCCGTTTATCTCGTAGGTTTTGCTATTTGCGTAGTTGTCTTCTATCTCATAATCGTCTTCAGCGGTGTCAGTTTTAGTCCAACTAACTTGATATCTGTCTGCTTCGGGCTCTTGTTTTGGCTTCGAAAATGGATTACTAAAATTGCTTTTCGGGTAATTAGTACCAAATCCACTGTAACTAGACTGATTGCCCCGTTGCCCAAAGGAGCTGACAAATGTATTCAAAAGTTTATAGATTCCAAGCTGGTCACCAAACTTTATTAACAAGAATCCAGTTACAGCTCCACCGACGTGAGCTAAGTGAGCGACTCCGTCTGAGGTGCCTGTTATTCCCATAAATAACTCCAATCCTGCATAAATCATAACAAAGTATTTTGCCTTGATTGGAATGAATATAGGAAATATGAAAATCTTCCTGTCTGGATTCATCATACCAAAAGCTAATAGTACACCAAATACACCACCAGAAGCCCCAATAGTAGGTCCTGCACTAATAGCAAGTTGTACTAATCCAGCTCCAATACCTGTGAGTAGATAGTAGAATAAAAATTTTCGGCTACCCCATTCTTTCTCTAACTCGATTCCAAACATCCATATAGCAAACATATTAAAGAATAAATGCCACAAATCAGCGTGCATAAACTGAAAACTCAACAATTGCCAAGGCCAGAATGATGGATCAATTAAAGGTGATGGTTTTTGAAGTGTGAACGAAAAGTTTGTTGTGTTTAATGCAAAATAATCAAAAAAGTATGCTGATAGTGGAATACCAGAAATATATATTATTTCCATTACGAAATACTGAAGTATGAAGACCGCAATGTTAATCAATAATAAATATTTGATAACAGGGGGGAGCATGCTCATCATTCCACCGCCTCTACCTAATCCGCCTGATCTTTGTCCGAATCCGTTCATCTAATCTTTTTTTAAATACTCAAATTTATTTATGTTTTTTAGTTCTATATCAGATACGAATGAAAGAGATTATTGTTTTTATCTCAATGCTTCTACGCCTGGTAATTTTTTTCCTTCAAGAAATTCTAATGACGCTCCACCACCAGTCGAAATATGCGAAACTTCATTTTCGAATCCTAATTGTCTTATAGCTGCAACCGAATCGCCACCACCAACTATTGTATTAGCACCGTTTTTAGTTGCTTGCGAAAGCGACTCGGCAATACCAATAGTACCTTTAGCGAAGTTTGGCATTTCAAAGACACCCATAGGGCCATTCCAAAGTACAGTCATTGAATTTTTAACAATGTCAGCATAAGCATTTTTACTTTCTTCGCCTATGTCTAATCCCATCATATCATCAGGGATAGAATTAGCATCTACGTTTTTGAATTCTGTATCATTCTTAAATTCTTTCGCAACGACTATGTCAGAAGGCAATACTAAATTTACATTGTTTTCTTTGGCTCTTTCTATTAGCGATTTCGCCATTTCTATTCTGTCTTCTTCTACTAAGGATGTTCCTACATTCATTCCGAGTGCTTTGTAGAATGTGAAGACCATACCGCCGCCGATAAGTATATTATCGCATTTGGAATAGAGCGATTCGATTACATCGATTTTGCCAGATACTTTTGCCCCACCAATCACTGCTGTAAATGGGCGAATTGGGTTGTTGACTGCCTCTTCTAAGTAATCAAACTCCTTTTCTAATAACTTCCCAGCATATTTTTCGGTGAAAAAGTCAGTTACAGCTACTGTACTCGCGTGAGCACGGTGAGCTGTTCCGAATGCATCATTAACATATACATCTGCTAAAGTGGATAGCTTTTTTGCAAACTCAGTATTATTATCTTCTTCTTCAGAGTAGAATCTAAGATTTTCGAGAAGTACAATTTCGCCACTTTTAGCTTCATTTACAACTTCTATTGCTTTGTCCGAATTGCAATCGTCTGAGAAATGCACCTTGCAATCCATATTCTTTTGTAAATATTCACTTACTGGTTTTAATGACATTGTTGGTACAACTTTACCTTCTGGTCTGCCCAAGTGCGACATTAAAACAGCAATGCCACCATCAGAGATTATCTTCTGGATGGTGGGCATTGAAGCGATTATTCTTTTGTCATCTGTTATAGTGCAATTTTCGTCCAAGGGAACATTAAAATCAACTCTGACTAATGCTTTCTTACCAGAGAAATCGCAGCTATCGATAGTTTTAATCATATTGATATTAACTGCCAATTTTTGAAATTAGGTCAACTATTCTGTTGCTATATCCAGCTTCGTTGTCGTACCAACCTACTACTTTTACGTGGTTGCCATCAACAACGTCAGTAAGTGGAGAATCGAAAATAGACGAGTGTCTGTTACCAATTATGTCCGAAGAAACTATTGGGTCAGTGCTATATTCTAATATTCCTTTTAGCTCATTTTCAGCAGCTTTTTTGAATGCCGCATTAACTTCTTCTATTGTAGTTGATTTTTCTGTTACAACAGTGAAATCAGTTAATGATCCATCTGGAATAGGTATTCTCACAGCATAGCCGTGTAGTTTTCCTTGCATTTTGGGGTAAACCAAGCCAACCGCTTTAGCAGCACCAGTTGTAGTAGGTATTGCGTTGACAGCAGCTGATCTTGCTCTTCTCATATCTGAATGAGGCAAGTCTAATATTCTTTGGTCATTAGTGTAAGCGTGAACAGTAGTCATAAATCCAGATTTGATTCCGAAGTTCTCGTCCAATACTTTCACCATAGGTGCCAAACAGTTAGTTGTGCAAGAAGCGTTGGAGATAAGTTGCTCATCGCCAGTTAGGTCGCCATCATTGACTCCTAATACAATGTTTGCATCCATTTGGTCTTTGGCAGGAGCAGAAAGAACTACTTTCTTCGCACCTGACTTTAAGTGTTTAGACATACCTTCGCGAGTGCTAAATACACCAGTTGATTCTAATACTACATCAGGAGTGCCACCCCAGTTTATATCTTCAGGGTTTCTTTCTGATGAGATTTTAATTTCTTTACCGTTGACAACTATCGCACCATCTTTGTGCTCTACTTCGCCAGCGAATCTGCCATGAACAGAGTCATATTTTAGCAAATGAGCTAACATTGCCGAGTCTGTCAAATCGTTTATACCAATTACTTCTATGTCCAGATTTCTATTATAAATTTCACGGAAGGCCAATCTACCAATACGCCCAAATCCATTAATAGCAAGTTTAACTGACATTATCCAACCTTTTTTTAATTGAGAATATAAATAAACTCAAAATTACGAAATAATCCTAAGTTTATAGAATTTTAGACGATAATGTGAATATATATTATAAGCAATTTCTTAACAGTTGGGGGTGAGGTTGAGGTTTTTTGTATATTGTCTGATGTAAGAATGGGAATCGTAGAAATTCCTCTCTTCGAGTGATGTATTCGAATTAGTCACAGTGAGGCCTGAAAGGACGCGGCTGTCTGTTTTAGTAAAGAGAAAATTCAAAGCCACAGAGTGGCTAAACATCTGTAACAATTAAGACCACCAATACAACAAAGCCGCGTAGCGGTTCAACCCCCAACGAGGTTGGGTGATTTGATGACTAGCGATGCTATTTTAAGATGCCTTCGACTACGCTCTGGCAACTTCAATGACATCAAAATAAATGATAAATACAACCCTGCTAAGATGGGAGTAAAAGTAAAAGCTGCAAAAAATAGTAGTACAAATGAAAAAACAGAATAAATTATTAATATTACAAATAATAAATATAATATTATTTGCTTCACATTATCTACTTTATGATGTTTTATATTTATTATTAGGACATCCTGAGCTTTTTTTGAAAAGCTATGAAACAGTGAAGCCCTATGAGACAACACTCTTGTATCAAGCAACTGTACAAGTAGAACCTTATGTGCAATTGTTATTTTTCTTGATATTTATCTTCAGTATTTTCGTCACATTAAAAATCAGAAAAATGAAGATTGAGACATCTGAAAAAAAATGGAAATTTTTCTATTATTTTAATATTTTTATTATTATTATTTATTCTTTAGCTGTTTTAAGGGCGATATTATTTATTCCTTATTTTCACATCTTCTTTTAGTCATATTTATAAATCCACCTTAAAATGTTTAATCAAACCTATAATAATAAAAATATTTACCTTGCTGATGTGCGGAACATAAGCAATATGTACCCTTATAGGAAGAGCTACCCAGCTACTGCGACTTATAGTGCAGATGACGACTACAGATATGGGTTTAATGGAATGGAGAAGGAGAAGAGCTTTGATAGTAATGGCGATGTGGCTGACTTTGGGGCTCGTATATTTGATGCTAATTACCCTGTGTTTTTGAGTCGGGATCCGTTAGCACGCAAGCTACCCCAATGGTCGCCAAACGTAGCTATTGGAGACAACCCCATAAAAAACATAGATCCTGATGGCAGATACTTCATAGGTGTAGATGACAAAAATGTAAGGTTTAGGCAAAGAAGAGACGGTACTATTGAAGTCGGGAGTAATGCCTCTGCAGAATTAAAAATATTAGTTTCTAGTGTAAACACATCAGGAAGTAAGACCGCTATGAATCAAATAATGTTGGCAAATAAGAATGAGTCAAAAATACATGTCAAAATAGTAAACGAAAAAGTAGATAATGGATTACTTGGGCTTCATCAACCCCACGATAAAGATGGCAATGCACTAAACTGGAATAGTGATGAAGGAGATTTTGACGGAACACCTATTTACGTTGAAGGTAAAGATGGAGTGTATAAAGAAGCTACGATTACTATTTTTCAAGGTAATATTGACGAATCAGGAGGTAATGGAGCTCACTATGGCTTTGATGTATCTACAGATCAAGAAACTGCTAATACTTTTCAGCACGAAACACACCACAATACAGATTCTGAGTTTATTCAAGATCTAAAGAATAAACGAGAAGGAAAACCGAATGAAGGGATAGATTCACATCAAAACATTCGTCCACAAGAACAAAAAATCTATAAGGAGATGCACGACCATAATAAAAAGGAGAAATAATCATGAAAGAAGTATTTTATAATAGAATCTATTTGATAGCCTTTTTTGTGGGGGCTGTTACTACTAGTTTTGCTCAAGGGGGATGGGATTTAGCTTATATACCAATAAACTCAATTGACAACAACATGGTAGGAAAAGAAGTAAGGTTGGATTTTAGATCTTCCAGTTCGGACACTATTAGCGGAACAGATTAGTACTCTTGAAATCAGGGGGCTTTTATCAAAAAAAGATATAGTTAAACTAAATATTGATGGAGAGGAAAAAGAATACCTTGAAGATTGGAAATATTATGTAGACCACGGAATTTTAAGCGACCAAAACTTAAAAGGAATGGATAATGTCTATTATATCAAAGAATTGGTTGTTGAATCTGTAAATGACACGAATTTCACAGTAAAGGCATCCTTTTACAATAAGGATCAATGTCAATCTCAAAATAAAGAAGTGTCAGAAAGTAAAATTATTAAGATAGATAAAAAGATAATAAAGGGTGTTTTGTATAGACGTAATAAATGAATTAAATTTAAAAAAAAACACTTACTTAGTGACTTATTTTTATTCTATATCATTTATCAAAACGCAATATATACCCTTATGGTATGAGCTACCCAGCAGCTGCGACTTATAGTGCAGATGACGACTACAGATATGGGTTCAATGGTATGGAGAAAGACAAGAGCTTTGATAGCGAGGTCTGTCTAAAAAAAATGTAATTTATAGCCACAGAGTGCTTAACATCTGTAGCAATTTAGACCACGAATACAACTGAGCCGCGTAGTGGTTCAACAATAAGACTTACTTTGTTCTAATCCTACAGCATACCACGCATTGGCTTAGTCTGTCGGTGTTAGCTAAGTTAGGTTACTGTATCGTATGTTATAAGTGCTAAAGAATGTCCACCTCCGACTTTTGCTATTAGCAAAAGCCACCTCCGCCAGCGAATAACTTTATCACGCTATAACAACTATTAAAATAACAACTTAGAATTAAGTCAGTACATCAATTTAACATTTTTCTTAACATAATAATTCTACTCAACAGTTGAATTAATGCTTAAATAAAGTTGTTTAATATACCACAATTACAAACTTTTACAAAAAAAACACCCTCACTGAACTTTTACGCCAACAGACTATACCATATAATTTCATATCTTGATTTTATTAGATATGATGCAATAGCAGAAACATCATGTGCTGATATAGATGTAAACCCATGGTTTACACTAGTGACTAATTTTGAATTAAATTACAGCAGTTGCAAAATATATTTTATGATTGAATCCTGAGTTTAAAACTAATTCAATTATACTTTGTAAGTTAGGGCAGATTTAGACAATATTGATTTTATTTTTGTGAATTAGCTTTAATGATATCACTTCTATATGAAAAGAAATCTTTGAACTTACGGGCTGACATCAAAAGAAAGAGATAATAAATTTCTAAGTTGGATATATGAAAATCATTAAACTATGAGACGTTTTTCGTGTTCATGTGTCTATATAAATATGAATCTAAATAATTATTAAATATTACTACAGGAGAACCACCATGAAAACACTAATATTTTTAATCACAATTATTGCTGCTACCTCGCTTGTGAGGGCTGGAGAGAACGAAGAGATGCCTGTACTGAGCGAAGCCGAAGTGATATGGGAGACAGAACAAATTGGGGGGCTAAATGAAGTTGAAGTCTCACCACTTGGAGAACATTTCTACAACACAAAGGACTCAATAGTGCAAGTTAGGAGTGTAGAAACTGGTGAGCTTATTGAAGAAATTCTATTTCCTAACACAAATAGGTTAGATGCAATATCTATTTCTGCTGATGGTAGATTAATGGCAGTGAGTGGTGAACCAAAATATATTTTTATCTATGATTTGGTAGAAAAGCGAGAAGTAAAACAGTTAACAACGACATTACTTGAGAGAGAAGAAAATGGGAAAATCAAGAAGTATCTCACAAAAGAATGGCATAATTCCTCAATATCACCTGATGGCACTAAGGTAGCTGGAATTGCGGAAGGAAACCAACCAACAGGTACAACAAGTTGGGTAGTATTTGATATAGAAACAGGGGAAGAAATAGTTAAAGAAACTAAAATAAGATATGACTATTTAAACCCAGATAAATCTGGAGCAGGCAGATGGATAAGTACTGAATTCACACCTGATGGTAGCTATATTGTATCTCAATCAACTTGGTCACAAAATGGGGAATTTGGTCCAGACTCAATATATATTCACGATGCTAATACTCTTGAGATTTATGATGTGGTGTTGAATAAGTATAATAGTACTTATTTTGAAATAGTTTTTAGTAATTTTGAACCCATATTCTGCACAACGCATTATAACTCTATTTTTTTATATAATTTAACTGAGAAAAGTGTAGATACAATTCAATTTGATAAAACACCACAAGATATTATTTTTTCAGAATTAGATAATAATCTTTTAGTTAGAGTTGGGGTTGATTATCCAGCTATATTTGATTATAAAAACAATATTCTTAAACGACCAATAGAATATATAGGCTTACCAAAGGAAACAACTAAAGATAATAGGGTTATATATAGAGGACCACAGAGGTATTTAGCACTACTAAAAGTTGATTGGAATCCAATAACAAACATAAAGAATAGGAATAATAAAAATTCAAATATCAGTCCTAATCCATCTACTGGGAATTTAATTATTGAATTAAATAATCGAAATTCCTCAAACTTTAATTACGAATTAATCTCCATTTCTGGTCAAATTGTAAAATCTAATTCTTTGGGATTTTTAAATATAAACAATCAGAATATTAATATCAATATATCAGATGTCACAAATGGGCAATACACTCTGAGGGTTTTCAGTGAGCAAGAAGAATTCATGTTTAATATAATAAAAGAGGGATAAGATGAAAAAGCTAATAATTCTTATCCTTTTTACTATAATTAGTGTATCAAATTCTCAAAATTCTGAACCATCACCATATAGTTTTGTTTGGTCAACAGACAGTATTTCAAAACCTTTGGAAGTCGATTCATTTAATATAGATGGGTTCAAATTAGGGTTCCAATGGAGTGGTAGTTCGCAGATGAGTAATGCCCTTTACCATAATATAATTCATGGTAAATCATTTGCACCACACAATTATGATTCTAATTTTACCGAGGATATGCACGTAATTGGTCAGCCAGGAGTGGAAATAAAAAATATGGCTTCTATTCAATACGAGCCTACATTACTCACATCTGATTATAAAAACTTCGCTACTAGACCAAATGACCCAACAAACGCTGTATTTGGTTTTAATAATATTCAAGGCACAGTATATGATTCTACTTTCAGTGGCGATATTAATTATAACCGAATGATGCTATTTCAAGACAGCATGGGTAATTATCCCGCTGATGGTATAGTGTTATCAGATATTACTCCTAAAGACCAGTTTTTTACAGATAAGTGGCCCGATGAGTCACAATTAGAGGATTACGATGGAGAAAATTGGAATATTTCTATAAACTTAAGACGTTTCGATTTAGATGACGTTGAAGAATCAGATGATGTTGTTCTAGTTATAAAGTTACCTTATATCGCTAAAGACACAGCTGGTAATTATACTGGAATTAGTCCAAAAAGATATATTAGTTTTGACTCAATTCCCACAAACAGTACATCTAGTAAGTTTATTGAATTGCGTTGGGATGGGTATTTGGAAAACAGAGGCTATGTTCTTAAAAAAAGAATATTATGAAGGAAGCAACCCCATGGAATCCATCGTAATAACAAAAGAAATGTTAGGAAGTGCTTCTCATACTCGAGATATTACAATCTCAGCACATTTTAAATGTTATTCACATTTTGACCCTTTTAAAGACCCTGATTATTACAACCCACGCTTCAAACCTGGATTTGATGACGATACAGCCCAAATAGAATTAATAGACGAAATAGACATAGAAGTGAAGTACTTGGGTGAGTGCGACATAGCAATAGATTGGATTAGGATAGAAAATGACAAAGCACAAAAAGTATATAGAGGAGAATATGACATTCAAGATAGGTGGAGTATAGAAGATTTTGTAACTGGAATAAGGGGAACAACAAAGAATGGAGTACCTTTATATAAACTACACAGAATTTATAATCAAGACACTGAGTCATCAAATCCAACTTGGTGGGGGCAGGCGAGATATATGAATATGGTAACGAATGGAATGACTTTAACAAGGGATTACCCAGACCCTGCTGATTCGTACTACTATTATACAAAGGCATCGAATATATGGATAGGAGTAGGTTATAGAAGTGATTTCCAAATGCCTGCCCCATACGCAAGACATGGGAATGAATCTGAAGAAACAATGGAATTAAAATATGGATTTTTAAAAACATGGGGTAATATCAAGTTTACTGATTCTCTTTCTTCTAACTACGAAACAAGGCTTGATGAAAACTTAGAATGGGAAGATTTAGTTGTGGATAGTGTATATAATCAACAAATTGGAGTTAATTCTGAACACACTACTTATGATGTTCTTCAAGCACGATTCGAATGGAGTATTTTAAATACATATTTCAACCCTGATAGAAGCAATTTTCTGTTTCGAGATGAAGAATGGTATTTTTATAGTCTATTGTTTAGTACTCAAATTATTGATTACAATGTAGTTTTTGGAAACCATAGAACTAAAACATTTGAAGAATATTATCTACAATCGTTCTATGCTTTAATGAATGGCAGTACTGGCTTTATAGTAGATGAGACTTTCACAACGAGGTTATTCGAAAAGAATATGTTTGATGTTGAGTTAGACGAACCCTTTGATAGTACTTTTGTTAACATGACTATGATGAAGCATAAGGATTATGATTTGGACAGCATCTTTTATATCGGAGTACAAAACAGAAGAACCGATCCCTTGATTTATTGGACTAATCCAAACAATCCATCTCAGAAATACTTACGTTTTTTATCTAGTGCAGAGTTTAGAGATAGCTGTATGAACAGCCCTGATTCAGTTCTATATCAATCCTACTGGTGGAAACGTTTAGGAGCTAGAAAAGTCACAGTGCCATTCAACTACACATATTCTGATAATAGCACATACAACTTACTTAAAATAAGTGAGGTTGGTTCTGGTGTAGATAGTTTAAATGAGCTATGGCACAGAGGAGAAAAGTACTATGATATGGTAACTGATACAGTGATTGGTGAAAACCGTTCGTTGTCGTTCAATCTACTGCCAGGTCAGGGGAAGATATTAAAAGTTGAGGTTCTTACCCCAGATACTGTAGCTGGTTTTTTAGATAATTATAATCAAACAAAGTTAATTAGTTTTAAGGATTCTTATGATAATGACGATATAAAATATCACTTAGCTTGGCACAAATACGAAGCCGTTCCAAACGACACATCTGAAGATTACATGGAAGTACAGTATATACAAAGTATTCCGATAAAGAAAGACAGCAGACAAGAGAATATCTTTTGGAATAGGGGGCTTAAACTTCCTCTATCAAGAAATTTCATAGAAAGTCTGCCAGAGACAAATTATGTAGATTGTAATCATCCATCAATAGTAGTGAGAGACTCAGCAGGAGTAAATTATGCTTATGTTGTATATACTTGTAAAGATTCTAGCTCATCAAATTCTAAATTTGCGAGGGTGATATATGCTAAGATAAAGACAGATGTCAGTGATATAGTTTACAATAAGGAAATATTTAAACTCAGTTCTAATGATATTGAAACTTTTGGAACTCCAACAATAAACGCATCTGCCAAAGGAAACTATATTGCTTTCACGGATAGCGTTAGAGGAATGTTTGTAGCTTTTGATGATGTAGATAATGAGAACATAGACTTTATTGACTCTATTCCAATTCAGAGCTTTGGTTTAGCTAATCCAAAACCGATACTGTTCCCATCATTTAATCCATATAGTAATTTAGTAAAAGATGAAGATAATGCTAGTTTAGTTTGGCTACAAAAGCACGATGGAAATACAGGAATTTATTACACAAGAGTATGGAAAAGGGATAATCTAACAAATGACACTTTGTTTTGGACTAATATTGACAAATTAGAAACTGAACCGAAAAGATTAGTAGAAGGAGTAGGTGGCAAATCGTTACTAATGAATGTACTAAATAATACAAACTCTGAACCAAAGCCAATAATTTTTAGAAGTTTATATGAATATGATGATTTACCGCCCTGGTGTTATTATAATATTAAAGAAAACATAAATTGGATTGACAAAGATTTATCAACAGGAAGAAATATAGTAAGCAGCTTGTCACTTTTTCATCATGATGTATATCAAATTAATCAAAAGTGGAATGAGTCTGGAGTTAAGAACATTTATTTTTCAGATGCAATAACTAGTATAAATTCAGCTCAGTCTGATGGTATTAGTTTTATGAGTAATGAAGAAGAAACGCAAGGTGATTTCAATATTAATTTTACATTAAACAATACAACTATTTATCAAGAACCTGGTTATTATGGTTCAAATGCAATAAGAACTGATACTCTCATTGGTTCTTATATTGATTATATAAACAATTCTCCTACTGAAGCAGCTGACGGTTATCTTGTACAGTTAGCAAAATCCCCTCAACCTAATTCAAATAGTACTTCTGATATGTGGAAGAACAGAAGGGTATTTGAAACAGACGAAGAAGATGAAAGAGAAAATCCTATTATCCAAGCATCTGCGAACTTATTTTATAAGTCGGTATTTGATGATAAGTTAACAAAACATAGTCTAATAGGTTTCAAATCAGATAGTAATGATGTTTATATTGATTTACCAGTATTTGAGAATGAGCTTGAGGAGATTAGCTCCTTACCTTACAATATAGAAGCTGAACCACATGCAGTTGACCCATGTCAACTATTTGCATTCCCTCCGAAGAGGTCATCATTGACAATATTTTCACTCAAAGGTTTGGTATTAGTTGACGATGATAATGATGGAGATAAAGAAATGAAATTAACAATGTATGGTGTTAAGAATGATGATATTAAGTTATTCCTAATGAGGGATTCTGATAGTACAAAAATGCAATTGACTATGCCTACATCTACAGCATTTCCTACTTATGGAACTAAGCTGATATATTCAATATTGGACAGTACAAGCTCTGAGTTCACTTTAATCTACGAGAAGCAGGATACATTAGCTAAATTCACTGAAAAGTCGTTTATAGGGGGATTAGCTACAGATGATACAGTCAGCTACAAATCTGCTATTAGAAAAGACCCAGTGAAGTATATACTTGATTTTGATAATGGTGCTAACTTTGTTGCTAACAATAGTGATTTGCTCGATTTTAGTGTATATCCTAATCCAGTATCAAATACAGTTACCATTCAAGCAATATTACCAGAAACGCTAAATGGAAATAGATTGAAGAATACACTATTGGAATTATCCATTACTGATATAACTGGTAGAACTATTCTCAAACAGATGGTAGCATCAGGTCAGGTAGTAAACTTTGATATGACTAACTACTCGAAAGGAGTATATAATGTTAAGATGCGTTATACTGGCTCAAATGAGTTTGAATCTGTTAGGAAGATAATTAAGAAATAGATTTTGAATAGCTTACCTCCTACACTCCATCCCCTGCATTTCTTTTAGATTTGTGGGGGATTTTTATTTGGTAATATCGTCATTTTAACTATTTTTGAATATATATAATATAAAATAACAAATAACGCATAGTCAAAATGACAACCTTACCTAAAAAACAAATCACTCTAATCCTGAACAGATTAAAGGAAGTTCTTGATATTCATACCGATATAGAGTTGGCAGAAAAGCTTAATCTGGCATCTACTACTATTGCAACCTGGAAACAGAAGGAAAGAATCAATTTACCACTAATTGTACAGACATTTGGGACATTAGATTTGAACTATATAATATATGGAATTAAATCAAGTAGTTCACTGTTGAGTCTTCGTGATGATTTAAAAATACCTATTTATTCATCAAGAGTCTCTGCTGGTATTCCGTTGACTGTAACATCCGACATACAGGGATATATGAGTCCAATTAAAAAGTTTCATAAAAATACGTTTATTGTTGGTGTCCAAGGTGACAGTATGATAGATGCAGGAATAGAAGATGGTGATAGTTTGCTTGTTGACACACTGAAAGAGCCAAAACCAGGCAATATAGTAATAGCTAGAATTGATGGAGAGTTAACTGTAAAAACACTTAAGCTCAGCAATGGTGTTATGTTTTTGCAACCAGAAAATTCAAATTATAAACCAATTAAAATTAACAATTCGACGGAAATATTAGGCGTAGTTGTGACATCTCTTAAGGAATTTAATTAATGAGTAATCCAATTGCAATAGTAGACTGTAATAACTTTTATGCTTCGTGTGAACAGTCACTTGACCCAATGTTAAAGGGCAAACCTGTAGTTGTGTTATCTAATAATGATGGTGTAATCATAGCTTTGTCTAATGAAGCAAAGCACCTAGGGATAGATAAATTTACTCCTGTTTTTAAAGTGAAGCATTTATTAAACCAGCATAACGTAAAGATATGTTCTGCTAATTTTAAATTGTATGCTTACCGTTCACAGCAAATAATGAATATCCTCAGGAATTATTCCCCTGATGTAGAGGAATATTCTATAGATGAAGCATTTTTAAATCTTAAAGGATTTAGTCGTTTCAACTTATCAGAATATGCCAACAAAATGCGAAATGACATATTTGAGCAAACGGGTATATCAACAACAATAGGTATAGCGAGTACCAAGACCTTAGCAAAAATAGCTAATAGGATAGGGAAAAAGCAAATGCAATATTCTGTCGGTGTTTTGAATATGTTCGATGGGGAGAAAGTAAACGAATATCTCAGAATAACTGATGTAGGAGATGTTTGGGGTGTAGGCAGACAGTACAGAAAAATGTTAAATAGCAATAATATTTACTCTGCTTATGATTTGTCTAAAGTGCCTGAGAAATGGGTAAAAAAGAGGATGTCGATTGTGGGACTAAGAACTGTTCGTGAGTTAAATGGGTTTCCTTGTATCGAAATGAAATATGAACATCCGAAAAAAAAGATGATTATGTTTTCACGTTCGTTTGGTAAGAAATTATCCAGAAAAGAAGATTTGATTGAAGCCGTTGCTTTGTTTACAGCTAGAGCCGCAGAAAGGATGAGATTGCAAGGGTCTTCGGCTAAGTATATTTCTGTTTATCTAAGTACAAGTAGATATGCTGAAAAAAGGTATTATGATAAATGTGAGATGAGATTACCAGTACCTACAGACTTAACGGCAGAATTATTAAATTATGCTGTAAAAGCTGTTGAGGAGTGTTTTGAAGAAGGTATATTATATTATAAAGCTGGGGTTCTTTTAAGTGAATTGCAACCTGCTAATAATACGCAAGCATCATTTTTTGATACTGTTGACAGATTTAATTTATCTAAAGTAACCAAAGCTGTTGATGATATAAACCAAAAATATGACACAGATACTGTGATTTATGCTTCTATGGGAACTAACAACGAATGGAAACAGAACCAAAAATATAAGTCAAAAGATTTTGTAGATTCTGATAAACTCACGATTGAGATAAACAGAACAGTTGGTTTTTTGTAAATATGGAAAAGCAATACTAAATTCAAAATACTCAAAAAATAGAATTGAAGAAATGGAAAATAGAATAGTAGGTTAACAATGGCAGTAATAAGATTCTCTTACCTTCTTAGTAAACCAATCTGTAGGGGGATTATTATTTACACCCCATTAACCTTATCCCAAATTTCCCTATATTAGAACTCAATAAAAGGCAAAATAGACTATATTAGATTTACATGACACTTACACCACAAAAAGCATTAAACAAAGCATACAGAAGGCAATCGGTCAACAAAGAGGATTTGGAAGTTTTCAAGTCACAGTTGTTGATATTACTAGATAGTGTAAATGATGAGTATGAAGAGCATCATAAGAATCACTTTATTCAGTTTCTAGATGACACCTTCTACAAAGGCAAATACTACATCAACACTAAGGAAAGAATCGATTGTGTAATAAATTCTGGGGCAAAGAAAGATGACCCAGTCAATGTAATTATTGAACACAAGAGTCCATCGAACAAGTCGGAAATGATTTCCGTTCAGGACATTAACAAGAAGGCATTGCAAGAGTCTATCCTGTACTATATGCGTGAGCGGTTTGATTCAGATGGCAAAGACAGTAACACCAATCTGAAGCAAATTCTAATCACGAATAATGTTGATGTGTTCATATTTGATGCTGTCGTAATAGAGAATTTATTCGCTAAAAATAAGAGATTTAAGAAGGACTTTATTGAGTTTGAATCGAATCAGAAGTCAGGACAGGACACTAAATTCTTCTATGAATCTATTGCGAAGCCATTTATAGAGAGCGTAAAAGAAAAGATAGAATACACTTATGTTAATCTGGAAGATTACAGAAAATACTTAGACACCAACAGCAACGACTCCAAACTGCTGAACTTATTCAAGCTGTTTTTTCCCAATCACTTGCTCAAGCTGAATTTCACAAATGATAGTAACTCACTTGATAAAAACTTCTACAATGAGCTACTGCATATCATTGGGTTAGAAGAAGTGAAAGACGGTGGCAAAAAGCTAATACAGCGATGCAAATCGCCTAACTATGGCTCTATATTAGAGAATGCTATTGACCAAGTAAAGACAGAAGTCAGACTAACGGATGTGGCTAATCTGAATAGCTTTGGTGAAGATAGAGACGAACAGATATATAATATCTCATTAGAGTTGGTAATAACGTGGATTAACAGAATCCTATTCCTGAAGCTATTGGAATCCCAGCTGATTTCGTACAATAGCTCAGACGAGTATAAGTTCGTTGACAAGAAGAATATTCATGACTATGATTCTCTCTACCTCCTTTTCTTCAAAGTCCTAGCTATCAAAACAAAGGACAGAAGACCAGATATAGCTGAGAAGTACAAGCAAGTCCCCTATCTGAATAGTTCACTATTCGATATTACTGAGCTGGAACGACAAGCTATCGGAATCAATACCCTATCCAATAGTTTGAAGCTACCATTAGCTACAAGCACTGTTCTAAAAGACAATAAGGGTAAGCGATTAACAGGTGAGAAAGAAACACTGACTTATTTGTTAGAGTTTTTGGAAGCTTACAACTTCTCATCTGAGGGTACGGCACAAGTGCAGGAAGACAACAAAACTCTGATTAACGCTTCGGTGCTTGGTCTTATATACGAAAAGCTGAACGGATACAAAGACGGTTCGTTCTTCACTCCTGGCTATATCACTATGTATATGAGCCACGAGACAATAAGGCGTGCGGTGGTGCAGAAATTCAACGATTCCATAGATGATGTCACCTTCGATTCTTTTGATGACCTGAAAGCATACACACGTAGGTATTTCAAATCGGATGATATTAGCAAGTTCAACACCATAGTCAACTCTATTCGTATCTGCGACCCTGCTGTTGGCTCTGGTCACTTCCTTGTGTCTGCACTCAATGAGCTGATAGCTATAAAGCATGAGCTGGGGATATTGGCAGATAAGGAATACAAGCCACTCCCAATTGATTTGGAGATAGAGAATGATGAGCTGATGATAACAGATAGGTTCGATGAGTTGTTTGCATACAACCCAAAGAGCAAGGACTCACAGAATATACAGGAAACTCTGTTCCACGAGAAGCAAACCCTGATAGAAAATTGCCTGTTTGGGGTGGATATTAACCCAAATTCTGTGAAAATATGTCGACTGCGTTTGTGGATAGAGCTACTGAAAAACACCTACTACAAGGGTGGTGGTGAGCTGGAAGTATTGCCCAATATTGATATAAACATAAAATGTGGTAACTCGCTTATTTCTCGGTTCGATATAGACACGCATATATCAAAGGCACTGAAGAAGAGCAAACTCAAGGTGCAAGATTACAGAGATGCTGTGTATGGATATAAGAATGCAAAGAACAAGGCACAAAAAGAGAAGTTAGAAAACCTGATAGCAGAGATAAAGACCAACTTCCAAAGTAAGGTTGCAGAAAATGATAAAAGAGTGCAGAACATTAAAGATTTACATGATGAGATAAAGTCACTTGAAACGCAGATCACTATGTTTGAGGAAACTAAAATCAAGAATGAAATCAAATCCAAGAAAGCGGAGATAGTAAAGTTAGAGAATGAGTTAGAAGAGATAAAGAGCAATAAAATTTATGATAATGCCTTTGAGTGGAGATTTGAGTTCCCAGAGGTATTAGCTGACAATGGGGATTTCATGGGCTTTGATGTGGTAGTGGGTAACCCACCATATTTTAGTATATCTGCTATCAAAGAACACTATCCAATCTTTGAAAGAATGGAATATTTCACTTTCGATAAAGGCACAGATATATACTGCTTGTTCTATGAGTTAGGTTTAAAAGTTTTAAAACAAAAAGGATTAATTACCTTCATAACTTCTAATAAATGGATGAGAGCAGGATATGGTAAGAAACTAAGGTATATGTTCTCTAGAAATAATCCTATTCTATTAATAGACCTTGGACCAGAAATATTTGCTAATGCTACAGTAGATACTAATCTAATAACGATAAAGAAAGAAGAAGTGAGCACACACAGTATGCTTACTTACACAGTCGACAATCTTGAAGAAGCTCAAGATTTATACGATATTGATTTTAGCACGATGAGTGAACTAGACGAAAAGAGCTGGGTTATTATGTCTGACAAAGAAAGTACAATTATTAAGAAGATAGAAAGTAAAGGTACACCACTCAAAGATTGGGACATAAAAATTAATTATGGCATTAAAACTGGCTTCAACGAAGCATTTATTATTGATAGTAAAACTAAAGATAAATTAATAACAGAAGACCCAAAAAGTGCAGAAATAATAAAGCCGATATTGAGAGGAAGAGATATAAAAAGGTATAGTGCTAAGTTTTCAGATTTATGGTTGATTACTACACACAATGGATATAACACTGAAAAAGGAAAAATAGATAGGATAAAAGCAGAAAACTATCCTGCCATACAAAAGCATTTAGACCAATATTGGAATAAAATAGAAAATAGATATGATAAGGGTACTACACCTTACAATTTAAGAAGTTGTGCTTATATGGAAGATTTTACTAAACCAAAAATCATCTATCCCGAAACTACACAAGGAGCTTACTTTTATTTTGATACAACAGAAAATTTTATAGTCGATAAAACCTGTTTCATACTGTCTGGTAAGCATGAGCGATATTTAGTCGGTAAATTTAGCTCAAAATTATTTACTTTCTATTATACCCTTTCTTCTGATGGTACAAGTTTGAGTAAGAAAGGTTATCAGTATAATAAACATGCGTTAGTAAAAATGCTTGTAAAATTGCCTACAAAAGAGGAAGAACTTCAAATGATTGACCTAGTCAACCAAATCTTAGAAGCCAAAAAGCAAGCCCCAGAGGCAGACACACAGCAGTTAGAAGACGAGATAGACCACTTAGTCTATAAGCTCTATGACCTGACCTATGACGAGGTGCTAATAGTTGACCCAGAGACTAGTATTAGTCGGGAGGAGTATGGTGGCTAGAGAATTTGAATGGGTAGATAGAGAAGAAGCCAAAGAAATACTATTGACTAACAATCCCGAATTAGTGATAATGTATAATGAGGATGATTTAGAGGAAGTAGTAGATGGTGTATGCGAGGATATAGAGAAAGTCTGTAAGTTTATGAGTGGTGTAAATGAAATGATTGCCGAAGTAGAAAAAAAAGACCCAGAACTTGCGAAGGAACTGAAAGATCATTTTTACAATTGGTACGATGAGGATGAAGATTATGATATATGGTAATGTATGGGTGAGGTTTTATGATGGAGGGGTGTGTGAAAGTAAGCAAATATTTACAACGGTTTTGTATATAAAAAGTAGTGGGTTTTATACACTTACTTTTCGGATAAACACAGACTTTTTTTTATATTTACTTACTTGAAATTTAATGATTAAACCGCTATTTATCTCAGTTTTGAACAAGCTAGAGCATGAATATTGATGAATTCATCTTCTTTTCCGTCATAAAAAGTTGAACGTAATTCGTCAAAACTCAAACTAGTAAAATGTCTTTCAGCAATTTTCCTACCTCCAAGTTTTCCTGCCATCTGATGTTGAGCACATAACTGTTTTACGTTACTCCAATCATCAAAGATTAAATCAGAATTAGGTACTAACCGATTGACAGCAGCAGGTGAAATATAGTTTTCTAAATTTCGCTTTTTTGAAATAATAAAATCTTGACCATCTTTAAATCCAAGACTTTCTAAAGCGGATTTGTTTGGTGATATGTCACTAGCATTTGTTTTGTCGCTGTCTTGAAAAATCAAAAATGGCTTATCTAGGGTTGATAGAAGTTTGAGTGAAACCCAATGCTTTATACTATCGCAACCTCCAATAGGAATTATTGCAATTTTGAGTTCGGTGAAGTCCTGAGCAATTAGTTTATTCGATTTATATTGTTGACATAAATGGTTAAGAGCATTTGCATCAGCAATACCCTCAACTAGTAACAAGACCTTTGCCTTGTCAAATAGTGAAACAAATTGATTATCTACCTTTATTCCTAAATCATTAGCAATCGGTGTGATGTCTCCTATCTCTTGTTCGACATTATAAACACCACCAGTTTTATGTACGTGAATAAGCTTTTCCTTTTTGCTATTCGATACTATTATTGAAGAGTGAGTAGAAACAAGAACTTGATAATTATTCTCGCATAAAGCAATTAATTTATGGAACAGACTTTCTTGTGCAGATGGATGTAGGAATGTTTCGGGTTCTTCTAGTCCAAATATTATTTTTTGATGCTCTGTTTTTTGTTGTTCTGCCAAGTATTCAAAATAAGCCATTATAGTAATCCTCCTAAATCCATCACCTCTTGAGCTTAAAGGAACTTCAGTCCCATCATCTGTACTTTTAAATTTTGTTGAAACAAGCTTTGTCCAATCAAAGTCGATAATAGGTTCTACTTTTTCATTATTTGGAACGACATCATTAATTTTTACAGTAATTTTTTTCAGTACCTCTCCAAGTTTCTCTGCTATAGTTCCTTCAACATCTGCAGTATCTATTTCTTCATCTAAGGTTTTTATTGCTAAGGTTTTAAAGAACTTTTGAATTGCAGAATCTGTCTCAGATAGAGATGTGTCTGCTTTAAAATATTCAAACCTTGGCAGAATTCCTTTAATTCTATCGTGAATGATTTTGAAGCGATTAGATCCAGAAGTAGGAAGTTTTTCTACTTCAAAATAAAATTCTGTATTAGTATCGATGTTGTGTTGCCTTATTTTCTGCCTTTTTTCTTTGTTATTAAATTCTGTTCCATTAGCCTTTTGAGTATCAATACCCAATTTACTACAAGATACTATTAATTGTTTTTCTGTTTGAGAAATGAAATCATTTTCAGCATATTTTTTTCTTGTCAGATATGTATCCGCTGTTATTCTTGATTTAGAGACATCCCAAACTTTTTTCACCTCTAATTGTGAATGCTCATTTAAAAGTTCTTCCTCTTCAAATGTGGTCTTTATATTTTGGTCAATGATAACCGATTGTTTTGATGGATGGAAGAAAAGTGTTACCGAGATAAGATTGTCGGTAGAACTATTATTCAGATCTTCTTTTGATGGATTATTCGAATTCAAAAAGCAATCAAGCGATTTTAAAACAGTAGATTTTCCTGCATCATTCTGACCTACAATTATATTAAAATCGTCTATTACGATTTCTTTTTCTTCATTAATTCCCTTGTATTGATGAATTTTTATTTTGGTAAGAATCATTTTCTTCTAATTGTCGGTAACGGCTTAGTATAAGAAAAGTAGGGCAGTTGTATGCGATACTTTTCGGATTAATCTAAAGCCGAATTTTTAAATTTTGTTAATTATTTTTTCTTCTTTTAATTATACCAATATTAAGAATTTGGTGACTTGGCAAATACACACAGACCTTTCGATTAAGCATTTTCCCCCTATTTTTTTATACACTGTTGGCAATAGTTATTTTATCCAATAGCGTTTTCTGATGATTCTTTTTTAATTCTTCTATATATTTTAAAGCTTTATGAAATCTTGGTTTATCCACACTATTTAAATATGAAATCCATCCAGTTACTTCATTCAATAAAGTTGTATTCTTTTGCTCACTAGGTTTAGTTAAATGATATATTTTTGAACGCACCATTTTATATTTTTTAGTTCCTATACCAAATCGATTATTTGATACGACTAAACCTGTTATTCTTTTAGCCCGACTAGCCCCTGCGACCCTGGTCTTTTTGTGGTTAATTCGAAAACCTTCATCTTCTATAATACTCTTTACAACTGGTAAAATCTGAATAGTATTTGCAGGATGTAATCCAGAAAATGATAAATCATCCGCATATCTTGTATAAGTTATACCTCTTTTGCCAACAAAACCTTGAATTCGTTTGTCCAATTTCCACGTAATTAAGTTTGCTAATTTGGGCGAACAAGGACTACCCTGTGGAAGAGAGCTTTCACAAGTACAAATATTAGTTAGCATTGTTGAAATTAATTTATTGTAACCAATTGATTTGAAAACATTATATACTTGAATATCGGTTACTGTTCCAAAAAAATCTGATAAATCAATTGTAAGCATACAATTTGCATTAATATGCGGTCTTGCATTATCTGCGGTTGAACTTCCTTTTTCAAATCCTTTGCAAGAATCAGAAACCTTTAATTTATTTAGAATATTTACCAATATCCAAGCCTGTAATCCTTTAAGGTTTTTACTTGGCTGACAAATTGTTCGCGTTCCTCCCGATTTTTTCTTTAATTGAAATTTCTTATAGTGAAAATCTGACCTTTCTGATAATTGATAAAGTGTATATTTTGAAAGATGCGTTATTTGTGAAAAATCATCGATTGTTTGGATTATTGGAAGTCCAAGCATATTTAATCGTATGTTCTCGTTTTTTACCATTCTATATAGAATGAAGTAAAGAAAGTTCTTTATACCTCTCAATAATTGAGTGAAATTTAAGTGTAAAACCTACAGGATTTTACACTTAAAATTTGCGATGATAGTATCTAAGTTTAAAACTCGAGTGTCGGAACAACACTCACTCACTTTTTTAATTACATAACGTAACAAAAAGCGTCTAAAAAGAACTTTCTTATATCCTCATTTTTCTATTTCTTAATTTAAAATTTAATATTTCTAAGCGTAGTCTATCTAACGCTTCTGTTTCGTCTTGAACTTTAATTCGGCTCCCTATTTTCCTTAATCTCTCATACTGTTCCAAACCTAAAGCAGTTAATCTATAACCACCATTTGTGGATTCTATAGCTTTTTTCTTTGTTAAGGTTGTTAATGCTGTTCTAGTTGCTTCATAAGAATTTGAAATGTCATCAATCGCTTCTCCTACAATTTTGCCTAGTATTATGTCATTTACTGGCTCAAGTAAGTAAACAGTTGGTAATAAAAAACTATCCAATTGAAGTAAATTCACAGATCTAGTTTTTACTGCACTATTTTTTTTAGTGAAATTAATTGCAGATTTAATTTCATCCATTTCACTTGGTAAGTCGTTTGGGCTAATAAAAACTACGCCGTTTTTATTAGCTTTCTTTATAAGTTTAATTGGACCTTGATTTATGAAACTTTTATTTTTTTTATATTTCTCATCAATTACACAAATTATCTTTGTTCTTAGATTTTCATTATTTGCAAATGCTCCGAGTTCCGCAAATGAACCAGGGCTCTCAGGAATCATTATTATAACATCTACACTATCAGCTAATAAGTTTTCTAATGAAAGTAAATCTTTGCTTCTCGAGCTGTATAAAAGTTCATCAAATATATCCTCTGGATAAATAATTTCATATCTGTAGTAATTCCAAAGATTTTTAAATTCATTAGCAATTTTAAATCTCAGTTTATCCTTCATTGAGATGTCAGCACCACATAAGAACATATTGGTTTTCCAAGTATTCAGTGGTTTATAAAAGTCATCACGAATTCGTTTCGCTAACTTTTTACAATCCGTATCTGATATTTCTATTTGTGTACTCAATGTTTATTTATAATTATTGCTAACTACATTGATATACGAATATTCGTATATCCCATCTATAATACAAAGATAAGCAATTTTTGTTAAAAAAACAGTATTCCTATAAAAAACCACCCTCACTGAACTTTTAGACCAATAGCATCATCGGTTTATTTTCGTAAATTAGTCTCACATCGTTCAGTAATTGTGATGACAAGGTTATTTATCGTTCTATTAGTGTGAATGTTTGTCAACGGTTCGTATATGGTTTTGTGGCGGTTTCCAAGCACAAAACTTTCATTTTATCACAAAATTTGATAAGAGTCGAAAGCCTTGAATTTATTGCTATTTCGGCAATATTTTATTTACATTTTTATAGGGCGTTTTTATTTCTTCTCACATAGTTTCTCGAATACCTCATCTATAATTTGGTCATTTGCATTGTTGTTTAGCACGATGATACTTTCCCCTGTTTTTTGATCAGCAAATACATAAGAAATATAACTTATTTGCAAACCTGTATGTCCCATCAATACTCTATTGCCATACTTCTTCTCAAATAAACCAAGTCCTGTTTTAGTGTCTTTGTATTCAAAAAAACTTGTCATTAAGTATAGACTATGTTTTTTCAAAAGTGTTTTGTCAATCAACAATGCTCGGATGAAAGTATTAAGGTCTATCAAGTCGCTAACAATGTTTCCTGAACCTTGGCTTAACTTATTATTGGCAAGCTTAGGCGTTTCATTTAAGTCTTGCCCGTTGATAATTGGGTGTGCCAAATTGCTAATTGTATTTGAATGATACGGGAAGGTATTTTTTAGATTTAGCGGATTAATAATCAATTCCTGAATGTTCATTTCCCAAGATTTATCTGTCACGTTTTCAATAATTTTAGAGAGCAAAAAATAGTTAGTATTGCAATATTTGTATCTACTACCATTTTCAAATTCAACAGTGTCAATTCTGGAAAATATAACCTTATCTGAAAAGTTGCCTTTTGGGTTTAAAAAAGGCTCATTTTGAAATCCGTTTTTTAGAATCTCTGTCAGTCCACTTGTATGGTTTAGTAGTTGTTTTATAGTTATAGTACTGTCAATAAATTTGTGTTTTGGCATATACTGATAAATACTATCATTAATATCCAAAAGTCCCATTTCTTGCAGTTTCAATACAGTAACTGATGTAAACATTTTTGTGCAACTACCAATGCAAAATCTGTTTTTTGTAGATATAGTTTTTTTGTCAAACGAGTAGCCCAAAGAAGCCGTGTCTAAATATTTTCCATTATCTATTAAAGAAACAATACCAAAGTCAGTCACAAAGTCTTTATATTCATTTAAAACTAATTGAGTTTTAAATACTTGTTTGTTGTTGATTTGCCTATTGCAGGCTGTCAAACTCAAACCGATAATTACGGTAATTATTAATTTTTTCATTTTGTCTGTCGGTTTGCGGTTTGTACTTAAATGACCTATAACTATTTATAAATATGAACATTCGTATATCCTACTAATAACACAAATATAGCATTTTTTAGATAAAGATAATAGAATATTCTAAAAAAAACGCTCTCACTGAACTTTTAAACCAATTGCACCATCGGTTTATTTTGTAAATTAGACTAACATCGTTCAGTAATTGTAATGACAAGGTTGTTTATCGTTCTATTATCAGTAAGTCATGGTGAGTTTGTATCGAAATTGTTCAATTTTTGGTGGTTCTCACTATTGCACGAGTGTGATGCATAACGGCTTCGCTATGCGCAGTGTCCCGTAGGGCATTGCGTATAGGTTTTGTTGTGTGCAGTTTTATTTGTTTTCTTCAACATAATTAAGAGCTTGTATTGCCAACATTTCCCAGTCATCTTTGAAGTCAGTCGGAACTTGTAACCAGTCCTTCATAGGTCTTTTTTTGCCTGATGGATCCCAATTTGTTGAGTTTGGATATTTATCTTTAAGAAATGTAATCTCCTCTTTTCCCAGCTTGAAAACCATTTCTTCTTTAAAGAATGCAGCAAATGCTTTGTTTTCAGTTGTTTTTAAGCAAGGCTTTCCAAACATCTGTCCAGCAGTTGAATCAAACTGGTTTGAAAGCTCTTGTCCAATATCGTTATATAACTCTTTACTCATTTATCATTCATTTTAATTGCACACAACTATATTGATATACGAACATTCGTATATCCTACTAATAATACAAATATAACATTTTTTAGTTAAAGATTATAGAGATTGCTAAAAAACTACCCTCACTGAACTTTTAAACCAATTGCACCATCGGTTTATTTTGTAAATTAGTCTCACATCGTTCAGTAATAGCGATGACAAGGTTATTTATCGTTACACTGGCGTTGATTAATAGTTATAAATCATTAAAAATGTTCAATTATTGGTTGTTTTATCTCGATTTTGCATCTGAATTGGTGATTTTCTTGCCATTTTATCACAAAAATTCTCAAAAACGACGTTAGTGAGGATAGATAAAGATAAAATACAATGATAAACGGATAGACACGGTTATTTACATTACAAAGCGGTTAAACACGATTTCAGAAACGCCGTCAAGGTGCTGCTAGATGGGTGTTATTAACCTATTTCAATAGATATAGCCAAAAACTAGAAAATTTTGTATAATTTAACAATGAGTCAATCTATCAACAATGAAAAATAATATTAAATTATGAACTTTGAGAATAATAGAAAAGCACTCATAATAATTGATATGCAAAAAGGTTCTTTTACAAATGAAACACCTCGCTTTGATTCAATTGGAGTTGTTAATCGAATTAACAAATTATCTGAAACATTTCGCAAGATGAACTTACCAGTTTGTTTTATTCAACATGATGGATTAGGATCAGGCAGTTTTGAAAAGAATACTAAGGAATGGGAATTGTTGGATTCAATAATAGTAAAAGATTCAGATATTCTGATTGACAAATATGCTAATGACGTGTTCTATAATTCCAAACTGCAATCAATAATGACTGAGTATAATGTGTCTGAATTATATATTACTGGCTGTGCGACTGACTTTTGTGTGGAATCAACAATTCAGTCAGCTCTAACAAAAGATTATAATATTACTGTTGTTTCGGATGCACATACTACTGGAGAAAGACCACATTTAACTGCGAGAAAGGTTATCGAACATTATAATTGGGTTTGGCAAAATATGATTCCAACTAAAGGCAAAATACAAGTAAAAAAAATGAATGAAATACAAAACGTTGTGTAATGAGATTATTGATATTGATTTGATCAATTTTTGATTAATTTAATACATATTAATATGCGAACAAACACTCAAAAATTAAGAATAATATAATGGAAACATTTTTTAGTTGTAAGGAAACACAAGATTTAATCTCGGTGTTATTTTTGAATCAATAACACACTCAGATTATTTTTGTAGATAATTATTCTAAGCTGTTGTAACTAAAAACCTATTTAATTGTCATAGTCATTAAATTAACTAATTTACAAAACATAAAGTCGGAATTTCTATGAAGTGGTTTATACTAGTATTATTACTTTCAGTTAATAACCAAAATTTATTTAGTCAAGACTGTGGAACATTTCATTTATTTAATTTTCAAAACACGATTGTTTATGATTGGATATGGGATGAACCTAAGAACGGTTTTTATTTTGATATGATTTATGATGATCTTACAGCTGAAAATACTGGATATATTAGCTTTGCACTTGTAGATCAAAATGGAGATACGGTAACAAATACAGAATACTACAGATGGAGTTATTTCTTCCCCTTTAAAGCTGGTGACACAACTAGGTATACTATGGTTCTTGATGACAATCTTTCTAAATTACCTAATAATTTTATCGGTTTTTTGGTTACTAATAATCCTGAATGTTCTATCCCAGTCAATACCGCAACTACAAAAATTGTCGAAAGTCTAGATGAATCTCAATTAGAAATATTTCCAAATCCAAGTGATGAATATTTGAATATAACAAGTAATAAGTCAATTATGAGAATCGAAATATTTGATATCAATGGCATAAAGCGATTATCTGTTGATTATCCAAAAAGTGTCGATATAAGGAATTTAACAAGCGGGGTGTATATACTCAATCTAACATTTTTTGACAAAAGCCAAAAGTTTACAAAATTTCTTAAAAGATAATTATTGCTAAAGAACTCGAAGTATTTATCATCTTACTAGTATTATATTATTTTATTAAATCAAATAAACTAGATTTTTTAGAACAATTGTATCTACTTAATCTTTGAACATTTATATTAAATCGTAGTACATTGCTTTCTAATACTTAAGTTTCAAACTCACTAAACATTGATTACATTGTTTCTTACTCCTTAACTTGCATTAATTTATATTTTTGCTCTTTTGACTTTACCTTTTCTTAAATATTACTTCTTTGTACAGAATTTAGTTTACAGTCTTCACATATAATATGATAGAATAAAAAAATGACGGTAAATTAATAATAAAGCTAATCTACCGCCAAATTATTTAATGACTTTTATCTATCAATGCCTTCCTTCGCTCCATCATTTCATTATATCTATCTAATTCTTTCTGATATTCTGCATCAAAGACAGCTTTGCCTATTTGACTAGTGATAAAATTGACAATAAGCACCATATCCTTGGGTT
>JAXMOE010000003.1:0-342079 GCA_034670025.1 Chlorobiota bacterium
TGCAGAGCTGTGTTATACATCAAATCCGCAATACAATCAAATACGTGAGTAGTAGCAATAGAAAAGACTTTATGACTGATCTAAAATTGATATATAAAGCAAATACAGTAGATTTAGCTAAACTTGAGTTAGATAATTTAGAAAAGAAATGGGGAGCGAAATATCCATTGCTAATAAAATCTTGGAGGAACAACTGGGGTAAACTTACACCATATTTTTCTTATTCTCCAGAGATAAGGAGGTTGATCTATACAACCAACATGGTAGAAGGCTTCCATAGACAGATTAGAAAAGTAACAAAAACCAAAGGTAGCTTTACAAGCAATACGGCATTGATTAAACTAGTTTACTTAGCAACTATGCAAATAGTAAAGAAGTGGACACAGCAGTTACCCCATTGGGGGACTACTGTGCAACAGTTAGCTATACACTTTGGTGAAGATAGATTAAAACTTAAAGTATAAACCTAAATAAATACAGGATATTAAACAGATTTATGATAGCAACTAGAAATAAACTAAAAACTAACTATATTGTATTTAGAAATTAAGCACAATTTAGAATATTTATTAACCATTTTAACTAACTAGACAGAGTTTAATTTACACTCCCATCAAGAATCCAGCTAAAACGGCGAAAAAAGCAATACTCCCACCAAATATACCAACGAATATGCCCAAAATACCCACCTAACAGCGACTTGACGGTGTTTAGGAAATCGTTCTTAGCTGTCTTACTACTTTTTGCAATGTTTCAGTCCGTTAATTTGCGTGTTTTATCTTTATCTATCCTCACTATCGCTGTTTTTGCGAAATTTTGCGAGAAAATGACAAGAAATCACCAATTTTGATGCAAAATTGAGGTAAAACCATCAATAATTGAATAATTTCATTTAATTAACACGATGAATCAACGTCAGCGGAAGGATTAATAACATTGTCATCACAAATACTGAACGATGTGAGACTAATTTACAAAATAAACCGACGGTGATGTTGGATTAAAAGTTCTGTGAGTTTTTTTTTTATAGAAGTAATGATATAAAGTTAAAATTATTATATTGAAGTAAAAATATTAGTATGATAAAAAATACTTCTATTTAAGTTATATTATTCAATTTTAAAATTCATGATATTATATAGAAAATAATGCTAGACCAATCTTTCTCAAGTACTAATTTCAATAAGGTTTTTTTAAAAGAAAACAGGAAGGGTAATTTTAATAAGTCTCACTTTACTGAAGAATATTTACAGAAACATTTAGAGTTTAAAAGTATTGTAAGTGAAAAAGTAAACTTAATGAAAACCCAAACACTTACTAAAGAAGAATTAGACGATTTCGCTGAAAGATTTGAAAAAATTAATAATGAAAAAGAAGAAATTAGGTTATCTATTTTTGAGGATTATTCAAATAAAATTAACAGCCAAAACAAACCTTTTCAATTTAAAATAATATATAATTCAAAAAAAGAAGTATTTACTCTTGAAAATGATCCTGCTTCATATTATGCCGTAAAGCAACTACAAAGGAATTTATACGATACTTTTAAAGTAATACAAGCTGATAGAAATAAAATCATAAAACAAATATTTAATATTGTTTCTGACGGCTTTCCAAAAATTCTTATAAAAACTGATATTAGTTCATTTTATGAATCAATACCTCAAGATAGGCTTTTCAATAAAATAGAGAACCACACTTTACTTTCACCTTTTTCCAAAAGGTTAATTAAGAGGCTTTTCTATGACTTTGAGAATAAAAAAAACAAAACTAAAATACCACCCAAAAAAGGAATCCCAAGAGGTATAGGAGTTAGTGCATACTTATCTGAACTATATATGCGAGATATTGATAATGAAATAAAATCATTAGAAGATGTTATTTATTATGCTCGTTATGTTGATGATATTATTGTTATTATTTGTCCTAAAACAGAATCAAAACAAAGAAATTATTTACAAGAATTAAAATATATTATTTGTATTAAAAACAAACTCCCACTCAAAGATGGTGATGATGGAGAACCCTCCAAAACAGAAATAATTCATTTACCAGGAAGAGGTAGCTACACCAAATCATTTGATTACCTAAGATATTGTTTCATCTTAAGAAGAACAATTACCAATAATCATAGATCTACATTTCAAACAACTTTAGAAATTTCAAATAATAAAATCGAAAGATATAGCAAATGGTTAAAACTATCAATTGATGATTATAATCAGAATGCAAAGTACAATGAAAGAGAAGCTAGAAATCTTTTAATTGCAAGATTAAAATTCTTAACGGGAAACTTTCATCTTAATAATAATAAGAGAAATGTAAAATCTGGCGTTTATTATTCTAATCAAATGCTCAAACTAAACAAAACTACTTATAAAAGTTTAAAAACTTTAGACAAAAAATTATACTCAGCTTTGAAAAATTTAACTCCTCCTCCAAAAATTGGAATTGATGAAATTAAACTAAGGATTTTTTTGATTAAGAAATTTAGTTTTCAAAGAGGATTTGTTAATAAAGAAAAAAACTTTTTCACTTTTAGATTCAATCCTAGAGAAGCTTCTTTTTATTCTAAAAAGTTCAAAAGAGTAATAAATAAATTTGAAGTAATTAAATCAATCTGGAAGTAATGAACAAAAAGAAAAAATTTATAAAATATCCAAAAGAAAGGGCTGTTCTTTCTGATGTCCTTCCTTATGAAGTTCCGATTACTTTTTCTAATAGGTATTTCTATAGGTTTTTAGTTAATAATCAAATAGAATTTAAAAATCGTAATATTATCTACAAAACAAACTTCAAGGATGATGACTTAGAAGCTTTTATAATAATTTTAAAAATATTATTTTCTACAAGTATGAATAGTCCCAATACTAGAAAAATACCATTTACCTATAGAATAAGCCACAAAGAAAAAGATTTTAGAGAACTTGCATTAGTTCACCCAATAAATCAATTAGAACTGATAAGTTTCTACGATCAATATAAAGAATCTATAGTATACTCTTGTTCATTAAGCAACTATAGTATTAGGAAGCCTGATAACGTTGCTAAGTTTACTTTTTTAAATGATAAAATTCATCAATCCAATAAAGGTGATTCTTCTGATTATTTAGGATTGAGTGGGAAAGAATATGAAAATTTAAAAAATTATTTTTCGTATAGTAAATACACAAATATTTATAAGTTTTTTGAACATTATAGGTATCAAAGAGCTGAAAAAAAATACAACTATTTATTTAAGTTTGATATTTCTAAGTGTTTTGATAGTATTTATACACATTCAATATCTTGGGCAGTGTTAGGCTTAGATGTAGTAAAAGAAAACGTAAATAGTTCTAAAAAAACCTTTGCTGGCAAGTTTGATAAGTTTATCCAAAATGCAAATTATGGTGAAACTAACGGTATTTTAATTGGCCCTGAATTTTCAAGAATCTTTGCAGAAATCATATTCCAAAAAATAGATACAACAATTGAAAAAAAGCTGAAGGGTAGTAATAATAATTATCAACTTAAAGTAGATTATGAACTTTACAGATATGTGGATGACTATTTTTTATTTTGTGATAGCCCTATAATAAAAGATGAAATTTTAAAAATACTGAAACACGAATTAAAAAAGTATAAACTATCTATTAATAATGCTAAATATGAAGAATATAACAAACCCATTATAACAGAAATTACAATTGCTAAAAATAAAATTATTGATTTATTTGCTGAAAATCCCAAATTTGAAATAACTGAAATAGAAGAAAAAAAGGCTGATGGAAATGAAGGTGATGATGAAGTTTCTCTATTAAATCATATATTTGATCTAACATTCAATCCGAACAAATTAGCTACACGATATAAAATAATCATAAAAGAATCTAAAGTAGATTATAAAGATGTATTGAATTATAGTTTAGCTCTTCTTTCAAGTAAAATTGAAAGAAACCTAATTTCATTTGAAAAAGTATATTTTAATTACCTTCAAGAGAATAGAATGAAAGAGTTTTCTAAATCAGACATTTTAAACCTGAGGAAAACAGAAAGTCTTTTTACTTCTCATATAGAAGGAGTAATTGATTTTATATTCTTCATTTATTCAGTTTCGCCAAGAGTAAACTCCACAATAAAAGTTAGTCTCATTCTTTCTAAGATAATTCAACTTTTCAAAGAAAAAAACAAGACGACAAAAGAGTATAACTTTAGCGAAAATAATCGTGAACGAGTTTTCAAAAAAATACTTGATGAATCAAGCTTTATTTTAAAGAAAAACTCATTGAATGAATACGCACAAGTGGAGTCACTTTATCTGCTTACTGTATTAAAGGGCTTAGGTAAGATATATCTATTGCCTGAAGAAATATTAATTAATTTTTTGAATGCTTCATATGAAAAAAAATCAAATAGAATAACTATTAACAATAATACATTGAATTATTTTTCAATAGTAGTTATGTTCTATTACATAGGCGACTCAGAAAAATTTCCATTAGTAAAAGAAGCTTTAATTAATTACACTTTCAACTATGTAAGAGAATATCCAAAAGAAACAAGGGGTAAATCTACTGAAATGACACTCTTAATATTAGACTTATTGGCTTGTCCTTATTTGAATCTAAGAATGAAAACCAAGTTGTTAATGTTATATCGTGGTGAACAAGAATATTCGAAGTTAAAAAATACTATATATGATTCTGCTAAGTTGAATAATTTTCATAAAAACCATAAATATTGGTTTACTAAATGGAAAAGGTTTAATTTAGCAAAAGAACTAGAAAACAAAAAGAGTCAAGAAGTTTACTCTTAAAAATAATGCCAATGCCAATCTCCAGATTACACTTAACATTTATGTTAAATGTAATTATTTTCACACACTTGCAGAGGCAATAATCCTTGGTAACAGAGGTAAATAAACAAAAGGTAGCGGGAGATTTTGCTACCTTTTTTTAATTTTATTAAATGTCCTAATCTAAGTGAAATATTAAAAAAGGTCATCTTTAGCCTCACCCACCATACTTCTCCTTTGTTATACTAGTCTCTGGGTCAACTATTAGCACCTCGTCATAAGTCAAGTCATAGAGCTTATAGACTAAATGGTCTATCTCGTCTTCTAACTGCTGTGTGTCGGTTAAGAGTTTGGTGAAAAGGGAGTAAAAGATTTTTTTTTGTTAAGTTTTATTTTTATTTTGAAATTCTCGATTCAATCAGGTAAATAAATATCATGAGCATCCTAAAAAATCTTTTACTTTTCTTTCTATTTTTTATTTTTATTTCCTGTGAACCATCACCTGGACCAGAACCTATTCCTAAATGTGATGAACCTATAGGTGATGAAATACTAACTTTTAGATATTTTAATGAGACTAAGCCAATTATACATGCTATACCTGGTGGGAAGGAAGGTAACATTACAGCAGGTAAACCCATAGTTAAAAAAGTTGAAAATGGTATTGATATTATAATCCCAGAAGTGAGGATAAGAACTGAAAATAACAATTATGAAATTACAAAGTTTAGTGTTGATGAAACTGAATTTGAAGATGATTGCTTTAAAAATTATTTTGAGTTATCTAGTGATAGTGATACTAATAAAACGGATATTGCTACTGTTCTAGTTTTGGATATGAGTACCTCTCTAGAAGATGATATGAATCAATTGAAAGAGTATGCTAAAGATTTTGCAAATACCATAGTTAATAGTTCAAGTAATTCAACAGTTGCCGTTGTATTCTTTTCTGGTAGAAATACAGTCAAAAAAACAAAATTCTATAAATCGTCAGATATTTCTGAATTAGATATTGAAATTGAAAATTATAAAGATTATCAGAATAGAACTGCCCTTTATCAAGCTACTTTAGAGGGAATTGAACTATTAGAAGCTTTTGATTTTGAGGGAGAAAAAAGTATTGTAGTTTTTACGGATGGAGGTGATAATGATAGTAATAATCCAAAGTCTCTTCTTTCAGATATCCAAAATAGCACAATTAATAAATTTGTCATTGGGCTACGAGGAAAAGATTTTGATGAAGAAAATTTAGAGACTATAGCAAATCAGGGGGGTAATTTTATTGTTGCTGATAATATAGGGGACTTAGAAAATATTTTTAAGATTGTAGGTCGTGGAGTGATTTCTGTTTACGAACTTAGATATAATAGGTCTGATCAAATACTTAGTCAAAATGAAGCGATTAGAGTTAGATTTAGCATAAAATCTATTCCAATAAAATAGGGTCACACATCATACTCCTCCCGACTAATACTAGTCTCTGGGTCAACAATAAGCACCTAGTCATAGGTCAGGTCATATAGCTTATAGACTAAGTGGTCTATCTCGTCTTCTAACTGGATAAATTCCCTACCTCACAACAACAACTTCTTGAGTGATAAGCTTGCCGTTAGTGTGCAGTCTGACTTGGTATAAGCCACTAGATATATCATCTGGTAAAGAGGTTTATAGTTAACTTTTGGCAATTGAATGGTACGCAAAACTTAAATTTCAAACAAGACTCAAATCAGCATAGAATTGATTCCTATAAAGATGTTCGTACAAGGTAGAATTAATTATTTTAAAGCATCAGATATAAAAGAGAGAAAAAAGCAATTATATCCGCACTTTAAGATAGTTTAATAATAAAAGATGGATTAAATTTTAATTTTTAGGATTACTTTATAAAACTTATCACAAAATTTTTGTTTAAAGTTTCAACTATTACAAAATAAGCTCCTTTACTCAAATGACTAAAATTAGTCGTATAATTTGGTTCAAAAGTATTTATAAATCTCCCATCTATTGTATATAGTTTTAATTTTTTAGTAACCGCAAATATGTCATTTGAAAGAGTTAAATGATCATTTTCTATATGTGCTTTAATGTTATTTTGGTTATTTATTGAAGTTATACTATAAATGTACTCTTCACTAAAGTCTGAATAGCATAAATTATCATCTATATATCTTGCTACATATTCCCCTTCGATTTTAGGAATAAATTGATTACTAGTTTTTATGACACTATCTCTATTACCACTTCTATACCATTCAACTACATCATATTGAGTGTACAAGGTGTCCATGGTTTGCTCTATTTCTGGGATAGCTATTTCATTATATACTTCAATTGTTATAGTAGTATCTTTATACAAATCTTCTTCATTTATATAAGAATAACTTATTTGGTGACTCCCACTTCCAGCTACACTAGGGTTAAATAAGTTATTTTCAATTCCTGTTCCATCATAATTACCACCTTTTGGCATCATTATATCTAATTCGATGGGTTCAGAGTTATAACAGTAATTAGTCTCACTGCTCCTTGTAAAGTAAAATTCTTTAGGTTCTTGTCGGTCAAAATCAAAATAATCTCCTTCGTATCTAAACATACCATCGTTAAAAGTACCAATAATTGGTGTTTTCCCAACCCATTCTACAGAATTGATTATTTGGTAAGTACCCATCTCAGGAGGTACATCGTCAACTTTCCAAGTTTTCCCTCCATCATTAGTAATCAATATTTTCAGAAATCCGACTGCAACACCATTGTTTCTATCATAAAAATCAATTGTTTTTAATCCGAATATTGGTTCGTTCTCTTGATAATAAATTTTTTCCCAGTTTCTTCCGCCATCCTTTGATTTAAAAATTATGTCAATTCTTTGATTACCTACATCATTTTTCCGACTTCCTGCACCAAATATTAAGTTACTATCTATAAAACAGTATTCTTCAATTTGATAAATATCATCATTATCTCCACCTTCTTCACTTATCGGTTCGAACTTTTTTGTCTCAATGTTAAATGATTCTATCTTACTATCGTTTCTAAACATAAACACTTCTGATTTATTCAAAAAATACATCAATTTCCCATATCCGTATATATGATCAATCGTTGTAGTATCAAAAGTTTTCCATCCATCCGTAGTTGTATAAATCTTAAACTTTGAAGAAACTGCTATTCCTCTTAAAGAATCGTACATAGCTAAACCAGTAATAAAGGAATTATCATTATAGTCATCGTTAAAGTAAACATCTTGAAATGTTTTCCCACTATCATTACTTATTCTTATTACTTCATGTTCCCATACACTAAAATAATGATGTTTGGGACTTAGTGCTTCATATCTTTCAAGATTCAATAAATATTTATATTCTATTTCAGGTTCTTGATTAAATGCTTTTGATTGAAATACCATTTCCCAATTAATGCCTTTGTCAGTTGATTTATATAGCTCATGAAATTCTACATTTTGAGCTCCTGCATAAACAGTATCCTCCCCGAATGAATGGATATTATTGATTTTTCTATCAATATCAATTGGTTTCCAGTCACTTTGACTGAATGCAAAGGAACTAATAAGAAATAAACCAACTAGAAACTTAATAATCATTTTATACTTCTATTTTACTACTTGAAAAACATCTGATTTTAACATAACACCGTTTATAATTATTCCATAAACGTAAGAACCTGTGTTAAAATTGCTCATATTAATGTTAAACGTGTTACTATTCGAGTTCAATTGATAACTAGAATGATTCATCTGCTTACCATTGATGTCAGAAATTTGTATTTGTACTTCATTTGCATTTGTATTTGAAATATTAACTTGCAAAGTTGTATTATTTGAAATTACATTGATATCTGCATATAGATTATCATAATTCCTTTCAAAAGCTTTTTGTTCATCTACATATTCTATTTCTTTTTTAGAGTAGACTCCGCCATAATTATCTAGCATATCACACGAATACTCACAAGGAACTAATATCCCTTCTCCTGTAGGGTTAATCAAATAATTAACATTATCGCAATTAGGATAATCACTAATAGTATATAAATTTTGTATATCAACTTCTGTAGGACTAATTCGACATACTCTTAATTTTCTAAGACAACAGTCAGAATTACATGGTTTGTAAATAGTAATAGTCCTCATTACACCATGTACAGGAGAAAACTCCGTATGTTCCCATGTAACCCAACAAGAAGCCTTTGAAACTCTCCATACAGTAGAACAAGGTTCAGCTCCCTCATTTATAATATCTAACCATTTCGGATCAAACCCCATATCATTTTTAACAATAATAGCAGTAACTGCCTGTTGATAGATATCTTTATCTGTTAAACATCCACTACAATTTACACTTGAGTTTGTATTAAAGACTTCTATTCCAGTTATCTGAATATCCTGCCATACACCACAAGCTTTTCTTGATGAATAAGATATATTCATATAACAACCTGGACAACCAGCAATAGCAATTTTAATGTTTTTTCTTACTTCGAATTCATCGTTAAAACAATCTGGTAAGCACGGTTCAGTTCCAGGTTCGTATTCACAAGTTACCTCTCTCTCTAATATACATGGATCAGGGTCATTAGTATAACGAAATAACTTTATTACAAATTTATAATCTTGTCCAGGCTCTAAACAAATACCCTTATTTGATAAATCTAATTGACCAATTGGTGCTGGCTGGGTACTAATTGATTCTATGGCACCATTTCGATAAGTTTCTATAGTAAAACCATTATAACACTGATACTCTGGTGGTATATTTATAGCTGGTTGAACAAAACATTGATCCTCTGAACAGTTTCCACCACCTTTAGTAGAGGTTAAAGTAAACCATTCATTATAAACCTCTTCTGTTGGGCATGAACAATGACAAATTAACAATTTAGATTTTTCAACGCACTCTCTGCCATCTATTATTAATTTATACGAAATATTGTTTTGCCCAGGTGGTAAGCAAAGGTTACCTAACCCATTAGGAATAAGTTCTTCATCATTCTCATTATAATATTTTACTTCTATATCTAGAGATTCTATATCGCAAATTATACCATTATCAGTGACAATATCAGGTGTCCAACAACAATCTGTACTTGCAGAATTAGTTTCAGTAAATTCAATATCAATAAATTCACAACAATCAGCATTGCAGTAAGATGATGTCTTTTCAATTTTACATGGAGCTGGATCTCCTTCATATCGATATAAATATATAGTAATTGTAATAGTCTGTCCAGCAGGAACACATTGCTCAATCTGGTTCATATTTACAGGTAATGTCTGCATTGAACTCATTGTTGAGCCATCATCTATTTTGTAATGAGAATAACAATCGTATTCAGGGGGAATCTGGAAACTACCTGTTAACTTACATTGATCAGGCCCACATCCACCATCAGTAACAACATTTAATGTAAGCCATGAATTTCTTTCATAAGAACTAGGGCAAAAACAATCGCAATCTTGACTATCAGAAGATTTTAAAATTCGATTCCCGCTATCATCATATTGATAGTTTAAACTTTCTTGTGCAAATAAGCTTAAACTAGCTAATAGAAATAATATTATTAATTTTTTCATATTGAACCTGTTCTGTTTACTTTCTATTATTTACTTTATAAAACTATTTGTGCTGTCTGGTTTATGGTCAAACTGTCTAAAATGATAAGTGTCATTTTCAAAATCAGGATCTCCATCAAATGACATTTCCGACTTATATATATTAAATGTGGTATCATTTAATATTTTACAATAGTATTTCGCAGGTTGTGGATCAACTGGCCAAGGAGAAGGAGTCCATCTTTCAAAGATTAAACTATCTTTGTCTATTTCAAAAATTCCCCAGAGGTGATGTGTATCAAAAGCATCTTTATAAATGCCATTTTTAATCAAACCTTCCAAGTTACTCAAATTATCTTCTTTATGATCATATCCATACAACAGAACACCATTACTATAAAAAAATATTATATGATATCTGTCAGTTTTTTCTCTTTTTAGGTAAAAGTAGCCATCTATTTTCAACTCACTCCCAAAATAAGGAGCCTTTTGTAAAGTTAGTTGAGCATCAAAATCATCACTACAACAAACAATAGAAATACTTAACATCAAAATGAAAAAATATTTGATATTCATTATATTACATTCTATTAAATTAATAAAATACACCAAAATGGAACCAAAAATCGTTAGGTGAACCCAAATTTCTGAAGAACGGTACATCTTGCCATTTATGTATAATCTGGTTTTGAATTTCATCTCTAATATCTTCCGAATTCAAACCAAATGAGATTGGCCCTACTTTTAAAAACAATACTCCTGCTCTATATTTATCGGGATTAGTGTTACCTTCTAGATAATATTCATTACCGTCCTCACCTATTCCTACTCTACGGTCTTTCCATTTTAACCCAGGATCACCAGTAAACAAATCAAGTCCAACTGAAAAGATACCAAAGTCAATTCTAGTTCTAGAAGTAAGGAATCTATCCCCACCATCAGCTTTAGGTATTCCTGGTAAACTATTAATCCCAAATATATACTTGAACCAATTCTCATCATTTTCAGATTTAACGTTTAACAAAATTAATGGACTTCCAACTGAATATGTTCCAGTACTTCTTGTAAATTCATTAAAATTATCTCCTGCGGAATAATTATATTGCGTTCCTTCAACTGTTACAACGATACCAAAATAACTAACAGACCATTGACCACCTAATCGAGTTTCAGTTCCACCTTTACCAGTACCGTAATAATTAGTATAATAAGTCATACCAAAATTTAATCTATATGCAATTGGTAAAGAAGTTGGCAACCCGATTGAAACATCGAAGCCCATATTCCATCCAAAACTACCATACCCAATGTTAAACTTTACAGCAACTGGTGAGATGAATTTCTGTAATTCATATCCAGGATCAGTGAAGAAAATGACATATGCAGCTATTGCAGCCCAGACAAAATCACCATCGGGGTCAGTATATTGAAGTGGATTGTTAAGTGCGTAAGAATACCTATTTAACCCTTGAGTGATTCCTTTATTTTGGAGTAAATTGTCAACATGTAAGAACCTACCTAGACAAGGATCATAAAGTCTGCCATTCATATTTATTAAACCGAATTCAGGTATATGCTCGTGTCCTGTAAATCCACGTTCTAATAATGAAAATTGTGGATGGTCGAACTCATTGTCATAATTGTTATTCCAGTTATCCGCTTCTCTCAACTTTCCCCACGGGTCATAACTAAAAGTAGCAACTACGTTAGCTTGATTATCTGTGATAGTTTGAATTGAACCTAAGTGATCTGTGTGTATATAAAATAATTCTTCTGATTTACTTCCATTATCTTCTTCAATAATAAAAGCACCAACTAATTTATTTCTAGCATGAATATAATGAATTTGTTTTGTTCTACCTGATTGATCAATAATTTTTTCATAATTTTCAATATAATACTTAGTTCTTTCCCAGTTACCGTTTAAAAACATTTTTGTTGCTCTTCTGATCTGATTTTCATCATATACTATATCATAACTGTACCCAGTTTCCTTAATATTAATTGGATCATTATACGAATTATATGTAATGTCTTGAGACAAACAATCTCCACAGGCGTCATCACCAGGGTCAGGTATCAAATCTGTAATCGCATGTGAACGAATGGGATCATTGTATTGATAATCTCCTACATCTGATTTGTCATCGATATTTCCACCTAAAGTATAGTCAACAATTTTAGGAACGCCATTTGTAGTATAATTTGTTAATCTGTATAAGTTATCATAATCAAATACTTCTGTCTGATTATTATTGATAATATCCGTTCTCGAAATCATTACATTTTTACGTTCATCATATTCGTAATGTAGATTCTGAAGTGTAGTTTGTTCTTCAGCCCTGATATCTGATAGATAACCATAAGGGTTATTGTAATCTCTATAATTATTAACTCCATTTCCATATAAATATTCAGTAAAAGCGTTGTTTGCGTTGGTTTCGGATAATTCCCAGATTAAAGAATTGTCGGATCCGTTTTTTATTGAAGTTAAATTTCCACCTGAGTCATAGTAATAGTTTAAAGAGAACTCTGAAGGGAATAATTCAGACTTTATATTACCTTTAGAATCATAAGTATAATATTTCTCAAAAAATACAGTACCATTATCTATAAGTTCACCAGTATAAAATAATTTTCTTTCATTATAATCGAAAGTTTTGTGTACATCCGCTCCTTGAATTTCTTTCAATAAATTTCTCTTGTTTCCATTTTCAAAATACGAAAAGTAAATAGTACCATTTGAGGTTTTAGTTTCTAATCTTGAAAAGTTATCATAAGTTAAAGTATGAATGCTCCCTTTAGGGTCAACTTGTTCTATAAGCTGGTCATATGCATTGTAATCATAAGTATATGTCCCAGCATTGGGGTCATTTATTTCCGTTTTATTCTTATGTATGTCATAATCAAAATTTGTTTCTACAGTATTCTCATAAATTATTTTACTTATTTGCCCATTATCATGATAGCGGTATTCAATAGTTCCGCCATCATCTACTTCTTCGATTATTTGACCTGCTACATTAGATGTCTTCGACGTTATTATTCCATTAGGATCAGATTCCGTAATTGTGTATCCATTATAACTAAAAGTAGTTGCCAAATCATCGAGTGGATCCGCATTAATTGTCAATCTATTTTCTTTTTTTCTTCCATATATGTCATAATCATACTTTATCCATTTTATTTGGTCACCGTTAAAGTAAGGAAGTGATTCAGCTTGTAATAAATTGAATTTATTGTCATACTCTTTGTCGATAATTGCAATATTTCCACCAAATAATGTAGTTTCTGATCTAATTAAATTACCCCATACATCATAATATTTTGTATTATCTTTAGAATTATTTGAGGTGTTTATAATCTTATAATGAGAGTTTATACTGTTTGGAAATGTTGTCCATTCGGTTGAAAATGATTCTAATTCTCCTTCTGCATGCTCAATATCAGTCAAATTACCCCAACTATCATAATTTTTTGTTGTGGTAATGCCATAAGTCGAAGCAGTTTCAACTTTATCTGCAATTATGTCATAAGTAAAAGTTTTTAAATTACCTTCAGTGTCATTTTTTTCTTCCATATATCTACCGTTATCACTATAATCTCTAGTGGTAGTTAAAGGTGAGGTAGTGGGATCATTAGGTGCAAATGTCAATTTGTTTGTAACATTTCCAAATCCATCTCTTTCAACTATAACATTATTTACTTGTTTTGTTAAGTCTTTGGGATGATTTCTATTAATTATTGTTGAAGTTAAAATCCCATTTTGATCAAACTCATTTTCCTCAATCCTAACATGTCCTATAGGATCGTTAGAATCTTCATGTCGATCAGTTGTTATTTTTTTTGTTAAATAATTTGGCTTCCAAGAATCTTTGTTTTCGAATGTGTATTCAACTTTTTTTGATTTAACTGGGCTAGAAATAGAACCATAATAAATGTTTTGCTCTTCAATATTAGCGTTTAAATCATAGTCGTTAACTTCAATTATTTCATGACCAAATATAGGGTTTGTAGTTGTTTTATTTTCAACAAATGGAAAATATCTATTATTGTTTAAATCAATATAGTCAAATAAATATTCTTCCATATTAACAGCATCTTTCGACGTCCCATTTAGCCTATAAGTAATTTTTTTATCTAATTGACGATAGTAATATTGATTATCAAAACTAAAATAATTCTCATCTACAAAATTTCCTCTATATTCCTTAAAGTATTTGAAACCTAGTAAACCCTTACCTTGGCGGTGAGAAACAGCCTCTTTATACCCATAATAATAAATTTTATAACTCAAAGGATCCTGATTAAAATAATCTATATTATAAAACTCTGTTGATGAAACTACAAACAGTGAATTTCTAACATCATATAAAGGAAAGCTTGCACTATTACCTTTATCATAATCTATAGTATTAACAGTTAATGGTTTGTTATGGACTTTAATTATATCATTTTTTCCATTTACTATAAACCCAATATGAAATAAATCTTCGTGAGGATTAAAAGATATGACTTGATCTGGAGAATCACCCCAACTTATATATAAATCATCTTTTCCATCACCATTGAAATCTCCAATATTAACATTCGACTGATGACAGAAATAACTACCTAAATCAGGATGGTTATGATTAATTGTATTTGTAACTTTTTCGAAATCATTATTCCCAACACTATAATATATATCAAAGTGTAAGTTACTAGGATTCCCTAATTTATAATATTCTACAATATCACTTTTTCCATCACCATTGAAATCTCCAACATAATAATTGTTATTATTATAGTTAAGAAAAGGATACTCATTATTTGTGTTGAAATTTGGAGCATTATATTCTTGAGTGAAAAAATCACCAGTTTTTTTTCCTGTTCCATACCTGATTTTCCATTCGTTACCATCATCTTTTTTAAAGTATAATAAATCAGTCAATCCGTCACCATTAAAATCTGCAAATTTTACAAACCAATCATCTTCAATATATTCATTTTGGATTGAATTTGCTGTTCTGTCGTATTTATTATTTGTAGCTATTGAATATTCAGACAACCTAGACAAATTATTATCCAATATGTCCGCTTTACCATCATTATCAACATTTAAGACGTAGACATCATCGCTGATTTCGATAGGGGTATTTTCAACTTTTGAGAAGAAAATATTCATTGATTTGTTAGAATCATCATATAGAGAATATAGAGTTGCTTTTCTAATTCCATTATTAACAGTTACAACAAGTAGATCATCAACGCCAGTACCTGTAAAATCAGCAGAATAAACATTTTCTAATTGTGTATTAACTAGATGTATATTAGATGTAAAAGAAAAGCTATTACCGTTCGACTTATGATATTCTAAATCATAATTATTATTACTATTTTTTCTGCAAGTTATTAGATCTTGTCTCCCATCCCCATTGAAATCTCCAACAGTTGAATATTCAAACAAAGCATCATTACCTTGTGTTTGGAATTGTTGAGTTATTGATGCACCCGTATTAGATGCACCGCTCAAGTAATTATGGGATTCATAATAATACCATTTTTTTGGATCATCATTATTTATAAGTGTCTCATTTGAAATTTTATCAGTAATACCATTTCCACTAAAATCACCAAACAAATATGCCCCATTATCATACAACTGGTATGGTGTAATACAAACATCAATATCGGGGACATTAGTCAAGTGTCTTCCATCAAATTCAAAAAGCGTATTGTTATAACTTTCATTATCAGCATTTTTTTCTTCAATTGAATATATTTTTGAAAATTTTTCTAGGATATAGTTAATTTCATACGTTCGTACAATTTGGTTTTCACTTTCAACTTCAATTTTATTTAAAAGTAATGATTTCTCAATTTTTTCTCCTTTACTATATCTGAAATTTTTGTCATTTCGTATGCCGTAATAGAATTTTATTGAATTATAAGGGTTCAAGTTTTCTGAAACATTTCCAGTATATTTAATTTCATCTATATATATTTCTCCATCGTGATTAAAGTAACTAAATTCAATGAAATTACTAAACTTATCCTGTATTCTGCTTATATACCAGCTTAAAACGTTATTTGTATTTGGTAAATATTGTTTCGAGTCAGTAGTTTTACCAAACTCTATTATTGTTCCATCTAATTTTTTAACTTCAAAGTAATCATAACCTGTTTTAGGTGAACCACTTTGTCCGTAGGGAGTAATTTCGTATTCATCACCAACTTCAGGAGCATAAACTGCATTTTGTGAACCATAGGTCTCGCTATTTTTCACTATTAATCTACTCCCATTATAATTAAGTTTATCAGAATCATCTAAATCAAAATTCTCTACTTCTCCGTCTAAGTAGTAAGTCAAGTTTTCTCTGCTAATTGCTGATAATCCCATCAATCCCCATCCCCAACCAAGAGTACCATTTTTACTGACTGAATTATATGATAATGAAATTTGTGGCACGAGAGTCTTTGTTCCAGAAGGTGTGTATATAGGAATATTATAGTTGGCTGATCCATTAGGAGAAACACTGAATTTTCCTTTTAAAGTCCCTACAGGTTTTGTGTAATCAAGACTACGAGTTTCTAAATCTATAGTCGATGTTACATAGTTTATAGGACTAAACTGTTGCGATTCTAAAATAAGAGTAAAAACACTAATAAATAGTATTACTTTAATTAACAGTTGCATATTAGCTCCCACGAAATTTAATATTCAGATTCTAAATTCATACTTTATTGAACATGTTTTCAGGCTGTATGATTTAATCTTTAATTCTAAATACAATTTAGAACAAATTACCCATCATGTAAATAGCTAAAAGGATTAGACACTGGTATTAAATTTTGTAATACTTACTATGACATTGCTATTTAAATAAATAATTATATTTTACTTCTGAAGTAGATTTGATATTTAATTTTTTAAATATATTTCGTTTATGTGATTTTACTGTATTCTTTGAAATATATAATTTATTAGCTATGAAGGATTCTGAATGTTCGTTAAAAAGTAGCTCCACTACCTCAATTTCTCTTAATGTAAGTTTTTTTGTGCTCTTCATTTCTTCCCTAAATGACTGAGTCATAATACAGTTTTCATATACTTTTTCTTTGTCATTAACTATCTTATTAATACTGCTAAATATTTTCCTGCAACCAATTTTTTTTAATAAATATCCATAAACACCATCTTCATATGCCTTTCTGATTAGACTTGGATTCTCATTAGCACTCAAAATCAAAAATTGCAATTCAGGATATTTTTTTATTAAGTAAAGAGAACTTTCTCCATTTATATCAAGATCTAATATGGTTATGTCACAATAACTTTTTGAATTTTCAAAATCATTGATATTAAAAAATAAATTGACTGACTCTACATCTTCATTTAATTCTAAATAAGATTTAAATGATTCGGCAAAAGCTCTATGATCTTCTAAAATGTTTATTTTCATATTACTAAGGGATTTTGAATATTCTAAAAAACTAATATAGTAAATTATATCCATTTACTTACTCTTGGATATTAGTTCTTTTCACTGAACATATAATTTATTTTTATTAAAGATTAGTATATTTTTACAGTACAGTTTCATTAGATTTCAATATAACAAAATACCCAATTTTCAGAAAGAAACACCTATATTTTTTAATAAATAAGAATCTCACTGAACTTATAGTTCAATTGCTAATAATCTATTTCTTAGAGTATAATGGTTTTCGTTCAGATTAAAACATTCTGTTATTTGTTTATGTTTATGTTTAGACTATAGCTTCATAACTTTTATTCTATTGCAATATATAAACTTATATCAGGGCATTGCCTTTCCTTTGATAAGGCATTTTTTTTTTGAGATGTCATTGCGAACGAAGTGTGGCAATCTATCTATTTCATATAATTACTATTGCTTACATCGTTTTGCAAATGTAGTGCAGCCGGTGGTAATTCCAACTCACTACCTATCTACACCTCTCGTACACATATATTCTACCTTGGTTTTGTTAGGGCTTTTTGAGTGGGATGGGGGGATGGTATTGTTGATTGGGGTGTGTTGATTTCTATAGTAAGATATTTTTAAATTAAGGCTTAAAGCTTTCAAAATAATCAGAATGAGGATTAAGATCATTACTTAGAGCAACTCTAGAAAAACTATTTCCAAATTGATGAGCAAGTTTCTCTCTATATGGGCTTGTGAGTCTTGCTTTTTTAATTTTTCTATTATTGGATAATTGATCTTTCAAATCGTCAATGCCAATAGTAAATAGCTCATTAAATAGTACTAATATATAGTCATTATTCATGACATTTTGATTACATTTATCAAGAATAAACATGTTAATAATTTGATTTTTATTAATTTTTTCAAATTGCTTTATAACACTTTTCTTGGAATTATTATTCTTATTATAAACAATACTTAAATAATTTTTAAGTTCTGTTATTGTAGCTATCAAAACTGATTTGTTTTCAGTCATTTTATTTAAATCGCAACTTTGAGATAGCACAATAACATTACCATGCTTTATTAAACCTTCTCTCACATCATGGATTCTTAAATTACAAAGGATATCTCCTTGCAACAATGAAGAGTCATCCTTAACTATTTCTTTGTACCATTCACTATCCATTAGTCAAAATATATTTTTATTGTTGAATCACTCTCTGGAAAATTAAAAGTCTTTATAGTTTCATATTCTGGTTTAAAATCAATTTCTTCTAATATAATTTGTTCTTCATATGTTTTACTGAAGTTAACAGTAATTAAATTGCTACTAAAAGGATAAAAAGTATGCCTTTCCTCTTTTAGCTTTGCTCTTGAGCCAATAGAATCAATAATTTTCTGTATTTCTTCATTCTGAGTGAAATGAAAAGTATCATTACTAGAACCATCTTCAATTATAATTTCATAAAGTGATCGGTTTTCATTGCGAATTGAATTTGATTGAACTTTACGTGGTTTATTATGTTTATAGAATACATCTTCATTAACATTCATAGATATTGAAGTTGCGGCACTATGTACTTGAATATCAATCATTTTACTCCCCAAATTGTTTTAACAATATTCCATCAAAAGTTTTATAAAAAATATCTCTACATTTATCATGTGCCTTTTCAGCCCATTTAAGAATACTGATTTTATTAAACTTTAATTCACTATCACTTGTAACCGCATATTCTAACCAAACTCCTAATTCATCATCAATTTTTCTATCTTTTAAAATATAGTTAATTGTATTATTTTCATACTGAAAAGCAATATTGAAATTAAATGCTTTTGTTTTTGATTTGTCAGTAATTATATTTTGATTTAGTTCAAAATTCATTTTGTTGGCTAAATATTCTATTCGGTTATCTTTCTCAAAGTTATCTTTTACGAAATCAAAATAAGTTAGTCTAGTTTTTACTTTATCAATTCCAAAAGTATCCAACCTTGATAAAGCATCAATAACAAATTCTATTTCTATCTTGAAAGTGTCCCAATCATAATTCTGATTTACTGTATTTACAGTTATTAGACCAGGTCCAATTTGGATTAATGGATACCCATCCTTTAATTTCCGATATCTATGTAATGGTCTATGGGTCAGTAATTCCATTGGTGGGATAGTACTATCATATACTGCATTTCTAACAGGATACTTGTTTTTAATTTCTGTAAATAAGTCACCAATTAAATACTGCAGGTTATTATAATCGTAATCAACTTTTACTTCCCAAAAAATCTCAAGCATAACTTCGACTAATGGGGCATTTTCAAGTGTACTCATAATGATTTGGCTTCCAAGTTAGAAATTTACACAAATATATAAACTTCATATTTATAATCAAAATATATCATATTAAACGTTTAATTCAAATACTTGTTATCTTAGTGATTTTAATAAATAAAGCCAAAAGTTTATATTTAACTCTCTCAGTAGATACTTTTTACACTTTGAGAATTAGGAACGTGTATACACGCTAATGAATTTCTTTGTTTTCCCCGTATTACTTATATCCTAAAATGCATCAACTTTTCTTAGCGTATTTTACTAAATATTAGCCCACTAACTAACATAAACACCTCTGTTTTATTTTATAATCACACTCACCCCTCAGAGTGTAACATAGAGATTATCTCCTTACCATACTTCTCAATCTTTTTCCTGCCGAATCCATAAACGGAATACAGCTCTAAGAAGTCAATTGGCATTTCTTTGATTGCAGAATATATATCAGCATTAGATAGAATCATATAGACTGGGAGTGATGCCTCGGAAGCTTTTTCGTCTCGCCATTGCTTTATTTTCTTTGCCATTTCTAGTTCTTCTTCATTCAAGTGGGATCTTGAATACTTTGTTTTAATAGTTGATGGACGTTCAAACTCAATATTTTCTGATTGTGGCTCTGGCTCGTTTTTCTCATCGTATTGTATTATCATCGACCAATAATCAACTCTTTCATTCACGAATGAAATTGCCGTTTCTATCACTTCAACCGAGTCGAGGAACTCGTTCACTAACTGCTGGTCATACTCTAAGTACAACTCATGTGGTCTAATATTAAAGACTTTGACTTTCATTTTATTTAGGATTGCTTCATTTCCAATCCCTCAATCTACAAAAAATCAGAGTCTTAAAGAAATGCCCACTACCTCACAAAATGTACCATCTGAATCTTATCATTCTCGATAGTGTAGATAGCGATGGCGTTCACTATTTCTCCCTCTATTATTCCTGTTACTTCCTCTGTGTCGATTACCACATTTCCCAGGACTTCGCGGTGGGTCAGTTTGCAGTGTAGGTTTACCGCCTTTTTAAACATCTTTCCGTACCTCTCGCGCATCTTATCTTTTCCTTTGTACATAAGCTGATCGGGGAAAGTATATATCTCCACACTATCGCTAAAAGGAATGAGGAAGTTGTCGATATCGCGATTGTTGTATGCTGTCAATTGCTCTGTTGCCAATCTCTCGGCGGTTTTTTCTATTTCGGTCATTGTTTCCTCTTTCGTTTGTGATAGTAATATGCTTGTGAAAAGTATTAGAGTTATTATTATGATGATTTTTTTCATTGTTTGGTCTTTCAGTTTTTGTGGATTTGGTTAGGTCTAACAACCACAATGGCTATTCACATAGGCAATAATATCTGGGAAAAAAGCATTGAACTCCTCGGTGAACAAATCATAATCTTCGTGTAGGTGGTCAATAGCACCACCGAAGTTCGACGGGAAACTTGTGCGTTCGTCCATTCTGTTAAGCGTGAATTGCAGCCCCTCTCTCGTTTTGTAATTGTTGAGCCAATCGTTCTTTATCATTCGGGGAAGACTGAGTTGTAGCCCAGCAGGCAAGTCGTCCCTCCTTCTTGCAAATACCTTATACACATCCTGTGCATAGTCAGACAGTGTCATATCCGAGTACCGCTCCCAATTGTTGGCAAGCAGATGGTCATAGAGCACATCGATAACCACAGGCGAATACTTCTTGTGGTGTGGTCTCAACCTCTTCGTTGCCTTCCGAACTATATCGTGCTTGTCAGTGAATGAATCAATCTTCCTGTGCAGCTCTATCCCAGCATAGATTTCATCAGGCACAAGTGTCAACTCCTTCATCGTGATGGAGTCTGCGATAAAGTTGCCTATCAGCAGGTCTTCATTGTTACATGAAAGAAATATATGGGCGAGGTAGTTCATAGATTAGAATGACGTTTTTAAATAAAAAATGATGTATCTCGCCCTGTAAGTAAAAGATATTTTCTAAACCCTTACTTGACCATCACCAAAGACATAATACTTATTAGTTACTAACTGCTTCAACCCCAAAGGGCCTCTGTGGTGGAGTTTATCAGTACTTATCGCCAACTCTGCACCTACGCCCATTTGTCCACCATCAGTGAACCGAGTGGAAGCATTGTGATAAACAGCTGCACTGTCAACATTTTGCATAAAGCTCATGGCTTCTGGCTTATCTTCAGTGATAATTGATGCCGAGTGTTTACCTGAATACTTATTGATAATATCAATAGCTTCATCAAGATTGCCAACCTCTCCAATTAGTATTTTTAGAGCTAAAAACTCCTCGTACCACACATCCACATCCTTAACTGTCTCCTTGTCGGAAAGGATTTTGGCGACTTTTTCGTCAACTATTATCTCAACATTGTGCTGTTCCAACTTTTCTTGTAGCATATTGAGCTTAGCTTCGTAATCTGACAAATTTTTGTTTATCAGAACTTTGTCCAGTGCATTACAACCCGAAATTTTATCGGTCTTGGCATTGATTATAACTTTCACGGCTTTGTCCCAATCTGCATTTTCAGAAACATAGAGGAAGTTGTTCCCCCTGCCGCTCACCAACACCGCGCAAGTAGCGTGGGTTTTTACAAAGTCAATTAACCTTTCGCCGCCACGAGGAACAATCAAGTCCAACTGCTCGGTCGGGTTTCTCAAAAATTCCTGCGTTTCCTCACGCTTTAGGTGAAGTAAATTAATCCAATCTTTAGTAAGACCATTAGCTTCCAGAGCTTCGTGCCAGCATTTTTCTAAAATCAAATTACTATTGAGTGCTTCTTTGCCACCTTTAAGCAAAATCTTATTATTGGCTTTGAATGCTAACACAGCTGCCTCTATCGTAACGTCTGGTCTAGATTCGTAGATGATAAGAATCGTCCCAAAAGGTGCCGTAGTATTCACAATGTTTAAATCGTTTTCTAAAGTTCTGTTTGATATTTCCTTACCAACAGGGTCGTCTTGCTGCATAACCTGTTTGATAGCGGTAATCATTTCGTCCACTTTTTTGTCATCAACCACTAATCTGTCGTAAAGTGCTTGGTCATCTCTTTGAAAAGCTTCTAAGTCTTTTTTGTTCTCAGCAATTATATTCTTCCTTTCACGCTCTAAAATCTCAGTCATTGATTTCAGAACTCTATTTTTTTTGTCCGTATCTATAAGTTTCATTGTATTTATTTTTATTTAGATTATTTAGTAGTAATAAATTTAGTGCCTACTTTTTTATTATTTATAATGTCAATGATAACATTTTCGCGTTTACCATTGGCAATATAGGTGGGAATGTTCTTATTAGCCGTGCCTTTGGCTACTTTTAGTTTTGAGGCCATTCCGCCGCGTCCTTCACCTTCTTTCTTGTCTGAGCTTTGAACATACTTTTCTACGTCTTGCTTGGTGTCAACTTCCCTGATAATCTCAGAATCAACATCATCTGGGTGTCCAGTATATAAGCCATCTGTGTCCGACAGTATAATTAACCTGTCTGCATCAATTAATTCTGCTACTAAACTTGCCAACTCATCATTATCCGAAAACATAGACATAGTTAGCGACACAGCGTCATCTTCGTTAGCAATTGGTATAATTCCTTCGTAGAGAAGAGCTTCATAGCAGTTTATCATATTGTCACGATGCTTACCAAGATCAAAATCTCGCTTAGTTGCCAAAATTTGTGCACATCGCATTCCATAATCATGGAATATGCTGTAGTAGTGGCGCATCATTCGAGGTTGCCCCACTGCAGAATAGACCTGCCGCCTAACAGATTTATCCTTTGTTTTGATGTCTCCCAAGACTTCCTTCCCTGCAATTGCAGAGCCAGAAGACACAAGGACTACCATAATGTCGTTTTCATACAGTACTGCCACTTGCCTCACTAGTTCCCTTAGCACAGGGCCTAATATCCTATTATCTCTATTTGTCAATACGTTGGTTCCTACTTTCACAACCACGCGTTTTATTTCATCACTCATAATATCAGTCTTCCTTCCCCATTTCTACAGCCCTGTCGAATGCAGCATAGGCCGCATCTTGAATTAATTGCGTTACATTATTATCTTCCATAGAATCAATGGCAGCTCGGGTTGTCCCACCCTTCGACGCCACTTTGTCAATCCATGATTTTGGTGAAATATCATTCTGATTGAATAGCTCTATTGCCCCTTCGAATGTATTACTCACCAACACCTTTGAATCGAAATCGGAAAAGCCCATCTTCTTTGCTGCTTCGAGCATAGATTGCATAAAGTAGAATACATAAGCAGGGCCGCTACCCGATATGCCAGTAGAAGCATCAATAAAGTTTTCAGTATCAACGTGAATTGAAGTCCCAGTGGTATCCAGCAAGCTGCGAATAAGTATTAATTCCACCTTCGACACCGCTTCCGATTCTGTATAAGAAGTCACCCCTTTGCCAACTTTTGCTGGCAGATTGGGCATAGCTCGAACTACTTTTTCGGCAGCCAATTTTTCTCGAATGGAATCTATAGTAACACCAGCCATCAGAGAAACAAAAATCTGATTCTTGTTCAATATCGGCTTTATCTGTTCAAATAACTCATCGCTATGGTATGGCTTTACGGCAATGAACACAAGGTCTGCACTGGGAAAACAATCTTCCAAATTGTCGAACACATCGAACCTAGGGTCATTGCTCAAGCTTTCTCTTTTTTTGGGGTCTATGTCATAAATCCTTAGCTTATTCTTAGTAATCAAAGGCGATGTTGCCATTCCCTCGATATAAGTCAACCCCATATTCCCAGCACCTATTAATAGTATCTTCATATATTTCCTGCTCTTATTATAATACAGTCTATACTAATGAAAGTATTATAATTTATTATTTTGATTATTACTTATTACAAATATTAACCGAACAGTTAACCTACACTGGTTCATCTGTTCGGAGTTGTTTTACTATACGAACGACAAACTGTCGGGCATAGTGCTTACTTCACAAATGTAATTTCATGACTTGGTGGGTCTGTCGGTATGAATATATATATACCCAACTGAAAATTTAGATTAGAAAACGATTAAACTTACCCAAACGAAGAGCTAATCCAATTTCCACATTTTGCCGGGTTTTCTTTTTTGGGAGTGCAAATCTCGAGCAGCTACTCTGTCCCAAAACCGACCGCCTACTTTTTGCTCCACATCGTAAGTTACAGCCAAATAGTCTTCCAAATTACCAGTCAGCAGCTTGTTTTCCAACTCAAAAGTCCACAGCTTTAAGCGGCCTCGGTTGTCTTCTGCCAAAATACTCTTAGTAAAAGCGTGTGGAATAGGAACGTCAATACCATACTTCTCGGTGTCATTCCCAATGGTTTCTACTTTTTTGTCGAAATAGAAAATTGGAGCTGTCAACACATAAGTCTCCAATATATTTGGCTTATCGTTCAACTTACGGATAGCCAGCTCTAAATTTCGCCAAATCCTTCTATTGAAATCTGGCATTTGTGGTGACATATTCGATAGCAAAAATGTCTCGCTATTTTGGATTTCTAACTCGTCGTGGTTAGCACTAGCCACCAAGTGCCCCCTGTCATATCCACTTCCTGGGTAGGCCTTTAGTCCTGATCTGAACCTTCGTGGCAACCGAATATCTGCCCTAAAATTATTCCTTCTTTCTACTTCCCACTCGAATCGAGCATTGGGTTTAATTATTTCCAAAACCCACTTAGCTTGCCTAAAATACCACGAGTAACCAATAGTGAAAAATCTACCAGTCAAAATCTCATCGCACACAGGTGAACCGTAGCGTAGTTCTTTTTGTATTTGAAACGGATCATTCATAATTTACCACACAAATTGTTACTAAAACCTAACTCAACAGCGAGTAGCTAACCAACAGCTCACCCTTGTCTTTCCATACTATCCAGCCCTTTCCCATTTCCTTCAGTGAGTCATCAACTAATTTGACGTACGCCCAGTTTTGCTCAATCAATAATGGCTTCATAAAGCTATAATCGACTTCAACAATTGATGATTTATATGATGGTTTTTCGAATATTTTGTTATTATTCCCACCTCTAAATTCAAGCGAATTGGCAGACAATAGATATTCGGGCAAAGAGGTATAAGTTCCTTTGAATTTATCTATATACATTCGCTTATCTGTTTCCGAATCCACCACCACTTCCATAAAGTCAAACCCAATACTCAGAACTTTGAGTACAATTATCCCATAGTCTAACTTTAGGTGTTCGGGGTTGAACCACTTCGGTGCATAGTTCGCTTTGGGGTTGCCATATTTATCAATCCCAAACACAACACTGTCCGTAGGTAAATGTTCGGTCAACCCTTTCTCAGGGTTAATATCTTCGTAAAAATACATTGTTTTGTACTCAAAGTGATTTGGAGTATAATAACCCAAAGCCATTTTCACGCTACTTATGTCATCGGAATTAGAAAAAGTAGAAGCCATAACAGGCATAGAGAAAAAGTTAATTGGTGAGGGCGAAGTTGGTTTAGTTCTCTGCCTCATTTCTTTTTCCCTTTCCTGCTGCTTCAGTTCCTGCCTTTTGGTATAGTTGTGTTGCAAATAGAAAAACGCCCCTATTAGTGCCACCAACAAAACCCAATTTGCCCTAACTATAATTTTCTTTTCTAATTTTGAGGCAAGAACTAGGGAAAGAATTAGTCCAACTCCTGCCCCAATAATCCCATAGCCGAGCACTATTGCCCCACCTGCTAAGCCCTGTGCTTTAGCTGCACCAGTTATACCCACAACCAAAACCCCAATTAGGAACGATGCCAAAATCATAAGTGTTACAAATAGGATATTCGGAATAGTAAACTTTTTTTTCATAGTAGTTGCCCCTTTTAATGATTATGTTTTTCTACTTTTACTCAATATATTTCATTATAAAAACAGGAAGACTTGCTATATTATAAAACTTCTCATCTTCAATCTCTTTTCTTGAAATTTTTACAATGTTAAACCCTGTTGAGAAATCTACACAATCAATCATTATTGAATTAGACCCTTTTTGCATTTCCCTATCAAACACAATATTTGTACTCATTTCTGTATGACTGGGATAATCAGAGATACTAATTCCAGGTAAACTATCTATATCAGCTCTTAGTTGATTACTTGCTACAGCAGGGACAATAGAAATTTTGTAACTCCCATTTTCAGAAATAAAAAAATCTACTGTAACAGTTCCACTTTCAAAAGCAGGGTTAGAGTAAACAACAGCTTCGAAACCAGGTGTAACTTGAAACTCATTCAGAGCAGTGTCACCCAACATTCCAGCAGTTTGCGAATTAACTAAAGTGCGGATAAATCCGTGAACAGTCTCCAGCTCGTTAGTCTCGGTATTGGTTGGTTCATTATTACAACTAAGAGTAAGTAAGATAAGTGCGAGTAGTAAGGTTGCTTTTTTCATTTTAAATTTATATTTATTTTTAAAACTATATTCTTAACCTACTAAATTGTTGGGATATAAACTAATTATATAATAAAAATGCTACCCACTATTAAGAAAAGTGAGTAGCATTAAAGTTAAAAAATAAAGTTTTCTATCTATTCAGCCAAAGCCCTATCAAACTCAGCAACTGGGTCTTCTTTTTGATAAGTACCATTGAGACCAATAACAGAAACATTAACATTGATTGTTTTAGCGTGTTCTTTGTAATCATCAATTATCTCAATGACATCGGGGTGAATTGACTTGGTTTTAGTTCCGTCGATTACAATACTGGAATCGTTAGGAATCTGATCTAAAGTACGCATAATACCTGCTTTATTTAGGAAGCTAACTTCCTGAGCCAAGTTAAGGACATATTTGTTCTTTGCACCTTCAGTTTCATTATTTACTTCGTAAGGTGTTTTGTAATTATTCCATAGTATATAAACTACTGCTACTGCTAATCCAAGTGAAATACCAATAAGTAAATCTGTGAACACTATACCCAATATAGTTACAATAAATGGCAAGAACTCTGCCATGCCCTTATTATACATTTCTTTGAACAAAATAGGTTTAGCCAACTTATAACCAACCACAAAAAGTATAGCCGCTAAACTTGCCAAAGGGATAAGGTTCAATATTGTTGGTATAAATACTGCGCAAAGCAATAGCAAGACACCATGTATGATAGCAGATAATTTTGTTCTACCTCCAGACTGGATATTGGCAGAACTTCTAACTATAACTTGAGTAATTGGCAACCCACCAATCAGCCCAGATACAATGTTACCAACTCCCTGAGCAGTTAGCTCTCTGTTTGTGGGCGTAACCCTTTTTTCTGGGTCTAACTTATCTGTTGCTTCTACACAAAGTAGAGTTTCCAAACTTGCTACTATTGCAATTGTAAAAGCCGTCATATATATCGCAGGATTGCCAATTTGGCTAAAATCAGGAGTTGTAAATTGACCAAAAAATCCTGAGAATGAGTCCGAAACTGGTATGCTCACTAACTGTTCTGAAATAAGTGCCAGACTAGGAATATTTTGGAATATTACACCCAATATTATTGATACAGTAACTGCAACTAAAGGACCTTGTACTAACTTTAGAGCACTAATTTTTTTCATAAAGGGTCTTTCCCAAAGTATTAATATTGCTAACGAAACCGCAGCAATAATCAATGCTCCTGGAGAAATGAAGTCCATCATAGCAAATATTTCAGAGAAGGTATTTTGACCATCTGGTTGAACAAAGGACAAGTCCCCTTCATAATCAGCATCATAGCCAAACGCATGGGGTATTTGTTTTAGGAATATTATTACTCCAATCCCTGCTAACATACCTTTGATAACAGATGAAGGGAAATAGTAACCTATTACACCAGCTTTAAGTATTCCTAATATTATTTGGAACACTCCAGCTAAGACAACTGCCAGTAGGAATATATCGAAGCTACCCAAATCTTGGATTGCTACTAATACTATTACTGCTAATCCTGCAGCAGGGCCACTAACACCTTGAGCTGATTTACTTATAGAACCAACTACTATACCGCCAACTATTCCAGCTATAATACCAGAAAAAAGTGGTGCTCCGGAAGCCAACGCTATACCCAAACAAAGGGGAATAGCCACCAGAAGAACGACTATACTCGCTGGTACATCGGCCTTCAAATTATTTATAAAATCATTATTCGAATTCATTTTAATCACACATATTTAATACCTAAATCATTGACAAATCACTGATTTTTTTATCAGCAATAATTATAAATCTAAGGCATAATTAATAAATACCACAGCTTCACTATCAGAAGTGAGCTATGAACTAATTATTTCATTACTTTCGTATTGTATTAAGGGTTGTTAAGCTATGTGCGAAAGCTCTGGTGGTGGTGTGTGAACTTCAGGATAATGATCCGAATGTTTTTTGTTATAATATATTATTGATTTGATGTTTGATTCATACATTGAGAGAAACTTATACAAATCATTTAAGCAAAGAGAACCAATTTTGTTTTTGCCTTTGTGATTTGTTTCGTTTTCTTCTTCATTTATTTCGTTAATAGTTATGTTTGCTTTTACTAATAACTCACTGAAATAAGGGTAAGTAGATGTAGAAAGGAATAACATAAGCCCTACTAAGAATAGAGATCCAATCTTAGTTGTTTTGAATATATATGAGCTAATATTATACATCTTGATTAATTTTTATAATAATATATTTTATTTATAATTATATCGAAGTCCGAATATAATAAATATTGGACAAACTTTCTTGAATAACGATTTATAAACAGATACTATTGCAATGTCAACTACATTTCAGAGTATGCTTAACACTACACAATAAAAAAAAGCTTAGCTACTAAATGTAACTAAGCTGAAATTAAATTGAACTTCTTACTTTACCTACTTCGGTAGCTTAAATTTAACAGGTACTTGCACCCAAGCAGCGATTGTTTTGCCACCAACTGTACCTGCTTCCCAACTTTCCAAAGTCTTCACAGCTCTTACTGCCTCGTTGTCCAATGCTGTATTGCCTGAGCTATATTCAACTTCTGTATCAGTCTGATTACCTTCGTTATCAATTTTTATTTTCACTATAACCCTTCCTTCAACTTTATTTTCATAAGCCGATTTTGGATATTTTATCTCATTTGATAATTCAGCCATCATATTTCCCTTATAAGTTGGGACTTTATCTGTGCTTGTTATTTCGTCTGCTATCACCGAATGTGATGTCACAGCACTTATACCGACGGCAAATAGCGTTAGCATTACTCCTGCCATTATAGATAGAATGTGTTTACTTTTGGAAGTCTTCATTTCTATTCTCCTTTTGTAGTTAATAAAATTATGGTTACTTGTTATTGCAATAACATTTTTATTTCTATTTAGAGTTGGAACAATCTCACTGAGTTTATAATTAGCATTGCTATCTACTTGAAACTCATGAGTTGCTTGTAGTTCTTTAGTCATAAGATATGTAAATGGGTTGAACCAAAATACGATAGAGTATAGATTACTTAGCAGTAAATCATAGTGGTGTTTGTTTGCTATATGTTCCAACTCATGATCTATTAAAATTGCTTGATTCTCACTTTTTGCCACCGATATCGTTTGCCAAAAACAAAAGCTCAACCCCTCATTATTCTCATAGATTCTTGTATCATTCTGCACTTTAATCAATATGCTATTTTTTATTATTCTCTTTATCTTTGTGACACCAACTAACTTGTGAGTCAAGCTAAACACAACACCTACAAGATAGACGATTAGTAGCCAAGACACAGTAATTCCCGTTTCAATCACTTTATTTGGTGTGACCAATACTTCAGGTAAGAATGGGATATTCTCCACTATATTGGTTGTGGTTATCCCAAACGATGTAAATGAAAGAAACCAAAGTATTGGTATAACTGATAATATATACAGCCTCTTCATATTATAATACTTAGAGCTTCCAAAAAAATACCTTGCTACAATGTATGCAATTCCAGATAGCAGAGTAAACTCAACTAAATCAAAAACAATCATTTCTTCTCCTCCATCTTCGCTTCTATTATTCTTTTTAGCTCTTCTAACTCACTAACTGTCAGCTCATTAGAGTCAGAAAAAAAGCTAACCAGATTTCTATAAGAGTTGTCAAAAAACCTACCCATCATACTTTTCAAATATTCTTTCTTATATTCTGGTTCTTTAACTTTAGGATAATATCTGTGCGAGCGACCAAATTGCTCATAGTCAACAAACCCTTTATCTACCAATATCCTTATTAGTGTAGATACAGTGTTATAAGCAGGTTTCGGTTCTGGGAACTCTTGTAGTATATCTTGTACAAATGCTTTTTCTAACCGCCAAAGGACAGCCATTATTTCTTCTTCGGATTTCGTAAGTTTTTTCATATCAAACTATTTTTTCGTTTATCAACTAAGTATTTAGTTATATAACTAATATTTTAGTTAAAAGTTACAAATTCATTGAAAATAGTTTCTTTTCACAAAAAAAAGAGCTCCACAGATTAACTATGAAGCTCTTAAATTGTATTGGTTCTTTCTTTTTTTCTTACTCTTTCACTAACTTTATCGTTCTTAGTCCATTATCTGAAACCATACGACAATAGTAAGTGCCAGAAGGATACTTAGAACCATCTAAGTTAACTGTAGAAGTCCCCTTATTGTACTGAGTCAAAGGTAGTTTGTCAATCAAAGTACCAGTTAAATCAATAATCTCAATTGAGAAGCTTTCTGATTTTTCTAAAGTAAACTCGAAATGATATAAGTCTTTGAATGGATTTGGTCCATATTCTACACCGTCAATTAGAAACTTACTGCTTACACTATTGCCTGATTCTTCAACTATTACACCAGCTACCCAATCACTAAAGTGATCAGTTTTACCACAGAGAACAGTATTATCATTTACATTATGAACGGAAGGATATTGTGGTTTCCAATCATCATTTTCATTCTCTCTCCAGCACATACCAATGACTTGCTTAGAGCCGGGGTTTAGATTTTCATATTGATTTCTCAATTGGAAAATCAAGTCAGCTGTAAATGTACCATTTTCAAGATCAGATTTAATGGTCCACATTCTATTTCCAGAAAGCTCAATTATACCACTATTTTCATTTTTGTGCTTTCTTTCTTGAACTTCTAAAACTGTCTGAATATCAAAAAATGAATCTGCAACAAAGTTTTCTATTCTAACATCATTATCTTTGAAACTGAAAGATTTCTTTTCTGTATCAACAACACCTTTAACTTTTGAAGTAAATGTAGGGCATTGAGTAGTATCAACATCCTCGTTTTGTTCTTTTACCCAATCGAAGGCTTCTGCAAATGTTACTTTTTCATCCTCATTTGAATCCGCCTCTGGTTCACCATAGCAAGTAAGGAAATAGCGTGTAAATATACCATAACCTTTAACATCATCTACTGAAGTACCAACAAATTCTGCTTCGGATTCCTTTTCACTATTCGACGAAGTAACAAGAGTAACATTTGTACTATCAAATTTACCCTCAAGAGCATCTTTTGCTTTACCTGAGAAACATCCATCTAATACAATACAATTATCTGAAGCACCAATTTTATCTAACTTTGTCATCAGATCATCATAACTTAGCCAATCATCAGTTGAATCTCCAGTACAAATTTTGCCATCGGTTGAGCTATGACCTGAATAATAGAAATATACTTTATCATACTTATCTGCCATACCTTCTAAGATAGAACAAATACTATCTTTTCCTATTCCATTCTCCATTCGTATATTGTTAGAACCTAACTGCGCACCTAATTTCTCTTTAGTTAAATTATCAGCAAAGTCCTTAACATCACACACAAAAGATTCTTCAAGTAAACTATCTTTTGCATCGAGTCCCGATATTAAGACAGCACATACACCTTCCTTGTCTGAGCCTTCAACCTCTTCAGTAATTGTACTTTTAGATACTGATTTTATTGATGGCTTGAATCCATGTATTATTTGTTCATCTAAAAATTTCGATTCTCCATCGGGGCCTTTAGCAACAGGATACCACAAAGCAGGTTGAGTCAGAAACTCTTCATTTTCAGAGTTGTAAGAAAATAGTATAACATCATGTTCAAATTTGGCCATAGGGTTTAAATCAATCCAACCATAGTACCCTTCAGTAGGCATAGGTGGGAGTTGTAGTTCTGGTTGAAACATTGGTTGCAAAATCCAATTTGGAGGTAACGGAATTGGATCCCAATAAACTACAGCTCCTTCTGGACTTTGGTCAAATATGGGCTTTGTCAAAGCTTTTAGCAATTCTAAAATGTCTTTTGTAACTCGAGTATCAGCCTCATAGATTTGAGGGTTTTGAACTTGGTTTATCGAGTCTTTACGATATGTTGGGTTTTGTTTTCTTACCCAAGCAAATGCTTCATCAAATGTAATTACAGTATCCTTATTAGTATTTGCCAAAGTATCTCTTCCACAAAGGACTAACTTCTCAGTAAAGAAACTCAAACAAAGTAATTTTGTGGTATCTTTTTTCAATTTGTGCCATATAAATTTTGACTTTTTAGTTGAATCCGAAGATACAATAACTTTTACATCTCTTAGTCCTCTCGTAGGGTCACCTTTTGCAGCACTGAGTGCTTTACCAGCGTAGCAAGCATCAAGTACAGTCACGATTTCCGTTGCATTAGTGCAGTACAGCTCTTTGAATAACTCTTGATATGTCATCCAATCTTCAGAAAAGTCATTAGTACACATTCTGCCATCTTTGGAACCATGACCTGAATAATAGAAATAAATCTTTTTATAATTTTCTTTAAGTTTTTTGATAGCTGCAATTACGTCTTCCCTGCTTCCTTCTGGTATAACTTCAACATTATCTTCAGATAATTCTTGCCCCCATTTGTTGTTCTGCAATACCCATTTGATATAATCACTGTCTTTCTTTAGTGCATTGGCTTGCTTAGCGTCAACCCCAGTTACAATTATTGCACAAACTGAATCTTGCTTTACTGTTGGGCTAGGAATACCTAAATCAATATCTGGTCCTACTTGCACAGGTAATTCGGGCACCTCACCAAACATAACTTGTGGAGGAATAATCTCTAAAGGGTTAGGATTCCATGGTTCGTCATTGATAATTGGGAACCAATTAACATCGGCTACAATTGGCTCTTCTTCACCTTTTTCAAACATAAGATAAGTAACAGGTTTTGAATATTTGCTAAATATATCCCAATCAATCATCACAAAATATAATTCTGATTCGACTGTTTTACTATATTCCTGAGTATCAAATGTCTGAACCGTTGCGGAAGGGAGTAATTTTTCAGGGAATAAAAATGCCATAGTATTTGTTAAATCAACACTACTATAATTATTTTCTAAAAACTGCTGAACTAACAACCTTATGTTGTCTATTGTGAATCTTGTATCTACTGTAAACAATTGTGGATTCTGTCCATTGCTCATAGCAGTGTCTAAAGTTTTAGCCCAATCGAAAGCTTCTTTTGGTGATACAACAGTATCTTTGTTTTTATTTGCTAATGAATCTTGAGCACAAAGAACTAAAGCTCTTGAGAATAGACTTTCACAATACTTTTTCGTTGTGTCTGCACTTGACCTAAACCAGACTACACTGGATACCTTGTTACTATCGGATGAAGTCAGCACTGTAACTTTTCTGTCTTTCTTTTTATCAATATCTTCAGCTGATTTTATTGCTTTTCCTGAATAGCAAGCATCTAAGATTACTACTATTTCGTCCGCATCTGTTCCAAATAATTCCTTGAATAATTCATCATAAGTCATCCATTCATTCGATGCGTCGTTTGTACACATTTTTCCTTTTTTAGAACCATGGCCTGTGTAATAAAAATAGACTTTTTTATATTTAGTTTTTAACTCTTCTATCGCAGCTTTGATTTCAGCTTTTGTACCTTTGTCTAATACTTTAATATTATCATCAGAAAGCTCTTCGCCAAGGCCATTCTTTTGCAACATATATCTAATCCACTTTTTATCTTCATCTAAAGCAGATTGTAAAACACTATCTTTACCAGTAACAATAATTGCACAAACCGAATCTTTTTTTTCTGTTGGAACTGGCTGAGTAAAATCTATTGGTGGCTCTTCGGAAACAAACTGACCAGGTTGACCATATATCAGTTGATCAGTGCTGAACGGGTCTGGAATCCATAACTGACCATCTACATAGGGATACCACTCAACATCAAAAAATACGTCTTCCTCTCCTTCAGAAATCAACATATAAGTAACTGGCTTGGAATATTTCCCATGTATATTCCAATCAATAAATACGAACCATGAATCAGTTTCTAAAGTAGTTTCAAAATCTTCCTGATCAAAAGTCATGATTTCTGTACCAATTGGTAAAATCTCATGGCCAACATAAGCGTGAGTATTCTCCAATTCTTCTGGTGTATAATTATCCTCTAACATTTCTGCTACACGCATTTCGACCCAATCTCTATCAAAAGGAGGAATTAAATTAAAAACGTGCTCACCGTTATTGTTAGTTAAGTCTTCGTCGAATTCTTGTTGAGTTCCAATTTCAAGTATATATTCAGTATTCTCTTCTAACTCTTGAAAATCTAATGATCCGAAGTTGACTATTTCCTTCTGCTCAGGTAGTAGTTCTTGTAATTGCTTCATATCTTGATACATTATCTCTTGGTCGCTAGTTCTCCTTACTGTTAGTTGAAAAACAATTTGTTGGACAGGGAATTGTTGATGAATGTTTTCAAATTCAATTTGAATCTGAGTTTCATTCCCAAAGTGTAGTTCTTGTGGGAAGAAATATGTGTTAAACTTTAAATCTCCTCCTATAGCAATTGATGATGCTATAATAGAGAAAATTAAAATAGTAAAGAGCCTTTTCATAGATTACCTCGAATATTTGTATAAATACGGTTTTCACAACATAATTAAAATAAATTCTGAAAGCAAACCTGCTTAGAGGAATAACCCTATGAATAATAATAGATTATATGACTTGTAAAGTAGAGTTATTAAGGTTGTTTTTACATTTGGACAAGTGAAATATATTCACAAATTATATTACGATATGTCGGAAGTATTGCACACAGAAACCGCCAAATATATACCTGACAACAAAATAGCAAATTAAATAATCGGATTAAGTGTAACTACTTTGCAATTGGGAAGGCATACTTTTTTAATTTGATAGCAGCATAGCTAAACACAAGCAGGAGAATTACTTTGCCAACCAAATAACCAAATCCGTATTGGGTAAGTCGGCTAAAGTCGAACAGGAGAATGCTAAGCACGTTAAGCAACAATAGCATAGCAACAACCAGTGTGATGAAGAATGGGATTTTTTTCATAGTAATACTAAGCAAGAGAGTCAAGACGACTCTCTTACTATATAAAAATATATATTATCGGGACACAGTAGTGGTAGATGGCGAATAAATTCCGAATGTAATAGCCGAAACCAAACCATTAATAAATGATTGTCTAGTGTGAATAGTGTAATTTTTAGCACCAGAAGCCATTTGTCTAGTGTCAGAAACACCAACAGGAACTAATCCATATATAATATAATGATTCCATTGTGTGTCAGATATTGTACCTTGGGCACCCTCTCCAATGTGGCTTGTGTGCGAGTAGCACGAAGTAAGTAAGATAGAAGCCACAAATAATGACCCTATGATTTGCATAGCTTTAGAAAACATAGTAAACCTATTTGGTTAATTGAAAAAAACTAATTCCTTAAATTATATGTTGACAATATAAATAAGTTGTCCCGAAAGTGCAAATAAATTCTTATTAGGTTTAACTCTCTCTACTAACAATAAAGTCTGCCAAATCTCGGAGTGGTTGTGTTTCTGCTATGTCGGCTATGCTTTCTAAAGATTTGATTGCTTCCTCAATATAATAATCAGCTTTGGCTTCAGTGTATTCTATCCCCTTGTATTCCAAGGCATAGTCAATGATATATCGGATTTGCTTATTACTCAGACCACCTTTTCTTATCATCTTTCTTATCTTTTTGGCTTCTTTAGGAGTGCTGTTCTCAAAAGCATGAATTAGTGGTAGCGTAATTTTTTTCTCTACAATATCATTACCAACGGGTTTGCCAATCAACGAACTGGTAGAAAGATAGTCGAACAAGTCATCTTTCAGCTGAAATGCCATACCAATATTCTCGCCAAACTCTTCCATTTTACCAATTACTTCCTTGTTGTTCGTTACGCTGGCAGCACCAATTTTTGTGCAGGTTGCAAGCAAGGCAGCTGTTTTGTCAGATATAATGCGGTAGTAAACTTCTTCAGTAATCTTTTTTGTTTTAATTACCTCTATTGCCTGTAGCTCCCCTTCGCTCATCCGTTTAACAGCGTTGCTAGTATAGTCCAAGAATCCTGTTTCGTTGTTTTCAGTAGCAATTATCAGCCCTTTTGAAAGCAAGTAATCACCCACCAAAACGGCAATTTTGTTATTCCACTTGTGGTTGATAGATAGCAAACCACGTCTGGTTTCGGCTCTATCAACTACGTCGTCGTGAACTAAGGTAGCAGTGTGGAGCAACTCTACCATAGCTGCACCAACATGAGTTCTTTGGTTTATTCCACCCAATGCCTTTGCTGTGTGGAACACCAATGTTGGCCTTATTCGCTTACCTTTCTTTTTGGTGAGGTATCTCAAAACTATATCAAGAAGAGCAACATCCGTTTTCATTAGCCCTTTGAAATAGCTGTCAAACTCGTCTAACTCATCCTTTATTGGCTTGCTAATTTCTTTTAAGCTCATTATTGCTCGTTCTCTTCATTTTTATAGTATTTCTTAATCGAAACCGCAGAAATAATTATACTGATTTCGTACAGCAAATAGATAGGCGTTGCTACTATTAGCTGATTGAACGGGTCTGGACTCGGTGTCAATATTGCCGCAATTATTAATATAACCACAATTGCGTGTCTTCTGTATTTTCTCAAAAACCGTGGAGTCAGCAAACCAAATCGTGACAACACGAACGAGACCATTGGCATTTCGAAAAACACTCCTGCCGACAATATCATCAGCATTATGAAGCCCCAATAGTCATTTATATCTATCAAATTCTTTATGTTGTCCGTACCAAAGTTTGCCGAAAATTCTAACATAGACGGTATCATAACCATATATGAAAATGTTATTCCTGACAAAAAACAGAAAGTAGTGAAAAAAGTAATTCTCCTTGCCCACCCTCGCTCAGCAGCATAGAGAGCCGGCTCTACAAACTTCCATATCTGAAACAGTATAAATGGGAATGCAATAATCACTCCCGATATTAATATCACTTTAAAATAGAGCATCGGCTTACCGAATACCCTAAGGTTCTGTAAATCCAGATTAGCTTCTATCGCTGGTTTCAATAGTATGCCGTTCATCAATGGCTCTATGAAAATTCCCGCAATTGCCGAACCAATAATCACACTTATTATGATGTACATCAGTCTTTTTCTGAGTTCATCTAAGTGATCCATCAGCCCCATGTCTTTGTCGTCTTGGTTCTCTTCTGGCTCTGTCCCTATTTGCTTTTGTTCGCTCAATTAACCTCTTTCGCCACTCAAAAATGCTTCACATTCTTCCACATCGTATTTGCTACCCAAATAAAGTGGGCTACGTTGGTGAATGTCCGTTGGCTGTATGTCCAATATTCTATCTTTGCCGTTGCTTGCCTTACCGCCAGCTTGTTCTATTAGCATAGCCAATGGATTGCATTCGTAAACTAATCTTAGCTTGCCATTAGGCGATGCAGTGTCTTCGGGGTATGCAAATATACCTCCGTAGAGCAAAGTTCTGTGTATATCAGCTACTCCAGAACCGATGTATCTCGCAGAGTATGGGCGTGTGCCATCTTCCGACTTTTCTTTCAAGTGTTCAATATACTTTTTGAATTCTGGCTTCCACTTATGCGTGTTCCCTTCGTTCACAGAGTAATATTTCCCACGCTCAGGGATAGTGATGCCCTCGTAAGATAAGATAAACTCACCAACTGTTGGGTCATAAGTGAAGGCATTTACGCCGTTGCCAGTAGTGTAAACAAATACTGTGCTACTGCCGTATAGTGCATAGCCAGAGGCAACTTGCTTGTAGCCAGGTTGCAACACATCGTCAGCACTGCAATCAGCATCGCTATCAGTTACTCGTTTGTAAAGCCCGAATATAGTACCTATGGTTACATTCACATCAATATTTGAAGAGCCGTCCAAGGGGTCGAATACCATAACGTAATCGCCTTTTTCATACTTTTCGGGTATATGTATTAGTTCTTCGTTCTCTTCGGAGGCCATAACGGCTAGTTTGCCAGTATGGTTGAGTGAGTTGATTATTATCTCGTTTGCTAACACGTCCAATTTCTTTACTTCCTCGCCGTGCACATTGGTGGTGTTAGTCATACCAATAATGTCGTTTATTCCAGCACGTCGCACTTCCCTTGCTATTAACCGTACGGCAAATGTAATGTCGTGCATAAATGAAGTAAATTCACCCGAAGCATCGGGGTGCTGGTTTTCTTGCTTTGTAATGAAATTATCGAGTGTGATAAACCGAGATACTTTTATCATTTCTGTTTTTACGTTTTTATGTATAAATAAACACGAAAGTTAACCTTATTTCATTTCTAAAACAATAGCAAAGTAATTACTCACTTGGCAAAATCAATAGCCGAAACAGGTTAGCTTACATATAGCCAGTGCTTTTATACTTGTTTTTCTAACTCGGACAGGTACTTCTTGTCAGTGTAGAAAGTACCGAATGGTAAAAGTGACGCAAGCAACAGAATCAAGTTAGTTCGCAAGCCAGTTCGGAATTGATTTCTTATGACCAAAACACCAAACACGTAAGCCACAAACAGAAAGCCATGTGCCATACCAACTATGTAGTTCGGGAGCGGCATATCGGCCCAATATTTCAGAGGCATAGTAACGCCGAAAAGCAGCAGATAGCTTATCCCTTCCAAAATCCCAATAGTTCTGAATCTCTTCAGGTTCTTGTGTTTGTGCTCTTGATCCAATAATCCCATTGAAGTACGCTCATAATATTTTATTATATTTGTAGTTATTACGTTGTTGAGTATTAACTATTGCTGGTAATAATAAAAGAAAATGGCTATTAAACCGATGAATATTCTAATTACTGGTGCTACTGGAAATGTTGGCAGACAGGTAGTTCGTTACCTAACTGAAATAAATGCCAAAAGAAATTTACAGTATCAGGTCAAAATAGCTGACAGAGATATTGATAGGGCGAAAACGACATTTGCTAATGTTGACAACCTTAGCTTTAGGCACTTCGATTTTGACGATAGAACCTCATTTAAGGAATCATTTGACGGTATAGACATTATGTTTTTGCTCAGACCACCACAAATATCAGAAGTTGACAAATATTTCCGCCCACTTTTTGATGAAGCCAAGAGCAAGGGAATAAGAAAAATTGTCTTCTTATCGGTGCAAGGTGCTGACAAGAGTAAGGTAATTCCCCACAATAAGATAGAAATATTGATTAAAGAATATGGTTTTGAATATATATTCGTAAGGCCAAGTTATTTTATGCAAAACCTGACTACCACTTTGCTCAATGAAATAAAAACCAATAGCACAATTACGCTTCCTTCGAGCAATGCTAAGTTTAATTGGATTGATGTCAATAATATTGGCAGATGTATAGCAGAGCTAATTGTGTCATTCGATAATTATTCTAACCGAGTGATAACTATAACAGGTGAAGAGAATTTAGACTACTCCGTTGCTGCTTCTTATCTGAGTGAAGAGTTAGGAAGAGAAATAAAATTTAAGAGCGTAAACCCAATAAAATTTTACTTTTTGAAGAGAAAACAAGGAATAAGCAGCGGATTTGCAATAGTTATGACCATACTGCACTTCCTACCTCGTCTGCAAAGCGAACCCAAAATAACTGACAATTATTACCTAATAACAGGTGAAAAACCTACATCACTCAAAGAATTTATACCGAGAGAAATAGTTCAGTTTAAACCATAACCGTAGGCTGTCAAATATAATAAAACCCATAAATTGGTAAAAAAAAATCCCACTACTAACAAAAGAAGCGGGATATTACGTAATTAATTTGTAATTTTACTTAGTCTTGTGGCCCGAATGGGAAACCCGATTCATGATTCAATATATAAAAGTAACTACCCGTTTTCAGAAGTATTATGAATTCACCACCATCAATTACTGGAAAATGGTTTTCATTTACATAAGTCAATTCATCATCACTAAAATTTGCGATATAATAAAGTGTATTAGTGGGTAGTCCAGGAAACAAATCATCTTCATCAATTGTTAAATTACCTTCACCCGTGTAAACCATAATGTTTGATGTAAGTATGTCACCCAAATTATCTGCAGTTGTAAACTCTTCAGAATTTAAACTAAGATTACCATTGTTATAAGTATTCCCTTCTATAGTTACGTCTCCTTTTACTTTCAAACTAGAACTAATAAGCCCCATACGAGCAGAAAGGTCGATTAAGTAGTCCAATCTGTACTGAGCAACTACTGTTCCATTGTCCATTACGTTTACTACGTGAGAAGTAGTTACCGAAGCTTCTAAAATATCTTCCCATTCAGAATCACCATCACCTACAGAAAAGATGATTAGACCAGAAGAATTTGGCTCAGTTACTTCTATTTCTGATTCGTATATTGCTGGTCCTGACCCCTCTGTTACAGAAACAGATAAGTTTTCACCATTGTCGTAGTTCACAGCCACAACTATTGGGCTAAGCGAGTAAGCCATTGTTGTAGAGGCAATAGCTAATGCAATTATAATTAAAATGTTTTTCATAAGACACCCTATATTTTATTTATTTAAACAATTATCCACAAATTTAAGGAAAAGTAATTGACTAAACAACCAAATCTTTCTTCTCATAGCCATATTTTTTTATCCAGTATTCTTTAGCAAACTCTATGGCACCACTATCTAACAGCTTCAAATCTCGGTCTAATCTGGTGTCTATGTCTTCCAATTCCTCTCTAAATTTGAACTTTGCCTCCAATGGCTTACCGTAATTCAGCTCTGAAACATAGCTAATCAGCGTGTTTACAGCTTCTTCTACCAACAGCTTATCTGCAAGTACTAACTCTTCCCTTATCTTATAGTGAGTTTCTGCCGCGGCTTTGCTACTGTTGGTCACATCTGTTGTAAGCGTTTGCGATAGTATTGCTTTCGATATTTCCTTGTTGCTGAGCTTTATCATCTCATTGTACAAACGGACGGAGCTATACCTATGCGGTTCCGCTATTTCTATATCAATGTCATTCGGTGTAACTATCACGCTGTCTTCTGTCATATTTGCAAGGTGTTCAGCAAGCGAATTTGCTTCATTCTGCGTAGCACCTCGGGTGTATTTGCCTATTAGTATCGGCATTCCGTAGCGTTCCATAAAGTTCACCCAAAACCGCATTCCTCCATTCTTGAACTTTACTGGCCAATAGCACTTAGACAACAATGCTATGCCATAAGGATTCTGATAGCCAGCTCTGTAACGCAAGTCCAAGAACTTATACTTCGGTAACGCCACTCCCTTGGTCTTCCCTGCTGCGCGGTATTTCAACTCCGATTTGGTATCAATATAGAACAGCTCTTGCGGCTTTGCTATTGTGGCATTGGGCAATATCTGACCTTTCACTTTCTCCCAATATATCTCAATCGGCTGAAATCCAAAAAGGATAGAGTCCTGCACTTCGTCTATTAGCTTTTCCATCTTTATTTCATTGAGCAAACTCGCCGCCAGTTGATTGTCTTCCCCCACTATATCGTATTGTGTGGATAGCACTCCACTCTTCCGTGATTGCACACAGCTCCACAAGTGTGGATCATAAAGCAATTCCCTATACCCAGAGTACGTCGTTCCTGTCTTTCTCAATATCATATCGGGATTGGGCACTGCATCCATTATGCTCTGCCAACCGTCATTGCCTATGCTGACTACTTCTTTATACAAATCATTCATTTTTCTCTCTCATTTACTTATTATAATTCCTAATAGCAATCCACCTGCAGCTGCAGCTGGTGTGTGCCACCAATCCTCTTTTTTACAGGGAATGGCTATCGTCTTTACCTCACTATACACAGTGTCCGTAGCTAAGCGAATTGACATATTCATCTCGTTTTCGGGGTAGCTGTAGCTAACCATTATTGTGTCTCGCTTATAAACCGTGTCAACCGTTGCTACAAAAGGGGCTGTCTTTATTATCGTGTCCCTTTTGTAAACTAACTTCGGTCTTACTTTTTCTATTACAATCGGCGCTGGTTGTACAGTTATTGTGTCTCGAACTGTTGTTACTCTCACCGATGGATAGTACTCCTTAGTTAATAGCAGTGCCAACAAAGCCGACACCAACGCTGTTATTATATACTTCATTCTGTTCCTCCCTTATATCTCAGCATCTAACACATAGTGGCCACCAACGGACGACGTACTTATGCTAAATCCAGAATCATTAATCACCGTGAATGATTTCGCATTCTCATAGTCAACTGCCATTCCTACATTCACTCCTGTGCTTACCACCCAATAATCATTCACTGGTGGATCGGCGGATGATATTAGTTCAACCGATGGAGCTTTGTACATATCGCAATAGTGGACAGTGCCGACCACGTTGCCATTACTAATACCATAAGATGAAGCAAAGCTCACTTTCCCCTCATCCGTTTTCTTGTAAGGTGGCTCTGTTAAGCTATAACTCTTCTTATAAAACTGAAGACATTTGATAACCTCATCAACATAGTAACCCTCTTTATAAGTTATATATGAACTGTGTTCTATTATTTGAGCATTGTTAATAGATATATACTCATCAGCACTTAGTCCCTCTATCCATAAGAAAATAGCTATGTTCTTAGCTCCACTACCAACACTAATGTCCTCCAGTTTCAGAGTCTGAAACTCACTACTCAATGTCACTTCATCGCTGATTGCATAATAGCTCCAATCAGCTACCAAGCTCGGATTTGTACCGACTCCATTCCAATTGCTAACCACATCGCGAGTGGGTTCATCAGCATTCCCCTCCCAAGTGAGCAATGCCAATTTCGCTTTGGCAGTGCTATTGCTTTTAACATCAATAGAGAGAGACAAGCCATTACCCAAATACTGCTCCAAAAAGCGGTGAGGAACTATCTGTATTACTCCAAGCTTACCACTTGCTGTAGCTGTTAGTTTAGCTCCATCGTCCTCGATAGCAATTGGCTCACTGCTTTCGTTGAGTGCTAACCATCTGTCAGCAAAGAAATCGCCATCATCACAGACCATCGACACCCTATCCAAAAGCAAACAAGTACCACTCAGCTCTGTGGTATTCGTCTCATCGCTTCCGGTGTTAGTATAGCTAATGTGAGTGGCATCTACCTTAGTAATCTCAACACCACTTGGCTCATCGTAAGTGCCTGCACCCATATTCGTAATCTGTACCTTGTCCCCAGTTTGGTAACCGTGCGGTACTTCCGTTTCCAATGTCACCAGATTGCTCGTTCTCTCTCTGCTACTAATCTCCACCGGAGTGGCTACTCTTTGCCACACACTAAAGTTTGAATTAATCAGCAAGTTCTGCTTCTGTTTTGCAGCTCCTGTTTTCTCATCTATCAAGTCTATCAAATCATCTTGGCGTTCTATATCGCCTTCCAAATTGCCCCAGACTTGTTCGCCCAGTGGCGGAAAATAACTAAACGGCATAGCTCACCTCCATTATTTATAGTACAAGTGGGCATCTACTCGACCTGATATTATCCCCACTGGCACGTATTCTATTCTTAAAAATTTAAACATCTGTCTGATAACTATCAGCTCAGCATCGTCATAATTGTCAGCTGTTTTCAGCTCATATATCTTCTTGTACCCTGCATTGCTCATATCATTGGAGCCAGTCAGCACCAAAAATCCATTCAGCGGTCCAACTATTCCCTTCCAACTTATTTGCAGCGAATGGGCTTTCTTGTTTCTACCCTTCATTTCTGGAGCTATATCCACCCATTTGCTACTGTATTCCAGCCCTGCGTTGTGGCTGTTCATTAATCTCAATATCATATCTTCACCTTTCTAAATGTAACAACTCCCCTCATCATCAGCAGACCGAGTGGGTGGTTGACAAATCTCGTCTTCACTGCCACCCCTTCGCCGCCTTTCGTTTTTACGTTGAAGCCAATGGTCTCCACTATTCCCTTCCGCTTCGTTCTCAGCACTCGCTCTATGTGACCAGACCAACTGTTCTTCGATTTCCAAACAATCAGATCGTGTCTTGCTATATCGCGGCTTACCAATCTGCCATTTCGCTTAGCGTGGTTGTATATACCATTTGCCACCGCCGTCCGTTCTATCGGAATAGCACTTTTGGGCATTCCCAACTCTTCCGCTCCTTTGCTAAAGCTCCAATAAACTCCTGCCGCACAGTAAGGATAGCCCTCGCCCAAACCAACGGTAGCTAAGTATTTACCCACTTCGCCTCGGTTGTCCTTTTCCTCCATTGTGCCAATTTGCGATAGTGTATAGCGTTCCGAAGTAGTGAGCAACCGCTCATCGCAGTCCAGCTCATACATATCAAAAGAGCAGAGTGCAGCCGCTAAGAGAACTGAACCAGATAAACGCCAAGCACCGTAAAGCCAACGCATATATGCACCCCCAAGAAAATATGTCCCAAATTTTGTGAAGCCACTCCGTAAGTAAAGTCAATCTGAGTGAAGCAATAGACCGCCAGAGCCGACAGCCCAACAGCCACCACTTCCACCATAATCATTATCAGTAGGGTGTGGAGCTCTTCCACCCCTGGGGACAGAACGCCCCACGCCAACAGCATAATCCCTGCGAGCAAAGCGTATCTTGTCATTGGTCTATACATCGTCGCCCCCGAAATAAGAATCCATAACATTGCTATTATATATTCGGTTGTCGTTGGAACGCAAAGTAGTTATAGTAGGCGGTGAGTCATAGCCAGGAACAGCCCCACCCAAGTAAAGCTCACCCGATTGTATGTCCTCGAGCAGTTGGTTTGCCTCTTCGTAGTATGCCTTAATCTCTTCTGGTAGTGGCAACTCGCCATACTCTATTCGGTATAGGTGGTAGATAGTCAAGTCCGTGGAAATAGACATAATCAGCTCATCAGGCTCGGTAAAAGGTATGTCATACCTACCCAAAAGTGTTGCGTCTATGGTGGCATCGGCAAGCTCGCGTGCCAAATCCGTTCTCGCTGTGTCTATGGTAGTGCCTGTGTCGTCGCCAGTCAGCTTTGCTAGCTCTTCCGAGTTGAAGCGACCGAGTAGGTCTGTGTTTGTCGAATAAGCCATCTTATTCGCCTCCGTTTACTATTATTTGGTTTATGATAATAGTATCAGTAGCGAAAGTATGGAGTTGGGTTTGCCCCTGCATTAATGCGGTTTTAAATTTATATTTATATGGTATATCACTTATTCATTGAAGCTCACTGAGCCTGTCGAAGTGAACTTTAGTATTCAACCCCTAATGGTGTTGTTCTGAATATCCCATATGGATATAATATTAGTAGAGAATAAGTATTCAACCCCGATGGGGTTGGTTGCGGTGTTGTCAATCATTTGGCTACTAATATTTCGACTACGCTTAATACACTGTATTCAACTCCTACGGAGTTGGTGGGATGCTTACAAATATACCATTCTACTAATGTTTGAACCCCTAACGGGGTTGGTGGGAACGCCTCCACTCACGCCAAGAGCGTGGCAAGCTCCGTCAACGCCAAGGCGTTGCCACCTACGACACCGAGTAGGGATTAAAAAAAAAGCCCGACCAAATGGCCGGGCTTGTGAATATTATGTTATGTGGTTGTTATGTGGTTAGAAAGTACCTATTATGTACCAGTCACCATTTGTATCTTTTGTTACAATCCCACCTCTTACACCAGAGGCAGTACCATTTGAAGTACCATTGATATCATGAGTACCACTCGTGAATGCTATATGGACAACAGAACCAGCAGGATAAGAATTAGGAAATGATGCAACATTAACATCAGCAGCTAAGAACAATACGTTTTTACCTGAAGCCACAGCTGTTGAATTAGAAAGACCTAATTGACCTGTCATATCCAAATCACCTGAATTGTTAACAATGAAATTATTCCCACCAACTGTGAAGTTTTGATTAGTTACATCTAATCCTTGTGTCATATCCGCAGCAGAATTTACAGTCAAAGTACCTTCGATTAAAGTATTACCACTTGGTTGAACTCTAAATGTTGTTGAAGGTGTATTATCACTCATTGTTAAATTTGCACCAGATATATCTACACCTTGTTCTACATCTAAGTTACCTTGTAAAACACCATTACCTGAAGTATTTACACTAAATACAGCACCAGCACCTGGATCCAAAGTAATGTTACCAGATACATCTAATGCATCTGCAACTTCAACTGCATTACCACCAGAAGTATTCTTTAACGGAACTTGCAAATCTAAATCATTGTTACCTGTAATTACGATATCAGCATTAGTACCATTTAAAGCAGTATTAATTGTTTGACCACCGTCGTAAGCAACTTGTAGAGAAGTGCTACCCCAAGAAAGTACACCATTACCATCAGTGATTAACTGTTGGTCAGCAGAACCGTCAGCAGCTGGAAGAGTCCAAACTACATTAGTAGCAACTACAGCAGGAGAAGTGAAACCAACATAGTTAGATTGGTCATCATCATTCAATCTCATATCACCGTCTATTCTAGCATTAGCACCTATGTTTGCATTATTACCAACATTCATATTGTTAGAGAAGAAACCACTTCTCCACTCACGAGTTGCAGAACCAATATCACGGTTATCAGCAGTAGCACTTGGAATCAAGTCAGAATGAATTCTACCAGTAACAGTAACTTCGTCAGCAGCAGCATCACCTAAATTAACGTTGCCGTTAAGAGTAGTGTTGCCATCAACGTTTAATCTAGCGTCTATGTCGGTACTACCTTGTACAACTAATGCGTCATTAGTACCAGCTACATCACCTTCTACAGTTAATTGAGTTGCGTCATCACTATCACCCATAATAGAAGCAGCAGATTGAACGTTAATTCTACCGTCAACTTGTAAGCTAAGAATAGCAGTAGCACTTCCATTATTTTCGAAAGATAAAACTTGGTCAGCAGCATCATTTCTTTGTAAAGTGTTGTCCGAAATAATTAGATTTGGATTACCAGAATTAATGGTTAAGAATCCCTCTTCAATAAATACATCTGTATCACCATCGCCAGCAGCATCAAAATTAATTTGTGAGCTAGCAGCGTCGATAGTAACTTGAGCAGTAGTAGCATTATCAACATTGAAAGTAGCAACATCAGTATTGTAACCGATATTCAATTCTGCTGCACCAGCACCAGCACCATTTGCTTCACCAATGTGAACAGAAGAACCTAATACATATAAGTCAGCCCATCTTTCTGCATCAGTACCTAAAGTAAATGCAGTAGCTGCACCATTAGGTTGAATAGAAGAGTTTACTTTTGAGTTGAAAGTAGTTAAGTCAGTAACCAAATCATCACCTAAATTAACATTACCGTTTAGAGTAGTGTTGCCGTCAACATTAGCAGCATCATCAACTTGTAAATCATTACCAACATTAGCGTTGTTAGCTAACCATAAGTTTCTCCATTTGTCTCCAGCAGAAGAACCAATACTCCAGTTGTTATCATAAGTAGGTAATAAGTGCGAACCAATATCGCCATTAATAATAACTGAGTCCAAAGAGTTAGTACCTAATGTAGTAAAACCTTCTACGTTCAAAGAACCGTCAATATCGGCATCTCCTTGAAGAGCAAAATCATATATCATTGCATTATCAGGACTGATTACACCTTCTACAGTTAATTGAGCTGCATCAGTACCATCACCGATAGTAGAAGCAGCAGATTGAACGTCAATTTTACCTTCTAAATCGATATTTAATACATTTCCTACACCAGCGTCAGTGTTGATAAAAGTCAATGTTTCAACTGTGGCATCGTTTCTTTCTACAGTAGCATCTGTGATAATCAAATCAGTGCTAGTACTATTGTCATCAGTATCAATAGTAAGTCCATTAGATCTAACTTCTAATACATTATTAGCATTAGCACCTAGAGGGTTTATAGAAACAACTTCTGCAGCAGCAGTTGCATCGATAGTTAACTGAGCGTTAGTCGCAGCATTAACTGTTAATGAACCAACGTTAGCAGCATAACCAATGTTCAATTCAGTATTACCTGCAGTACCACCTTCAGGTCCAACGTGAACTGAATTACCCATAATATAAGCAGCTTGCCATCTTTTTGCATCAGTACCTAAAGTAAGAGCATTTTGAGCTTCGTCAGGAACTAAGTTAGAAACAAACTCGCCGTTAACTTGTATGTTATCTGTATCAGCATCACCTAATATAGTGTTGCCGTCAACTTTCAGTCTATTACCAACATTAGCGTTGTTAGAAAGTTGGAGATTTTGCCATCTGTTACCAAGAATACCTAAATCAAGTGTACCGTCAGTCATAGGAACTAAGCTAGTAGTAAATCTACCATTAGCAGCTATCTCATCAGTAACAGCATCACCTAAATCAACATTAGCGTTTAGAGTAGTGTTACCATCAACGTTTAATCTAGCGTCTATGTCAGTGCTACCTTGTACAACTAATGCATCGTTAGTACCAGCTACGTCGCCTTCTATTGTCAATTGAGTTGCATCAGCAGCGTCGCCCATAGTAGAAGCAGCAGATTGAACGTCTAATTTACCGTCTATAGTTACGTCTAATACACCAGCACCGCCGTTTACAAGACCTAAAGTCTCAGTATTGGCACTATTTCTTCCAACTGTAGATTGAGTCAAAGATAATACTGTTCCAGAAAGAATTCCATCAGTATCAACATGAAGACCATCTTCTGCTATGAACACGTTACCAAAACCTTCGCCAGCAGGGTCAAAAGTAGTAACTTCCGAGCCAGTAGTTGCGTCTATAGAGAATTGAGAGCCAGTAGGATCGTTTACTTGGAAGTTAGCAGTGTTCGAATTGTAAAATACTTCTAATTCAGTATCATTACTCGCACCGTCATCTGGACCAATATGAAGAGATTCATCTAAGTAAATGCTTCTCCATCTGTCAGAATCTTGACCCAAATCATTGTTGTTAGTAGGAATGATATCTGTATCAACCCATCCGTCAAAATTAATTTCGTCATCAGAATTGTGACCTAAATTAATAATTGAATTCGGAGTGTTTGTAGTTACATCTACTTCAAATGCTAAGTTACTGTTAGCATCTTCTACAGTAAGATCGCCACCAGTTACATCAACGCCAGCAGTTGCGTCTAAGTTACCATTGATAGTGAATTGACCAGTACCAGTAGTTATTGGTCCGTTATTAACCCATGCTGGGTTAGCAGAAGCAGTAGAGTTCAATAATAAAGTACCATCATTCGAGTTACCAATTATTTCTTCTACATTATATATAGTGTTATCATTCATATTGAAATCACCAGTAAGTGAAAAACCATCCACTTCTAAGTAACCCATTTTAGCATCACCATCAATAACTAATTCATATTCATTAAGATTAAGAACAGGTTGAGCAGTTTTAACACCTACTATATTTAATTTTGTAGCATCAGTACCAGGAGTAGCACCAATAACGTTAGCATCTTGAGTTGCTGTAAAAGCACCAGAGATTTCTAAAGGTTGGTTGCCGTCATTGATTTCAGCAACATTGTCTAATATTTTACCTTGTAAATTTACGTCAGTATCAGTAATAACCATCATATCAACACCATCAACAGAAATTTCACCTTCGTTGTTAACATCATCATAACGGATAGCAAGAACTTCATCGCCAGCTGTAAGAGCATCATCAGCACCCAAACCATCAGCAGGACCAACAAACACACCTCTATTAGCTATAGGAGCAGTGTTGTCAATTTCTTTTACAAAAAGTGCATCATGTCTTTGTCCATCATCACCTATGTAAGAAGGATCAGAAGTCGGCACCAAAACACCATTTGTGTTGAAGATAGAAGTGTTAGCTTGTATAATTACTTGCTGATCTACTCTACCTTGGCTGAACAAAGCACCATTGATGTAAACATCAAAAGTCCAGAAAGTATTCATGTTAGCAGCTTCAATAGCATCCCATTCATTTTGCTTTGTTACATTAGCAGTACCAACATTAACAGTGATAACACCGTTGTCGTCAGCAGTAACTTCTGGGTCGCCAGCAGTAAAAGTGTTACCAGTGTACAAAGTTAAAGCACCACCATCGTAGTTAACCAAGTCAACTCTTACCGAAGTGGCAGGAGTACCAGCTTGATATTGCGGAGCGTAAACTGAAACTCTAGTTGGCTCTAAAGAGAGACCGGTAGAGATTGCCATCATTGTGACAGCGAGAAGTAATAATAGTTTTTTCATTGTGAAAAACCCCATATATATTTATAAAAATTAAATGTTTTATTTCATTGTAACATTATACAGCATACAAATTAACAAATTTGCACACAATAACAAGCAAACGCAGTAATTTTAGTGTGTAAATAACTACACACTTTAACCACCGATTGAGAGTTGGATTAATTCATGCAATTTCCTTGCCAAAGTTGAGCTTAGAGCAATAATCTGAACACCTTAAGCTTATGTTGTCGAATTATTAGTTGTCTTGTGGCTTATTTTTTTTCGGAAATACTGTTACTTCGTTGTAAATATTGATATTTGTGGAGTTATTTACTCAACTTTTTTTAGTAAATCCCCACATCTCATTTTTTCAACTATGGGGGAGTTCAATCCCCCCGGCCCCCTTTATCAAGGGGGAGCTTAAAGGAAGTCCTCCATAATAAATACCATACCAAAACCGTTTTAAAATAGTACCTATGCACATATACTGCTAACCCCATAGCTTTGCCTCACACTAAAATCAACAACCACAAACAAAAAGAGGTACACAACTATGTGGATAGAAGTATTTCGGTCTGGGACACATACCGATTCGGGTGGCAACACTGCCACTTATACCAATGCAGATTTGGCTACGATAGCCAACAACTACAACACAGAGCTGAGCAAGGACGAAAGCAGCTTAGCCCCAATAGTCAAAGGACACCCAAAGACCGATGCGCCTGCTCTGGGTTGGGTGGGTCAGCTGAAAGTAAGTGGCGACAAGCTGTTGGCTAAGATAAAGCAGGTTTTGCCAGAGTTCGCCAATGAGGTGAAGTCAGGCAGATACAAGAAAGTTTCCATAGCACTTTACCCTGGCAATGTACTTAGGCATATTGGTTTTTTGGGTGCTACTGCCCCTGCTGTGCGTGGGCTGAAACCAGTAAGCTTTGCTGACAAGGGCGATTACGCTGAGTTCAGCACTGCACCGAAGCAGAGCCGATTGGAGCAATTAGAACAAGAGAACGCAGAGCTGAAAATGCAGATAGCAGAGAAGGACTCAGAGCTATTGGGTAAGCAAAACTCCGAGTTTGTAGCTCAATTAATTGATGAGGGCAAGGTAACGCCTGCACAAGCCACCATACTCAATGAGATATTGGACTGCGAATCGGCTGGAGGACAGTATGCCAAGGGCAAGTCGGTGATTGATTTAGTCAAAGAATTTGCCGAATCGGGCTGCCCCATTGGCGATTTGGAAGCGGAGTTTGCCGACAATAACGTGCCACCAGTGAGCAATGAGTATGAAGGAAAACCCACAGAGCCAGAGAGGTTACAGCTACACAACCGAGCAATGACAATCAGCAGAGACAACCCAAACATAAGCTACGAGCAAGCACTTATGCTTGCCACGGATTAATTCATTATAAAAATTGGAGACAAATATGTCAAAAAGAACCGATAATCTTAGAATGGTAGATCCCGTTCTGAGTACAATAGCACAGGGCTACAGCAATAGCTCATTCGTATCGGAAGCACTATTCCCGATAGTAAATGTGAGCAAGAGTAAAGTGAAAATACCAGTTTTTGGTAAAGAGGCGTTTTACTTGCGAGGAGTTGATAGGGCGATAAGAGCGGAGAGCAACAGGATACCAGCGAGCAAAGTCAGTTTAATGGACTTTGAGACACAGGAGAAAGACTTAGAAGTCGCTCTTGACCATTTGGAGCAAAAAGAAGCCCACAACTTAGAGCTATATATGAGCCAGGTAACTAAGACTTTGGCGGATGGAATATCGCTCAACAGGGAGAAGGAAGCGGCAGACATTGCCCAAGATGCCAGTAAGTATGCAGCGAGCAACAAGATAGTAATTACATCTGGAAATGCCTTCGATGATTATGGTAACACCACTGACCCACTTGCAATAATCAAAGATGGAATGGAGGCAATTAGAAACAAGATTGGGAAGTTCCCAAACACTATGGTGCTGGGCGAAACTACTTACAGAGTGCTGATGAGCCACCCCAAGATATTGGAGAAAATCAAATATTCTTCGCTGGGTAAGGCATCGAAAAGTATTCTGAAAGAGCTTACGGACATAGACAACATTTCGGTAGGGCTTTCAGTTTACACTGATGATGGCGATGATTTTACTGATATATGGGCTGACAATATTGTCCTTGCCTATGTTGATAGCAGTGCAAAGGGCAACCGCTCGGAGTTCAACCCAAGTTATGGTTACACTTTCAGAAGAAAAGGAATGCCCGAAGTTGACACATACAACGAGAATGGCGGTAAGATTAAGGTACTACGATACACGGATAACTACTCTGTGAATGTAACTGCAAACGATGCAGCTTACTTAATTTCAAACACAAACCACGAATAGGAAAAGGAGAAAAATTATGCCAATAAACAAAGCAACAAGCAGCCCAGTGCTGACACTAAGTCAAGTAGCAGGAGAAGATTTGCTCGCTTACAGAGCTATAAATTTTGATGGTGAACTAACGGATGACGGTGATGATTTTCTTGGTGTGACAGACTTGGAATGGAGAGAGGGCGAAATAGCATCAGCAATAGCACTAGGAGCCCCGATAATGGAAGCCAGTGGTGCAGTCAGCAAAGGCGACAACATTGTACTTGACACCGGTGGCAAAGCCAAAGCTTATGCTGGTTCTGGTGCAAAGATTGGCTTTGCACTCAACTCAGCAGCCGATGGAGGATATGTGAAGGTGCTGATTAGGAAGTAGGTGATTTTTGTAATATAAATAGTAAGCTCAGTTGAATATTCGACTGGGCTTTTTTTATGATATTTAGTAACCTTTGCGAAAAATATTTATATTGCATATTGCATAAATTTAATAAAATGAAATCCGACTAAGACAAGAATGAAATTATCATACAATTGGCTAACAGAATACGTAGAAATACCAGTCACAACCGATGAGTTGGTAGATATACTAACGACTACTGGGCTCGAAGTAGAAGAAGTAACAGACGACCGAAAGAAATTTGACGGCTTTTACACAGCACGAATCACAAAAATTGAGCCACACCCCGACGCAGACAAGTTGCAACTCTGTACCGTGGACTCTGCTAATGGTGAGCAAACTGTAGTTTGTGGTGCACCCAATGTTAAAGTAGGGCAAAATGTAGTACTGGGAACTGAGGGTGCAACAGTGCCGTCGGCAGGATTCCAACTATCAAAGCGTAAGATAAGAGGCGTAGAGTCCAACGGAATGATATGCAGCAAAATGGAGTTAGAACTCGGCGAAGACCACGACGGAATATGGGAATTGCCCGATGGAGTGGAGCCAAGCCAATCGCTTGCTGATTATTTAGAATTGGACGATGTCATATTTGAAATAGCAATAACCCCCAACAAGGGTGATTGCCTTAGCCATTACGGTATTGCTCGTGATTTGGCTGCTTACTTTGGTACAAAGGCGAAATTGCCCGACACAGCTCACAATTCAAACGAAACTGATGTTTCTGATTCTGTAGAAATAGAGATAGAGAACACCGAAGCTTGCCCACGCTATGCAGCAAAAGTTGTACGTGGAGTAAAAGTTGGAGAGTCTCCCGATTGGCTAAAGAAAAAGCTAACTGCCATTGGGCTTAGACCAATAAACAATGTAGTCGATGCTACTAATTTTGTACTAATGGAGCTTGGGCAACCACTCCACGCTTTTGACTATGACTTAGTTGCAGGCAAGAAGATAGTAGTGAAAAATGCTACTGATAAACAGAAATTCACAACCCTCGATGACAAAGAACGCACGTTAGATTCAGAAATGCTAATGATATGCGATGCCGAAAAGCCAATTGCTGTAGCAGGAGTTATGGGTGGTGGCAACTCAGAAGTATCGGACGGCACCGTAAATGTACTGATAGAGTCTGCATACTTTGCACCGAACTCAGTCCGCAGAACAGCCAAAAAGCTCGGCATCAACAGCGATGCTTCGTACAGGTTTGAACGAGGTGTTGACATAGATGCTGTGGAGTTAGCTGCCAACAGATGTGCTCAGCTATTGGAACAAGTAGCAGGCGGAAGCGTTGAACATGGAATAGTAGACAGCTATCCGAATAAGAAAGAAAATATTACAGTATCACTTAGGTACACCCGAGTAGAAAAAGTAATTGGTATTAAGTTAGAAAAAGCAAAAATAAACGAAATATTAACATCATTGAACTTCAAATTAGTAAGTGATAACGATGAAAAAGCAGAATTTGAGATTCCTAACTATAGACACGATATAGAAGCTGAGATTGATTTGATAGAAGAAGTTATCCGTATGTATAACTACGATAACTTAACTCCACAGTTCTTCGCTAATGTATCATTCGATTCAAGGAAAATGCCCAAGAAATTGGAAAAGCCACAAAGAAGAGATGAGCTTCGTCACTTCCTAATCAACGGTGGTTTCAACGAATCGCTAACACAAAACCAGATAGACCCTGCTTCGGCAGAGATATTTACAGAGTCGCCAGTGGTTGTCTCTAATCCTTTGGGACGTGATTTGTCTATTATGCGTCCGTCACTTATTCCGTCTATGCTCAGAGTAATCAGCAGGAATATAAGATTGGGAACAAGCGACTTACAACTGTTTGAAGTTGGAAAATCATTCGAATCGAACGATGATGAAGGCAACACGGTAAAAGGGATAGAAGAGAAAGAAAACTTACTAATAGCTATTACGGGCAAAGAAGCACCGAGCAATTGGAGCATGAAAAGTACAGAAGTAAGCTATTATAATATAAAAGGTTTATTGGAAAATATAATAGAATTTGCTAAGTTGAAAAACATAAAGTTTAAGCAAGAAGCAACAGTTGGGTTTGGTGGCAATAGCTGCGGTATATACCAAGGTAAGAGTAAGCTCGGTCACTTCGGTGAGTTGGACGTGCGAATACTGAAGCAATACGATGTGGAGCAGCCAGTATTTGCAATCGAATTAGATTTGACCAAGTTATATGAAATAGAAAAAGAGCCAAGCAAGTACAACACTGTATCGGCATTCCCTTCTACAAGCCGCGATTTGGCATTTGTACTGGACGAAGGAACAGATGCAGGCAAGATACTGACTTTGATAGAATCGAACGGTGGCAAATACTTGAAATCTGCTGATATATTCGATGTATATACTGGCGACAATTTGCCAGACGGCAAGAAGAGCGTTGCATACTCTATGGAGTTTGTCTCCACAGAGCGAACGCTGAAAGATGCTGATATAGATAAGGTAATTGGTAAGTTGGTTAATAATATAGAAAACACCTTCAAAGCACAATTGCGTAAGTCATAAATTAATTATAATGTTATCAAAATAGAAGATACGATATGGTAAGTGATTCATTAGTACTAAAAATAAACGAGTTCAAAGAGCTATTGGTCAGCGCGTCTTCGCAGCTAAGTGAGCTGAAAGCAGAAAACGCTACTCTGAAAGAGAAGAATAATGAGCTGTACCAAACTCTGATGAGCAATGACGATTCGCTTTCGGAAGTGAAAGACACCGAATCGGAGCTACGCCAAAAAGTAAAGGCACAGGAATACAGAATAGAACAATTGGTAAGTGAAAACCAAACACTCAACGAAGAGATAGAAGACAAGGACTTACAAGCAGAAGAAAAAGACGAGAAGGTCGGCGAGATTCAAAGCAAGTTAGACGAATTCAATTCTAAACTGACTGAGCTGGAAGATGAGCTAACAGACAAAAACAGAAAGCTAAACAACCTGGAAACGAATCAGTATCACTTAAAAAAAGAGTTAGCTGAAAAGAAAGTAACCTTATTGACTGTTGACAATACTATAACAGAGCACAAAGAAGAAAGTGCTAAGCTAAAAAATGAGTTGTACCACGCAAACCAAAAGTTAGAGCAATTCCCTGAGTTAAAGAAAAAAGCTAAGGAATATGATGAATTTATAGAAGCAGCAAAGACAGACGAAGAAGAATATTTGAAAAATATAGCCGATCTGAAGCAGCTAACCCACTTGTTGGAAGAAGAGCACGGCAAAGAGAAGAAAATGTTCGAAGCATCTGTTGCAGACAAAGAGCAACAAATAGAGTTGTTAGAGAAAAAGATTGAAGTTCTTAGGGATTCGGATACAAAAGAAGCCAAGAATAAAACACTTGCAGAAGAAATAGCTCAGTTGCAAGAAAAGTTAGACGCTAAAGAAAAAGAGGTCAATGACTTGAATGATGCTGGCTACGGTGTGTTGGGTCAGACTTTGTTCGGTAGTATGAATTTTGATGATGTTGATGTGAAGCGTGAATCAGGTAAAGTCGGCGAAATGCAAGAGAAAGTTGACAAAGCCGAGTTTAGAATGAAGCTATTAGTTGATGAAAACCAAGAAATTAAGCAAGAAGTAGATGAGCTAAAAGTTAAGAAAGAAAGCTTAGAAGCATTGGTAAAGAAAAGATACAAGCAAATACAGATTTTGGAAGAAGAGCTAAGCAATGCGATTGATTACAAAATGAAAACCAAAGAGAGTCGTCTTAAATTAGCAGATAGTTTGGAAAAATATCTACACAAAATTGAAAATATCATTGAAAATTAAAATATTTTTGATATTATAGTATAGTTTACAAAGTGTGAACTTAATAAAAAGACAAGATTGATGAGAAATACTGTAAAAGTAAAAATTGGAAATAAAGACTACAATTTATCTAACGACGGTAGTGACATAGACATAGTAGAAAGTGTTGCTAAAGTTAATAAAATGTATGATTTTGTAAGAGAAAATATTTTAAGCCGTTCTGCTTCCGAGCAGGATGTAGCTGCTCTTTCTGCCCTTAACTTGGTAGAAGAAGCTGAAATTAAAGAAAATAAATACAAAGAGAATTTAGATTACTTGGAAAATGAATTAGAAAATATGTCAAACATACTTAAAGAATCATTATTGTAATCTATTCTACTGTATTTACTTACACCACATTTGCTCTTTAGCAGTATAAAATAATATTAAACTCGCGTTTACTATCCTTGTCTTACGTAATAGAATCTATAACTACTATAATAGGGAATTAGACTTCGATTATTGATATCGGGCCGCAAGGTGCAATCTTTTGATTGTGTTTAATCAGTCTTCGGTTATTTATAGAACTGAAGAAGGATCGGCGGATTTTAGATATAGTTGAGCTTTTACCCACCGTGTTTGACTTGGGTTCAACACGTCACATTGGTCACAAATGCTTAATGGCTGTGGCCTTATAGGATAGTAAACGCTTTTATTTTTTTTATACTCTCATCATGCTAATACATTACATGGAGAACAAATGGACGACTCAATGATGCTGGCTATCGGCATAGGTATTGCAATAGCTGCCGTTTTAGGTGCAGTGGCTTACTTAGGCGGTAAAAAAGCAGGCGACAAGAAAATAGCCGAGGCAGAAGCCAAAGCCAAAGACATAATCGATAAGACTTACCAAAAATCTAATAGAATAAAGAAAGAGAAGAAATTAGAGCTGAAAGATGAGTGGCGTAAGAAAAAGCAAGAGTTCGACGACACTTACAAATCGAAAAAAGAAGAGCTAAGGATAAAAGAAACTGCTGTTCAGACAAGAGAGAAAGGAATAGATGATAAGTTGGATATAATTCTGAAGAAAGAGAAAAACCTCCACAACTTTGAACAAGACTTAAAAAGAAAAGATAAGCACCTAAGCGAAAAAGAAAAGAAAACTGATCAGATGTTTGATGAAATGACGCAAAAGTTAGAGCAAGTTTCGGGAATGTCAAGAGAAGAAGCAAGGAAAAAAATATACGAGGAGTTGGCTACAACGGTCAAAAAACGCTCTGCACAGAAGCTAAATCAGATTAGAGAAGATTATAAGCTAAAAGCAAGAAAAGAAGCTGTGAACATAGTTGTTGGAGCTATACAGCGTTCTGCTTCCGATATTGCTATTGACAATACTGTATCTGTTGTGCAGTTAGAAAGCGACGATATGAAAGGTAGAATAATTGGGCGTGAAGGACGTAACATACGTGCATTCGAAGCAGCTACTGGCATCGATTTGATTATTGATGATACCCCAGAAGCAGTTATCATATCTGGTTATGACCCATTCCGTAGAGAGGTTGCCAAACGTTCTTTGGAAACACTAATGCTCGATGGCAGAATACACCCTGCTAGAATTGATGAAGTAGTTACTAAAGTAGAAAAAGAATTAGAAGAAGAGATAGTAGAAGTAGGGCAAAAAGCATTGCTCGACCTCGGTCTGTCGAATATGAAATCGGGATTAGTTTACCACGTTGGTAAAATGAAGTATCGTTCGAGCTACGGTCAGAACTTGCTGAATCACTCTATTGAGGTTGCAAATATCTGTGGTATTATGGCTGCACAATTGGACTTAGATGTCAACACTGCCAAAAGAGCTGCATTGCTCCACGATATTGGTAAGTGTGCTCCTAAGGAAATGGAAGGACCACATGCAATGGTTGGTATGGAATTGGCAATGAAATACAAGGAAAAGCCAATTATCTGTAATGCAATTGGTGCTCACCACGAAGATATAGAAATGGAATCTCCAATTGCCGTATTGGTACAAGCTGCCGATTCGATAAGTGGAGCCAGACCTGGTGCAAGACGTGAATCTCTTGAGAATTACATAAAAAGATTAGAGAAATTAGAATCGATTGCTAATCAGTGGGATGGCGTTGTTAAAACTTACGCTATTCAAGCTGGTCGTGACCTTAGGGTTATAGTAGAACCGTCGAAAGTGAGCGATGCTACTGCTGACGAAATGGCTGACGACATAGCAAGCAGAATCCAAGAGGATATGGAATATCCAGGACAGATTCAAGTTACTGTTATTCGCGAAAAACGTTCTGTGGCTATGGCGAAGTAAGATAGATTAAGATTAGATTTATAATTAAAGCAAATGGATGAAAATTCATTTGCTTTTTTTTTTGAGTTTTAACTGATTATCACACCGTCTTCCATTTCTATTATTCTATCAGTTTTGTCGGCAAAGTCTTTGTCATGAGTTACTACCAGTAGGGACATGTTTTTTTCTTGGCTCAAATCTTTGAATATATTAAATACATTTTCCGAATTTTTACTATCCAAATTCCCTGTCGGTTCGTCACCCATTATTATATCTGGGTCATTGATTAGTGCCCTTGCTATTGATACTCTTTGCTTTTGTCCACCCGAAATCATACTTGCTTTTTTCAAAGCTTGGTCCTTTATTCCAAGTAAATCCAATTTTTCATAAGCATCTTTTTTAATCTCTTTGTCTGATTTTAGAGCTAATTTTCTGGCTGGTAGCATTACATTATCTAACACAGTAAATTCAGGGAGTAAATAGTGGAATTGGAATACAAAACCAATATGTTTGCTTCTCAATACTGCAAGTTCCCTCTGCTTTTTACCCGATACTTTTTCACCAGAAAGATACAAATCGCCTGTGTAGTCGGTGTCCATAGTCGATAGAATATAGAGCAATGTAGATTTGCCACATCCCGATTTGCCCATAATCGAGACAAACTCACCAAAGTCAATGTTGAGACTGATGTCTTTCAGTACATGGAACTCTACTGGCTTGTGGAAATATTTGTTGATATTATTGGATTTAAGTACTGACATTTATTGGCCTCTTATTATTTCTACTGGGTCTATGTTTTCAGCTTTGCGAGCAGGCAAATAGCCAGCAAGAAAAGTAGAGATAACCGCAAAAACAATGGCTATAATATAAAACATTGGGTCATAGTTAATTGGGTAGGTTTTGATAGTAGGCAAAGCTTCTGTTTCAAAGCTGGTCATATCAATAGCCAACGAACCCAAATACCCCACTAATAGTCCAATAATACCTCCCACTAATCCAATTATAAGAGCTTGGCTGATGAATATTCTCTTTACGTCTGCACCAGTAAATCCAACGGCTTTCAATATAGCTATATCGTTCATTTTTTCATATATCAACATATTCAATATATTATATATACCAAAGCCCGCAACAATGAGTAATGTGATGGAAACAGCATAGGTAATTAAATTTCTAATCTCGCTACCTGTGTCAAACTGAGCATTGGCAGTTTGTATATCTACTGCACTTAGGTTGTAATTTCGTTCTATGTTTTCGGCTATTGTAGGAGATTTATTCAAATCGTACAGCTTTACATTAATATCAGTTATGTAATTCCTTCCTTTCCCCAATAGTTTCTGTGCTGTTGATAGGTTCACATAGCTTTGCACATTGTCAACCTCAGATAATCCACTCTGGTAAAGACCTACTACTTTCAGTGGTAGCGAAGTGCCGTTGGATGCCATTATATTAACCTTGTCTCCTATACTCAGTGACATTTTCTTGGCCACACCAGCACCCAACAGTATTCCATTCTTATTCTTAGTTAGTTCTTTGGTAGTGCTGCCCACTACGTAATCACCAAAGTTGAATAGTTTTGCTTCTTCCGAGGGGTTTATTCCTCTGATAGAGCCATTGAACTGAATGGAGCCAGCCACATAAAACGCCATTGCTGATGTTTGAGAGGTTACTCCTTTGACCATCTTATCCTTCTTCAGGTTAGCTATAAGTGGCAAAGCGTCGTGTATTTTCTCTAAGCTTACTTTCGGTTTTATAGACTTAATCACATTAAAATTATTCTCAAATAATTCGGATTTGTCTATTGGCTGAGTGTCACTTGGTTCTATCTCGTTGAATATATGAATGTGGGGTGTCCTGTTGAGTACCAACCCATCGAGTAACCCATTGAGCCCCGTCATGAAACCCATCATAATTATGAATGTACTAATGCCAAACATAACCCCCAGTGCAGCTACTGAAGTTTGTTTGAACCTAGTTAACAGATGAGTTCTGGTTATACTCAATATGATTTTGAGGTTTCTCATCTATTCTGGTATTTTTATTTTTGTGTCAATGTTTATGCCATCCAATATTTCTACACTCTGCATATTTCGTTTTCCAACTTTTACTGTTGACATGCTGTCTTTTGTTTGTACTGTGTTCGATTCAGTCAAGTATTCTACTGGTATAGTCATAACGTCTTTTTTAGTTTCTATGACTATGTTTGCTTCTCCAGCGAGCCCAGCGTAGAGTTTTTTGGGCATTTCAGTAAACTCTGCTTCTACTATGAATGATAAGGTTTTCTGATTTTTAAGAGGATAAATCTTAGTGATTTTGCCTTCATAAGTGTTGTCAGAATAGGCATCCAATGAGATAATTACCAATTGATCTAACTCTATTTTGGATATATCAACCTCGTCCACTTCCATTGAAACTACAAAATCTTTTGTTTTGCCAAGCATTGCCAATGGCTCTTGGGTAGTGATTATTTCGCCTACTTCTTTACTTAGTGAATAGACGGTGCCATCAATTTTGGACTTTATGACAAAATCATCCAAATCGAGTTGTGTTCTTTCTAATCTGTTTTGCGATTGTTTGTAGTTTGTTCTCAATTCATTTTTTAGCTGTTTACGTTTGTTGAGCAAAGATTTGTGTTTGTTTTTGCTCACATCGTAGGCCAACTTAGCTGATTCGAGTGTTGACTTACTTCCAACGCTTTTCTTATACAATCTATCTCTTCTCATATATTCAAGCGAGTCTTGGGATAATTTTTCTTGACTCGAACGAATCTCGTTTTCCAAATTTTCTAACTCAGAGTAACTACCTTTGTACTTGCTTTTGGCTAATTCCAGATTGAGTTGAGCATTCTGATTTTCTATTCCTGCTTTGTCCGAAGTTATTATAGCAATAGAGTCCCCTATATTTACCTCTTCGCCTTCTTCCACATATATTTTGTTTATTATACCTGGAGTTATAGTGAATACATTATACTTTTCTTTTGGCTCTACTATTACGGTAGCATAGACCGAAATGGTAAGGTCTTGTTTTTCAGGAGTTATATATTCGCCCTCGTTGCTACAACTGAGCGCAAGGAAGGTTAGTATAATTAGTAAGTAATTTGTTCGCATTGTTTTCTATTGTTTTGTTATGTGGCTACTATAAAGTTAACAAATATCTCTGATTTGGAGCTTATTAATTCAATTAATTTTTGCTCATTATTTAAAAATTACAATTTAAAATAAACAAAATCAACCACAACAATAGGAAAACCCATAAGGTCAGCACAAGACAATAGTGTAATACCTTTAAGTGATTGGGTAGTAACTATGCTCTTAGTAGAATTTTCTTAGGTGAGTTCACTTATATTTCACTACCTATAAACAGACTCTGTTTTTTATAATTTGGAGGTTTATATCCTTTTGCTAATCATCTTTTTTAATCTTAATTGGCTTTAATTGCTTCATAAAATCGTCTATATATTTATCATCAATAAATATAAGTAAAACAGCAATCACAAATAAGGGGATAAGGAAAGTGGTATCAACATTAAGCGTTATAGCCAACAGCCCACTAATTGAGCTAGCTATCAACAAATAAATGCCTATATGTCTTAATTTTGGTATCATTGTATATATATACGGACAATTACTGCAAATAGTTTACTAATTAGTCCGTATTAGCTATTGATAAAAATTATTATAAATATCTGGAGATAACATTATGGGTGTTGAAAAAATAACACTTATTATTCTGCACTTACTTGGTGCATCTGTTTGGTTAGGTGGGCTTCTTATTTTTGTTATTGGTGTGCTCCCTAAAGCAAATAAGGCACAAAGCATTGTACCAACAAGAAATTATGAGAATGCGTTCCACATTGCAGGTATGGTAGCACTAACATTGCAATTCCTAACTGGGTTCCGATTAGCAATGATCTATGTTGGTGGAATGAAAGGATTATTTGACTTCAGTAATCACGGTGCAGTTTTATTCTTATGGAAATTAGTGCTGATACTGATCAGTATGGCAGTGTTCGTAATATTTAAGAAAAAACTAAAAGCTGCAAAAGACGATGACCCTTGCTCTGTTTCTCCTTTCGTTGTTACTTTATTAGTTTTAGCACTAGGACTTATGGTATTAGGATTAGGATTTAGTCGTGGGATTGTATAAGTTAACTCAATACAATTAGTTAAACTTCAAAAAATAAGGGTTGCCGAAATGAAATATTCAACACTAATCATAATAATCTTTGCTTTAGGTGGAACTCTTTCTAATGGCTCTATACTAACTAAAAGTGATATAGAACTGAAAGTCGGTAGCAATCCCGTTAGTATATTGGAAAACACAGAAAATGGTGTAATCAGTATTTTCTGTGCTGGTGTTGATGCCAACAAAAACAAAATTATTGATGAAGGCGAAGAGCAGCCCAGTTGGTGGAAATACAACCCGAATGAGGGTGAGCCCGAAAAAGTGATGGACTTTGATAGATTCTTTGTTGAGCCGTTCAAACCCAGCTTTAATATTTTTAATGATAACCCAACATTTTATATCCCGTTAGCCGGCAAATCGGAAAATGACAATTTCACAGAAAACGGGATTCTAAAAATCATAGTAATAGAGTCGGATCAAATTTCAGAAATAGATAGTGAAGTTTCTAATGGTGAGACCCTGCACGCTGGATCATATCTAGGCAACACCGTCAGTGTATTAAGGAAGAATGGCAAAGATTCTATAAAAATAAAGAACGAGAAAACAAATCTACTGTCATCTTTTGAAATAGATGGAGACATATTAAGTTTTGAAACATTTGCCAAAGATGATTATGTCTATTTAGCACCACTCTATTCTGATGGAGATTCTTCTCAATTTGATATAATTAGAATTGATGAAGAAGGCAATTACGAACTAATAATTGAAGGACAAAAAACTTGGTCGGCTGCTAATTCAAGTGCTAATTATAGCTCCTATAATGATAAACTATTCTTATTATCAGAAAATTCAGAATATGCAACCTTTTACTCGTATAATGAAGAACAAGGAGCAATGAAAGTAAGAGTTTCGGTTTCCGAAAACGGCAAGGATAATTATATAGCTGGTATTTCAGATGATATTCAAGTTAGAAGCAAAGATACAAAAGATATTTTTGTTACAAACTTAGAATATGGAGATATCAAAAGAGTCCATGAAATGCATAGGGCAGCTTTCGAAGTTGCATATATGAAAAGAGTTGGTGACTATTTCTATTGTGCAAACGCCGAGAACAATGATTGGGGCTATGGCAAAGTGGCAGTTTATAATATAACAGATAAGGAACGCAGAGACTCATCATTAATTAATCAAGCATTTGTTGAATATAATCCCGTTGGTTTATTTGATTTAGGGATTCATCCTCGACAAGCAACTTATACTGTTAGTCAAGGAATAGACTACAATGGGAATGGAGTTTTTGAAGAAAGTGATGGAGATATTCCAACAACAATATCAACCCATTCTTTGGGCCCTAGCTTAGAAGGGGGAGATATCCCACATAGATTCGATTTCCCGTTGAATATCCCACTAAAAAGTAATATGACTCGATTAGATTACACTGCCACGGATGGTAGAATATATCTTCCTTCAGGAAATTTCATATATGCTTTCAACACTGCACTTCGAGAAATATCCGATACATTAGTTACTGATATGTATGTTGCTTGTGTTTATGGTGTACTTGACTATATGGTGATAGGTCAAAGGGATTTGGAAGAAGACAAAAGTTACATCAGAATTATAAAAGAAGATCAGATTGATGTCAAAACTGAAGTTGGTCATAATGTATTAGATTGTATTATATACCAAAATGAATCGGGCTTTGGCGTTGTCTCTATTTCGGAAGGAACATTTGGAGAATCAGATTCTAAACTAAATATTATAAAATTAAGCACTCAAGGCATATCGGACAATACCGTTTTGGATATTGGTAGTGGAGCAGCTTCAATTGTTGCAAATCAAGACCAAACTAAGGCCGCAATAGTAATGCACGGAAGCCACGAAGTACACATCCTCAATCTGTTAACAGGAGAAATTAGCACTACTATACCTACTGGGACAAGTGGATTGGGTGGCCCAAGAGATGCAGTGTTCTATAACAATATGCTCTATGTTACTACTTACAGCAATAGAATACTTGTAATAGACTTAACAAAAGGTGAGCAAGTTGGGTATCTAAATGTAGATGGTGAGACGGAAGCAATCATCACTGAGAATAATTTCATACTTGTTGCAAATTCAAAATATGCCGACAAGGAACCTAACAATAGATTAATTGCTTACAACATAGACAATATAACTAATGTAGAGATAACAAAAACCCAGCAAACAATAAGGGTATATCCTCACCCCGTGGTTAATGACTTTAACATTGTTTCTGATGATATTTCTGGACAATTCGATTTAGTTATTTTTGATGGCCAAGGTAAAGTAATAGCAACCAAAAGCGGACACTCCTCAGGTGCCATAGCTCTGAATATAGAAGAATTAGGCCTAACAAATGGAATTTATACAGCAATCATCAATGGCAATAGAACTGTTAGGTTCGTAGTAGGAAAATAATATTTATATGTTTATTGTTTTACTTCGGCTTTGTTAAAAATTAAATTCATATATTGAGTTTTATAATTTGATATATGAACAAGCAAATTTTGACAGAAGATAAACGAACAGTATCCATTGCTACCGTCAATACTTTTTTTGATGGTATTAGCACAAATAATATGTCTTTCGCTCGTTGGATATGGGTGCATATATTTACATTTCTTCGGCTTAGATTCAAAATAAGAAAAGCACAAATAACTCGAAAAGATGACCACCCAATAGAGCATGTAATCAAACACCACAATCCTACTATAATCAATGCCAACGAAGTGATTAACGCAAAGTGGGGCAGCGATTCGTTTATGCTGCTGAAAGACAGTGGCTACGAACAGATGGTAGTTGGTGCATCTCCTACTCCTAAGAACAATCTTACTCGTTTGAATTTGGTTGCTTGTAGAGCTCCAGGCAAAAGAATAAGAATGGGAATAGAAAACGATAACGGAGGCAGATTCTGTTGCTTTGAGTTAGAAAGAACTGGCACTCAAATCATTGGTGTGCTCGCTTCTCCTTTCTACCCTACCCCGAGAACAAACCAGATTAAAAAAGTTATAGACTACGGTATAGAACAGATGAATAATGACAAAAAGGTAATTATTATGGGTGATATGAATTGTGAGTTAGCAGACTTGCCATTCTACGATCTGATAACCGACAACTTCCAAATAGTAACAGATGGTACATTCCCCAACCCTGAACTTATGGACGCAATTAACCGTGTTTGGCAACCGTTTAGAGCATTGGCTAAGTATGTGTTATCAATCAGTAAAGGGCATCAGAAATTAGACTACATTCTACTACCGAAGTCAGTCAAAATATATGCTACCCACACTGTTACTACTGCATCGGATCACCAAAGTATAGTCGTAGAAGTTGACCCAGATGAGTTGTAAGCTATACTCATAGATAGTTATTTAAGGACAAAACTATCTAATATTGTCTCACCTATTTCGATGTAGTTCTCAAATTCTGAAACTTCACAAGTTAAAGTGAGAAAGTACACTTCGGAATCTTTCATCATGTAATACTGCACAAATTTCAGATCCAAGACACCTTGTTTCCCAGTGAACACCAACTTATGTATTGACTGCCCATTTCTTTCTATTTTCTCGCTTTGCTCCAACTCCCCATCAGTCATCATTTTAGCAACTTGTTCTTCTGATAGCTTTACAAACTCATCAAAAGTAACATCATACGCAGTCATATCCTGGTGCATCATGTTTACATTTTCCATAAAATTGTCAGCTCCATCTTTCAACGGGCTGTAAAGGAAAAAGCTAGTCCCCATTTTTCCAGATTCATCCAATTCCCAATCGGAAGGATAATCAACTTCATATTCTTCGTTTTCCAAAGTAATCCATCCGTCAGTATCGACTTCGGCGGCATTGGAGTCTATATTATTTATTGCTATTAGTAGAGATAGAACAATAAGTGCAAATTGTATTTTTTTCATTTTATTTGGCTTTTGTCATTAAAATATAATAATTTGTAAATTATAGATTATTCTCAAATATTCAAAGAAATAATAATTATGCGGCTTATTATATTAATAACTATTACCTTGTTGCCACTTTCTCTGCTATCAAAACCAGATTTCATAGGTAGTTTTGATTTAGTTTCGGAGCAGACTTATAAAAATGGGAATGTAAGGCACGACACACTCAAATACTCTTTTGCTGAGAACAAAACCACTATGATTATATTAGCAAAAGGAAACCCTCGGGAAATGAAAATGATTTTCAACTTCGCCGATTCTACTATCAAAACAGAGTTCGTAATGAATGGTAAGCAAGGTGGATACACATTACCTATGGATTTGGAACATTGGCCCGGTATGCCCCGTTCTTACACAATAGAGCAATCGGCTTTGGACAAGAGCTCCGAAAATAAATTAATAGAAGGTATAGAAACTTATAAAGTAACTGCCAGTTCCAACGATTATGATGCTGAACTTTGGGTGACAGATAAATACAACTTATCTATGCTACAAGTGTTAAGTTACCAAAGTGTCGGCAAAGGAAAATCCAAAAAAGAATTGGAATTATTCGAAGAGTTTGAACTTTACAATCTTCCTTTGCTTATGAAGCTGAAAAGCAAAAAAGGGAAAGCAGATGTAGTTATTAGACTTGTGAATTTTAAAGATTAGACTGTCAACTTCTATTACTTTGTCGAATACTATATAATAACAGCAAAGTAAAAATTAATTTATCATTCCAAACATCAATCCTGCCTTTACACCTAGGAATGGTCTATCAGAATTATAAAAATAACTGGGTTCTATATAAAACCCGAAAAAGTTAATCGGTATAAACTCTATTCTTGGAGAAAAAACTAAGCTTGTTTTACTGTACTTGAAGTAATCATTATCATGACTTTTATTCTGCAATCTGTATTCATTGTTTGGCTTTTCTACCCAATTAATAGGTTCGCTTATAATTGTATGAGCAGCACCAATATTCATGTGTAATCGTATTGTTTCTATACTATTTAGATATAATATTTTACCTAAAGTGAGGTGTATATGCGTTAAGTCATCTACAGGTGTGACAAATTGTTCATAAGCATAGTAATCATCTGGCAAAGAAGAAGCTTTCTTAAACATCCAACTAGCTCCTAATTGCAAGGAGTAACTTTTATCATAAGTGTATGTCCAGTTAATCCCTAGACCCACGTAATTGCCAATAATTATTTCAGGTGATACATACACTCCATGTACCGAGGACTCATCATCATCAAAAAAGCCGTCTGAATATGCTTCAAAAGAAGAAAGCAGTATTATGCAAAAACTCATAACTGCCATTAGTCCAATTTTTCTATGTATCATTACAAACCCTCATTTATATTTCAATCCCCACCACTACGGCGACACTATCCGCATCATTTCTGCTGCTAATATTGCATAGTAGAAATAAAATTAGACATCATTTTTGTCATAAAACTCTACTTCAAAAGACCAATACCGATTATGATTCGTTTTAGCTGAAACAACATTAAAAGTATTATAAACATTTATATCTAACCCGACACTTAGATTTATTTTTTCAGTGTGTGATTGACTAGTTAAATTACCATTTATTCTTGACTCTATGGTTTGCATAACTGAAGGTAAATCTTGAATAAAATACTTGTTCTTCATAGCTCTTTCTGGGTCAAATACACCCTTGCCAAAAGTCCTTTTTCGTAGACTAGTTTTGCCCAGTTCATTACTTGCATCTACCCCTTTTACTGAGTCGCTAACCGAAATATCAGATTGAGTATTTGTTATATCGGTAACGCTAATTGATTTTGCACCCAGTGCTTCATAAGCTCCCATTGTTTCTTGTAAAGTGATTCTTTCAATAAGATCACTATACTTTGACAAGGGTAATAGCATTTCATTGTTTTTTGGATGTGAAACATATAAACCTTCGTCAAAGTATCCATCATTGATATGTTTATATAGTTTATGAGCTTCCTCTTTTTCTAATATTATTAATGATGAACCACTTTTAGATTGCATTAAGTTCTTGAATGGAGCAACATTCTTTTTAATAAACGAAGAGAACAATCCATAAGTAATTTCCTCATATTCATCATAGTCATCATTGAGAAATTTGTTATCTATAATGATTCTTTTCTCTTGCGTTTTTAATGGTTGTCTTATTCTGATAGTGTTATCATTTTTAACAATTCCAATCATTTTAAATGTTGAATAAGCTAATCCTGTTACTGGGGATGCCCATTTTAAGGCATTAATTATAATATTATTATCTGAATCAGAAAAGTCAGACAAAAAATCTTCAAATTCAGTTTCAGATATTTCCCTTCTACCATAAAGACCCGATTTATGTTCGTCTTTTATTTTATTTACTATTCCAAAATATTCCATAATAAATCCAAATTATTAAACTCTAAATCAATATATAATAATTACCCTCCCCACAACGCAAGCTACGGCGACACTATCCGCATCATTTCTGCTGCTAATATTGCACCATAAGTACCCAAGGCATAGCCAAGCACAGCGAGCAACACACCAACAGATGCAAGCGATGGGTGGAATGCCGAGGCGACCACTGGAGCGGAAGCCGCACCACCTACATTTGCCTTACTACCAACTGCGAGGAAGAAGAAAGGCGATTTGATAATCTTTGCCACAATAAAAAGCAGTATCACGTGGAAGCCCATCCAGATAAGCCCAACAGCTAATAATCCAGGATTGTCAAACGTCTGTGTTACGTCCATTTTCATACCGATTGTCGCTACCAAAATATAGATAAATACACTACCGATTCTGCTTGCTCCTGCTCCTTCGTAATTCCTTGCTCTTGTAAATGAGAGTATTAGCCCGATAGTAGTGGCAGTAACTACAAGCCAGAAGAAGTGGCTGTTGAGTACCGATTGCTGCAACGCCACCGAACCGAAGTCTGCTATTAAACCTGTAACTATATTCGCCACAAAGTGCGATAGCGAAGTGGCTCCGAACCCAATTCCCAATATCACCATAGTATCCGTGAGCGTAGGCATTTTCTCTACTGATAATCTATAGCTCTCCATTCTGTCTTTTAGTCTATCTATCGACGATGAGTCAGCTTTCAGCCATTTGTCCATAGCGTCACTTCGGCCAGCTCCCCAAAGCAAGAAAGCCATCCAGATATTAGCAACAATTATGTCCACCGCTACCATACCAGCGTAGAGCGATTGGTTGTACTCATACATTTCCAGCATAGCGGCTTGGTTAGCACCGCCACCTATCCAACTACCAGCTAAGGTAGCAAGCCCACGCCAAACTGCATCGCCACCAGCTCCGCCAACCGTTTCGGGTGAGATAACGGAGAGAATAAGCACCGCTATTGGCCCCCCGATAACTATACCAGCAGTGGCTGTAAAAAACATAATCAATGCCTTGTTCCCCAATCGGAGTATCCCCTTGAAGTCAATGCTCAAAGTAAGCAGCACCAAACTTGTTGGTAATAAGTAGTCTTTGGCCATAGAGTAAAGCCCAGAAGTGCCGTCGGAAATAACGCCGAATGTGTTGAATAGCGACGGAATCAGGTAGCACATAAGTAGTGCCGGTATGACTGCGTAGAACTTTTTCCAATATTTATTTTCAGAGCTCGAGGTGTAGAACACAAACCCAAGTGTCATGGCTAATATTCCGAATACTATCTGGTCTTGCGGGAAAACTGGCATATATTATTTCCTAAATTTTTACTTTTCTATATTATAAGCCACTAATATAGGAAAATTTTTGGAAATAGGATTGAATTATGAATATTAGAAATAGAATTTTTTTTTCTTCATACATACTTACCTCTCCCCTTTTATTCTTATATTGTGAGATTAGAAAAAAGAAAAAAACAAGGAATTAATTTTGAAACACATAAAAGAAATCGCAGACAAAGCTGGAATTAGAGAAGAAGAATTAGAGTTATACGGCAACACCAAAGCCAAAGTAAAATTGGATGTAATAGACCGACTGAAAGACGAGAAAAACGGCAAGTATATACTCGTTACTGCAATTACCCCTACTCCGCTGGGGGAGGGTAAAACGACGACACTATTGGGTCTAACTCAGGCGTTTGGTACGGTGCACAACAAGAATGTAATCGCATGTATTCGCCAGCCGAGTATGGCACCAACATTCAACATAAAAGGTGGTGGAGCTGGTGGTGGTAAGAGCTTGGCTGTCCCAGTTGATGAGATAAATCTAGGGCTGACTGGAGATATTCACGCTATTGGTGCTGCACACAACTTAGCTATGGCTGCACTCGACACTCGTATGTGGCACGAAACAAGGCAATCGGACGAGGCACTGAAATCGAGGGGAATAGATCGACGATTGGACGTTGACCCAGAGTCTATCATCTGGAACAGAGTGGTAGATGTGTGCGACAGGTCGTTGAGGGGTATATCAATTGGCTTGGATGACAACACTGTAAAGGACGGCAGCCCAAACCCAGTTTTCCCCCGCAAAACTAACTACGACCTAACGGTAGCGAGCGAGCTGATGGCGATTTTGGCACTTGCCACCGACCTAAAAGACTTAAGAGAAAGAATAGGCAAGGCAGTAATTGCGCTTGACAAATCGGGCAATCCAGTAACATTAGAAGACCTACGAGTAGCAGGTGCGGTAGCGGCGATATTGGTTGACGCAATAAAGCCAACACTCGTGCAAACAAGTGAAGGGCAACCTACATTAGTACACACAGGGCCATTTGCGAACATAGCCCACGGAAATTCATCGATTGTGGCGGACAAGATTGCTCTGAAGCTGGCTGATTATGTAATCACCGAAGCAGGATTTGCTGCAGATATGGGAATGGAGAAATTCTTCAACATCAAGTGTCGTTACTCTGGCCTGTCGCCAGATGCAGTGGTTATGGTAGCAACTGTAAGAGCATTGAAGCTGCACGGAGGCGTCCCAGCTGTTCGCCCTGGCAAATTGGACGAAGTTTATACATCTGAGAATTTGGAGCTGTTGGAAAAGGGATTGGACAATCTTGGGGCACACATTCGCAATGCTAAGAAATATGGCGTAGAGGTGGTTGTGGCAGTCAATCAATTCCCAGAAGACACCGAAGCCGAAATAGAAATGATACGCAAATACTCTATGGAAAACGGTGCTCTCGATGCTGTTGGCTCATCGCACTTCTCCGATGGTGGAGCAGGTGCAGGAGACCTTGCCGCAGCTGTAATCAAAGCCGCCGAGACAAAATCGGAGTTCAATTTCCTATACGATTTGGATGACAGCATAGAGCAGAAGATAAACACAATAGCAACAAAAATGTACGGTGCAGACGGCGTGGACTTCTCCGACAAAGCGAAAGAGCAGATAGAAAAGTACACCAAACTCGGCTTCGACAAGATACCGATTTGTATGGCAAAAACCCCGCTCAGCTTAAGCCACGACCCAAGTTTGAAGGGTGTGCCGAGTGGTTTCCGTGTCCCAATAAAAGAGATTCGAGCTAGCGTAGGAGCTGGCTTCCTTTACCCACTAACTGGCGATGTCAGCACTATGCCGGGCTTGGCAACTCGCCCATCGTTCATGGATATTGACATCAACACCGAGACTGGTGAGGTTGTGGGGGTTGAGCATTAGGGGGGTATTCTAATTCCTTTATACCGATTTCTTTAAAGTATTTATAAGTATCATCATAAAAATGACAAGATCTGGTTTCATCTGTTATGCTTCCTTTGGGTATAAATATTACCATACCTTGTCTTGCTCTGGTGAGAAGGACCCTATATGTGTTTTTTAGATATTCTTTGTCAATTTCTTTATTGATATTTTGCCATTTTGTGCCTTTGAAATTTTGATATTTCCATTCTCTATTTTCTATATGAAAATTCCCACCCCAAGCAATACAAGCCCAATCAATTTCCAACCCTTGAATATCAAATTCTGTTGCGACTTCTTCTAAGAAGAATGAAGACCTAACATCATTATTATCATTTAAAAACCAATTTGATGCTGTGATTTCATTTTTGACATTTATACCTAAATGACGAAGTCTTCTTGCACCTGAAGAACTAATTATACCAATTCTTTCAGACCCTTTAGCATTATTACGTAGCCATTCTTTTGCTTTATCTAGATTTCTTGTTAATACAATAGGATATACATTGCATATCATAGAGTAAATTTTCTTTGAACTTTCAAGTTTATTATTTAGCAATTCATGTATGAAATTTGACAATTGTTCTGACCTAAATGATCTTACTGAAACTGCTAGATGTAATTCTGCCAAACTTTTTCCTTTTTCCAATAACCATTTTTTAGAACTATCAGATTTTAAATAGTTATCACTTTCTAATATTGTATTCGAATAATGAACTTCCCAGTCTTGGAAATGTTCTTCAAGAGATTTAATCCACTCTTCTAAACCTGCTTCGCCAGTATTGATTTCTTGTCCGCCACCTATCAAGCAAACTATAGTACACCAATCAGTATGCCTATTCATAACTTCAATTAAGAATTCAGGTTCCGACTTATTAAATTCATCATTGCCTTTTTTTCTTTTCATAAATGAACTAGCTTGCTTTCTAGTCCAAGCTCTTTGTGCCTCATCAAAAACAACTACCTTTTCAATAGGCGCTTTATTTGAAAGTAAATTATCGTCTCTAAAATGGTGTATATTTTGAATGAATGCATTTGTTTTAATTTTGGCTTGTTCTTTTGTCAGCTTTTTACCATTCTTTTTAGCAGTTAAAACTTCATCCCTTGTAAGTGCTTCTCTTAGAACTCCAACTAAAGGGCCATTGCCTGACAAAAACACAGCATGTTCATCTTCATCTGCTTTCATTCTTTCTACTGCAATATTTAAACCTGCTAATGTCTTACCGGCACCAGGAACGCCTGTCACAAAACAAATTGATTTAGCTTTGTTAGACTTAGACTTCTCAATTATAGAATTAATGCCTTCTGCAGTTTTAGAGAGATTAATAGCTCCTGAGTCCGACCTAGTAATCTCTTTAACATTATGCCCTTTGTATAGAGCTTGTGCGGCCTCTACAATAGTAGGTGTTGGCTTGTAAATAGAGTTTTCCCAATATTCAATATCAATTGATTCTTTATTATTAATAATATAATTCTTGAGAGTTTCGGCTAAACTAAATTGATTGGTTTTAGCAGCAGTAATATGATCGAGAACCTGACTATTTTTTTCAGAAACATTTGTTGCGTTAGTTGCTATTAGAATTGGTACTAACCTAATATTATGACTTCCTTCATGAAAGTTTTTCAAGTCTATTGTGTAATCAATCACTTGTTCTATTGCGTGTTTATCATAACTATCACCACCAACTTTAAATTCAATAATGAAAACAGTATTTTTAATTATAATGATGTTATCAACTCGTTTTCCCATTCTAGGAATTGCAAACTCAAAGTATATTCTACCATTTAAACCAACCAGCTGATCTTTTAGTATTGCTATTTGCTTACGCCAAGCATTTACTTGTAATTCTTCTAGTGATCTGTTGCTGTGATTAGCAGTTAATTCACCTAAAATACTATTATTAGACTCTTGTAGAAAGTCTTTTATATCACTTGAGTAGTAAGCTCTTTTCATTTTTTTCTTTTTTGTTTGTTATTACCCCTACCCCATCCCCACACCCAACCACTCCAGAACATTCTTGTGCCAGATGTCCTTGCCCTCTTGTGCGGTTAGGATGCCAGTCTCTACCGCGAAGTCCACTACTCTGCCTGGGTATGACGTGCCTACTCCCTCCATTTCGCCAAGTGGATATGGGTCGTCCAGTGCCATGATTATTTGGCTGGTGCCTACTCGTCTTTTCAGCAGCTCTAGGGTGTATGAGTCGTGTACCAGAGTGTCGAAGAATAAGTTCTTGTGGCCGAGTGTTTTACGTGGGTCAGTCAGCCCTTCGAATATATCGGGGCGACCGTCGAACCCCTGTATTCGCCTGCCGTAGTTAGCTATACCGAGCATACCACCGTGGGCAAAACTCGTTCGCATATTTGGGAATCGGTTCGGCAAATCGCGGAGGGTGAACACGTGGATTGTGTCAGCACACTGTGCCATCATCCACACCAGATGGAACCGCCAGTACTTATTTTTCAGAGCAATCATTTTCTCCCCATCGTAAGGGTGAATCTGCACAGCAAGACCGTATTCGTTGGCGAGTTCATATATCGGGTCCACGTCGGCTTCCGCTATCGATAGCCACTCTCCCTCGGCATTCAGAAAATGCGTTGGCAAGCAGAGCAATCTCATTCCCAGCTCATTCACGCAGCGGTCTATCTCCTTCAGTGCCTGATCCATATAGAGCGGTTGCACCACAAACCCACAAGTGAATTTGTCTGGGTACTCACTCTGTATGGAGGCATTGTAATCATTTTGGAAGCGAATAGCGTCGGCACAATCTTGCTTTTCCCACCCGTTGCAATAGAGCTGCGACAGATTGAGCATAACCCCATGGTCTATTTTGTGTCGCTCCATCCACTCCAGCTTTTCTTTCAGGAAAAAGCTCGGGTCGGTTATTGGCCTTGACCAATCGCCTTGCCTCATGAATTTCTTATCATCATCTATCCAAAAGAGCTTTTTGTCCTTCATGAACTTGGGTATCTGTGATGGCTCTGGGAGTATATGTCCGTGTCCGTTTATTCGCATTGTGTTTTTGTAGGGTTTTGTGGTTTTAGCTTTACTATTATAACATTAAGATATGGAGTTTTGCTGTTATTTGCAAGTGGGGGGGGATGGGGTGTGATAACTAGGAAGTATTTACATATACCACTTATTTATCCAATCATTGAATTCTTTTACTCTTTGCTCTCCATTTGCTAATATATTTTGGTTCATGATAGCGTCATAGTATTCTAATTCATGAATGAGAATCGGGGTTTCAGACACATTTGATTCATGAGTTTTCTTAACAACATTTATTAGTATCTTAATAAATTCACTTGTGATTTTTTCACTTTTTTTCATACAGTTGTCTATATCTTGTTCAACATCATTGTCAGTAAAATTTAGCCCTAACTCATCAATCCAATTGCTAATCAATACCTTCCCATTTTTATCCTTATAGTCTCCTATTACTGCTAATTGGTTTTGAATCCAAAACGCATAATTCCATTTCGCCTCTGATGAGTCAGAAGCATCCTTAATATTTTCATTTAAGTTTGAATTAGTATTAAACCCAATTGTTAAAGTTGGAAGTCTCGGGTCATCATTTTCATCATATACAAAAAAAGAAAACGCGTAAATATCATCTAGTGTCTTATTGTCAATTCTATTAAGGATATTTATCCAAACATCGTAGATATGGTTTTGAAGTTTACTCATTATTCAAATTGAACCTATTTTTTGTGGTTTTAGCTTTACTGTTATAGCATTAAGATATGGAGTTTTGCTGAGATTTGCAAGTGGGGTGGGTTGGAAACTATCTAATATTATCGCTTCCATTTTATTTTTATAGCAGTGATTTTGTTCGATTTTAATCTTTCTTTTTCTAATACTTCGAACCCATTTTTGAGGTAGAATTCTAGTGGCGAAATATAGTTATCACCATTCATTTTCTTATAATCGTTGTGGCTTACAACCCAGCCATTCAGCTCTTTATGTTTCTCTTTTGCATATCCAATTAACTTAGTCCCATATCCTTTCCCATGATATTCTGAATCTAATATAATTGCAAAGTTCCTTTGTTCTTCCCTTACGAAATCAAAATACCAACCTACTATTCCTCCTTGACTATTAATCATCAACGCATGGTTTTGATCAATTAAGTTCCCTAGATATTCTTCGAATTCTTCAATTGAATTATAAACTAATTGCTCAGGATATTCATTATTCCAGAGTTCGAAAACACGTAGCTTTTCATCATAATCCAAATGATGTTTGTTTACTATATTCATTTCAACACTTTACTCAATATATTACCTTTCACAAACCCTTTTCTATATTCCATAACCAGTTTATTAGTATTAAAGCTAACAAGACAATTTTGACTCTATTACTCCAATCTTCTGTTAAAAATTTTAAGAATGAATACTTATCTCTGACAATATCACTTATTATCCAGAAGATTGAAACAGCGATAAAACTGTTAAGCAACAAACCAATTGGATTCAGAAAAATAGAGGTAGCAACATCTCCTTGAAATAACAGCATAGTAGCCCTAGTTGAGCCACATGCAGGACAAGGCACATCAGTTACCGACTTAAAGATGCAAAATGATATGTCACTTATTATATTTGGGTAATAGAATAAAGTAAAATATCCAGCACTTAAGATTGATAGAATTATAAGATATTTAGTTCTAGGGCTAGTAGGCATTTTGCATAAACTTATGGAAGTTATACTCTTTCGTATTATTAGTTATAATAAACCAATCAACTATAGTCCATATCCCCAATCCACCGCAAGTTATGAGTTTCAGAACTCCTAGACCAGTTTCACCTAACATAAACCTATCAACTCCGAAACTACCTAAAAATATTGAAATAATAAGTAATATAATAGGATTCTTAAATTCAATTGATTGTATGTAAGGGAATCTGGAGTCATCTAAACTTTCTAAATGAGAACGGATAGACATCATTTTATCAGCTGCAAACTTTTCATTCATAGTAGAAATGAATAGGTCAATTTTATATTGTTCCATATATATTCTTCAAATAATTATTAAAATCTATGTATTTAATCGATTTACATGAAATCAATTTAGCCCAACATACCAAAACACCACCAAAAATAAAAATTATAATATCCCACCGATAATAATTATCTTATGCAATCAAGAATTACAGACATTGAAAATGAAAAAATACCTTCTGCTTTTATTAGTTCTTTTACTAACTTCAAAAACTGCCTCGGCAGCAGTGATAACTGGCAAGGTGACTGACGAAAAAACTGGCGAGCCAATAATCTCCGCCTCGGTGCAGGTAGTGGGAACTAGCAAAGGCACCTATGCTAACCGTGATGGGGTATTCAAATTGCCACAAATTGATAACGTGAAGCAAATAAGGGTGTCGTCTATTGGGTACAAATCGAAAGTGATTTCTATTTCGGATAAGGATTATTACACGGTTAAGCTGACTCCACAATCCGTAAATATGCAAGAAGCAACAGTCACCGATGACATATTGGCAACTGAAATCATTCGCCGAGCGGTGGCTAACAAAGAAATAAACCAAAGTAAGATAAAGACCGTAAACAAATCTCTTTTCTCTAAAATGAAAATAGAAGTTGGAGGGGATATGTTTGAAATTGACAGTGCCGATTTTGAAGATGAAGCAGAAAGAGAAGCGGCAGAAGTGCTAAAAAATATTATCGCTGAGACATACTCTCAAAGTTATAAGGATTTTGATAAAAATGTCAGCAAAGATGTTATTATAAAGCGAAGATCAACAGGCAATTTCCCTTCTAATTTCAATATGCTTTCTTTCTCCTCATTTGTCAATTTCTACAATGACGAGCTAAAGATTGGTACTACTCGCTTTACCAGCCCACTAAGCGAAGACGCTCTGGATGAGTATGAATATAAGCTGACTGGTAAAGAGCTGTTCGAAGGGAACTATATTTACAAAATAGAATATGTATCAAAAAGCTCACTATTCCCTGGGTTTGTGGGCACATTGCATCTGCTTGAAAACACTTATGAACTCGTCTATATTAAGGCCAAACCGATACAAGAAGACGTAATTGAGTTTATTTCTGACTTGGAGTTTGAAGAGAAGTTCGAGAAAGTTGACTCCCTCTATTGGTACCCAACATTACTCAGCACTAGCGGTACGCTCAATGTGGAAATAATTACTGGACTGATAGAGTTCGATGCAGAGGCCTCATTAATGTCTGTGGTGGAATCAGTGGAAATTAATAAACCACTCCCTGACTCAGTTTACAGAGAAGAGCAGGAGAGAGTAATAGCCGTGAGCGATGCCGACAGTTTGGTGTGTGAGTTTTGGACGGAAAACTCGCTTATACAAACGAGCGATGAAGAAGTAATGCTATACCACAAATCAGATTCAATTGCTACCGAAAGAGATTTGTTTGCAGGAATGAACGATGAGTCAGATTTTGAATTCAACCAATCTGGTGGGCTAAACAGAGTAGATGGATATACTTTAGGTGCGGACTTTGTATTTAGGAATATCAGCCAATACTTCAAGCCAAATCTTTACGCTATGTACGCTTTCAGCAATAAGAATATATACTATGGCGGTGAAATTACATCGGATATTTTAGGTAATCTGAGCACACGTTTTGCATTCGATTACAACACGAATCCACTTTCCAACAATGTAAACGAAGACATTGTGCTTTCTTCGCTTACATCGCAGTTCCGCGAAGATTACCACGACTGGTATTTGGCGGAAAGGTTCTCATTTGGGATAGATTATTCACTCCAAAACTTCACTGCAAAAGCTATGGTAGAGACAGAAAATATAGAAAGTATGACAACCCGAAATCCAAAAGTCATAGGTACTGGCGGTAGTTGGCGCACAAACCCAATGGTAACGGACGGCAGATACAACCAAGCGACACTTAGTTTGGGCTATTCGGACAATAGGAACACAGATGAATTTGGTTATGAGATTGCGGCTGAGGGAACGCTTGGACAATCAAAAATAGATGATACGGACTACAACCTGCTATCGGGTATGCTAAAGCTACGATTACCGTTGTTCAGCACTGGATTCGAGCCATCGAGCTTGTCCGTTACCGCTATTGCTGGAATTTCAGAAAATGCACCCACTCACAACCAATACCGAATGAACACCTCGGTGGTAATATTCAAGCTTGATGACAGATTCTTATCGCCCGATTACTTCCGATATGGCGGAGCGGAACAGTTAGAAATCCACACAAGATGGGACATAACTGACGTGTGGTGGAGGGCAATTGGTCTCCCGACCCACAGAGCAAGAGGCATTGGCTTAGAATTAGCTTACTCAGCTGGGTATTTCGGTGCTGACGAGAACACTCCTTACAGCCATACATCAGGTAAATTCTACCAAGAAGCCGGACTAAACGTTACGAAAATTCCTACATTCATCAGTCCACTATTCACATTAGAATTTGGTCTCCGCTGGGGAGTTGGTCCCGTTGGTAATGGCAATTTTGGTTTTGGGCTGAATCTTTCTAGTCCTTTGTTTTAAGTAGGGGGAAGACTACTCTTTAATAAACTTACCTATTCTTTCACCACTTTCATCAAATACAAAATACACCCCAGAGCTAAGGGGCTTGATATTTATTCTTTTTTCATTTGTGGAGTTTAATACTATTGCCCCAGTTATTGTTCTTATTTCTATAGCTTCATCAATAGCTATATTTGATATAGTTATGTAATTCTGTGCTGGATTTGGGTACACATTTATAAGTTTGTCATCGTTGTAGTTGTCGTTCTCAACCGAAGAAATGAACGGCTTCTTAACTTTTAGCACACCCAAATCAGTTGATAAATATAGTGTGTCTTTGAACTCAGAGATGTGAGTAATTTTCAATTTTAGATTTTCAAAACTATCTTCTATCTCAATTTGCTGCCAATCATAAAGTGAGTGCACTACAAACAATCTACCGTCTTGAGTAGCAATATATACATTGCCATCACCACATTCTCCCATATATGATATGCCTGAACCAACTATGTCATTTGAGTTTACTTTTTTTTCAGTTTTACCATTCAAATTATAAACTTCATTATCAATATGAGTGTACATTACGGATTTATTTTTCGAGTAAATTAATCTATATGCAAACAAAAATCCATCATCAGACTTTGGCAAATATTCAATAAACCTACAATTCATATCACTTTCAATAACAAATAAATTATCACTATTAATACACCATATATTACCACTATTATCAACAGAGACATCTGATGGTCTAGGGCCTTTGGGAACCACTTCGTAAGGCCCTACATACACATACTCAAAGTCTGACAAGCAACTATTATCCTTATCGTAAACCATAATTTCTTCATTATTTCTATTAAAGACAGAGACATAAGTATCAAAAACTAAATAATCTGTATCGGGTACTACTTGCATACTATAAACATAAATATTATCATTATAAATGTAAGAACAAACCCATTGTTCTTGTTTGTATATAGAATTGCTGTCATTAGCGTAGTTGTGAAATTTATTATTCCTAACCCCATAAACTCCTTCAGCAGTAGGGATAGTAAAATTTCCGTTTGAAAATCTACTTACTTTGTTAACCGGGGAAGTATATCCATAATCAAGTTCATATTCATCATACCACTCTCCATCTATTTCAAAATAATCATCATAACTTGTACCCAATATCCAGGCACCTTCCATGAATTGTGCATTATCATCTTTTGCATAAGATTTCACATTTGGATGTCTTAATTTATTCTTATCTGAGATTTTGTATTTTGTTTGTTTTTTTCCTTTTAAGCTTACTATATCATAGTATCCTTCCCCTTCTAGCTTTTGGCTCTTCAAAAAGTATATGTCATCATCGAAGTAATAAAAATGTCCTGAATAGAAACTACTGTCAGAATAGAGAGATTTTTCAAATATTTCTACTCTTTCATCCTTTATCAAATAGAATGCATTATTATCGGTAGCTAGTATATATTCACCCAATTTGAAATATTTATAAGGAGTTGCGTTATATTCATAAGATAAATGTAAAAATCTTGTTTCTATGGTATCATTCTTAAAACTATAAAAAGCAAACATACTTGGTTTATACTTATTGAATACATATACTGAAAACCAAACATCACCTCTATTGTCGGTCACTACATAATTATTAGCAATTTTGTAATTTGCACCTGTAATTTTTAATCGCTGATTCGTTCTCCATCTTTTAGTTTTTAAATCAAACACAAAATTCTTTTCCTGACCTGTCCCAATCCAAATTTCATCACCAACAACAACTTGGTAACTTATAGTGTTCTGAAAGTCAAATCCTCTTTCATATTCCGAGAAGAACTTAAAGCTATTTTTCTTAATGTCAAACAGTGCAAATCGGTAATCTCTCCATTGACTGTTAGAATAATAATTACTCCCAGGATACCCTTGATACATAGCAACCCAAATAAAGTCACCCACAATATCAATCTTACTTATTTCCATTTTGAAATTGATAAAGCTACTTACATCCCACTGCTCTGTGTTAACTCCTTCATACTTGTATATATTCGATGCATCATAAGTCCATATATTCCCAGTTGAATCAAATTCTATACTTCGAATGTCATCTTTACCAACATTCAAATTTTTTAAACTATCGTTCTTGAATTGATAAAGCCCATTGTTGGTAGCAATATATACTTTACTGTCTCTTATTTTTATGTCCGTAATGAAATTAGATTCTAACTCAGAATTGAGTGTCGTGTAATAGTTGTAATTATCTGTTTCCCTGTCTTGAACTACCAAACCATTCACCAAACCAATATAAAAATTAGTGCTATCTACAGCGAATGTTCTATAGTAATTGTAGTTAGATTCTAAGTTGGTTGGCTGCGTATAACTCAAGGTAAGGTTAATCAAAAATATCGATATAAAAACTAAATACTTCATAAGTTACCTACAGTAATATATTTATTTACAGTTGAATAGTTGTTAATATAGGAAATAAAATTATAAGCTGCAATAATTCCCATTTCACAATCACCCTTTCACAATTTGTTAAAGAGTAGTATTGTGTTTAAATTGAGGTAAATTGAAAACAAAGTAACAATTAACCCATGTGCTTCCACTACGCCTATATAGCTGACAAAGTAAAGACCGCCAAGCGGTACAATGTAGATAATCCGCCCGATTTCGAGCCGGTGTTCCACGCTAATGCCTTTGCTGCACCAGCTATGCCAGCAATCACGAATGAAGAACCGAGCAAGATAACTATGCTCAATTGGGGATTGGTGCCGTTTTGGATAAAGACCGCAAAAGATGCAGACAGCATTAGCAAAAAGACCGCAAACTCTCGCTCCGAAACTGTGTTCGAGAAACCATCGTTCCGCAGTGCAATAGTTAAGAGACGTTGCCTAATTCCTGCCACTGGATTTTATGAGTGGCGACACGAGGGCAAAGAGAAGATACCGCACTTCGTTAGCATAAAAGATCAGGAGATATTCTCATTCGCAGGAATATACGAACACTGGACAGATAAAGAGACTGGTGAAATACGAAACACGTTCAGCATACTCACCACGGCAGCCAATGAGCTGATGAGTTATGTACACAATAACCGAGAGCGAATGCCAGTGATACTAAAGCAAGAAGACGAGCAATTTTGGATTTCCTCGCTTAAAGGAAAGGATGAAATCCGCAAAGCAATTTATCCATACCCAACTGACCAAATGCAATACGAGGAAATACCCACCAAAGATTTGCGAGCTTGGGCAGCCGAGAGGTATGGGTAACTAACTTTTAGTTCACACTAGGTAATTTCATTTCAAAAGTAGCCCCTGTTCCTTCACCTTTGCTTATAGCTGATATTGAACCATTGTGTCTAGAAACTATTTTCTCACATAAGTAAAGCCCCAGACCAGTAGTGTTTTCTCCCTCAGTCCCCTTTCTTTTTTCTTTAGTGAATCTTTCAAAAAGAAGATTAGCTTTCTCAGGTTTGAACCCAATTCCATTATCTACAATTCTAATACTCGACAAGTCATTGTTTTCTTCAGCAATTAAAGTGATATTTCCACCGTTCGGTGTAAATTTGATGGAGTTACTAAGTAGGTTAGTTATCACTTGACTAATCAAATCTTTGTTTGCTCTTATTTTTTGTCCATTTGCAATTATTTCCAATGTCAAATTCTTGGAATCTAACTCTCCCTCATACGTAGATTTGGCTTCTTCTAACAGACTTTGGACTTCAATTACTTCCATCATTTCTTCAGTTATTATTATCTCTTCTCTTTCTAACAGCTCCAAAACAGAATTGATTATGCTTCTTTGAACTTTGGAAGCATCAATTATTTTCTCTTTCAATTTTTGTTTTTTCTCATCCGTATCAGCCGCTGGTATCATCTCTGAGTAAGTCATAATTGCAGTAAGAGGATTTTTCAAATCATGAGACATAAGCCCAATCATATCTTGTTTTTCATTGATTAGTTCGTCTAATGTTTTGACTGAAAACTGGATTTCTTTAAGCAATATCCCCATCTCATCTGTGTAATGGGTAGGAATATTGGGCTTAGTTTTGTGATTGATATAATCAGAGAGTGAGTCACGAGCAAATATAATTGGCTCTAATAATCTGTTCAGAATGTACAGCGTTGCTGCTGTGGCAAGTAGCGTGAAAATCAAAACTGCAACGAAAACTGACATTGGGTTTAATACTTCATTACCCCCAAAAGCCAAATAAATTATTAATCCAATTAAAGGTATATGAATACCCAGAAAGGCAACAAATAAAAATTTGAATGAGTATTTCTTTAGAAATGGTATTCGTGAAAGCTTATCGTATGTTTTCATATTATATTTTTTTGATTAATTTGTTTTTTTATAATTCTTAATATATAAATTATATATTCATTTTAATAATTAACGAAATAAACAATAGATGGAATTACTAACTACTGATAGCTTGTTTGCCTTGCTTACTCTTACTTTTTTAGAAATTGTTCTTGGCATTGATAATATTATATTTATTTCCATTGTAACTGATAAGTTACCTAAGGAAAAACAAAAATTTGCCCGTGTTTTCGGTTTGTTTTTGGCTATGCTGATGAGAGTAATACTATTAGCTCTTATCACACAGTTAGCAGTATTAGAAAATTCGCTATTCGAGGTGTTTGATATTGACATCACTGGCAAGGGCCTGATATTGCTCGGTGGGGGTTTGTTTCTACTGGTTAAGTCCACTTTGGAAATACATCATAAAGTGGAGCAAATAGAACACACAGAAAAGAAGAAGGGTAAGTTGATTAGCATGAGCAATGCTATATTCCAGATTGTGATGTTAGACTTAGTCTTTTCATTTGACTCTATTCTGACAGCAGTTGGCTTGTCGGACAACCTAACAATTATGGTAATCGCAGTTGTAATCTCATTAGTAGTTATGATGGTATTTGCCAATTCTATTAGTGAGTTCATCAACAATCATCCATCGCTTCAACTGTTGGCACTATCATTCCTTATACTAATAGGCTTTATGCTGATATTAGAAGCATTCCACTTCGAGATACCAAAAGGGTACATATACTTCGCGGTACTATTCTCGTTCATCATTGAGCTGTTGAATATGAGATTTAGAGCAAAAAAGAAAAAAATTAATGGTGGGTAGAGTTTATTTTCTGTTATGTTAGGAAGTGTGACTTAAAACTCAACAAAGCATGGAACAATAGGCTTACTTTGGATAAGCCCGCCATAGGTGTAGCAATCCGCACATTGAGCTTGTCGAAATGTGGTATACAGAACCTGATTCACATAGCGTAGCCGAGGTGCATAGGGCTTAGAACACTAACAATAAAATCATATAGACCCATAAATTACTTATGGGTCTTTTTTTTGGCAATGGAGTTGTAAATAACCCGTAGGGATATAACACGCCGTGTTGAGCGTAGCCGAAACATTAGTAGATTATCAGATTATATGGGTTAATATCTACTCCTTTAGGAGTAGAATAAGTCAAATATTCAACCCCTCTGGGGTGGGTGCTTCACACGCAGTGGAGGAAAATCACCACGTCTTTCCGAGTAATATCAGCTGGCTGATATTTTGTGGCAAGCCATCTTTATTAAAACAGACAGCCGCGCTACGCTCACTGTGACATTTTTATACCCCCCCCGTTTGAATAAATTCAGCCAACCCACGGTGAAGACACGACAGGCCCTTCCAAAGGAGGCACAAAAGCGTTGTGAATTTTATTCCCTTTTATATAAAGAGACACGTATCCAACTCTAAAGAGTGTAAAATTAACTACTGCTTGTTATTGCTCTTTTCCCAGCTGATTACTCCGCTATCTGTTTTCATTTTCCCAACATAAAACCAACCTAAGCCATTGCGGCCATTTTCGTCTTGATTGATAACGTTTGTTGGCAAATTAGCAGGAGTTTCTGCAAATAGACCACCATTGTTGAGCTGCTCACTCATTATAGTCAGAAATTCAGCAAACTCTAAGCTGATGCTATAAAGCTGCACACCAATCTCATCGCCAACTTCGGCTAATTCTTCATCACTTGGCGGGCCAGCAAAACCACCTGGAGTTATAGCCGCTCGGATTGGGAGTATAAACGGAATACCATCTATCTTAGAACCCCTTCCTGTAGAACCATCATAGCCAATTACTATTTTACCAGGGTCGTTATTTACCACACCTTCTCTCATTGGGCGTACCCAATAAGCATCACCCAATCCTTCCAAATCGGTAGCCCAAAACTGCACTGCCCAAATAGAATCTACATCACCAAAAGGCACTTTTTCTCTTGCCCAGCTAATAGAATCAATTAGAGGAATATCTCTTACTGTTGACTCAGCTATGTATTGTTCATTATTGTAATCCACTTGCAGTGTAAAAGTATTGCCAGCTGTCACATTGCTAATGCCATTAGTTAAGTAATAGCGTCCCTCGCTGTCTGGTTCATCAAAGCCATACATATTGCCCTCGCTATCGGTCAAACTCAACGTAGCGTCCGTAATTGGCCTTACTGAAGCAGCGTCGAAGTATTGTCCTGACAAAGTTAGCTTAACGTGTGGGGTCTCGTCCGAATCGGAGATTAGTGCATCAACAGTAATCTGCGGTGTACCCTCGTCCAAATCTACATCTATCACGTCTTCGCAAGCTGCAAAGCCAAGACCAATCATAGCTACTAATATAAACTTAAATATTATCTTTTTCATAATCTTACTCATTCACTAATTTGTTTACATCAAAATTAAAATTATACGACACAGCCGGAACTATAGTACCAAACACTGCAAACCTAACTGCTTCGGTTTGCGAATAGTCACTCTCGTTATTCCTAAAGAATACAGAATATGGATTCTTTCTATTATATACATTGTAAATGGAGAACACCCACTTACCCGACCACCAATCGTCAGGATCGTCTTCTGGGTCATAAGTTGCAGACAAATCTAACCTGTGCGATAGACCAATTCTATAATTCCCCCTTGCGTTATCAGAGTTATGAGGGGTTGTGTACCCTTGAAATTCAAATCTTTGATTCGGAAAAGTAGCAGGAGTTCCAGATGCAAGAATGAAGTTTGCCGAGAAGCTCCATGTGTCTGACAAATCATAGAATCCAACTAAATTTAAGTTGTGAGTTCTGTCGAACCTTGTAGGATACCAATCACCATTATTTATTCCTGCTATGTTTCTTTCTGTTTTTGCCAATGTATAACTTATCCAGCCAGTAAAATCGCCACTATTTTTCTTAATATAAAACTCTGCACCGTAGGCGCGTCCGTCTCCGTAGAGCAAATCACCTTCATAAAATTCATTTAGAGTTAGGTCTGCACCATTTCTGTAATCAACCTGATTTTGGAAATCTTTGTAATAGACTTCTACTGATGTTTCCCACGAATTGTCATCAAAGTTTTTGAAATAACCCAGGGCATATTGATCAGCTAATTCTGGCTTAACATTGTTTGTAGTAGGCACCCATATATCCAAAGGAGTCGCCGCCGCAGTACTCGAAAGTAGATGCACATACTGAGCCATTCTGTTATAGCTTGCTTTTACAGAGCTTTCCTCATTAATCTGGTATTTCAGTGAAGCACGCGGCTCTAAGTTGAAGTAGTCACTTATACTCTCAAAATCATCATATACTTGTGTTGAATTGACTGGCTTTTGTTTACCCAAAGTGGTATCACCATAAGTATAAGCAGTACCAGGGCCAAGATAGGAGTAGAATGAACCACGTAACCCATACTGCATTGAAAAATAGTCAGTAAAGTCAATTTCCTGACTTACATAACCAGATAACTGAGCTGCAAATTGATCATCGAGCTCTATCTGCACTATCTGACCATCAGTTCCACCATCTGCTATTCCTGGGACAAAATCGTAATAAATTCCTTCTAAACCGAAATCAATACTATTGTTTGGATTCAAGAAATACTCTAAATCATATTTAACAGATTGAGTAATAATATTCGATTGCCATCTGAAATATTCACCTTCGTCGATTTCTCCGAACTGTAGCTTATAATCATAGTTGCTAAAATAGTAAGTTAAGTTAGAAAAAAGCTGGTCAGAGAAAAGATGATTCCAACGCACAGTAGCCGTTTGGCTACCCCAATCGAAACCAAAGCCAGCATTAAAAACATCTCTACCAAAATATCCAGAAGTAAATATAGTGTTGTTTTCGTCTATTTTCCAATTCAATTTAGCTGTTAAGTCATAGAAATAGAATTGGCTATCAGACAAATCATCGTCCAAAAATGGCTTAGCTAATACGTCAATATATGACCTTCTACCAGCCACAAGGAAAGATAGCTTGTCCTCGATTATCGGACCTTCCACAGCTAATCTACTGAATATAGCACCCACTCCACCATCTACATTATACTTTCTCTGATTTCCTTCTTTCAACCTAACATTCAATATAGATGAAAGTCGCCCACCGTATTTAGCAGGAATGCCACCTTTTATCAGCTTCACATCTTTCACTGCGTCTGGGTTGAACACTGAGAAGAATCCGAATAAGTGCGATGAGTTATAAACTGGTGCTTCGTCCAATAGCACTAAGTTTTGGTCTATACCACCACCACGCACGTTGAATCCTGTAGCACCTTCACCCACAGTCGAAACCCCAGGTAATAACTGAACTGAACGAATAACGTCGGATTCACCCAAAAGTGCTGGCATTCTAGTCAGCGTTGCTTGACTCAATTCGAGTGTACTCATTTCTATTGAAACGATGTTTTCATCAGATTTACGTGATGACACCACCACTTCTTCGGATAGCACACTCGATTCACCGAGTTCTATATCTAACTTTATATCTTTATTAAGATTGACAAATGAGCTGTCTTTGTTGAAGCCAATGTAAGAAGTAATTATGGAATATTCACCAGAAGCGAGAGTAATAGAGTAAAACCCATAAGCATTGGTTACTGCTCCTTTCTTCGTTTTGTCCACCGCTACGGTAGCACCTATAAGTGTTTCACCCGATTCGGCATCTTTAACATAGCCACTGATTGTGTATTCTTCCTGTGAATAGCCAGTGGCAATAGTCGCAAAAAGCAACAAAAGTGTTATTATTTTCATATTTTTAATTTTTAATTTGTAAAGTTGATTAGTTGCAATACGAACTAATTTTAGTTTTGATGTAATTATATGTTAGAAAACTATCTATAATTGAGAACTCAATTTCTGCTAGAGTCTTATTCTTTTGGCATTTGATTAAGATTCTTTATCTTGCATTTTGATATTGCATTGCAAACTTTAATAATTTGAGTAAATGATGAAATACTTAGTAGCAGGACAGAAAAAAGAATCTTTCTTTCATAAAAGGAAGAATAGGATTGTATTGGGACCAGTAATTGCAATTGTAACCGCTTTCCTGCTACCATTTGTATTTGGCTATGAGCATGTGTTTGATTGGAAAACACTATTCCAGTTTTTGGTTTTATTCACACTTATTGAATTGATTTCAAGTTATCTCAATAAAGAAGAAAAAGCAGAAGGGCTGATTGCTCTCGATTTTAAGGATGATTCTATTGAACTATCATACTTCAGTGGCGACATTACCGTATTGGACCACAACCAGATACAAGCAATACACAAAGATGTAACCAAAATAGTTATTGATGTAAGAAACAAAAAGAAGGTTTATGGCATTCCGTACTCTTACTTCGGCTACGATGACGTACAAAAAATGAAAATAGATGTAGATAGAGTAAGCCAAAAGATATCTTCACTACCAAAAGAAAACCCCGCATTTAGCTAAGAGTAGATTATGAAGTTTATTGTTGGTGGTCAGAAGGAAGATTCGTGGTTCCACTCTAAAAAAAACAGAATTATAATAGGTATTATTGCCTCTGTTCAATCGACTTTTGTAATACCTGCTATTCTATCAACTGGAGAGACTTTTGATTGGAAAATGTTCTTTTGGACTTTTATTTTCTTTGGTGTAATTGAATTAATCTTTACCTTGGTAGGCAAAAAGGAAGGCACAGATGGTATGATGTCATTGGAGATTATAGGTGATGCTATTATTATTAACTTTTTAAGTGGCAAAACAATTGAAATACCCCACTATCAGATAAAGTCTATTCGCAAAGATACGACCAAGTTAATCATAGATTTGTACGATAAGGATTTTGTTTACAATATTCACTACTACAACTTCACTTATAATGATGTTCAAAAGATAAAGAAAGAATTAGATAGAATAAACCAGAAAATATATTCACTACCAAAAGAAAACCCCGCTTTCAGCTAAGAAAACAGGGTTGTTCTAATATCTAAATCACTCAACTAAAGTGAATTACTTAGCGTACTTCACACCACAACCGTAAGGTTTGTGAGTCTTTACTTTCACTTCTTTGCCATTCATAGCAGCGTCCAAAGCATCAGCAACTAAGTTGTCTGCTTTTTCTATGTCAGCTTGGTCAGCACTTTTGATATTATCAATAGCACCTAAGTAAATCACCTCTTGATCTGGGTTTATTACAACCATATCGGGAGTTACTTTTGCATTGTACATGTGCCCTACTTCACCGCTTTCGTCGATTAGGTAAGCAGTTTCTGCCGTTTTCATATCTTTGTGTTTTTTGTCCAACTCTGCTTTGGTGAAGTTCCCTTGCTTGCCTTCTGCTGAAGAGCAAACCGCCAACCAAATTACACCTTTCTTAGTGTATTTTCTTTGCAAATCTTGCATATTGCCAGATTCGTAATGTTTTTTCACAAATGGGCAGTCATAGTTCACCCACTCAAGAACAACGTATTTACCCGCAAAATCAGATAATTCGTGCTCTACTCCATTCTTGTCTTTCAGTGTGAAATTGGGTGCTTTTTTGCCTAACTTAACATGATCGTGCGCTGTCATCATAGCAGTTGCAGCAATAAATATCGCCGCTACTAATAGTGATAATTTCTTCATACTATACCTTTATTTATTTTGAATAATTGTTTCATAAGATTTATTTTTTCCATTCTTGTCCTTATATAACACTAACAACTCCAACTCAGCTGGTGTTGATTCTATATAAGGGCTTACACTCATTTCTATTTCTACTTCATCGCTATCGTTTTCTATCTCAACAGGCTTAGTGTTGTCTATTATACTCTCAGTTATTAAGTAAACATCTGTTACAGTAGCTAAGTCAGTCGGCTTGTCTTTTAGGTCAATAGATACCTCATCATCATCAATCTCGAAAGTAGATTTTGGTGATTCGAAGCTCTTTGGTGCAGAAGCCAACAGCTCATTGACTAATCCATCGGAGCTACTTTTCTTGAACTTATCGCCCACAGCTAACTCTAAGCTAACAGACTCGTCTTGTGGAATACAAATATCTTTGCAGACCAACCACGATACATCGGCTTTTATCTTGATTTTGTCTAACTTAGTGGCTCTGTCGGTAGTGAATTTTTGTAGCAAATATACCTCACCTTCCAGGCCATAGTTTATCATACCCGAAAACTCAATTCTCTTAGGCACTTGCCAAACTAAGCCACCAACTTTTTTCACACCCTTGGGGGTGTCCCACTCTATGTGAGTCGGCAATCCCGAATCGCCTGGATTCTTCCAGTACACGTGCCACTCGCCATCTATGTTGAGCTTGACTATTACGTAAAAATCGCTACCAATCTGTATCTGATCAACATTGGACGCAATGCTAACGCCGACCAAATCATCGTAATTTTCTTCCGATTGGGCAAATCCGAAAGCCAACAGGGCTGTAAATAAAAGTAAAATTGTTTTTTTCATATCTCATCTCCATTTTTTAATCAATACGTATGCAAATTGAAAAAATTTCAATTTATATTGATGTATAAACTATTATTGCAACATTTACGACTAATAAATTGTATTATAATTATGACAAAGTTGACTAATATTCAATAATTTTGTTAAATTGACTGTTGTAAAAAATTTATATTAGGAGAAATATATATGGAATTGAAATACAGATTGCTAGATCACCCATTTTACCAAGCTTGGACAGCAGGTGAAGTAACTAAAGATCAATTGTCTAAATACCACAAATCGTATGCTGAGTTCATAGAGCTTATGCCACAATATTGGGATAAAATCAACAAAGCATTCAACCAAGACACTGACTTGGCTAAAGAAGTAGTAGCAGACGAAAAGTCGCACATACCACTTTGGGCTAACTGGTCGAACAAATTGCCAGAAACTGAAGGTCACCCAAGAATGACAGAAGTGATAGAAGGAATGAACAATATGACTCCGAGCGAATTGCTTGGTGCTGTTCAGGCATTCGAAACACAACAACCAGAAGTAGCAGAGACTAAGAAAGCTGGTCTTCTTGAATTTTACGGCTTCGACGAAGGCGACACTAAGTACTTCGATGAGCACATGGAAGAAGAAGAGCACATCAACTACGGTACTATGCTAAAAGAAAAATATGCTAACCAAGAAGAATACAAAGCAGGATTTGACAAAGGTTCTGAGTTATTCTACAACGGTTTGAACTTATTTGTAAACTGCTAATAAAGCATTTACAAGTAGTAACGCTTATGAAAAACCAACTCTTTTTTTAGGGTTGGTTTTTTTATTATATTAGGGGAAGCCAAAAATAAGAATTTTAAAAAACATAGGCTACTAACATTCGCATATCCAATTACACGATAGAATATATAAACTAAATAACTATATTTATTTAGCAATTTAAGTTCATCAATGGAATATAGTTATACGATAGCAATAAAAGTCGGATATACGAATGTTCGTATATTTGGATAGTTGGGCACAATATGAACGAGACAGTGAAATCAAGTAAATGATATGGATGATAAAATAGAAATTTTAAAAAATAGACTTGACGAAGCAAGTATAACTTACAAGGAATATATTCCAGAAGACCCTGAATATTCAACCAAGTTAATATTTGAAATTCCTGCCGCTCGTGAAAAACATGAATGTCTTTTGATTTACCGAGAAGAGTTAATTGACCAAGCTCTCGATGCTGAATTTGAAAAATACAGATTTCTAAAAGGATATGAGGGTGTCTGGTCAAAGGAAAAAAAGAGCATCGAAGTGGAAATAGGAAATGTTGATAGTCCAAGTAGATTTTTCTTTGATAGACTTAATCGCATAATTAACAAGCCTGATGAAACGGAAGAAGAAGAAACTGAAGAAGCAGTTACAAGCATAACACTTCCTTCCACTGATGGTTTAGATATTTCAATTGGTTTTTGCAGCAAAGAATTTGGTTTTCTTACGGGGTGTCGAGAACGTGGACCAAGAGGTCGAAATTACAAGCGAATTACGATTAAAATAAACAATGTTAATACTACAACTCATGACTCCTCAAAAGATTTGATTGAAAAAATTGCTAATTCGATTTTTTTCAAATTGATTTGGCTTTTGAATTACCACTAAATCTTCAGCGTCAGAGAGAAAGTTTTATTGATAGAAGGAAAAAAAGAATGCGGAAGCAAATGTTCATAGATGAGTCAGCGACTATCTCTGAGCCTAAATATGAGTATGACTCTGAACCAATTTCTCTGTATTGGTATGCTAAAGAATCTATGAGTATGCCTATCTTTCAATATTTAGGATTCTATCAAACGATTGAGTTTTACTTCCCTATTTATTCAAGCTACGAAGCAAAACAAAAAATACAAGGATTAATAAAAGACCCACGATTTAATCCTAATCGAGACGCTGATATATCTAAAATTATTTCGACTATAAAAGTTTCAAGTGGCGGAAAGTCATTTGGAAATGAAAGAGAACAATTAAAAGCTACTTTATCAGCTTGTACAGATAATCAGGAATTACTTAATTTTTTAAAAGCAGACGAAGAGAGATTTAATTTTTATGCTGATAATAAAGGAAAAGGAATTGCTACTCAAAAAATTTCAGTTAAAAACGAAACATCAGATTTTGTAACTGGAGTAAGTGAAAGAGTATATGAAATAAGGTGTCGCATTGTACATTCAAAAGCTTCAGAGGGAGACTTTGATGTATTACTTCCTTATTCAAATGAAGCAAAAAAACTGAATTTTGACATTGAATTAATTGAATTTATATCGCGTAAAGTATTGATTACAAGTAGTAGACCAATAAAAATATAAAATACTGTGCCCAACATTTTGTATAAGTAATGGCAGGTAAAGTGCAAAATATCAAGGTTTTTAGCCCGCTCAAACTGCGTAGCGGTTTGACAGTAAACTACCACGCAATCTGCCACTACTCATACAATTTACCGTTTGCAAACAACTTAAAAAAATGACAATACGAAGATTAACTACAATACTATTAATGACAATCTTATTTGGTTGCTCTGACAGACAAACCCAAAATCTATGTATACGGCTTTTTGAAAGAATAAGAAATACTTATATATTCACTTGCTCTAACTGACGGAACCCAACAATAGCCACAGAGTGGCTAAACATCTGTAGCTAAAAAACACCACAACACTCACAGAGCCGTGTAGCGGTTCAACAATATTTATTCTACTCCAACAGCTTGCTCACATTGGAGCGTTGCAAGCTACGTCTTTAGCGTGGGCTGTTTGTACTTGTTTCGACGGGAGAGCACAAAATTCAATTTGACTCTTCAACATTACTTTCTTTATAACCCCCTAAAGCCAAATTATTAACTCTTATAATTTGATTTATTGGGAGTAATTCTATAATTTAATTAATTGATAAATATACAACACCCAACAAAATGAGAATATTAACAATCACAATTTCATTACTTCTGTTACTTAGTTTCAATCTCCAGTCAGATGAGCTGAGAGTATTTTCCCCAAGTTCATACTTAGAATCGACCGATGGCAATCATGTTATATTTTCTGGTACTAATGATTATAGTGATGGACAAAAAACTGCTGTTGTGTTCGATACAGATGACTACTCTTATCATTCGTTTGTTATATTTTTAAACAACATTAATTCTGATAAAAGCACTCCTATAACTAACGCCAAAAATGAGCTATTGGGCTATAATTCTAAAAGTGAATTTCATCTATTTAACTACATGAGTGGCGAAAAAATAGCACAGCTCAATTTTGATGAGGACTACGATTTGGTAGAGTTTTCTAACGATGGCACTAAGCTCTACACTCTTGACAGAGGTAGTAAGCTACTTAGAATTTATAGCTTAGAAACAGAAGAATTACTCGATTTAAGAGTAGTTGACAATGTGAATAGTGGTTACGAGATCGATGGAATAAATCAAACAAATGATCTTATTTTGTTAGTTAAAAATGACAGCTTAGCTACTTATTCTATCGCAGAAGACGCAATAGTGAATAAAACGCACAGCGGTATAGTAGGAACATCAATAGCTTATATATCAACGGAAACTCAGATTTTTGGTGTAAGTGACAGGGAGTTTATCTATATCGATTATGACAATCTGAGAATTGCAAACCGTTATGAAAACAATCTCACTGTCCCGGAGGGTGGTCTTGATTTAACATTCTCAAATGATTATAAGTATATTCATTTGTACCAAGGTAGTTCCTATTTGGGTACTAATGATATTGCTGGTGATTCCGTTTTAATCGATGGTGGTGATTTTTCCGGACGTATGTTCGATATAACGTATATTTCAAAAAATAAAAAAGTTGGAATTGGCTACGAAGAAGCCTTTTACTATTGCGGTAGATATCTTGAACAACCTTTAGACCATCGCATTGGTTACATCTATGATTTAGAGAAGAGAAAGCGAATAGAGCCGATACCTAATACTTATGTAAAAGATCCCGAAACTGCGATATATAGCGACGACAACAGCAAAATAGCCATAGCTGAATTAGATAACGAACTGCAGGACAACATCTATATCACTAAAGTTGTGGATTCTGACATGCAGTTATTGCAATATGTCTATATCAATGCTGAGCCAAAACTGTTCCTCGACAATTCTAAATATTTTGCTTACGAAGAAGACCAGAAATTGAATTTTTATAATCTGACAGAAGAGAACTTTGAAAAAAGTTTAGACATTAATCTATCTGGTGATGTTACTTACGAATACTCTGTTGCACACCGAAAAATTGTTGCATACAACGCCGACAGTTTAAAGGTATTTGACTATGACAAACTGACATTAGATTACGCGATTAGTTTATTCGAAACTGGTATCGATTCCCCCTTCAAATACGATGGTAATTTTGGGCTCATTAGTTATTCAGATGATGGATTCCGTAAGTTTAACTTATTGGACAAGTCAACAAGTTCCGTTACTTTTAAAAAGCTACCTGACGGGTTTGAGACTAAAGATTATTCACCCAATGGCAGATACATACTGGGTAGATTTGACGAGAACACAATTGGGCTATATGATGTATTGTTGGACGTTTATAAAGAACACGACATTAGTGATTACACTTACAATGGCTCGATTACAAATTACTTAAAGCTAAAAGGTAATTTACCTATATACCAGCATATATACGAAGATTCACCCATAATGACAATAGAATACATAGCGGAGTATGACTTTGATTTTGATAAATTAGATAATAGATTTTATGCACCAGAAGAGATAATATTCAGCACAGATCGAAAGCATCAGATAAGAATAACTTGTCCAGATATTGTAGAAACAGAAACCTTGCGAGACCCAATTACGTCAGTTGAGACATCGGGAGTTACAAACAACACACTCTACCCAAACCCAGCTTACTCAGTTCTAAATTTAGACAATTTGAACTACAATCAATTAACAAATCTCAAAATATATGACAGTGTGGGTAAACTCGTTATGAATATCGGTAACATACTCACTTCGGAAAAGTTAGATATTGAATATTTACCTTCAGGGGTTTATTTCCTGCACTCTACTGAAATACAAGCAAACTTTGTCAAAAAATAAAGCAGTAATCTTCAGAAAACTATTCCTTCATTTTCAAACGTATGATTCTGCCTGGCCCTTGAGTTGCAGCGTATAGATACCCGTCGGGAGACATTTGCACATCACGGAAGCGAGCATACCCTTCCAAACTTCTCACAGTTTGTGTTACCTTATTGTCTTTGACTAATATTCTGTGTAGGTGTGAACCTGCCAAAGCTCCAATAATGATATCTAGCTCATTCTTTTCTGAATCATAGTTAATGAAGTCCATACCACAAGGCGCTATCGAAGGCACCCAATATGTAATTGGGTCTTTATAACCAGGAATAGAAGTTTTATCTGTTATTGGAGTTCCATTGTAGTTTATCCCAAAAGTTGCCAGTGGCCAAGCATAATTTTCGCCAGCTTCTATTATATTTAGCTCATCGCCGCCGCGTGGGCCGTGCTCTACTGCCCATAGCATATCAGATTCGCTTACATAGAACATACCTTGTATATTACGGTTACCCATAGTGTATATTTCTGGTTGTGCACCCGGTGCGGATAAGTAAGGATTATCACTTGGTACGCTACCATCTTCGTTTATTCTTAACACTCCACCATAGTGGTTTGTGCTATCTTGGGCGTTGTTTTGTCTGCCTCTGTCACCTATGGAAAAGTAAAGTTTGTGGTCATTATCAAACACAATACGTGAACCAAAGTGATTGCCGCCTTCCAGTAGTGGTGTTCCTCTGAATAGCTCTTCAAAATTTTCTAAAGTTGTGCCACTCAGCTTACCTCTACCAATTGCGGTAGTGAAGTGGTTGTCCTGACCTACTGTGTACGCCAAGTAAACCATACTGTTTTCTTCAAAATCTGGATGCAAAGTTACATCGAGTAAACCGCCTTGCCCAAAGTTCTGTATGCTTGGTAAGCCAGTAATCTTCGTTTTTGTTTCAGTTGAGATAGTATATTTATAAAAGCTACCACTGTGTTCAGTGTAAAGAATATTGTCACTATCGATAAAGTCTAAACTCCAAGGGTTACTAAGCCCATCGACAATTATTTCATCTACAGCCAATTCGCCGAAAGGGTACCTGTTTTCAGCAACAATTTCTTCAAATTCAATAGATTCTATTTCGCTAAGAGCAAATTCGTTAGTGCCAGCAACTCCATTGAACATCATATTGTCACCACTGAAAGTAATAACTGAATTGCTGTTCAATTCTACATCCGTAACGTCGTCAGCTAAGCTTATTTTAGCAATTGTGTTGTTATCTAAGCTAAAAGTTATGTTAGTTATTTCTTCAACTGTGTACTCATTGACAGAGTCGTCAGTGCCAATAATCTGGATTTTGTGTTGCGAAAATAAATCACAAGAAGTCAGTAAAAGTAATATTATAATTGCAATTTTCATTATTATTCCTAATTCTTAATTAGTTTAAAGTTGTAATAGTTGTTGTTAGTTATCAGAGTAAGGAAGTAGTTCCCAGCGGCATAATTACTGAAATCGACTTGTTGATTGTCAAACTGAGAGTGCAGAACATTACCAGCTATGTCGGTGATAACAATTTCAAAATTCGTTATATCGCCCGTTTCTATTTGTAGTACATTTTGGATTGGATTGGGATATATTTTCACTTCCAAATCAGTTATTTCAACTGAAGTTATTGGGCTGACAATTATATTCATTTCATCTACGTAATTGCCGTCCTCCGTTTCTATACTGATAGCAGCTGTTCCTTCAGCAATTGCAGTAACCAGACCGTTTCCATCTACAGTGCCCACATTATTGTTGCTCGATGACCAAGTCACATTCTTGTTAGAAGCACTTTCGGGCATTATAGAATAGTTGATCAGATAAGTTTCCCCTACTTTGAGTTCCTCACTGTCAGTATCAATCGAAACACTTTGAACACTGACGATGTTGGAAACAATCTTGAGTTCATCTATGTTATTCAACAAATATGTGTCTGCTTCATCACCAGAGTGGTTGATTGTCATAGAGCTTTGCGCCATAGCGACAGATGAGGCGATAATTAGTAGTATAATAGTATAATAGTATTTCATTTTTCCCTTTTTTTATTTCTGATTACATTATAGTAACACTTATACTGTAATTTAATTACATATTTTTATCTCATTTTACTATAATATTCAGCAACCTTGCTGTTTATTATTATGTCTTTCCTACCAATTGTGGTGTTTAGCACTACTCCGTCGAGCGAACGGCAACGGCTAAGAGCAACATAGACTTGACCGTGGGCAAATGCTCCGTAACCAACATCTATTATTACATTGTCAAATGTCTTTCCCTGACTCTTGTGTATAGTTATTGCATAAGCGAGTTGCATTGGGTACTGGACAAACTCCGCAGCCGTTTTGCTTTCTATATTTTCTGTTTTTTTATTATGCTCAAACTTCACTTCTTGCCACGTTTCTGGTTCTACAAGGAAATCGCTTCCACCAATCTTAACATATATCTCATCGCCTTCTATTTTTGTGATAGTCCCTATACTACCATTGACCCAGCGGTACTGACTGTCATTTCTAAGCATCATTACTTGGGCACCTTCTTTGAGAATTAAGCGATATGGTGCTGGAAGTTTTGCATCTAATTTTTCTTCGTCCATATCAGCAAATTTTTCATATTTCCCAGTTAACTCCCCTTCGAACATATACTCTTTGGTAGTTAGTTCATCTAATTTTTTCTTGTTTATATTCGCAGCAGTTCGCCTAAGTGAAGTAAGAAATGTCGCGGTTTGCGGTACATTTACTTTGCTTCTGTGACGTGAGTTGAGTAGCGATATATCTTCATCTGTTATTTTGTTAATTCTAATATCGTCGAGTAGCTTTTTGAACCGCACTTCCGATTCATCTTGTCTGAATATCTGGGTCAGCTCAACAAAGTGATAACCATAATCTTTGAAGACAGGAGCATCGAAGAATTGTTCGCCTCCATATTTTTCATAGATTGCATCTTTTTCATCTCGCCTCATCACTGGTGGCAACTGATACAAATCACCCACGAATACCATTTGCACCCCACCGAATGGCTCGGCTGGTCTGTTTCTGTTTTTGCGTAAAGCCAAATCAATTCCGTGCATCAGATCCGAACGTACCATAGAAACTTCATCAATAATCAATGTGTCCAACTCTTCGAATAAATCTTTTCTATAATCCACTTTTAGATTTTCAGGGTCGAATTTGACTGGCTTGAACCTAAAGAATGAGTGAATAGTTTGCCCATTTACATTGAGTGCCGCAATACCTGTTGGTGCTACAACTACAAACTGTTTTTCTGTTTTTGAGGTAAACTCACGAAGTAAGGTCGATTTGCCTGTTCCTGCCTTACCTGTGATAAAGACGCTATCGTTAGTATCTTCTAATATATCTAACGCTTTCTTAAATTCTTTTGTGAGTTTTATGTTCATCTAATTCTTTCGTTTAGGTATTCATTTTTTGCATGTATTAATACTTCAATATATCAATTCTACTGATTTTTATTACTTTCTGTGGAAGAATTAAGCAATCAGATTATTTGTTCTCGTTTGTCTTTGTTGCTCATATTTAATACATTATGAGCGATAAACTGGTTTACTGCTCACCATATAACACTCAAAACATTTGTTGCTCACATTCTTGAAATAATGAGCGACAAACGCATAAACTCTTCACCCGTGAGTGACAAACTACTTTGTTGCTCATATATATTAATAAATGGTTGATAAAATGCTTTATTTGTTGTATATTGTATTTTGTTAGCAACATAAATTTAGAATTATTATGAATATCAATAACGCAGTAAAATATCACTACAATAAGTTTCCTCCCGAAGGATTGAATTTAGCAACTCTGATGAAAGAGCTGATAAGTTCTACTGATGCCATTGCTAGGTATGACCAAATGCTGAAAAATCTACACAATAGCGAGATATTATTAGCTCCTTTGAGAAATCAAGAAGCTGTTATTTCATCACGTATGGAGGGTACAATCAGTACGATGGATGAAATATTGCGTTATGAGGCAGTGAATGAGGATATAGTAGAATATTCACCCAAAGTGAAAACAGATGTAGTAGAAACTATACTATATCAACGGGCTTTGACTAATGCACAAAATGCAATGAAAGACGGATACCCTCTATCGCAGCATTTAGTGAAATCAATTCATCAACAACTGCTATCGTTTGGGCGAGGTGCAACAAAATCTCCAGGTGAATACAAAACCGAGCAAAATTATCTTGCTGATAGGATTAAACAACAAATACTATTCGTGCCTATTAGCCCTGAAAAATTAGATGAAGGAATGGAGAATCTGTTTGACTATATAAACAATAGTAGCGACCCCGATTTGATAAAAACGGCACTGATGCACTTGGAGTTCGAGGCATTACACCCCTTCAAAGATGGAAATGGTAGAATAGGTAGAATGCTTATAACTCTCGTGCTTTGGTCTTCGGGTCTAATCTCTGAGCCACATTTTTACATTAGTGGTTACTTTGAAGCGAATAAAGATGAGTACATTGACATTATGCGTGGAGTGTCTAAAAATGGTGATTGGATAGAGTGGTGTTCATTTTTCCTAAAAGCTGTTGAAAGTCAAGCAAAAGCTAACCTTAAAGTAGCTGAAGACATCAGTGAGCTATATGAAGATTTGAAACCCATATTCTCTGATGTTCTTGCTTCAAAATGGGCATTTGCTGCACTTGATTTTATTTTTACTCACCCAGTGTTTAAGAATAAAACATTTTCGAACAAGAGTGGGATACCATTGTCAACAGCTTCTCGCTTTTCAAGAACTTTGGTTAGCGAAGGGTTCTTGAAAGTAATTGAAGAGTCATCTGGCAGCAAATCCACTTTGTACTCTTTCGAGCCACTTTTGAGTTTAGTGAGAGTATAGCACCCATTAGTCGCTCATATTTTGTTTATTATGAGCGATAAACATAATTGTTGCTCATAATTTTAGTGTCAATTCAATTGTTGCTCATATATTCTAAAATATGAGCAACAATATTTTTTTTAATCCCCCATCTTTGAATAAATATAACTTATCGTTATATTAGATATATGCTAAGAAATTATATGAAAATATTATCTCCTCTGATTATTATACTTATGCTAATCCCAGTATTAGGAATAAATATAAACACACATATATGTGGAGAGACTGAAGACGCAGTAAATTCTATAGTTATTCCTGGACTTGTTGACGCTGAGGAATGTAGCAAATGCCACGAAGTAGTAGTAGTGAAGTCTTGCTGTTCTAATGGTCAAGAAAATGCTGCGGATAAAATCAAGATAGAAGAAACTGAAAAAGGATGCTGCATAGATTTTCTGAACTACAGTGCTCTGGAATATATTAGCCCAAGTAAAACACTTGTTAATCACAACATTTCACTCTTACCCTATATAATAGGGCTCTATCAATCTTATGTTTTCATCAATAAAGAACACGTAGAAACAACCGAGAACCGAACACGGCTTAGGCCTTATTCACCAACCATATTGCCCCTTATTTGCTCCTTTTTGATTTGATTCATTACTCTTCATTTATTAGAAATAGTAATTAAATAAAAATCAAAAACAAAGAGTATTCAATATGAAATCAATATGTACTGCTTTTGCTATCTCAATCCTAATTCTATTAGTAGGGTGTGATGATAACAGCACAAGCACAGAACCAGTAGCTGAAATAGTTTCACTCAATATAAATATAGAACACTACTTCAACGAAGAATTAGTCGAGCCAGATATATCAGTTCACACAAACTCATCTGGTAACGAGGTAATATTCTCTAAACTTCACTATCTACTCACTGACTTTGTTCTAACAAACAAAGAAGGAGAAGAGAGAAGAATTGACTCATCTTCAGCTTATATAAATATGGCAGAAGGCAGAGTTGATTTTACATTAGATAGTGTCCCAGAAGGTGAATACATTGGTATTAGCTTTCTATTGGGAGTAGATTCGACAACTAATCACCAAAATCCAAATCAATTTGGGGCTTCAAGTCCGCTAAACCCAATAATAAACAACCTATACTGGGATTGGATGGACGGATTTATATTCTGTTCAGTAGAAGGTTACCACTATAAAGGTGGAGAGCTAAAAGGGGCTTTTGCATATCACATTGGATTAGATGAAAACCTAATGCAAATCAATATTAACGACAACTTTACAGTAATTAAAGATGAAGTAGTTGGGTTGAGATTTGATATGGCTGAGTATTTTGAGTCGCCTAACATAATTAATATTACTGAAAACGCCCCAATTACTCATTCTGACAAGGCCGCTGATTTCGGTCTGAGCAGCAAAATAAGTGAAAACCTATTGAACGCATTCACTATAAACAGTGAGGCGAAATAATGAAACAGCATAGTATATATCCTATGGTGATGTCACTATTTTTGTCATTAGTTTTCATTTCGTGTGGAGATGATAATGGTGGCATTGCACCACAGGACGAATTTGAGACTACTCCGTTCACACTAACAGTGCCGAGTAATTTGCCGCCACCAATTATACCGACTGACAATCCACTTACCTACGAAGGTATTGCATTAGGGAAAGCTTTGTTTTTTGAGAAAATGATGTCAAAAGACGGGACTATTTCTTGTGGTTCTTGCCATGCACAAGAAAACGCATTTACTGATGCAGGTAAAGTGTTTTCAGAAGGGATAGAAGGAAAGGTTGGAGATAGAAATTCAATGCCAATATTCAATATGTTTTATCACACCAAGGGATTCTTTTGGGACGGTAGAGCTAAATTATTGCGTGACCAATCATTGGGTCCAATTGAAAACCCTGTAGAAATGGGTGAAACTTTAGAAAATGTAGTTATGAAGTTAGAAGCCACCCAAGAATACAGAGCTATGTTCTATGATGCTTTTGGTGATTCAGTTGTAACTTCCGAAAATATGAGTTTGGCAATGGAACAATTTATGTTAACTTTAGTTTCAGGAGATTCAAAATTTGACAAAGTTGAACGCGGAGAAGCTACATTTACTGAATCTGAGCAACGAGGAAAAGAGTTATTTTTCACAGAATTTGAAGAAAATGGTGAAACAAGAGGTGCTGATTGCTTCCACTGCCATGGCTCTGCTGACTTTTCGAATCATGAGTTTATGAACAATGGATTAGATTCAGAAACTGATTTCAAAGATATGGGAAGAGCAAAATTCACCGAAAGACCAACGGACAATGCAAAGTTCAAAACACCATCACTTAGGAACGTAGAAGTGTCTGGGCCATATATGCACGACGGAAGATTCGAAACATTAGAAGAAGTAGTAGAACACTATAACAGTGGGATAAAAACTTCACCTACTTTGGATGTAAATATACACGGAATAAAAGATGGGATGAATCTAACTGATCAGGAAAAGCAAGACTTAATTGCTTTCTTGAAAACCTTGACAGATGAGGTTTACTTAAACAACTCCGATTACAAAGAATAAATTTAGAACTTAAATAGTTAAACTAAAGAGAAGATTATGAAGAAAATAATATTAGCTGTACTGCTTGCTATGACATATACTTTTTCTGCTGCAGAAGTCAATTTGAATATTGATTATAATGTTGATGGCGTTCCATTTCAATTAGATAAAGAATATATCAATGCTGATGGAATAAAATACAAAGTGACAAGATTCGAATTTTATATGTGCCAATTCAAATTTGACGAAACAGTTTTAGAAGACACTTATGTGTTAGCGAATACAAGCTACCCTTCTTATTTTTTAGGGGATATTGATTTAGAAAATGTTAAGAATTTTAGTGTTTCTTTTGGAGTAGAAGCAAAAGATAATATTGGTAAAGACCCAAATAGATTTGAAATCTTTCATCCATTAGCTCCAAAGAATCCTTCTATGCATTGGGGTTGGGCTGCAGGATATAGATTTTGGGCAATAGAAGGAATTAGTGACCCAGACGGCGATGGCAAGTATGATAAGTCATTTCAGTTTCATGTATTAGGCGACGAAGCTTTCAGAAGTGTGGTATTAGAAGTTGGTGCCCAAACTAACAAAGGTCTGGTAAAAGTAGGTACACAAAGTAAAGATGGCGTAATAGATATTAAGATGGGTTTTGATATTCAAAAGCTTTTAGCTCCAGTTGACATGACCAAATTCGGAGTTCATCACGAATTTTATAACAACTCGCAAGAAGTGAGAGACCTCATAAATAATTTTGCAGAATCGGATGTAGTAACAAGCGAAACAAAAACTTCTGTTGCGATGTTCAACAACATTGAAATCTCTCCTAATCCAACTACAGATTTCTTGAATGTTGGCAATGAATTCATAACCGCTAGTTATGATATTATATCTTTAGAAGGTACAACTGTGCAGAGTGGAAATATAGATAACGATTTAATCAAAGTTGGTGATATTGCTACTGGCACTTATATTCTTAGAATATATGACAAAAATAATGTTTTGAACACGGCGAAATTTGTCAAAAAGTAAAACCATATTATTACTGCTAATTCTATCCTTACTGTTGGCTTGCGAAGAGGACTCAACCCAACCAAATGCAAACAATAAGGATAGATTTAGCTTTCTTTCAGACTTACCAAACACTCTACCAGAGGTCACTCACCCAGCTGACAATCAGCCAACTGACGATAGAATCAGATTAGGCAAAATGCTATTCGAAGATGTTCGGTTATCACGAACTGATGAAATATCGTGTGCCTCGTGTCATAAAACTGATTTCGCATTTGCTACCAACACACCTACTAACTCTGGTATAGAAGGCAGAGCAGGACAAAGAAATAGCATTTCTTTAATCAATGTTGCATTCCGTACTTCGTTGATGCGAGAAGGTGGTGTACCCACATTAGAAATGCAAGCATTGGTACCATTCCAAGAGCACAATGAGTTCGATTTGAATATAGTAGCAGCAGCAGAAAAGTTAGGCAAAGATACGCTTTATCAAAAGCTTGCAAACTCTGCTTACGGACAAGAGTTCAATCCGTTTGTTCTTACAAGAGCTATTTCTGCTTACGAACGAACACTAATTGGAGGTAACTCCAAGTTTGATGCTTACATAAATGACAAGGCACATCTGACAACTGAAGAAGAACTTGGAATGAAGCTTTTCTTTTCCGATAGTTTGGCTTGCTCTTCGTGTCATTCGGGGATACTGTTTAGCTCCCAAGAGTTTGCTAACAATGGCATTTATGATGAGTACAATGATATAGGTCGCCAGCGGTTCACGGGATTAGATTCTGATAAAGGCGTATTTGTAATACCATCACTTAGGAATATTGCACTGACTGCACCATACATGCACGACGGCAGTATAAGTTCACTCGTTGAAGTAATTGATCACTACAGCAATGGCGGCAAAGACCACCGAAACAAAAGCAGCTTAATTAATGGATTTGAAATTACAAATTCGGAACGGAAAGCAATAATTGCATTTTTAAACACACTAACAGAAACTGTGGAGTAAACTCCTCTACTCGGGCTTATCAAAGTGATGATAATCTTTGAGTGAGTTCCAATCGCCACCCCAACGCCACCCTCGGGCTTTCATTTCTTTAACTATTCTGCCATTTTTGGTGAATACGCCCTTATTGCCAGGTGTGTACTTTGCACCCTTGGGAGATATTCGTGTTGGATTTTTATAAATCACAGGATTGAGATATGGATTTATATCAATTGCTTTTCCGAATGAGTGGTTCGACAGGCGTTCTGTACCAGCAATAAAGCGATAGTTGAAAGCTGAAGAGTTGTTCGCAGCCATTGATTTGTCGTCACTCCAACCATACTGTACTATTGGGATTACTTGTTTGATTGGGAATTTCAATTCTCTTGCTATTTGGAAAAAGTACTTTACATCTTCCTCAACGGACTTGTGTACTATTATCTGCCCCTTATGTAGCTTGTCGTCCGTAGAGTAATAATTTACATCGAGCAAAGTAAGTGAGTCGAGTAAATCCTTGGGAGCTTTAGTCCCTTTTGTCGCTTGTTCAAAAGTCATTTTGCTATCTACTACTTCCACTTCTCCTCCCCACAGCCCAACAAAGGCAGTTATTAATACTATTACTATCGTTTTTTTCATCTGTCTCTTTTGTGTTATAATACCACATATCAATACGGATAAACACCAATCTTGTTTAATAGAAAAGAGAATTGAGTAAAATCTCCACCCAAATTGAGTAAAATATTTTTTTTCACAGTATCCATCTACATGAATTTAGATTAATGTAGATATAAAATAAGGATACGAGCTTTTTTGTGATTAGAATTCTTATTAAATTTGATTTACTATATTACAAAAAACAAGAGTGAAACTATGGAATATCTGATACCTTATTTGGTGCTTGGGTTACTGGTTGGATTCGGCTATGCTATTTGGAAAGGCAGAAAGGACAAAAAGAAATGATTGAAATTACTCATAATGATATTGAATTAGCACACCAAAGGATTAGACCCTACATTAACAAAACACCTGTTTTGACATCCAACACAATCAATGAAATTGTCGGTGCTGAGGTGTATTTCAAATGTGAAAACTTCCAGAAAGTGGGTGCGTTCAAGTATCGTGGTGCTACTAATTATATATTAAAACAAGCTGGGGAGAAAACCCCAACAAGCGTAGCTACCCACTCCTCGGGTAATCACGCACAGGCGTTGGCACTGGCGGCAAGGGTTCATGGCTTGACTGCACATATCGTAATGCCAAGCAATTCCCCAAAGGTCAAAGTAGATGCAGTGTTGGGCTATGGTGCTGAGGTTACGCTCTGTGAACCCAACTTAGCTGCTCGTGAATCAACTTTGGCAGATGTAGTTGAAAAAACTGGTGCTACGTTCGTACACCCTTATAACAATAATGAAATAATAGAAGGGCAAGGCACGGCAGCTTTGGAGCTGATAAATGAAGTCGATAATCTGGACGCTATTATCACGCCTGTTGGTGGTGGTGGATTGCTTTCTGGTACTGCAATCTATTCAAAATCTAAAAGGGTTGCTGTATATGGTGCAGAGCCAACGGGTGCAGACGATGCGAAGAAATCATTAGACAAGGGTGAAATAGTTCCTTCCGTCAATCCGAATACGGTTTGCGATGGACTATTGACCTCACTTGGTGAGCTAAACTTTAGTTATATCAGAAAATATGTTGATGATATATGGTTGGCAACAGATAGCGAGATTATCGCCGCTATGAGATTAATTTACGAGAGAATGAAAATAGTTGTAGAGCCATCATCAGCGGTTACTTTGGCAGCTCTAATTAGAAATAAAGAGACAGTAAAAGGCAAAAGAATAGGCATTATCATATCAGGTGGAAACGTTGATATGAGTAGTTTGTTTGATGGGTATATCACTAAGTAGAGTAAACTAATTTACTTCTCCTTTTTCCTAATACTCTTATTTATGAAAATATTATTCGGCAGCGATATCTCTTCCATTTCTACAGTTTGGAGTGTAGTAAAAAATAGGCCAATGTTTGTGACTTTCCCTTCTATTATGTAGTCCTTGGCTTCCATAATTACTATGCTGTCGCCAATTTTCACGTTGTGGTTGAAGAAAATAATAATGCCAGAAGTCACGTTAGACAGCAGTGACCACTGTGCCACAAGAGCAACACCAACCACAGCCAATACAGAGCCAACAAATACAGCGAGGTCAGCTTGGTTCACTCCCCAAATCAATGTAATCACACTTATGCTAAGCAAAAGCAGAATGAAATTCATTGCCCTTTTGATTATAACTCCACGCGCGTTAATAATTAACTTCTTGCTCAGTGTCTTTTCAATTACTTTGTACAGTGTGCCCCTTAGCACCATATATAGTACAAAGACAACTACTGTTTCTATTATTTTTATGTAAAGTGGGTTCATCTTTCTATTTGTATATTACAAAAAACATTGCTTATTTTGTAATGAAATACTTAGTAAAGCCTCTTTCCTATGAGGAAACGTAACTAAGTGGAAGCATTGAGGCCTCTTTTAACAAGAGGCCTTTTTTTTCAAAATTTTATGGGAAAAGTAGTGTTTTACCTACCTCCTTCCATTTCTCGAATTGCCGCCTTGTCTATTTTCCTTGTTCTTTCTTCTGTTGGCAGCGTGTTCTTGCTTACGTCTGTTTTTCTCTTTGTCAAACCTCTTCTTCTCCATCGGAGTCATTGGTTGGTCCGTCTGTGGGTAAGGGTTGTCCTTGATTAACTCTAACTTTTGCTTAATTAGCTTTTCTACGTCCTTCACGAATGAGTTTTCTTCTGGTTCGGTGATTGAGATTGCTACACCCTCTTCGCCAGCACGACCACAACGCCCAATTCTGTGGACATAAGTCTCTGACTCATTAGGAATATTGTAGTTAATCACATAGCGAAGTTTGTCAATGTCAATACCACGGGCAGCAATATCAGTTGCTACTAATACTCTCACTTTGCCATCTTTGAAATCGCCGAGTGCTTTTTGTCTCTGATTCTGGGTTCTGTCGCCGTGTATTGCAGCTGCGTTTATCTTCTTTTTCTGCAAGTTGCGGACTATTTTGTTTGCACCGTGCTTAGTTCTACAAAACAGTAACACTTGGTCCAAATCCTCGTCTTCCAGTATGTGCAGAAGCAAGTTCGATTTGGTGCCTTTGTTCGTGTAGTATATATATTGCTTAACAGTCTCAGCCGCCGAAGACACAACGTCCACAGCTATTTTAATGGGATTGATAAGGATTTTGTTCGATAGCTTAACTATAATGTCGGGCATAGTAGCCGAGAAGAAAAGCGATTGTCTTTTCTTAGGCAATAGCTTTATTATCTTCTTAATGTCGTTGATAAAGCCCATATCTAACATTCTGTCTGCTTCATCTAACACAAAGTATTCTATGTCTTTTAGCGAGATGAACCCTTGCTCTATTAGGTCGAGCAAACGCCCAGGAGTAGCTACTAATATATCAATATCTCTTTTCAGGGCTTTAGTTTGTTTCTCTTGCTTTACTCCACCATAAATCACGGTGTTAGTCACATCAGTGTATTTGGCATAAGTAGTTATACTTTCGCCAATCTGAATAGCAAGCTCACGAGTAGGAGTAACTATCAGTGTAGAGATCTTTCGTTTCCCCGAGCCACTTTCTTCCTTATTGGTCAAGTGCTGTATGATTGGGATAGAGAAAGCAGCGGTCTTACCAGTACCAGTTTGTGCACTACCGAGTACGTCCTTTCCTTTCAGTACAAGTGGTATTGCTTTTTCTTGTATCGATGTTGGCTCTTCGTAATTTTCGTCTTTTAATGCTTTTAGTATTGGTGGGATTAAGTTCAGTTCTTCAAATTTCATTATATGTTTTGTTATTTCGGTGAGTTGTAAAAATGCAATATACGAAATAGTGAACTGAAATGGATTATGGAGTAATTATTTTTTCTTAAAACTACAAAATATAAAGTTCTGTATTGACCCCGAGGGAGTTTTGTGGTCAGTAGTGAAGCACTCTTCTTTATCGAAAAAGCCGATAAACCTATCCGCCATAGTGCGTTCCGAATATTGCTTTATCTCTATTCCGCTACACTTAGTTGGCCCGACCTCGGAAAAAGTTCCAATCACCGCAGTGCCGCCAGCGGTCAGACTGCCGTGTGCAGTTTTTATATAGCTGTCAATTTCATCCGAATCGGTCAAAAAGTGGAATGCAGCACGGTCGTGCCAAAGGTTATACTTTTGTGTTGGATTGAAGTCGGAAGCATCGGCAACTATCCATTCTACCTTGTCTGCTTTTTCGCCCAATCGCTCTTTAGCTCTGCTGATAGCCGCTTCGGAAATATCCAACACCGTGATGTTGCTATATCCCAACTCAAGCAAATTATCTACCAAAAAGCTATCGCCACCACCGATGTCGATAATGCTTGCATTTTTTGAACCGCAATGCTTTTCAATTAGTTGGAGAGACGTTTTTGGTGTGGGCTGATACCAGCTGACTTCGTCCAGTTTTTTAGTCTGGTATATCGTTTCCCAGTGCTTCTTTTTGTCAAATTGATTCATGATTTACCTTCTTTTTACTGTCACCGTAAAATTCTTGCTAAAAACAGTTCAGCATTTTTTCTATGCTCGTGCTTCTTTTCATCTGACATCTTATTCAATGTGTGGACTAACATACCAATTCGGGGGTTCGATTCAAAAAAGTCCTTATGATTCATCATAAATGTCCAGAACAAACCATCCCAAGTTTTTTCCCAATCCCCCTTAGGGTAATTACTCATCTTTTTGATATAATTAGAGCCGCCTATGTAAGGCTTTGTAGCGAATGTGCCTCCATCTGCAAACTGGCACATACCATAGACATTAGGCACCATAACCCAATCGTAGGCATCGACAAACAACTCCATAAACCATTGATACACTTCGTCTGGGTCAAATTCGCACAGCAGCATAAAATTACCAAGAACCATTAGACGTTCTATGTGATGACAATAACCTGTATCTAATACCTTCTTTATTGTTTCATCAATTGGTGGTATTCCAGTAGTGCCATCGTAGAATGACTTTGGTATTTTTCTATCAAACCCCCAGAAGTTTTCCGTTCTCGAATATCTTCCCTTGCACATATACATTCCACGGATGAATTCTCTCCAACCAATTATTTGTCTTACAAATCCTTCGGTAGAATTGATAGGGACATCATTGGCTTTAGCATATTCTAGTGCTTTATCAACGACATTACCTGGCAACAGAAGCCCAATATTTAGCATCGGCGTAAGGACACTGTGATTGAGTATTGATTCCCCTTTGACTATTGCGTCTTCATAAGCGCCAAATTCGTGAAATCTTTCTTCAAAGAACTGCTCGAGCCATTCATTAGATTCATCAAAATTAATAGGGTATAATCTTTGTTTGGTTACGTTTCCATAATTATCAGAAAAATATTTTTCAGTGTAATCTACTGCTTCGTCCCATATCTGGCTATCACCTGGGAATTGAACATTGGGTGGTGTTTTTTTCTTTGGGTATTTCTTTCTATTCTCTTTGTCATAAGTCCAATTTCCGCCTTCTGGTTCACCGTCTTCATCAATTAGAATATCTAATTTTTTCCTCTGCTGTTTGTAAAATTTAGTTTGGAAGAAAGACTTTTTATCAGCTCTAAAGAAGTCACTTAACTCCTCATTGGTATTGATGAACATAGGACTATTATGCACTACTAACTCACAGTTCTTAGTCGCATTTTCTATTCGCTGCATCAACCAATCATCAGTTGGATTGATTATATTAATCTTTTCTATGCCTTTGTCTTTTATCTCTTGGTCAAAATTCCGAATGTCAGAAATATCTTCAGTGGAATCAATATAAGTAACGGATTTATCTCTTTTGCTTAAGTATTCCTCATAAGCTTTCATAGTGGCTCTGTGGAATGCTATTTTCTGTTTGTGAAATTTATATTGCTTGAAGAATAGAAATTCTTCAATAAGATAAATGTCATTATCATTGTCAATTAAGGGACTTTCAGAGAACAATTGATGTGGGAATACTATATTGATTTCTTTCATTTATCTTTATTCCTTCTGCATCTTTCACTACAGTATTTTACATTTTCCCAATCTCTTTCCCATTTTTTTCGCCATGCAAATGGTTTACCACAGGTGGCACATATTTTAGTTGGAAGGTGTTGCTTTTTCATTTCACCAGTTCCTTCTTTGCCTTCTTCCAAAAAGCGAAGAACGATGAATGATATCCAGTTACCGAACTAATCCAATCTCTTGGTTCTTCTGTTCCAATGTAATGATTGTTAATTGGGTGCTCTCTGTATATTATATTCTCTTTACCTATTTCACTTTCCAATTCATCAAATTCGCCAACAAACACCTCTATTTCATCGATATTCTTTGCTAATTCTAAAGCGAATTGTTTGTTCTTTCGCTCCACTGGATACTTATTGAAGACTGATGGCTCTAATAATAAGACCCGTTGATAATCCTCGTTTTTGTGCCAATGTGGATCTAAGTTGTAGTAGTTATAAATCAACGTAGTTTTATTCGTATTTAACTTTGACCTTTCAGTTCTTGGTAGTTCTGTGCTACTCTTAAACTCTACTGTTTCTCCTAACTTTTTGGGTACAGCCATTTCAGAAAACTCACTATATTCCACATCTAAGAATGTGCCCTTCTGATTGCTATTAAAAAACTTGTTTATATTACTTTGATTTGCATAATACTTCTTGTTAGAAAATGCTCCTGCCACCCACTGCCAGCTAAGTTGGTTACTTGCAAGGTCTCCATCTAGTAAATGCGAATACATCCATCTGGCAGGTGTTAGCCAATGGCACTTTGCTATATTACAACAGATAGAAGCTACATACATCCGTGTATGATTGTGCATATATCCAGTAGTATATAGGGATTCTATTGCTTCATCTACTACCTTTATTCCCGTGTTTGCTTCTACTATTGCCTTAGGTATATTGTAACTTATAACATCGGATTGAGTGCTTTTCAAATCCGTATGTATTTCATTTCCTTTTGCTAACCACACTTGTTGCCAATAGTCCCTCCAAGCTAACTCTTGGACTAATTTTTCAATCTTATGCCATGGCAAATCTAGAGACATTATGTAGTTGTAAACCTGTTTAGTTGATATGACACCACGCGAAATGTACGGACTGAGATAGGTAACAGCACCATCACCATAATTTCTAGTTTTGCCATAAAGAATTGGGTCTGTATCCTCTATTCTTTTGCGAATGCTTTCTATGTCTGTTGGGAAATTTATCGCTTTGATATTTTGTTGTTAGTGATACTTTTTTGTCTTGAACATTTGAAACGGGAATAATTGAAACCGCGCTTTTTCTGGTGTTTCAAACTAACTCCTGAATTGACCCTTTTTCGCCACATTCTGAATGAACTAGGTTTCAACTGTTTCCTCATTAATCTAATAACTTCTGATTCAGAAGTGCCAAATTGCAATTCGATTGCTTCGAAAGGAGTCCTATCCTCCCAAGCCATTTCAATTATTCTATCGATTTCTACTGTTTGCATTGTTCTATTTTTTAATTTTTATTAGATAAGACTACGAATAAGAACATTTTTTAGCTTTTGATAATACAACTTAAAACTTATACCCAAAGTGCAAACCCGGCTCACCAAAAAGGAATTTGCCCCATTTGTCATCTAATTGTTTGAATTGCTCGGGCATTTCGGTGTGATAAGCTCTGTGGGTAATTGCCAATGATGGTTCGAAAAAGAATTTGTCTCCAAATAGTTTAATGTGGTAGCCAACTCTGTATGTGTTGAATATCTGAAAGCCATTATCTATTTTATTACCGCTCTCATCAGCGAATGTTTGGAAGGCATTCATTACGTGGACTCCTGCGTATAGACCTTCCCACAAGAACCTCTGGTAAACAAGCGCAAATCCGTATTCCCTTATGTAGCCAGGGAATTCCTCACCGTCTGCTTCGTAAGAATCACCGTAGGGAATACCGAGTGACCAAGCGTACTTCCAAGTCTTTAGCTCAATAGAAACTGCATCGACCCCAGTAATTCGATAACCGAAATTCAGCTGCACGAAATCAGGGCTGTTGTGTGTGTCAAAATTTCCCAGCATCGCCAATGTGCTTCCTACGAAGTACCTGTCGAAAGTGGAGTCTTGTTCTGAATATTGTGCGTTTGCTTGGAGCAAGCAAACAGTTATAAGTAATAGCGCGAATGTAATACTTTTCTTCATCTTTATTTACCTTAGTTTTGTTTAAAATATTTATACAAAATTAGGTAGCAGAGTAGCTAAGTTTCATTCACTTAAGTTAATAAATTAGCTGTTTGTCGAAATTCTCGATTTTAATCGGCTAAGTGACTGCGGTTTTATCCCCAAAAAGCTTGCTATGTGGTACTGAGGGACTCTCTCAATTAAGTCTGGCCTTTGCTCCAATAATTTCAAGTATCGTTGCTCCGGTGTCGAGGTCTTGAAATCGTCGTAGTTTAACTGCTGCTTGGCTATTATCTCTTCAGATATCACTCTACAAAGAGATTCGAAGCGAGGGAATTTCTCGAACATTTCAGCTTCCATACCGGGAGTAGAAACATTGACTACAGAATCTTCAGTAGTAGCAATGTAGTATTTTGACGGCTGTTTGGTAGCTACACAGTTGGGGGTCACACCCTCTAACTCAGTGTAGAATGCTGTGGTGTTCTCTTCCCCATCTATGATATAATAAGTACGTATGCATCCTTTGAGCACAAAGTATGCACTTTCTGAATACTGCCCTTCGGCAAGCAGAACAGTCCCTTTAGGTACAGTGCGGAATATATCCAATGAAGTGAGTGTTTCTTTCTCACTTTCAGTTAGTTTTATATAGTTTGACAAAAAGTCAAATAGTAGGTTTTGCATTTTTTTCTATTTAAGTATTTTCAGAAAACAATCACACACTCACACCAAACAAATAGCCAACTAAGCCCGAAAGACCCATAGCAATAGTGCTATTATACATCACTTTCTACTGATATATAAAGCAGGCTTCATTTCTGTTATTACTTCTCCCAAACTATCAACAACGTTATCGTTAATATTTGTATTATTAATTATATCCCTGTAATTTAACTCAAATCTTTTTAATCTCAATTGATAGTACTTTAACCTTTCTTTATTTAAAGTATTAATTGAGTCAGACAATTCAAGTTCTTCAAATGATGTAATTAATTTGATGTTTGATTCACAACCTGAAATTAGAGTATTTTCAAATTCATAGATATAATTATCATAAGTATAAGAGTAAGGACTATCAACTACAGCTGAAATTTTACTTTCCATTTTAATTAACTTAGTCATTTCTAATAGATACTTCGCATAATCATTTATAATTAAAGTTGATGACATATATATTATTAATGATATTACGCTTATAGATAATGTACATATAGTAATATAAGTAATATTTTTAGACAAATTATAATTCAAGATTGGAAGAAAAGCCGTTCCTATAACAATCCCACCTACCAAGCCACCAATATGAGCAGCATTATCGACTCCTGGCTTATTCCCTAGAATTAAACTAATAATAATATAAGCCAATAGACTAGGGAATAATGATTCTCTGATATGTTTATTTGTCTTGTTTGATAAAAGTGTAATTAAAAACACACCAAACAACCCAAATATCGCACCTGATGCACCTGCACTGACTATAAACTCATTCCAATAAATACTAGTCAAACTTCCTAATATACCTGACAACACAAAAGCTGTTAAGAATTTTTTTCTGCCCAACAACGGTTCTAATTCTTTTCCTATATAAGTAAGAACCGCCATATTAAATACAAGGTGTAATATCCCAACATGTACAAAGCAAGATGTAATTAATCTCCACCATTCACCACCTATTGTATATGGACGAAAGTTAGCTCCCCAAAAAAGTAAGTATTTCCCATCTGGAGACATAATGTTAGCTCCAGTAATTAACATTAGTAAGAAGAAAACTATATTAATGTTAATTAGTAATGGAGTTATATAGTACCCATCAGTGAGTTTAAAATAAGATAATATACTCGAAAATCTATTTGGCTTATTGTGGCTTTGGTCTTTACTGACATTGTCAAAATTTTTTTCTATATCAGCATAATCTGTATCGACTTCTAACGAATTTTTACTTTTTTTCTTACTTTCAAAAAGATAAATAAAACTTAAGATATTCCTTTTATTTTTCCCCCAATCAAATAATTGAATCCCTGCACATTCACTTCTGAAAAACAAATTACCATCTTTAATTGTAATATGAATCTTTTCACCCCATGAACTCATAGAAAAACCAGTAAAAGCAACTATTTCAAATTCATTATAATATTTAATATTCCATTTTAGCTCATCAACAACTTCAAGAGCATAAACTAACGCTTCTCTATTTGTTACATTTTCATTAAATAATTTGTCAATGTACTTTGATTTAAACACCCAACTAATCCTTTAAATTATTCCAATATATAATCACACACTCACACCAAACAAATAGCCCACTATGCCCGAAAGGCCCATAGCAAGTGTGCTCCATACGGTTATTCTTATTATGGCTTTAGTTACCTTAGCTCCCCCTGCCTTAGCAGAAGTTGCACCCAATATCATCAGAAATACGATAGTGAAGCCATAGAGCCAATATTCCATACCTATTAGGGGGGCAAACATAACTACTAACAATGGCAACATTCCACCAACTGTGAATGAACCACCAGATGCCAAAGCCGCTTGAATTGGGTTAGCTTGACTCATGTCTGTTATACCCAGTTCATCTCTTACGTGTGCAGCGAGTGCGTCGTGTTCGGTTAGTTCTTTAGCAACTTGCTTAGCTGTTTCAGCTTTAAGTCCCCTCTTTTCGTAGATTTGTGCCAATAAATTCAGCTCTTCTTCTGGCATTTCTTCCAGTTCTACTTTTTCTCTTTCTATGTCGGCATTTTCTATATCGGTCTGGGAACTAACAGATACGTATTCCCCAGCAGCCATAGAGAGTGCCCCTGCCACCAGGCCTGCAATAGTAGCCAACACAATCGGCTCCAATGTTGTGCTTGCTGCAGCAACACCAATTGCCAAACTTGACACTGATATTATTCCATCATTAGCACCAAGCACTGCAGCCCTGAGCCAATTGCTGCGGTGTATATAGTGGCTGTCTAAGTAATTATCTATTGTGATTGATTCCATGCTGTAATGTGTCTATATTTTTGTTATTTTATAAAAGTAATATACATAATTATGTTTAATCTATTAATCCATCTCAATATTTAAGTTATACTCTATATGATTTATTTTGAGCCAAAGCCATGTCCACTCCGCTGAGTCTAACTCCCATTTGGCTTCGCATTCTGTTGGAATTCTAATGCCATTTCGTGATTCTATTTTGTTAGCTACAACTGTCCATTTTGTTGGGTCTTTGTCTTCTATATCTTTGAATCTATCTGCCACAAACCGTACAAAATCACCGCTTTCGTCAAAATAGAAAACACCGCTACCTTTAGTACCATTGTAATTCATTGTCGCTTTTGCAGAAGTTCCATCTATGACCTCCCATTCTATATAATCACTTAGTGCTGCAGTTGGGAACCAAACTATTTCGGCTAAGTATCTTTGTAAGGCGGCTTGGTCTATTTTACTATTATTCTTTGCGTCTGCTACAGGAATAAGAGATAATAGTTTGATTAGCATTTCACCCTTGCCATTTTCAAATTTATCCCTTCCTACCACTTTTAAAAATCCGTACATACTAAGATCTATAGACCAATTGAATGCAGGGGGGGAAATAGTGAAATACTGTTCTGCCGTTGCTTCTGACCAGTCTTTCTGTTCTGGATTTATTTTTAATTTTATTTCTTGTTCCAAATAAATGTTATCTATGTTGCCTTTGCTCATAGCTCCACTATTCTCTAACCAATTTCTAACCGGTGGTGGTAGTGCATTAAATTTCTCTTTGCTAAAACTATCGGATTTTGAGGGTGTTTGGTGTGAGTACATAGACTTAACTTCTTCCTCAACCATACTTTTGAATCCCTGTGTTGAATAAGAAATGAAGATTGGAATTAGTAGAACAATATTAATTACAGTTGCAAATTTGGTATCAGCCCAATGGTTAATTATTAGAAACTGTGATATAATTACTGCCAGAAGGCAAACTATCCACCAGTTATCACTGTCTAATATTAGCATAATTGCAGTTGTTACAAATGAAATTGAAGCCAAAAGCCACAGCAATCCAAATCCTTTTGATACTGCTTTTGATATATTTTCGAATTCCACTATATCAAACGCTTTCAGAAAGCCAAATAAATGGATTATACCGTGAAGTAGTATTAATATTATCAAGACCCAAAACATATGTTAATTTTTAAAAAGTTAAATCAATTACTATTACAGGTTCTCAAACTCTGCTTTCTTCTCGTTCATCCAGTTGCTTACGTCTTCTTGTGACATATTTCTCATTTCCCCCATAGCTTCTAAGTGAGCTTCATCATTTTGCTTCATCATTTCCATTCCATGTTGCTGGCTCAGTTGAGCTATTTCTTGGAAGGTTTCTGCTTCAAACACTTTGTCACAAGCTCCACCCAGTTGGTTGCAAGTCATTTCTTTCATAATTTTATACCTTGTAGTAATTGTTGTATTACAATATACGATTAATTTTGTAACCAAAAATTCAAATAATTGTTATTTATATATATCCATCAACAAACAGAAGTTTAAAAAATGAAATACATTTACGTAATAATATTAGCGCTTGCTTTAATCTCTTGTAAAAAGGATGACACCACTTCCCCAGATGACAAAGTATGCATTCCCGATGGATTGCAAGAAAACCTAATAGCATTCTATCCATTTTCGGATGGCAACACAGAAAACACTGTAGATGGTAGCACCCCTGACAACGTAAATAGTGCAACCCCAGCGGAAGACCGAGATGGAAATACAAACTGTGCATACAGCTTTAGCAAATCAGATGGCAGTCATTTAGATGATAACAACCCAAAATTTCTCGATGACAGAAGGCAATATTCTGTTTCGTTGTGGTATTATCACACTTTAGATAATGACGGTGAATACGAAGGACTAATACACCGAGGGCCACCAAATTCCAGAGCAAATAGATTAGATGTTGGAATATACGATCTAAACAAAGCTACATTCAGTGATTTCTATTCTGTGTGGGACAGCACTCATAGCAATGAGTTAAACAAGTGGTACCACGTAGTAGCCACCTGCGATTATGACAGCAAATCAATGAAATTATATCAAAATGGTGTACTAATGGACTCTTACGCCAGCGTAACTCTGGACGTAATTAACCCGAGCAATGACGGACACTTGTTTATTGGTAAAGACTTCACTGGCAGAATAGACGACATTGCTATATTTGACAAAGTGCTTACTGATGCGGAAATACAAGAGCTGTATGAGATTGATGCTTGTTGTGAGTGAGGGTGGGGCTGATAATGTGACACCCACAACTCCGTAGGAGTTAAATGTTAGTAGAAAACGGGAATTTGTAAACCACCCAACCCCAATAGGGGTTGAATAACTGTAGTTGCTTAATAACCGCAATTGTGCTCTGAGTGTGAAGTCAATGAAATAGTAATAACTTGTAAGTAGTACAAATTATTCTTATAATTATGTTTTATTGATAAAACTAATGGAAAAAATGAAATAAGTATATTAAATAAATTAATAGGAAATGCAGGAACAGTAAAGAGTGAGGAATTGACTGCAGAATTAGGAGAGCTATTAGTTGAAGGTGAAACCATTGATATAGGTTTCAGAGTAATGAGGGACACCTTTGCCTTTACTAACAAAAGATTAATTATTGTTGACAAACAAGGTATTAGGGGAAAGAAAATAGAGTATTTAACTATAGGGTACAAAAGTATTTCTCGATTCAGTATTGAGACGAATGGCACTTTTGATTTAGATGCTGAATTAAAAATCTGGATTTCGAGTGAGCAAACCCCTTCAGTAGTCAAAAAATTCAATAAAAAAGTTAATATATATGATGTAAGTAAAGCTCTAACAACTTACACGTGCTAGTATTTATTCTAAGCTATCTCTTACTTCATTTCTTGCATTTTTGACTATTTCGTTATATTCTGATTTAGAAGGTTCTACCAAATGCTTTTCTAGCATACATTCAAGGTCATACAAGACTCTTTCTTCTGCTTGGTCCTCGATAAATTCTTTACTTAAATTGTCATTAAACCTCGACAGAAAATCAAATAGAACTATTGATTCATTTTTGGTTAATTCTATTGTTGTTTTGTTTTTATAATGTGGTTTCTTGGGTTTTCTTTTTCTCATTTCTTCTAAATAGCCGGCTCCTATTATACCTGTTGGCAATGCTACTATACCGATACCTAACAATGAAATTATTGAGCTAAATAATATTCCTAAACTAGTAATAGGGTATATGTCACCATAACCAACTGTAGTCAGTGTGGCAACAGCCCACCAAAGAGAAATTAAAATATTAGAGAACACCTCAGGTTGGGAGGGGTTTTCGATATAATACATCATAAAACCAGATAAAAATATCAGGAAAAAAGTTATCACAATTGCAGAAATAAGTTCTGGTTTCTTATCAATTATTATCTTTTTTAATAATGTCAGGGATTCGTTCAAGCTCTTCAGTTTGAGCACTTTGAAAAACTTAAATAATCTTAGTATTCTTAGAAATCTTAAATCTAAAACAACAAAGAAAGGTAATAAAAAAGGAATTATCGAAAGTAAATCTATTATACCATATAGTGAGAAAACAAACTTGAAAATAGATTTTAAACGAGAATCTGATGGGTGTGTTAAATCTGAAATATATAATCTTATAATATATTCTATGACAAAGATTGACATTATAATCTGATTAGTAGACTTTAGAATCGAAGAATGCATTGATTTTATGGAAACGATTGATTCCAAGACAATTAAAACTATACTTAACAAGATAAGTACAAAAATGAAAAGATTAAATTTACTTAAACTATCATCATCCCTATAAGCAACCCATCTAAATAGATATTCTTTCATAATTTCTTTTTAATAAATCCAGCAATCCCCCAATATAACAAAAAAGCAGCATCTAATTAAAGAAACTGCTTTTATTAATATTTACTCTGCAATTCTACCTGTAATCTTCGTATTAAAGAACTTTTTTGCAATTCCGGAAATTATAGATAATTCGAAAGAGATAAATCATGTATCTAATGTTTATTCTGTAATAGCTCAATTTGTTCTTTTGCAATGTTTACTGCGTTTTCATCATCCAATGTAAGCATTTTCTCATAGTACTTTAAAGAGTTTTCTATATCATTTTTTAATTTGTATCCATGAGCAATATTATTTAAAATCACCACATCTTTTGGGCTTATCTTTTCTGCTATTAAAAGGGCTTCAATAGCTTTATCATACTCTCCTACTAATAAATGTGTAATAGAGATGTTAGATAAACTCTCAATGTGATTAGGATAGATCTTTAAAATTTCATCCGCAATGATTCTCATTTTTATTAATAAATCTTCACTATCAGTATTGTAAAGAGTAAGTTGATAATCTTGAATAGAACTAAGTAGAAACTCTTTTCCATTTTGTTTCACCTCATTGTTAGTCCAAGTCCATTCATTATTATTTTTATTCGAATATTGAATAGTTTTTATAATTTCATTAGTAAATTTATCCCACTCTTTAACCTCACCAAGAGCATATATTTTTCCAAATCGCATATCAAGCCTATTTGGATACTTCATTATACCTACGTCAATTTTGTCAAACCCTTTTTGTAATATTTCCCTGTTATACCCTACTACACTTCCTATAAATCCAGCAACCTTCCCAGTACTGTCTTTCAATTGAAGACTTTCTCCGTAAGGTTCATCATTTGAGGTTGATAAAAATTCTTGTCTCGACTTAAAAAAATAATAATTAAAATAGCTAGTATATAATTCTGGATTATTTGAATCTTCTGTTTCCCATTTTTTCAATAACTTAATTTGCTTTGTTGTGTCCCCATCTTTGTGTAACTTTTCAAATTCAACCTTGTAATCTTGTCCAAAGCTGAAATTTGACAAGACAGAAAATGTAAAAACTATATAGATTATTTTTTTCATATCAACTTACCTCAACATTCTAGAGATACAATAATTTGTATTTCTAGATTAAATTAATTTATTCTTCATAAATATTCTATTTCAATATAACAAAAAAGGAGTACCTAATTAAAGATACTGCTTTTTTAAAATTCATCAATTAACTTTTGTTCTGCACTTGTCCTCGCTAGCGGAGGTGGTAAAAAAACTGTAGAGACGCATTGAATGCGTCTCATTTGATACATTATTGGAGACGTATGTAATACGTCTCTACATATATTAAATTATCCCTCCTCAGTCTGAAACAAGTTTCAGACAGCTCACGCTAAAGACGCAGCTTGCCACGGCTCAGCGTGGGCAGGTTCCTCCAGAGGAGATGGATTCTATATTAGTGTTAGATACCGACTAGTCAATACCATACAAATCTCTCATTTCAGATTTCAAAAGAATCCAAAGAATAGAAATGTAAAATAGAATATTTACTACAAATTTCCACATAGGCTCTGGTGAAACAATAAAGTTAAGAAAAGTGTTACTATTTGTTAACTCAAATAAATTCTCAACATTCCAAATTGAAGTTATTATAAAAAGGTTTGATGCTAACAATAAGCTACAATATGTCACTACCACTATCCAACCCACTTTATGCATTTTCCAGAAAAGATAAATTGAAATTGGATATGCAAAGAACATCATAATTATTAAAATAAGACCTAAGTCATTGATTCCTTGAGAAGTTGAATCACATAAAAAAATCAAGTTATTATATATATTAAGTAGAAAAGGTAGAATAAAAGACATAGACATTATGACTATAACTTTTTCATATTTTCCTTTATTGGCAAATGACGGAAAAAGTTCTTCAAGAGTATTAGTTGTCTTTTTTTTAATCCTATTAAATGGCCTTTTAGATTCTGTTAGTTCCTTTTGTTGTATTTTAGCAGAAATTGACGTAATAAAGGCTATTTCTCTATTATTAAGCTCTGATTCAGCAGCTTTAACCGAAGAAATATTGAACTGACCCCTGTTTTCAACTATTTCAATCAGCTCAGAATCTTTGAGGTTCTTAAATTTTTCTTCGTATGAATTCATTTTTTTTTGATTAAAGTATTTTTAGTTTACCCCCAATATAACAAAAAAGCAGTACCTAATTAAAGATACTGCTTTTAAAATTCACCAATTGACTTTTGTTCTGCACTTGTCCTCGCTAGCGGAGGTGGTAAAAAAACCGTAGAGACGCATTGAATGCGTCTCATTTGATACATTATTGGAGACGTATGCAATACGTCTCTACATATATTAAATTATCCCTCCTCAGTCTGAAACAAGTTTCAGACAGCCCCTCCAAAGGGGCACAAGTGACGGCATTTCGACAGGCTCAATGCACTTGTGTCTACAATATATACTTACTCAAATCTGTGCTTGTAGCAATCTCGTCTAAGTGGTCTTTCACAAACTTCTCATCTATCGACAACTCTGATTCTTCTAAGTCTGCTGGAGCGTTGTATAGTATGTCCTCGAGCAATGTAGTGAGTATAGTGTGCAATCTTCTCGCGCCTATGTTTGTTATTTCTTCGTTCACATTGGCAGCTGTTTTTGCTATTTGGCTTATTCCACTTTCGTCGAATACTAAATTTACTCCTTCTGTTTCTAACAATGCTTGGTATTGTTTTATTAATGCGTTCTTCGGTATGGTCAAAATCTTAACGAAGTCTGACTCACTTAGCGAGTTCAGCTCTACCCTGATTGGGAAACGACCTTGCAATTCGGGAATCAAATCCGATGGCTTCGACACGTGGAATGCACCAGAAGCTATGAACAAAATATGGTCAGTGTTAACTATACCGTGCTTAGTATTTACTGATGACCCCTCGACTATTGGGAGCAAGTCACGCTGTACGCCTTCGCGCGACACTTCACCACCACCAGATTTGGAATTGCTCACAGCCACCTTGTCAATCTCATCTATAAACACAATGCCAGAGTTTTGCGTGCGAGCCAGAGCGTCTTTTACTACGGCATCCATATCGATCAGCTTGTCGGCTTCTTCTTTGATTAGCAATGGTAGTGCATCTTTAATTTTTATCTTACGTTTTTTGCGTTTTTTGGGCATCATATTGCCGAGCATATCTTGTAAGTTAATACCCATATCGTCCATACCCATTGGGCCCATAACTGCCATTCCCGATGGTCCTTGCTGAGTCAACTCCAACTCTATTTCTCGGTCATCCATAACGCCATTTTTCAGCATAGTACGGAATTTTTCGCGAGTTTCTTTGTTGTCCTCTTCCTCTGCATCATCGTCTTTCACAGGTGGAATAAGTATGTCCAATATTCTATCTTCGGCATTTTTTTCTGCCTTAGTTTTTATCTTTTCTTCTTGCTCTTCTTTCACCATTTTCACGGCAGATTCCATTAGGTCACGAATCATCGATTCTACATCGCGTCCTACGTAGCCCACTTCTGTGAACTTAGTTGCTTCTACTTTGATGAATGGAGCTCCGGCTAAGCGTGCCAACCTACGTGCTATTTCCGTTTTACCAACACCAGTTGGGCCGATTAAGATAATGTTGTTTGGCATTATCTCATCGCGGATTTCTGTTTGCACATTTTGGCGACGCCATCTGTTACGAAGGGCTATGGCAACGGCTTTCTTTGCGTTGTCTTGCCCTATTATATATTTATTAAGTTCGGTGACTATCTGCTTTGGAGTAAGTATATCCTGCGGGATAGCCATTTTTGGTTCGTTGTTACTCATTTCTCTCTCTAATTAAATTTCTTCTATTGTTAGGTTAGTGTTGGTGTATATACAGATTTCACCAGCTATATTCAGCCCATTTTCAACTATTTCTTTTGCGTTCATATCGGTGTTGTTGTATAGTGCTCTTGCTGCCGAAAGTGCATAAGGGCCACCAGAGCCAATAGCTAATATATTGTCGTCTGCTTCTATCACATCGCCAGTACCACTTAGCAGGAGACCTTGGCTATCGTCCATAGCAATCATCATAGCTTCCAATTTACGGAGGTATCTGTCCGTTCTCCAATCTTTTGCTAATTCAATCGCAGCACGCTTTAAGTTACCACTGTGCGATTCCAATTTGGATTCGAACCTACCCAATAGTGTAAAGGCATCTGCCGTTGAGCCAGCAAAGCCCACCATTACTTTTCCGTTGTACAGCTTTCTGATTTTTGCAGTACTGTGCTTCATTATTGTGTTGCCAAGCGTTACTTGACCGTCTGCACCAAGTGCTGTCTTTCCGTTACGAATTACACCGAGTACGGTGGTCGATCTTATTTTATTTTCGTCGTTCATTGTTTTCGTTTTCTATGTTTGTCTATAAAAAAATACTGTTTTCCAACAGTACCGCTTAGACGAGTGTGCGAGATAATTGTTTAAAATGGTAATAAAAAAGTCAGGAGATAAGTATAATTTATGAAGCTGAAGCTGACTACAGATTTGCAAATTGCAGTCTCTTAATTAATTAAATTGAGAGAATGTGGAGCTTTTTTCATCGTTCATTTCAAGTAAAATCTACTTAAGTTCGTATTACTATTAACTGCATTATTACAAAAAGAAAAAACTGATGAGTGAAAAGTTAATTTGCGAACATTGTTCCAGCGTTTGCCCCGATGATCAAATTTCCATCGGAGATAAACATTTTTGTTGTAACGGCTGCAAAACCGTTTATGAAATACTCAACGAGAATGATTTAGCGAATTACTACAGTATGGAGGGCGGTGCGGCTGCAATAAACCCAGAACAAATTGATTCCGATGAGTTTGCTATTCTGGACAATGCCGAAATAGCTGAAAAACTGAAAACTTATAGCATCAATGACAAATCGAAAGTTACTTTTCACTTACCTCAAATTCACTGTTCTGCTTGTATTTGGCTACTCGAAAATCTGCCAAAGCTGAAAGAGGGCGTTCTGAAATCAGAAGTAAATTTCCCCAATCGTGAAGTAGATGTAATATACAATGAGAGTGAAATTTCACTCCGAGCTATTGTTGAAATGCTAACGGCTATCGGTTACAGACCCAAATTAGATTTAGAAGCAGTAGAAGGAAAGCGTAACAAAAACCCGAATCGTTCGCTATACATTAAGCTGGGAGTGGCTGGCTTTTCATTTGGTAATCTGATGATGCTTGCATTCCCCGAATACCTATCGAGCGAGGCAATAGAACCAGAAATTCAATCGTTAATTAACTGGCTGAATATGCTGTTCATTCTGCCCTTGCTCTACGCAGGTAGCGATTACTTAAAGTCTGCTTACTATGGGCTAAAGACTAAAATATTCAACATTGACATCCCTATTTCAATCGGGATTATTGTGCTTGCTGTCCGCTCGGTTATTGACATTGCTTACGGCAACAGCCAAGGATACATAGACTCACTCGGTGGGCTGATTTTCTTCCTATTATTGGGTAAGCTATTCCAACAGAAAACATATAATCTACTATCTTTCGACAGGGATTTTAAGTCCTATTTCCCACTTTCGGTTATTAAAGTATCAGACGATGAGGAACAGAAGCAAGACCACATCCCACTAAAAGATATTGCTATTGGCGATTTGCTAATCATTAGAAACAATGAGGTAATACCGACCGACAGCTTACTCGAATCGGACACAGCTCTGATAGATTATAGCTTCGTAACAGGCGAGTCTGCACCAGTAAGAACAGCAAAACACGAGAAGATATACGCTGGCGGGCGAGCTTTGGGTAAGGCGATGCAGGTGCGTGCAACAGAGGAGTTCGACCAGAGTTACTTGACAAAGCTATGGAACAATGATGCATTCGACAAGTTCAGCAATAAGGGAATATCTAAACTATCAAATATGATAGCGAAGAGGTTTTCAATAGTGGTCACTCTCATCGCACTCACAGCGTTTGCGTTCTGGCTACCAGTTGGAACAGCCAAGGCATTTGACGTACTGACTGCGATATTGATTATTGCTTGTCCGTGTGCACTGGCACTGACTCTGCCGTTCACCTATGGGTCAACAATGAGGGTTTACGGGCGTAACAATTTCTTCATCAAATCCGATTCAGTTGTCGAATTTCTCTCCAATATTACTGGATTTGTGTTTGACAAAACAGGCACTCTGACCAAATCAGCCAAAGGCGGAGTAATCTACAAAGGTAAAGATTTCAGTGAGTACGAATCACTAATACGAGCAGCCACAAGCAATAGCACACACCCAGTTAGCAGTATGATACTGAACTATTTGCAATCCGGGCAAAGTGTCAAAATATCAAATTATGAAGAGCTTCCCGGCAAAGGAATAATAGCCGAATCGGGCGAAAACAAGCTCCGACTTGGCTCAGCAAAGTGGATAGCCCCAGACCGCCAAGAACAAGTAGAAAACGCTGCAATGATAGAGATAAACGGCGAGGTTTACGGCTCGTTCCAAAGCAAGAGTGAGTTCAGAGACAAAGCTTTTACAATGTTAGATGAGCTGGGAAGCGATGGCTACTCAGTCTCGATAGTTTCGGGCGACAACACCAAAGACGAGCAGACAATAGCCAACAACGCACCAAAAGGCACAGTTGCTGAGTTCGACAAATTGCCCCACGAAAAGTTAGAATACATAGAATCGCTACAGAAAAATGAGCAGAAAATAGCCATGGTAGGCGATGGGTTGAACGACGCAGGTGCACTGGCAAAAGCAGATGTGGGAATAGCCATAGCCGAAAAGACTAACAACTTCACTCCGGGCAGCGACGCCATATTACTCGGTGATGAGCTCGGCAAACTGCCACAACTTATGCGAATGTCCAAATCAGCTATAAAGATTGCCTACGCAAGCATTGGCATCTCATTCCTATACAACACCGTGGGTATCACCTTTGCAGCAAAAGGGCTGCTCTCCCCAATAGTAGCAGCTATACTAATGCCCATCAGCTCCATCAGCGTTATTATCTTCACAGTCTCGGCTGTGAATATAGTCGCTCGAATGAAGAAATTGTAGGGTGGAATGTATTGTTTACGTATCAAACCCTTATGCTCCTTTGGAGAAATTTGTCACGTCTTCAGCGTGTGCTGGCAGAGCTTGCTCTGACATAAGGAGATATAGGTTCATCAATCGTAACCGATGTGTATAATACGCTAAAAAAAGGGGCAGGAGTTTTATAATTTAATTTGGGTAATCCATTCCCTCCCCCAATTTCCACCAAAAACTATAGATTATGGAAATTTGTGCCGATTTAGTTATATTATTCAGCTTACATCAACAAATTTCTATATTATTATGACTGATCAACAAAAAGCAGAGAAAGTATTCCACCTGATGTATGACAACGACCCATTTAGTAAGTGGCTCGGGATTGAATTGGTGGAAATAGACAGGGGGTTGTGCAAATTGAAAATGACCGTTAGGCCCGAAATGCTGAACGGATTTGATATTATGCACGGCGGTATCTCCTATTCTCTTGCTGATAGTGCTTTTGCTTTTGCTTCCAATTCGTATGGTATGAAAGCTGTTTCGAGCTCAGTTATAATGCAATATCCTAAAGCAACAAAAGCTGGGGAAGTGCTGACTGCAACTGCCAAAACGGTGTCACTCTCCCCCAAAACTGCTATACTCGATGTTGATATTAGAAATGAAATTGGTGACTTGGTCGGCCTGTTTAGGGGTACGGCATATAGAACAACAAAAGACTGGATAACGGAAAATGATGAATAGAATTGCACTTGCTTTGGCATTAATCCTAATGCCAATTATCTCTACTGCAAAAGATGTAAATTTAGAAAAACTAAAAATATTAGCCCCTCGTAACATTGGCCCCGCTGGAATGAGCGGAAGGGTTACAGCGATAGATGTCAATCTATCCGAGCCAGAAAACATATACGTTGGTACGGCTTCGGGTGGTTTGTGGCACTCTCCCAATGATGGAATTACTTGGGAACCATTGACCGAAGATTTGCCAACGCAATCCATTGGTGCTGTTAATCTACAGCAATCCAATCCAGATGTAATTTGGTTAGGAACTGGCGAGGGAAACCCCCGAAATAGCCAATCCAGCGGTAACGGCATTTACAAAAGTATAGACGGTGGTAGGACTTGGACTCATCTCGGATTGGAAAACACTCGCAATATTCACCGGTTGATTATTCATAGGGATAACCCAGACGTAGTTTACGTTGGTGCGCAAGGCCCAGCTTGGGGTGACAATGAAGAGCGTGGTGTTTACAAGACTACCGATGGTGGTAAAACTTGGAACAAAGTGTTATATAAAAATGAAAGAACAGGAGTTGCTGACTTAGTAGTTGACCCAAACAATCCGAACAAAATGTTTGCAGCAATGTGGGAATATCGTCGTTGGCCGTGGTTCTTCTCCTCTGGTGGTGAGGGATCTGGGTTGTATATGACCTTGGACGGTGGCGACACTTGGAACGAGATTACTCACGAAGATGGACTGCCAAAAGGCGAGCTGGGACGTATTGGTATTGCAATCAGCCAGAGCAATAGAAACATAGTCTATGCCTTAGTAGAAGCAAAGAAAAATGGATTTTACAAAAGCACCGATGGTGGCTTTACTTGGAAGAAAACAGAAGCCAAAAACATAGGTGGACGTCCGTTCTACTACGCTGACATAAGAGTTGACCCGCAAAACGAAAATAGAATTTATAACATCCATTCGATAGTTGACAAATCGGAAGATGGCGGTAAGTCATTCCAAAATATGATTCAATACTATGCAGATGGTGTTCACCCCGATCACCACGCATTTTGGATAAACCCCACTAACCCAGACCACATAATAGACGGTAACGATGGTGGACTTGCTATATCGAAAGATAGAGGAAAAAATTTCAGATTTGTAGAAAACCTGCCAGTAGTGCAGTTCTACCACATTACGCTTGACAACGAAATGCCGTACAATGTATATGGCGGTATGCAAGACAATGGCTCTTGGAGAGGGCCTTCATCAGTTTGGCGACAAGGAGGAATACGAAATGCGTATTGGGAAGAACTTCGATTCGGAGATGGATTCGATGTAGTACCTGACCCAAGCGACAACCGCTATGGCTACGCTATGGCACAAGGTGGCAGCTTAGGGCGTTATGATTTGAAGACTGGTGCAACTAACTTTATCCGCCCAGTGCACCCAGACGACACAGTTCAGCTTAGATTCAATTGGAATGCGGCTATTTCGCCTGATCCTTTTGATAAAAAGACTGTTTACTACGGCTCGCAATTCTTACACAAAAGCACTGACCGAGGTGAGAACTGGAAAATAATTTCTCCAGATTTGACGACTAATGACTCAGAAAAGCAAAAGCAAGATTCGAGTGGCGGACTGACTTTCGATGCAACTGGTGCGGAAAATTATACGACTATATTGGCGATAGCACCCAGCCCATTAGATGATAAAATGATATGGGTTACGACTGACGATGGTAAGATACAACTGACTACAAATGATGGTGAAAGCTGGACAGACGTAACTAACGGCTTGGGTGGTGCTGCAGAAGGGGCTTGGTTGTCTCAGGTAAAGCCCTCGACTTATGATAAATCGGAGTGCTTTGTTGTGGCGAACGATTACCGCCGTAACAACTGGGAATCCTACTTATTGCACACTACTAACTCTGGTCAAAGTTGGACAAACATAGTTAAAGACAAGGGCATTGGCTCTTATGTTTTGTCATTCTTACAAGACCCAATAGAGCCGAACTTAATGTTCTTAGGAACGGAATTTGGACTTTATTTGAGCTTTGACAGAGGAGATAATTGGCAAAAATGGACTGAAGGTTACCCAAGTGTATCGACTATGGATATGGCGATACAAGAGCGTGAGAATGATTTGGTGCTCGGTACTTTCGGTAGAGCTGTTTGGATATTCGATGACATAACACCACTAAGAGAAATAGCGGCCAATGGTGAAGAATCAATAGAAAAGCCGCTAACACTATTCCCTGTGAACACTTCGTATATGGTAGCAAAAAAGCAACCGTCAGGCTCTCGATTTGCTGGTAAGGCAATGTTCGATGGTACGAACGAGCCAACAGGTGCAAGATTCACTTACTACATAAACAAGCCCAAAAAAGGTAAAAAGAAAAAAGATAAAGATGATAAAGATAATTCAGACCAAAAAAATAAGCCCTCTCCAGATTCACTTACTGTGAGAATATACGACAGCATTGGCAATGAAGTGAGAACTATGTTCACTAAAGTAGATACATCATTGCAAAGAACTTATTGGAATTACGAAACTAACGGGGTTCGTAACCCCGGCTCAAAAAAGCCAAAAGGAAAACAGACTCCACCTTGGGGCAGACAAGTTTTACCAGGCGATTACAAGGTTGTGTTTGAGTATATGGGCAGCAAAGATTCGTCGGAATTTGAAGTGAAATACGACCCACGAATTGAGTATGACATAGCAGATATGCAGCAAAGAAATAAGCTGTTTGATGATATGAATAGCAACGTAGAACAAGCCACAGAAGCAATGGATAAGATTACGGAAGTGGAAGAACGCATTTCGATATACGAAAAACTATTCGAGGCGAATGAGGATTTGGAATTGGACAGCGTAAAGAAGGATATGAAAGCAGTGAAAGACAGCATAGAGTCTATCCGTGGATATTTGAGGGGCAAATCTGGACTAAAAGGTATAGTTAGACGTAATACGAGTTATAATCACATCAATAGCTATGCTGGTTATTATATAGCTTCGGGTATGGCAGAGCCAAACAGTTCGCAGAAAATGATGGCAGAAAGGGTGGAGAGTATGTCTGCCGTAATAGTTGACAAGGTGAATAGCTTCCTTAGAAAAGAATGGAAGCCGTTGCAATCCGAAATAAAAAAATTAGATTTTAAATTGTTTGAAGAAATAGAATAAAAAGAGAAATGAAAATGAAAAACGCTTATGTAGTAGATTCAATCAGAACGCCAGTCGGCAGATTCAAAGGCACTCTGGCAGCAGTGAGGCCAGACGATATGGCGGCAATGACGATAGCAGAGTTAGTAAAAAGAAACCCAAGCTTAGACACAAGCACTATTGGCGATGTGATATTGGGAAACGCAAACGGAGCTGGTGAAGAAAACCGCAATGTGGCTCGTATGTCAGCACTACTGGCTGGTCTGCCACAAACCGTACCAGGCGAGACGGTCAACCGTCTTTGCTCATCGGGTATAGCTACTGTTATCCATGCTTCTCGCTCACTGAAGCTGTCCGACTCTGATGTCATGGTTGCAGGCGGAGTAGAAAGTATGTCGCGTGCACCTTATGTTATGTCAAAGTCAGCACAGCCGTGGGGCAATGACTCGCAGATGTTCGACTCGGCATTCGGTTGGAGATTCGTGAACAAGAAACTACACGATATGTACGGCACCGATGGAATGGGAGTAACGGCAGAGAATTTAGTAGAAATGTATGGTATCAGCCGCGAAGATCAGGATAAATTCGCTGCTTGGTCACAGCAGAAAGCAGCCGCTGCAACAGAAAGCGGTCGCTTAGCAAAAGAGATTATGCCAGTTGAAATACCCCAGAGAAAGAAAGACCCAATCATATTTGACAAAGATGAGTTCATCCGCCCCGGTACAACTGCAGATGTATTAGCTAAGCTGAGACCTGCCTTCAAAAAAGACGGCTCAGTAACTGCTGGCAACAGCTCTGGACTGAACGACGGTGCTTGCTCTGTCCTACTTGCAAACGAAGATGGGTTAGAGAAGAATGGACTAGCTGCAAAAGCGAAAATTATCTCATCGGCAGTAGTCGGTGTAGAGCCACGAATAATGGGTATAGGCCCAGTTGAGGCATCGAACCAAGCAATAGCAAAAGCAGGACTAACTATGGACGATATGGACGTAATAGAACTGAACGAAGCATTCGCTGCTCAATCACTAGCTTGCACAAGACAGTGGGGCTTAGCTGATGACGACCCAAGAATAAATCCCAATGGTGGTGCAATAGCAATCGGTCACCCACTCGGTATGACAGGTGCTAGGTTGCTCGGTACTGCTATGTACGAACTAATAGAGCAAGACAAAGAGTATGCCTTAGTGACTATGTGCGTTGGCGTTGGTCAGGGCTATGCCACTGTAATTCAGAGGGTGTAAGTTCATTCCCCTCTTTTTAAAGAGGGGTGTCAGACAACGCATTTGCGCTGGGTGACGGGGTGTTATTTATATTGAACAGGTCTCATAAACCTTTTTTAGATTAGCTAAAAAAACTTGTTTCTGACTGACGAAGATTAAAGTTTACCGAGCTTTGAAAAAAGTTCATTGAGCGTAGTCGAAATGCACGGTGCTTCAACAATCACAGCAACCTTAGTACGGTCATTGAGCCTGTCGAAATGCCGTCACTCAGAGCGAAGTGCCTGTACAGAGCGATAAGCCGAAGTTAAGAGTCCAGACAGAAAAGTCGAATGAAAATTAAAAAAGCAGTATCTTTTTGGATAGATACTGCTTTAATTTTCCTTATAATTTAATACTATCAATCCACAACCAACTTCTCTCGGTATGCCTCACCATTTTGGTACCCAATTTGGATGAAATAAGCGCCACTAGAACCATACAAGTATCTCAAACACTAACCATCACTTCTTGTCCATCTCTACTACCCATATTCCTCTTAGCTCATTAGCTTTGTAGCCAGTAGCTTTATCACTGGGGTATAATTCCTTTATCTTGCTCTGAGTCAATTTATCTATATTACTATCAGTTGAGCCGTGGCACTGCATGCACATCTCATTAGTAGTTATTGGGTAATAGCCAATCATCTTGCCATTACTCTCGAACATGTGTGGAGCCAATTCCTCTCCCCTGCCTAATTTCTCCTTTGATGAAGTAATGTACTGTAGCTCTTTTGCACTAGCACTATTATTAGGATTCCTCGGTTTGTCAGTAACTCGTTTAACCTTGGCATTCAGATGAGTAGCCATACTGTCAGTTAGTGGGATTGCCTTAGTGTTACAAAACTCTACTGCCGAATGACTTCCACCTTCATTGATAGCAGACATTAGATTTTTGCCCAATACAGATTTCGTCGATAATGCAATTTGCTTACCCAATGATTGATAGTTCAAATCCTCATAGCTTTCATTTTCCGAAGCCATTTTTGCAGATTTACTCCACTGTTCCGCAGTCATATCATTGTCGTACATATACTCTGCAATTATAGTAATGTCCTCTTTGCTAAGTGGCATACGAGGCATCAGCCCAAACTTGTCGTAAGCATTCTTCATTCTTACTTTCTCTTTTGTTGGCTCACTTAGGAACGAGCTAATCTCCGCAATAAACTCTTCCCTCGTAGTTTCATTGTCAATATAGTGTTGCCTTATCTTATAGAACGGAGGCCCCGAACGACCGCCAACTATCTCTCTTTCTGGAGAGTGACAACTAAAGCACGCCGTTTTTATAATACGGAGTGCTTTCCTGTTTTTGTCAGCATTACTGAGCTCATCGGTGTCATTCTGTTGATTTTCCGCACAAGCAGAAAGCAACACTATGCCGATTATCATCACAGTTGACAATGTTATTCTTAATTTCATTTGAAATACTTTGTGTAATTGTGCAACGATTCAGCTAAGTTATTTAGAGCAATTTCTTTACCTGTATTATCAGTATCATCTGATAATTTTACAATCAAATTCATATAGTCATTTAGCCAAATATGCAGCTGGTCGTGCTCAGCTCCTTGCATTTTACACCCACTAACCAGACTTCTTACTTCATTTTTCAAGTCTTCTACTAAAGCAGAGTAATCTTTTTCTTTTTGCATTTTGAACTTTTCTACCATCTCGTGCATATTAGCAACTGACTTATTAGTGTGCTCATCAGCCTCCCACTTATCGCTTCCGTTCAATACTAACTCACCGTCTGCTCCTAATGGTTTAGCTGACTCATGACCATCATCTGCATGGTCGTGACCGTGACCGTCGTCAGAGTGTCCGTGATCGTGGTCAGAACTGTGTGCGTCTTGGTTTACTATTTCGTGAGCACCATCTGTGTTGTCTTCTGCTGGCTTATTGCAACCCAAAGCCAAAAAACTAAGTGCTACTATTGCAATCATAATGTTTTTCATAAATCTACTCTCTAAATTGTTTTATATTATTTTACTTTATATTTATCTAAATATACTAGTTTTAATCTCATTCTCAAAACTACTTATTTACTATTAGTATATAAAAAAGGCAATCAGAAAATAACTGATTGCCTTTATTAATTTTAACTATTTAAGTAAAAGTGTTATTTCTTAATAACCATTCTACCTAATTGTTGTTTTTCACCGATTACTATCTTGAAGTAGTAAGTACCGTTAGAAAGTTCACTAACTGGAATTTCTGTTGTTCTTACACCTTCTTTCATCTCACCATCATACAGAGTGCCTACTTTTTGCATATTTGCATTGTACATAGTAATTACACCAGGCTGATCGTAAGGAACAGTATATTCGATTGTTGCATCTGAACTAGCAGGATTAGGGGCAACTATTGGCTCCGTAAATCCTAAATCACTTATATAAAGTGCTCTAAAGTCACCCACACAAATCTCTCTGATGGCAACTAATGCCATGTCAGATATGTGTGCATAGCAAGCAGGAAGTTCCGTTAATGAATGACTCATATCGAATCTACCATAGTTGCTATTACCAGCATCATTAGTAACGTCACTCAACTCACCTTCTTCTTGTACAGCAGGTAACACAGTTAAGAACGGAATGCTAACTACATTGCCTTCAGAAGTAAATATTGAGTTGTTGACTTCAGATTCTAAAATGAAAGTCATAAACATAGAACCTTTTGGTCCAGCAACAGCATCTTGCATTCTAATAGAACCCGGTTGGATTCTTGCATTAGGAATACCTACTGTAATCTCATTATAAGGATCACCGTCAGGAGTTGGTTGTACAAACAATCTGTTATAGTTTACATTAACTCTTACAGATGGTACTTCAGAACCAACAACATCACCAGTCAAGTTGATTTCGTAATCAAATTCATCACCGATAGACACAGTAAACTCTGTATCATACTCTGGTTTAGTTGGGTTGTTGTCTTCGTCTGCACCATTTAAGTTTGTAGTAGTGTTACCAGAATAAAATTCTGATTCTACTTCTACTGCTTCCTCAGCGCCGTTTATTCCTAAAGTATTTCCATATTGATGAGTTATTTGCAACTCTACAAATTGTCTTGTAATCAATCCAGAAGGAGCATATCGTACATATACTGTTATTTCCTCACCAGGAGGTATGCTTAAATTAGTCGTTGGTGGTATAATTGCCAAATCATCAGTACCGTCATTATTCAAATCTGTTTGAGCTAAAGCAATTTCATCCAAATTCACAGGATTATTCAACCCTGGATTCTCTATAGTTACTTCAATCTGTGTTGATTCATTCAGACAAAGTATAATAGGATCTGAGCTGATATTGATAGCAACATCAGTACCTATACCAATCCATTCAGAATCATTATCATAACTATCGCCATCAACATTTGCGTTTGACTCAATTACTGCATTGACTGTATTGTTACCAACTTGTCTTGCAACAAAGTGAACAGGAATCTGAATTTCAGCACCTGGTGCTAAAGTTAGAGTTCCATTGATCAAATCTTGATACATAGCGTCGTCATATCTAAATGTCTCACCTTGGAAATCAGCAATATCAGTACTTACTATAGCATTGTCAAAAGAAATGTCAGTAACGTCTAACGGATAACCGAACTCATCAGCAGTGTTTGTTATAGTCATTATTCCATCAGTTTGAGCATTGGCTTCATCGTCAACTAACATTGCGTTAAACGAAATATCATTAACTTCTACGTTGGGAACTAAGCCAATACCTTCATAAACAACAGGAATCTCTGCATTACCCGCATCATCATTGAACTTCAATAAGAATTCAATTCTGTGCAGACCTTGTACAGTTGGGTTGAAAATAATTGTTTCTTCCTCAGATTCATCAGCAGCAATATTTCTTGCTTCTATGTTATTTTCTAAGTAATCAGCAATGTTCTCACCACTACCAGCAGCAATAAAGTATTCACGTGCGTTAGGAGTTTCACTAACGATTTCAACTTCTACTACCTGAGCTATATCGCCTGTTGTACTTCTGTTAGTTACTATGAAACCATCGTGCGGATGTCCAGCAGGAACATTATAAGGACCAGCAGGGAATGTAGCTCTGTTTATAAGAACTCCATCCCAAATATAACCGTCAGCAGAAACAACTGCATTAGTACCTTCACCTTCTAACACACATACGTTATCAGTGAAAGTTCCATTATTTGCCGTATTATTCTCAAAAACAATGTTTTCAGTAAAAGCACCAACCGCATTTGGTAAGAATGAAACTTGAAATTCACTAGTTCCACCAGGAGTAATTATTAGAGGTGTATCTGCAGAAACATCAGGATATTCATCCATAAAATTATGCCCAAAAGGAGACCCAGCAGGTAAATCTTGTGAGATACCAGTTATTCTTAAATCCTCATCACCATTGTTAGTAATTGTCATTATTCTAGTGCTTTCTACAGTTTCGTTGATGTTTATAGCACCAAAGTCCCAGTCAGTAACTGCAATTTCAGGAGCACCTAAGAAAGCATTATGTTGAGTTTCAAAAGCAAACCCACACTCTTCAAATTCTTCATCACCGTAACCCACACCAAGTGAATCTAAGTATTCAGCTTTGTCTCCACTTGCAGCAGCTGCGGCAGGGTCAAACTCAATATTTACTATTACTTCACTCAACTCAGCAATTGGCATACCAGGAGACCAAGTATTTGGCTCATATCCAGCAATTCTGAATCCTTGATTACCATCTTGCAACTCAACTCTAGTTACATAGAGTGGCGTTTCAGAAGATAAATTTCTAATTGTATCTTTAGCAATCACAGGAGCATCGGAAGCAGCCATAGTGCCAAATTCATGGCCATCAACAACTTCGTATTCTGGCGGATTGTAAGAAACAGTTATAGTAGTATCATTACCAGCTCTATCTACAAAAAATATTGTCGCACTAGCAGCTTGTTTTTTATCTATTACAGTTAACCACCAAGATAATGTTCTTTGTTGTCCAGGAATAAACTCACCACTCTGAGTTCTCCATTGGAAATCATAATTATCATTAAGATTATCGATAAGATACAAATCAGCTATGTTTGACCTAACGTCATCGTCATCTGGCATATCAGTAACTAAACCGAAGTCTTTAAGCACATCACCATCACAAGTCTGCACATAAGTTGGCACAGGAGCGTTAGTGTCGGGGCTAGTCAAATCTCGTAATGAAGCCGCTGTAGGGTAACCATAAGACTCATAAGTTCCGTATCCATAAGAATATGCAACAAATTTAGTTGAATCAGATTTAATTCCAAATACACCTTCACCTGGCAATCTCAAAGTAGTAGTAGCATAAGTTTTACCTTTATATGGTGTAACAAATGCTTCAAAACCCGGACTAAATACCTGATTTACTGGTTTCCAGTCTGGTTCACCACCGCCACGAGGCATGATTGCAAATAACAAATCAGATGGCATCACACCATCATCAAGAGTATAGATTAAATTTATAAAGTTCTCTGAAAAGTCCAATTGTGCAATACCAACTGCATTTGGAGAAGCAAAATACATTTCTGTATTGAATTGCTCTATAGGAGACATTAACATCATAAAAGGGTCACTATTTGGACTATTAGGTGCGTCTTCCGATACACCAGTATTGTAATACATTATCTGAATTGGTTTGTCAGCAGTGAAATCTGCAATTCTTGGAGGACGTGCATTTCCAAAGTCATCATATTGACCCCAAACACGTTTCTCTAAATAAGCAACGCCTCTTTCAGCACCACCACCTTTTCTAATAGTACCCAAGTATGAACCATTTCTTTTCACCTCAGTATTATCTTCAGATGCAAATATTCTAACAATTCCATTAAATTTCCTATCCGCCATAGGAGTTACATATACTGTATTCCCCCAGGTGTGAGTAGGTAATTCCATTTCTACAGTGTAATCACAGGCATAAACTCCCAGCGGGAAGTTAGCACAGTGAACACCCGATACAATACTAAAAGGTTTATTCGCTTCAAACAAACTACCAGATAAATCTTGACGGTGATCATCAATAGATAACAACCACACATCACCTCTCATCAGTACTTCTGAAGCTGTTTCACCAGTTCTAATTAATCTTCCACCTTCTAAAGGAACAGCGTCAGTTCCTTCATCTCCACCACCCATTGTGAATTTGATCTGAGTGTTATCATAAGGAGCTGTCACTGCTGTGAACGGAGCCATTAACCCAGAAGTTATATCTGGCTCTTTGTACACCATATTGATATACTTAGTTCCATAAGCATTAGTTGGAAGTGCTAAAAATCCATCAGTAGTATATTTGTACTTACAAATCACATATACAACAATTGGAATTTCACTTGATAAGTGAATACCAGCCCCTTTGTATACCTGTCCGGGAGGTGGCTTTTGTTGTGATCCATCATGAACAATTGCGGAAGCAATAGCAGGAGGTACTTGAATTTCAACTACAGTATTTTTTATAGTCTTTACTCTTTTCTCAAATCCAGGACCTTCAATCTCTAATAAAACTTCAGCTCCTGTTTCAGGAGCAGCTATCAACACCTTAACAAAGTTGATATTACCACCACTCTCACGCTCATAAACGGGTGGAATGGAAAACCAGAAGTCCTTTCCTAAGTTATTTTGACCTAGCATTAACGGTAGCTTTTCTGTCATCTCGTCTTCGTCCACACCACTGAATAAGCTCTGTGGTACAGCCATAGCAAGAATCAATAGCAGCATTAATGCAAACTTTGTAAATGAATTGTTCATTCTATTGCCTCATGTGTATTTATTAATAATTTATTATTTAATTTCTAATCGTCGTTTAATTTACAAATTAGTTCAATATTAAAAAAATATTATTCTAATCTGCCTTATATTTAGTAACAACAAAGCAAACTCATTTTTGTAACAGAAATATGTAACTTTTTTAATATTTAAACAAAATTTCTCTATTTAATGCCTCTTCCAGCATATCTTTTCTCCTCTCTGCACCCCATTTTTCAATGTCTGGGAGCTCTTCGCCTTCTTTTATCAAAGTTATAATTATTTTATCGTTTTTTGTGGTTATTTCTATATCAGAAACATTTTGGATTTGTCTTCGGTCCAATCCCTCAGCTATCCTAAGTATTCCTCCGAGTAGCCAAACAGATTTTTGTTTGTCACTACTCAGCATACTAAAGCTATTGTGGCTCTTTTTGGGGTGACTTTTGCGGTGATAGCGAGCGACGTTCGCTATTAGTTCAGCTTCTGTGTTAGTGAAGCCAGTCATTATACTGTTTTTAATTAGATAAAAACTATGCTTGTGGTGTTTATCGTGTGATATGTGGAAACCCACATCGTGTAGGTAACTTGCAGCTTCCAGTATTTCTCTTTCGTAAGATGTGCCTTCGTGTATTGACTTTAACTCATCAAACATTTTTGTACTAAGATTCAGAATATGTTTAGAGTGAGCCAAATCCGCACCATATTTTTCTGATAGAGCTAAAACAGTTTTGTACCTCAGGTCGGACAGCTTATTGTGTTGGGTTAAGCTCTCGCTTTGGGCAATAGTATCGAACAATACTCCTTCTCTTAGTGCATAGCTCGAAACAACAAACTCCTCAATTCCCAACTCTTCTATTGCTACTTCTACTATCAAAGCTCCTGCTGTGATAATATCTGTCCTCGAAGCGTCCATACCATCTAACTTAGAAATTTTCTTTGGTGAAGATGCTTTCTTTATCTTTTTTATGATTTTCAGAACATCTTTGGCGTCAACTGTTAAGCCATTTATTATATCGGGTATTTCTTTGTGTCGCTTCAGATAAGCCATTCCAATAAGGGTGGTCATAGTACCAGAAGTACCAACACACTTAGTAAAACCAACATTTTTGATTTTATCTAAGGTCTGTGCCCATTCACCCCGAATGAAGTTCTTGCATTTTTCTATACTTTCATTATCAGAATTGACACCATCAAAATACTTCTTAGTCAACCTAATAGCACCTAATTTGTTGCTCTGTAAGTGGAGGGTATCGCTATTCTTAGTTACTATTGTTTCTGTGCTACCGCCACCAATATCTATAATCAATGCTTTTTCATTGAGTATTGGTAAAGCGTGGTTAACACCTACCGAAATAAGTCGGGCTTCCTCTACCCCAGAAACAACTTCAAGTTCAATACCTGTTTCTCGTTTCACTCTTTCTATTAGCTCATCGGCATTCTTTGCTTCCCTTACGGCGGAAGTAGCAACAGCCCTAACTACTGCACCTTCGTGTGCAGCTAACTTTGCAAATGCTTTCAGTGTTGTTACAGCTCGCTTTACGGCATCTCGTTGCAGGTAACGCATATCGCCACTACTTGAACCAAGGCGAACTATCTCTTTGTCGCGTGATATTATATTGAGGATTTCATTCTCATCGACTGAAGCCGTTACCATGTGGAATGAATTTGTACCTACGTCAATTGCTGAAATTATAGGTTTACTCATTCGCCATCCTGTTGTTTTTTCTTTCCTGCTTCCCCTTTAAAAACCTTAGTTCCTTCCTTTTCAAATATTACTTCATCGTCGCTATTTCTTTGTCTTGCTTGCGTGGGAGGTTCTTGGGTTTGTTTACCTTTTGTCTTCTTTAGCCCAGTCAATGCTAAAATAAAATTTGTAGCACCTTTGAAAACTACAAAGACAAGCCCCAAAAGCAGTAGAAGGAAAAATATTATCTTACTCATAATCTAAATTCTGATTTCTTGTTGTTCTTTTTCTATATAATTTATAATACGTAGTGTAAGTCTAATTCTTGTAATGATGTTCATTAACTCATCAATATTAACAACATTAGAACTATTGGCGACACATAGATAACACCGTCAAACCTGTCCAAAAAGCCCCCATGTCCCGGGAAGAAATTTGAGCTGTCCTTTACTCCAGCATCACGTTTGAAGTGCGATTCGACCAAATCACCCACTTGGCAAAATATAGTAATTATCCCACCAATAACTAAGCTCTGAGTTAGTCCTAAGTTTGGATTGAGCCACATATTAAATCCAACAAAAGCAGCCGCTCCGAATAGGAATCCAGCTATTGCTCCTTCCCAAGTCTTCTTAGGGCTGTGCCTTGGGAATAGTTTGTTCTTCCCTATTGCCTTACCTATAAAATAGGCGGCACTATCGCACACCCAAATAGCAACAAACATAGAAAGCACAAAATAGCCCATTTCCATATTAATATCACTAAAGTGGTTGAACTCGCGGATGGCTATCAGCGAAAAAAGTGGAAGAGCTATATAAACTATACCCCCTATACTTATAGATATATCCGCAATAGCAGAAATCTTATCTTTATAAAGCCCTGCCAAAAGCAATGCTGTACCAATCAGAGTTGGTAGTAAAAAGAAAAAAGTGCTATCGGGCATTTCTGCCGAACCAGTGAACACCAAATAGAAGTATCCACCCAATATCATAGTAAGTACAATCGTTATGTTCTCAATTGGGTTGAATCCTTTTGCTTTGCTCATACTGTAGAACTCATGCATACCGTAGCCAGCTATTATAAGCAGTGCAACGGCAAATGGGTGGCCACCATAGATGAACAAAAACAAGGCAACTGGAATACCAATTGCGGCTGTGAGTACTCTTTTTCCTAACTCTTTCATAATTTACCAAAATCAAAATGAAAATATAACAAAAAATGTCAATTAAATACACAGATATAAAGGTATTTTGCGATTTCGATGGCACAGTAACGCTCAAAGATGTTGGTAACAAGCTATTTGAGAGGGTTGGGCACTTCGAAGAGCTAAACGAAGATTTTAGAGCTGGTAAGCTAAGTATATACAAATATTGGCACAAACTTTGCAGTATGTTACCTAAAGGCACTACATTAGATGACTTACGCGAACAAGCAAAGCAATTTGAGATAGATTCTTACTTCAAAAACTTTGTTGACTTTTGCGAAAGAAAGAACTTAGATTTGTACATTGTAAGCGATGGATTTGATTTTTATATTAATCAAATATTAGAGCAAAATGGCTTCAATCTGCCAGTAGTGAGCAATAAGTTAATTGAAAAGGACAGTAAGTTAGTACCAGAATACACTTACGCTTCCGAATCGTGTAACTGCTATTCGGCTAATTGCAAACGGAATTTTGTTCTTAACAAGAGTGACGACAAATCGTTGAAGATTTACATTGGCGATGGATATTCGGACTTTTGCGCAGCCGAACACTGCGATATTATATTTGCTAAGAAATACTTAGCAGCCCATTGCAACGAAAATAGTTTGCCACACTATAATTTTAAGACTTTTTTCGATGTAAAAAGGATATTAGAAAAGAAGATAAATGAAAACACATTCAAAAAAAGAAATAGAGCTACCGTCAAGGCAAAAAATGCTTATAAATATGAGTAAATACGCTTTATTGGCATTGCTAACCATTCTGACTTTTAGCCCTGCAGCTAACTCACAAAGCTATAAGGCAGAAATAGACTATGCTCAAGTAAATGGTGAACCAGCTGAATTTGTTTACAAAGACAAAATTGTAATTACTACTACTGATTCTATCATATTCGAATACATGGTAACCCCAGAAGTTGACAGCAAGACCGTAAGGTACAGAACTATGCTGATTATGAATCAGGATACTTCTGTCAACTTGGTTGACAATCTGAATGTTAGATATACAAACTTACCAGAAGCCGAGTACACCTTCCGAATTAGTGCTTTGAGCGACAAAGGCACTTGGGTAGCCGAAGAAGATGAAATTCACTTTATCGTTGACAACGAATTAGCTAAACTAATTACTAAACTTGACAATCAGACCGTAATAAACGAAGACTTACAGACAAAAATCACAGAATTAGAAAGCGGTAATAGTTTTGTTTCAAACTTAGCCGACATAGCGTTGATAATTATTATATCCGTAATAGCAATATTTGTATTAATTTACTTGAAGAACAGACCAAGAAACAATAAAAAGAAATCGGAAAACAAGCAAACAGAGGGCCCCATGAGTGCTGAAGCAAAATCAATAGAACAGGAAAACGCAGACCTGAGAAAAGAGATAAAAGCTCTGAGAATGCAAATAGATAAAATGCAATCGCAAAGCAGAAAACTGATGGTTCAGAACAAAGAACTACAAGAAACAGTGAACAAAACTGACAAGTCTAAAAAAGAGTTAGAAGACTTGCAAAAACAAAAAGAAGAGCTGTTCTCAGTAATTGTACATGACATTAAAAACCCTGCCTCTGTAATAAAAGGACTGGTTGATTTGCTAACCAATTACGACAGCACTGCCAATGACTTCGATGATATAATGAAGGATATTGCAGAAAGTTCAAGTCGAATATTGAGACTATCTTCTGAAATAAGTAAGATTATGGCACTGGAAGGAACTGGACTCAACTTAGAGTACGAAAAAGTTGATATGAATGATATTGCTCAAGATGTGTTTATGAGAAATACATTCAACGCAAGAAACAAAAAATTAACTTACGAATCTGTTTTAGGTGAAGACCTACCTGAAATCAATTTAGATGTATTGAGAATAGATGAAGTAATGGACAACCTAATTTCCAATGCAATAAAGTACACACAAATTGGTGGCTCCGTATTAGTAGAGACGGATTATGACAAAGATAAAAAGCACGTTATTTTCAGTGTCAGTGACACTGGACTTGGTCTATCGGAAGAAGACATAAAGCGTACATTCCAAAAAGGAGCAACCCTAAGTAGCAAGCCAACTGGCGGCGAGTCGGCCACTGGTCTTGGACTTTGGATAGTGAAGAAAATGGTTGAAGCTCACGATGGATATGTATGGGTAAAAAGCAAGAAAAACGAGGGCTCTACTTTCGCTTTCTCTATACCAGTAAACAACAAGGTTCAATCGAAAATAGTAACTACTGAAGCAGAAGAAGCAGCAGCTGAGCAGAATTAGAGTGAGTAATTTTAATTTCCCAATAATGATTTAACAAATGGGGCTATAAAATGGTGCGGAGTCAAACTTCTAATTACCCTAAAATCTTGTAAAAGAGATGATTGGGAGTTTAAAAAATTGAATATTATGTGAGCTGGTACTTTGCTGAACATATCACTGAACAGTTGATGTCCTTTGTAATCACCTTTTGCTAATACTTTTAGCATAGTACTATCATATAATCTGTCCTTTTTTCCTATGTGTTCATCTATTGGAGTGGGAATTCCACTTGCCTTATAGTTATCTAATATCTTGGTTATTGTCTGCTGGGTGTTGTAGAAAGTATAGCCAGTGGAACCGCGAGTGTCTCCCCCTGCAGTACCAATATTAATTATTCTTCCTTCTGCTCGGCTAAATTTATAATCTGTCATTGGTATAACGCCAAACTCTTCATCTATAGTTTTATAATTCTCAATCCCTAAAACATTGTGAATGTAATCATCTAATTTCATATCATATTCATCTTTATCCAATAATTTTTCTGAAAATAAAGTATATTCCACCAAAGCACTTGTCTCGCTAGTTGGAAGAAGATAAACGAAAGTACAACCGTGTTCTTGACTCGGGCGAAAATCCATCAAGTGTATCTGATTTGGATTTAGTTTGAGCTCATCAGATTCTATAAATTTTCCTTTAAAATGTTGCCTTAAGTAAGTGTCAGAGGACTTCAGTGCTGGTTTTTTTAGTAAGGAATTGAAAGCATATTCAGCAGTTATTGTATCGCTCTTAGTTACAATTTCAACTTTATCATTCGTTTGACTGTAAGACTCAATCTCGGAATAAAGGAAATGTACATTAGATTGTTGTTTTAAATAATCCAATGTCAACCTATAAAAGTCCACACTCCTAATCATCTTGTATTCAAAACTACCGTTGTCGAGCTTGATTTTTTCACCACTATTAGTAAAAAATAGCATATCGCTCCACTTCCTGTGGACTATATCATCAAATACAGATGTGCCATTGTCCCAAAAACACCAAGTTTTGTCATTGCTCAACTTTTCTTCTTTATCAACTATCAGTATAGATTTATCAGCCCAAACGCCATGTTGCAAAGCGAGATAAGCTATGCTTAGACCTGCCATACCGCCGCCACAAATTGCTATGTCAAAGTGCTTGCCCATTGGTTAAACTGATTGTTATTAAAAAAAAGATAATAATTAGATAGCCAGTACGAAACGTAAAAGTTCGGGCCATTTGGAAACAGAAAGCAATCGGAACCCAAGAAAAGTACCGAATCCGATGAATGTAACTCCTGCAGCTTGTTTTATTCTGAATATCATATTTTCAGAAAATTTGTGCTTGTATTTGTTTGTCATAGAAGCAACAAAATTTACCCAAAATAAGTTACCTAATCCGAAGCCCAGAGCAAAAAGAAAGTTCGAAATTGCCGAGCCAGTTGTCATTCCTGCATCTTGCACCCAGATAGTAACCGCAGCCAGCGATGGTAAAAATGTGGGGTTTGCTAAGTTAGTTAAAGCTATTGCAACACCTAAGAATATGGGGCCTTTTCTACCTAATTTTGAAGTAAAACTTTCAGCATCATTTTTGTTTTTACTAGTAGCACTTCGCTTAGATTTCAAGTTTAAGAAACCCATAATGAAAAGCACTGAAATAATGCCAATTTGGAAAAATAGATAAGCGTTCGGAAATTGATTTGAAAAACTATCGAAAGTAGAAATAGCAGCCGAAGTGGCAAATATAACACCCAAGCAATATAGGAAATCCATTGCGGCATTACCCAAAGCTAAGTGAAATCCAGACTTTTTGTTTTGAAACAGTCCTATCTCAATGGCAGTCACTCCCACAGGTCCAGGAGGAAGAGCCAATACTACGCCAACTATAAACCCAAATAGTATAGATATATCCAAACTTCATCAATGGTTGTTAACAATGTCTGACATATAAGTTAAATTAACTCAATGCCAAATGGCAATTTAATAAACTAAATCATAATATAAAAAATAATTTCTCAACTTTATACGCTATTCCACTGCAATACATCGGCTTATAGAGCCTTCACTTAAAACATATAAGTTAGACCAATACCACTAGAAAACCCAGACAAATCAGAATTGTCCAAATCATTATATTCTACCCCATTAACTATCCTATAACCAGCGGACACATTGAGGAATATGTATTTATACATTTGTATATAAATATTAGCAACTGGTTCTATTATTGTAACCCAATCACCCGTAAGGTCATCTAATATAGGCGACCCTTGTGATGCGGTAAAGCTCATTTGTCCAAATCCTATATTTAGCCCCAGTGATGTAAGTAAGAATGACCTACTTATGAAATATGAGGTGTTCAAGGCGTAATAGTCGAACCTCAATGCTGCAGTTGGCTCTCCTTCAACAGGAGTAAATGCAACAGATTGATCAAATAAATAGAAGTACTCTACCCCAATTGTCAAATTTTCGCTGGCAAATGCACTCGCCTTTATTCCCAAATCGTTTATCGTAAATCTATCATTACTAATAATTTTATAATTAGCCGAAATCATCGCCCTCATTTCGGAGGTGTTATTAAGCGGTTTTCGTTCGTAATTATCATATTGCCCACCAGGAAGCCCTTGCGAGTTAGCAATGTAGCCACACAATAGTAAGCTAAGTAAATATATAGTTGTTAGTTTAATCTTTCTATTACCTGAATTAATTTATCTTCAACCTCTTTTGCTATTGCACCAAGCTTCTCATTGTTAACTGCTTGCATAGAAGCCATAGGGCTAACGGCTGATACTTCGTACTGACCATCGGCAACTTCTACTACTATTACGTTACATGGCAGCATAACTCCAACTTTTTCTTCTATTGTCAATGCCTTATGTGCAAAGTGAGGATTACATGCTCCCAAAATACGATATTTTTTGAAATCAACATCTATTTTTTCTTTTAAAGTATTAGTTACATCAATCTGAGTGAGCACCCCAAACCCTTCAGTTTTAAGCTCAGCTGTTACTTTTTCTATTATTTCTTCAAAATCGCCTTTCAATGTTGTGCTGTATGAGTAATTCATATTTATTGTTCCTTGTTTGATAATAAAATTAGTTGAAACAAATTGTATTATTTATTAGTAATTATAGTTATGATGAAATAGTCAACAAAATATTTTGAATAATCAATTGGAGATGAAATTTGAAAAAAAGATACTATATAATTAATAAACGGATTTTATCTCGTGTGTTTTTGCTAACACTAATAGCAATAATACTCCCCTCTTGTGTATCAATAGAAACTACATCCTATTCTGACCCGGCATTTATAGCTAAACCATACAACAGAATTTGTGTTTACTCTGTGGAAACAGATTTGAACAAACGATCGAATATTGAAAGTATATTTGTTGACGAGTTTTTGGACGAAGGAATAACAGCAGTGGAGGGTTCAATGATATTCCCACCAACAAGGGAGTGGAAAGAAGAAGATTTTCAAGGTATATTACTAACTAATAAATTTGATGCTTTTTTGAAAGTTGAAATAATAGATGAAAATGTTAAAGTAACAACCACACCAATTTACGACACCGACACTTACACTTCGACTAGAGAGAACGAAGATGGTGAAACAGAGACTTATACTGAAACCAGAACGACTTTAAACGAGAATAGGAATGTCCATTTGCACAACAAGTTTCAAGCAGATTTGATTGATGTAAAGACTAACAAAATTGCGTGGCGTGGGTTTTCTGCTACAGATGCAGAAGTTGGTAATATGGCTATTAGCAGGGCTACAATAATTGAAAAATTTGCCGAAAGTGTAATAGAAGAATTAGAGTTCAAAAAACATATTTTGGTTAGGTAGATGAATATTTTCAGATTAAATCTAATAACTCTTTCACTAGTTTTTGCTACTTTATTAACCTTAGAATCTTGTGTGACTTTAAAGACTTCTTCATTTTCAGATCCAAAATTTATCAATAAGTCTTACTCTAAAATTTGTGTGATTTCTAATGACAAAAACCTGAATCGGCGTACTTTGATTGAAAATGAATTAGTTGAAGACTTAGCTGCAGAAGGGGTAAATGTAACAGCTGGTGTAAAACTTTTCCCTCCGACTAGGGAGTGGAACGAATCGGAGAAATATGACACTCTAATTTCAAAAGGATATGAAGGTATTTTAGTACTAACTATCTTATATATCAATACTGACGAAGTCTATAATAAAGAAATCGACGGAAATAAAAATTCAAGAAAGAATAATGAGTTAAATAGAGGTGAATTCGAATCAAAATTGATTGATTTAAATACAGGAGAAACTGCTTGGAAAGGATATTCTGAATCAGACTTAGTTGTTAATGTAGCAGGTTCTATTAAAGAAATTACATTCAGTAAGTTATCAAAAAGTATAGTAAATGAATTAGAAGATAAGGGGCATATAACACCTAAGTGATTATTTTGTTCCCAAGTTCTAAAGATAAACTCGAATTATCGTATATTAGTAATTAAATTGAATAATAAATCACATAAGTTTACTAATGAAATATAAATCATTACTCCTCATAGTAATTTCTTTCGCACTATTTACCTCGTGTTCTACGCGAAAAATAGATTTTAACTCTTACTCCCATCCTGATTTTTCAAATAAGAAATACCAATCCGTTGCTGTATATTACGACACAGATAATATAAACCACAGAACTAACTTAGAGTCAGTATTTGTGGATGAATTAACTGATGGTGAGGTGAATGCAACACAAGGCTCTATTCTTTTGCCACCCATTGAGGAGTGGAGCAATGAAGAAAAGCAGAGAACACTTAAAGATAAGAATATAGATGGTTTCATAACTTTTGAACTAAATTCATACGCTAATGTTGACTCTGGGAATGAGACCGAAAGTGAATCTGAGATATACCCATTTAAGGTAACCACTAAAGAACATCGAAATGATGATGATGAGATTGACGATGACACAAAATATTCTTTGACCGTAAAGTTAATCGATGTTAGTAGTAACAAAATAGCTTGGCAAGGGAAATTTGACCCTTTTTACCTTAAGTTTTTAAAAAAAGGTAGAAGAAAGATGAACACCAAAAATATGGTTCGAGGAATAATAGATGAATTGGAAGCAAAAGGACATATAATATTAGATTAACCCCGCAATAAAACAATAACAAATTATGATAAAAAATGTAGTAATTATGGCTGGTGGCACTGGCGAACGCTTTTGGCCACTTAGCAGAAAGAAGAGCCCCAAACAGCTATTGGAGCTGACTTCATCGGGAAAAGTAATGATAGCCGAAGCAATTGACAGAGTTTTACCTCTGATTAACGCCGAGAATATATATATCATCACTGGTAAACAGCTAAAAGAACCGATAGAAAAAGCATTACCCCAATTGCCAAAAGAAAATATAGTTGCAGAGCCGGCAAAGCGAAACACCGCACCATGCTTAGCCCTTGCAGCAGGGATTTTGGAACACAAAAACCCTAATGAAAAGCAATCTGTTGCAGTCCTAACAGCTGACCAAATAATACAACCAGAAGAGAATTTCCGTACTTGTATTAGTGCCGCTCTCGACTATGTTGAGCAAAACGATGTCATTGCAACCATAGGAATAGTACCGAGCAGACCCGAAACGGGCTATGGCTACATAGAATCTGGCGATAAGCTAACAGATACAAACGGCATAGGTATCTATAACCTAAATAGCTTCAAAGAAAAGCCAAGCAAAGAAACCGCTGAAGAGTATTTGAGTAAGGGTGACTACTTGTGGAATAGCGGTATGTTCTTCTTCGCGCTCGATACATTCATTAGCGAAATGAAGAAAAATGCACCCGATATTGGTAATAAAATTGCAGAGCTGCACGAAAGCAATAGCAATATGCCAGCTGTGTTCGAGGCGATGAAAGGTATTTCTATTGACTACGCCCTAATGGAGAAAACAGACAAAGCCGTAGTAGTAGAAGCAAACTTCGAGTGGGATGATCTCGGTGCATTCGACGCTATGGACAGAGTGAACAACAAAGATAATAATGGCAACATAGTCAAAGGAGACGTTATCGCAATTGATTGCAAAGATTCAATAATCATTAACAATTCGGACAGATTGGCGACTGCTTATGGACTTGACGGAATGGTTTTAATACAAACAAACGATGCGGTAATGAGTTGCAAGAAGAGCGATTCGCAACACGTAAAGAAAATAGTAGAAGCGATAAAAGAAAAAGGATTGGAGAATTATTTATAATGGCTATTTTATTCAAAGATATTAGCTCGCTTGTAACAGTTGACAATGCTGGAATGGAATACAAAGTCGGCTCCGACATGCAAAGCGTTGGTGAGATAAACAACGGTGCTATGGTAGTCACTGACAAAGTAGAATGGGTAGGCAAGACCGAAGATGTCGGCTCTGTGATAGATGAATACCAGATAGACAGAGAGGTGTCACTTAACGGCAAAACAGTACTCCCTGGCTTTGTCGATTCGCACACCCACATAGTGTTTGGCGGCAACAGAAGCAGTGAGTTCGGAATGCGTTTGCGAGGTGCTACTTACGAAGAAATAGCGGCCGCTGGTGGTGGAATACAGAACACAGTAAAAGCTACGAGAAATGCCTCAATAGAAGAACTTGCATCCGTAGGAGAAAAGTTAGCAAAAAGTGCTGCAAAATATGGCACTACTTCTATCGAAATCAAATCTGGCTACAGCTTAACTACTGAAGGCGAGATAAAGCAATTGGAAGCAATTAAGCATCTGAGTGAGACTCTACCACTCAGAGTTACCCCCACATTTATGGGTGCACATGACTTCCCACCAGAGCTGAAAAACGACAGAGATAAATATATAGATATAGTTGTAAATGAAATGATACCAAAAGTGAGCGAAAGCAATCTGGCAGAATACTGCGATGTATTCGTTGACAAGGGGTACTACACAACCGAGCAAGGCACTAGAGTTTTGGAAGCAGGTAAAAAATACGGACTATTACCCAAATCGCACTGCGATGAGTTAGCGGACGTTGGTGCGGCAGCTATGGCCGCTGATGTCGGTGCTGTATCGGCTGATCACTTGCTATTCATCAATGACGATGGGATAGAAAAAATGAAGCAATCGGGCACTGTGGCTGGGCTGTTGCCAGGAACTGCATACTTTATCAAAATGCCCTATGCACCTGCAAGAAAATTGATTGACCGAGGAGTAATAACTGCCGTTGCAACAGATTGCAATCCGGGGTCTTGCTTTACTGAAAATATGCAGACTATTCTTTCACTATCCGTAATCAATATGGGGATGACTGCCGAGGAAGCAATCAATGCTGCTACTATAAATGGAGCTTACTCTATCAGAAAATCGGACACTGTTGGCAGCTTAGAAGTCGGCAAACACGCTGATTTCATTATTTGCAACTGCGATAATTATATCGATTTATTCTATCACTTCGGAATCAACCACGTAGAGCAAACTTGGATAGGTGGGAAGCAAGTGTAAATAGATTTTATTGTTCTCATCATATATTCATTTAAAGAGATTACAAATGGTTTGCAGAGTTTGCGAAGGTAAGGAATTGAAATTGTATTATACTCAAGGTTACAACCATGAGTATAAGTTCTACCAATGTCAAAACTGCAAGTTAGTTAATATTGATTTAGCTCAATTGAAAATGACTGACCACCAAGATAAATACGCTCTCGATTTGAAAGACCCAAGGTTAAAGAGCAAAAATATAGGAGCTGTTCTTTCGATGGAGTATATCAATGGAAAGCTCCAACACAAGGGACGATTGTTAGACATAGGTTGTGGAAACGGTGCCTTACTTCTCTATGCACTAGAAACTGGTTGGCAAGTAGAAGGAACAGAGTTAGTAGAAAGCATAGCCCAATTTGTAGAAAATAAGTTAAATATAAATGTAACAGTTGGTGACTTTATGGATGGTTATATTAATGAAAAGCCATTCGATGTGGTAACTTTCAGACATGTATTGGAACATATCCCCGACTCTCTTGGTGTCATGAATGAAATTAGTAGATTACTTGTTCCAAAAGGTCATGCAGTGCTGGAGTTCCCCAACATAGAAGCTCTATCGCTGAAATACAGAAGATTGCTTACCAAAGTTGGACTTGGAAAAAAGTATGCAAAAGGATATCAACCTGGTCATTGCAATGAGTTTTGTCGTGAGTCATTTCAGTATCTTTGCGACAAAACGGGATTTGAATTATTAGATTGGCAAACCTATTCTTACTCACCATTGAAAAATGCTATTTACAAGGTGGTTAACACAAGCACTAAGGCGAGAGTATTAATAAGAAAGAAGTAGAATTACGACTTAACTTTACCAGCTACGTACATTTCTTCCATAGTTGGAGATTCAACTCCCCCGGCTTGCTCTAAAGTGACAGCGAACATAACAGATGTGTCGGCAGAACCTAACTTGAGTATCTCTTTTCTGCCATCGGAATCGAACACACCAACACTAATTGGTTGTCCTTTGTCCGAAATAGTCCAGAGTTGGTATTGCTTGCCTTCGGGATTTTTTGGTAAGCTCTTAACATCTAAATAAACATCATCACTTGCTTTGTCCCATATTGCATAAGCAATTGATTCTGGCGACTTTGCTTCAATTCCACTTAGCTTCACTACTTCTGAATTAGGTAGGGAATAAATGTTATTGTTATCATTTACAATATCTTTAAGTTCTGTGAAATCTTGTACTATGTTTTTGTTCATTGAATTTAGTTCAGCGATTTCTTGTTCAGCATTGCTTAACTCATTGTTTGTGTTAACTGCCCAAAAAGTCGAAGCAACAGCAATAATTACAAAAACAGCAGCTACGATAGAACTAATACCAAAGCCAGTTGATCTTTCTTTAGTTGTGTTGTTATTCGAGTTATCTAACGAGATAATATCAGCTTCGCCTTCGGATATTTCAGCCCATATTTGGTCTTTCATTTTTGAGTCAGGTTTGGTCGCGCCCAGCTCAGCCATTATGCTTAAACTTACAGCTGCACTTTCTAACTCGGCAGCAATTTGGGGATAAGTTGTTGCCAAGCACTCCACTTCCGCTCGTTCTTGCTCGGTTATTTCTCCGAGTACGTAGCGTTCTATTGCTCCTGATTCTATGTATTGCTGTATATCTATCATGGATAAATCTTTCTTAATTCTCTTAATGCAATTCTAATTCTTGATTTCACAGTTCCTATTGGCATATCTAACTTCTCGGAAATGTCGCTGTGCGAAAAGCCGTAGTAATATGACAACTTCAAAACTTCTTTGTGGCTATCATCTAATTCGTCGAGAGTTTCCCAAAGCTCATCGTTCGCACGTTTTATCTCCGGATTTGTCTCTGTATCCATATTTACGTTTAAAGTATCGAATTGGATTTTTCTACTCTCTTGCCCATAGCGAATCTTATCTATTGCTCCGTTGCGAGTTATGTTGAGCATCCATGTGAAAAGTGAACCACGGTCGGGGTTAAACCTACCAATATTTTTATAAACCTTTACGAAAGATTCCTGAAGTACATCTTCGGCTATGTCTTTCTTTTGGGTTATATGCAAAGCTATACCATAGAGCTTATCCGAATAATTCTCATAGAGATAATTATAAGTAGCTCTGTTTTTGGATTTCAAGCCCGCAACAATTTCTTTTATATTTTTTTCTTTCTGCATTAAGATGTTAATTTAAGAAAATTTTCTTTTTAAATAGCAAACTTGTTAGATTTCTAGTCACTTTCTCATTATTTTGATATTTATTCGAAAAAAGATTGCAATCTCGGAGACGTTTTTGGTGTTCATGTGTCATTATATATATGAAGACTACAATTTTGATATTTTTATTTATTTTGACATTTAGCCAATCAAACGCCGAAAAGCAAATAGAGCTCACCCCTATTGTTCTGCCCTATGACAGCTTGAACATAGATGAAGTCTATGGCTATGGAGCCACGATAATTGCTCGGTCTGGCAACACAATCTACCATTCCACCGATGATGGTGCCAGCTGGGACATTGCCTTAGAAAGCGAAACTAAGCTAAACCAACTATACTCCAAAGACCCACACACCGTATTTGCTATTGGTGATTCGGGATTGGTTTATAGGACATTTGATTATGGTGCAACGTGGTTTGATGTGAGCCACGAAACGAACTTGAGTATGAATAAGATGGCTGCAAAAGATTACAGCGAGTATTTTGTGGTAACTAAGCATACTATTTGCTATTTCAAAAAGGATATGTTTTCGGATTATAAATCAATTAGTAATTATAACTCACCTGCTATCAACATGGTAAAATACTACAATGGAAGTTACTGGTACTGTGCGAACTTTTATAAAGTCAGAACTTCTGAATACTACAAGGATAATTTTTATTATGATTATTGGCTCCCATATTATCAGTTTACAGGAGATGAGTTTTATTATCACGCTGTTGATAGTTATAATTTTTATGGCCCAACTGCTGATAAATATATTTCCAACAACTTTAATATTTATCCAACTGAGAAAGGAATACTTTACACAGGAAATAACCCATTAAATAATGAATCCGCTATTACTTTTTACGGACTTCACATAATCTATGATCGTTACAAAGGTGACGGCGGTGGTATGATGATAAAAGGTGATACCATTAACTATGCAAATATTGTGAATGACACTCTGAATGTGATTACTAAACATGGCCTTTGGGTTTGGATGCACTACACAGAAATTGATGAAGACTTAGTTTCTCCAGACGAGGTAGAATATAGCGAACTCGGCACTCCCAACATCAACCATGTATTCCAAACTTATGACAACCAATATTACTTAGCATGTGATAACTCACGAATTTACAAAGCAAAAACCGTAAGCATTCCCACTAATGTGAACCAAGAAGACCAAACCGTGATAGAAGTCAATGGCAACATAATAACTACTAACAGGAACTACAAATTATTAGATGCTACCAATTACATTGGTCAGAAGAGCAGCTACAAGCAAATAGATGAGAGGACAATTGAACTAGAGAAAGGTATGCACATACTCAAGTTTGGTAAGGGGAATAAGTATATAATTAAAAAGGTGATAATAGAATGAAAAAGCTAATTATAATATTAATACTCATTACCTCATACAATCTATTAGCCGAAAAGCAAATAGAGCTCACACCTATAGTGCTGCCCTACGACAGCTTGAACATAGATGAAGTCTATGGCTATGGAGCCACGATAATTGCTCGCTCTGGCAACACAATCTACCACTCCACCGATGATGGTGCCAGCTGGGACATTGCCTTAGAAAGCGAAACTAAGCTAAACCAACTATACTCCAAAGACCCACACACCGTATTTGCTATTGGTGATTCGGGATTGGTTTATAGGACATTTGATTATGGTGCAACGTGGTTCGATGTGAGCCACGAAACGAATTTGAGTATGAATAAGATAGCTGCAAAAGATTACAGCGAATATTTTGTGGTAACTAAGCATACTATTGGCTATTTCAAAAAGGACTTACTCAGTGATTACAAATCCATTAGTAATTATAGCAGTAAATTTATCCGTTCATTAAAATTCTTTGAAAATGGGTACTGGTATTGTACAGATTTTTATAAGTACAGTGAATATGATGATTTAGTAAGGGAAACTTATAATAAATTTTGGTTGCCATACTATCAATTTACGGGAGAAGCAATTCATTCTTTCAAGCATGACAAATATAGGATGCCAGAGGATAAATTTGATAGATATGTATCCTATAACTTTAATATTTTTCCATCTGAATATGGAATACTCTTCACAGGAAATAGTCCAGACGTTCATTCAGCAGGTATTTCATTCGGTAGATTATTTTCATTATATGAACATTATGGTGACGGCGGTGGTATGATGATAAAAGGTGATACCATTAATCATGTAGATATAACAAACGATACTCTGAATGTGATTACTAAACATGGCCTTTGGGTTTGGATGCACTACACAGAAATTGATGAAGACTTAGTTTCTCCAGACGAGGTAGAATATAGCGAACTCGGCACTCCCAACATCAACCATGTATTCCAAACTTATGACAACCAATATTACTTAGCTTGCGAAAACTCACACATATACAAAGCAAAAACCGTAAGCATTCCCACTAATGTGAACCAAGAAGACCAAACCGTGATAGAAGTCAATGGTAACATAATAACTACTAACAGGAACTACAAATTATTAGATGCTACCAATTACATTGGTCAGAAGAGCAACTATACCCAGTTAGATGAAAATAGAATTCAGTTAGAAAAAGGTATGCACATACTCAAGTTTGGTAAGGGGAATAAGTATATAATTAAAAAGGTAATAATAGAATGAAGAGATTAATTTTAGTAATATTTATTTGTGGTTTTGTACTAAACGGACAGGAAATAGGTAGCTTCCACGAGCTAATGACAGATTCGTCTGTTGTAACAAACTGGGCAAAAGAAATAGATCACCAAAGAAGTGACATTAAATTACCCAGAAATGGATTGGTGACTGAGTATAGAAATTTTTATTTCTACAAAGTTGGGTTCGATGGCTATTATATAGATAAAAAGGATGGCTCTGTTTTCAGGAAAAGGGGTATGCCTATTATGGAGTATAACAAAGGTAAAAGTGATTGGTATTCAGATATTCAATATTCTAATTGGCAGCTGTCAAAAAATGACACCAACAAAATATTCATAGTAGAATATTTTCTACATGACACTATTTCTGGAATTAAAGGTAGATTAATCACGAAGCAATACGGTGAAATTGAACTAACCAAGGAATGGTATAGTAAATTTGACAGTAAAGTATTTGACGATGACTTTTATTGCAATCTGGCTGTATTGAATGAGAATTTAGTAATTGCTCAATACGATTATAGAGTTCCGATAAGGGGGTGGTATCTGAAATCAAGAAAAATGCAACTATATCAAGGATCTTCAGATAGTATAATTGATGCACAGTTACCAAATTTACATAGTTACTCTATTAATAAAAAAGGAGACTATTTGATAGCTAAGGTATATACAGAACGTTATGATGATGACACAAGAGAGCATGAGATTTATAGAATAAGATATGATTCAGTTGAACATGTTCAAAGCATTCCCTCTTATTCAAGTAACTTCTTCAATAAAATCATAAATGATTCATTAGTAGTAATGAGTAATGGAGATTCCATCCATGTATATAACTACAGAAAATCAGAATCTGTTTATAAACATGAGTTCAAAGGAAGAGATGATGTAATGTCAGTTTATGTAGATACGACGTACCACACATTTTCAATTATCAGCAGTGATTACATATTAACATCACACTACAAAACAGGAAAGTTACTTTTTGATGGCTATAAAAAGAACTTTTACTTAGGTCAACCAATAGGACAATTAGACGACGGTTCATATTTATCTATTGGTGATAATAATTATCTGTATAAACACAATTTTGATATACTTACTTTCGATAGTGTTGATGCTAGTTTCGATTATTGGGTTCAAGATGATAATACAATAAAGTTTATTGACTCATCTTATGGTGCAATTAAAGAATGGTATTGGGATTTTGGAGATGGGAATACCTCAAATGAGCGTTATCCCGTGCATACTTATACTGAAAGCGGTGAATACAAAGTAACCCAAATTGTGATTAATGAGTATAATCTGAAAGATACTGTTAGGCAAGTGGTAATTGCAAGAAAGTTTTTAAGACCGTCATTCGATTTCAGTATTTTCAGTGGTCAAACACCATTCACAGTTCAGTTCAAAAACTACTCATCGGACAATGCAATTAGGTATATCTGGAACTTTGGCGATGGCACATATAGCTACGAAATGGAACCAGCACACACCTATACAATACCTGGTGAATATAGCATATCACTAACCGCAGTCGATGAATATGAAAATTTCAACACTTTTGTACAACCTAAAACAATAGTGGTTACGGAATAAATGAAAAAGCTAATTATAATATTAATACTCATTACTTCATTCAATCTATTTGCTGAGAAAGAAATAGAGCTAACCCCTATTGTTCTGCCTTATGACAGCTTGAACATAGATGAAGTCTATGGCTATGGAGCTACGATTATCGCTCGGTCTGGCAACACAATCTACCACTCCACCGATGATGGTGGGAGCTGGGACATTGCCTTAGAAAGCGAGACAAAGCTGAATCAACTATACTCCAAAGACCCACACACCGTATTCGCTATTGGTGATTCGGGATTGGTTTATAGGACATTTGATTATGGGGCTAGTTGGATAGATGTTAGTATAGACACGGATTTGGAACTACGAGCCATGGCAGCGGGTGACTATTCGGAGTATATGATAATAACGCCGAGTACATTCTCTTTTAGGAAAGACGGGCAAGATAATGAGGCATTTGCACTTTCGAATTGGAGTTTAATTCATTTACAAAGTATTGTAAAATACAAGGACAAATACTTATTTTCTGGTGGGTATTATACAGATAAATTTAGAGAAAATGGATATAACTACAGAGAATTGTTCATTCCATTATATATTTATAACGACAAAGAGAAAGTTAAAACAACAATTGCAGATGATTGGTTTGGAGTTGAAGAAAGTTACGATCGAACAATTGACAGTTTAAATCTGCATGTTTTGGGTGATGATTTATTCTATTCATCTAAATTTGGTTATGATAAATACAATAAAAACATAGCTGGACTTACACATAAACCTGAGCACATACACAATGTATATGCAGATGGTTGGTTTGGGGCAAAAATTAACAATGATAAATTTATCCATATAGATAGAAAAGATAGTGTTTATACTTATATCACTAGAGAGGGAATTTTTAACAGATTTTATGAATCAGAATTCTATACAGGTGGGTTGATAAAACCGTTCTTCTTACATAGGTTTGATTTTGCTCCAATAAACCATGTAAACAATTATGATTACGATTGCTACTATTTTGCTACTAATAACTCTACAATTTATAAATCTAAATTGAAAGAAGTTCAGTCCTCCGTTGAGAAACAATCAGATAATAATATAATTCAGTATGGAGATATAATTGAGTTAAAGAATGGTTCTGAACTAATTTATATATCAAATTATATAGGGCAAAAACTGAATATACAAGAGATTAGCTATAAAGTTTATAAACTTACGTTAGGATTAAACTTTATTACCTATCAGGATAAAGAGAATAATATAAGAACAATTAAAGTAGTGGTGAATAAATGAGGTATATTTTCATAATTATATTGTTATTTAGTTTTTCATTTACCTGTAGTCAATCAATCTTAGATGATATTCATAAGAGTCCAATTGAAACAAATTGGACTAAATATGATGACTATTTAAAATCTGATATAATAGCACGAAGTGAGGGGTTCAGTAGAGATTATGGTAATTATATTTTCTGGAAACACCAATATTGGGGTTGGTTTATTGATAAAAAAGATGGTGGAGTATTCAAAAAAATTGAACAAGACCCAATTAAAAGTGCATCTGTTTACTATATAAATTGGGATTTGTCACCTACTGATAGCTCTAAGATTATTGGTATTAAATATGGCAACAGAACAGGAGATACAAATTATATAATTGCATTCAAACACCAAGAAACAGATACACTTTTTAGCTGGAGAACTGATGAAAATAATCTACATCCTTCTGAATATTATAGCCCTTATTTTTACGCAATATCAGACAATCATTTTTTGGATCAACATGGGCACAGAATAACTGATGGTCCATACAGTTGGAGGGTTATTGCTAGAAATTATATTAATTTAAATGCTCCTGACAGCAATAAAATTAGTCACATTAATGAAGTGAACCTGTTTAATTTTTCGAGTAGTGATAATAATGAGATTATGATTTTTTCGAAAGATAACACAAAATATAATTACCGTGGTAACTATGAGAATCCACATACAGTGGAATTTATGACATATAGAAATGGAGAATTTAATAAGAAAAAAAGTTTAGATATTCATAGTTCTAGTTTATACAATTCAATTTTGAATGACTCTATTTGTTTAACCATGTATAAGGACACAGTAGTCTTGTATAACTATAATAAATTTGAAAGATACTCAATCTACCCAACCCAAGGCAACGAAAACCCAATAGGTGCATACTGGAATGAGGACAATAAGACAGTTAATGTTGCTTTTGCTCGCCAAGGTGACAGTTGCGACATTATGTCAATTCACTATCCTTCAAAAAATGTTGTCAAAAGAGAGAGAGTAGTAGCTCCTTACCTCGGTAGGTTTGTGATGAATACTGGCGATGGCTATACACTATCAATAGGTGAAGGTGGATTCCTATACAAACACAACTTAGATATATTCAAAACAGATTCACTGACAGCGGGCTTTAGTTTTAATAACACATCTGACTACGAACTGCAATTTTCAGATGAATCATTTGGTGCAGTTACGGACTGGCAATGGGATTTTGGCGATGGAAATACATCCAATGAAAGAAATCCAATACACAAATTTGCTTCTGCTGGTAATTATGAAGTTGAGCTTATTGTAACTGACGAGTATGGCAAAAAGGACACCACTATAAAACAAGTAAAAGTAACCCAGAAGTTAGAAGCACAATTCGACTTCGGTGGATTCACTGGGCAAGCACCATTCACAGTGCAGTTCAGAAACTACTCATCGGACAATTCAATTAGGTATATCTGGAACTTTGGCGATGGCACATATAGCTACGAAATGGAGCCAGCTCATACCTACTCCTTACCTGGGGAATATAGTATATCACTAACCGCAGTCGATGAATATGAAAATTTCAACACCTTTGTGCAACCCAAAAAAGTCTTGGTTACTGAATAAATGAAAAAACTAACTTTAATATTAATACTCATTACCTCATTCAATCTATTCGCCGAAAAGCAAATAGAGCTCACCCCTATAGTGCTGCCCTACGACAGCTTGAACATAGATGAGGTCTATGGCTATGGAGCCACTATAATCGCTCGCTCTGGCAACACAATCTACCACTCCACCGATGATGGTGCCAGATGGGACATAGCCTTAGAGAGCGAGACTAAGCTGAACCAACTATACTCCAAAGACCCGCATACAGTATTTGCCATTGGTGATTCGGGATTGGTTTATAGAACTATGGACTATGGAGCTACATGGATTGATGAAAGTGTTGACACAGAATTAGATTTGGTTACTATGGCGGCTAAAGATGCTGTAGATTATTTGACACTTACTTCCTATAATATAGGGTTTCATAGGGAACTTATAGAAAGTAAGTATGAGAGAATAAGTAATGGAATAAATACAAGAATAAGTAGTGTTGTGTACCAAGATTCTATCTATATATTTGGTGGCGGGTATAGTTATAGACAAGTAGATTACTATATTGGTACGAGTTATTATGAGTATATTTTACCTGAATTCACTTATAATGGAGATTATGTTGAAAAACATGATTCATATATATTTAGCTCTACAACTTCTGATTATATCAATAGATATTTAGTTGACTCACTAAAATTATTTAGCTCAAGTCATGGTCTAATTAAAACCGGAAAGTTAGTTAATAAGGGGCATTCAGGATTAGCGTTATCAAATGAATTAGGAAAAACTCTTTATCTAAATGATGAAGGCTTTTATATTTATGATAAGAATATTATTCATGCTAACATACAAAGTGACATATTAAATGTATTTACGAAAGAAGAAGATTTATATCAAATTAGACCAAACAGTCTAGAAGCGTTGGTGTCTAATAGAGATATGGAATCAATAAAAATTGACATCTCGACAATAAACTTTGTAAGTGATTACTCTGAAAATAATTACTATATAGCTTCAAATAAATCGACTATTTATAAAGCAAGTATATATGAATTAATACCTTTTGAAAATCCAAAATATGATGAAATAATAAGTCTAAATGGTAGATATATACAGTTTGATGAAAATGTTGAACTGATAAGCATCTCAAATTATTTAGGTCAAAATTTATCTTACACAAATATTAGAAATAATGGTTATAAATTAGAAGAAGGTGTTAGTATAGTCACTTTCATAAACAGTAGCAATGAGATAAAAACAATAAAATTATTGGTGCTAGAATGAGAATAATAATATTATTAATATTTATTTTTAGCTTTTACAATACCTGCTCGGCTTCTAATTGGGACTATATCTCAACAGAAGAAGTTGATATGAAATGGGAACAGAAGAATGGTTTTATGAAATCAGACTTACAAATTATTAGAAATGGTGTATTAAGGGATTATGGAGATATAATACTTTGGAAGTATAGACTTGAAGGAGCATTATTAGAGAAAAAAACGGGTAGAATTATAAGAAAAATAACTCAAGTCGAAAATAACAATAGTCTTATTCCAGAAAATTTAGTTTGGGATCTATCTTACTCTGACACATCTACGATAATGGGATTGGAGATTGGTAATAGTACTGGTGATATCAATTATATAATTTCCAAAAACTCTAATAATTTAGACACTATTTATAGTTGGACTACAAATAACCAATTCTATTACCAGTATGAAAAATCAAAAAACAATTTTTATTCTTTAACGGACAATATTTTTCTTGCTCAAATAGACCATTCTTATAACAGAGGTAAAGAACGAAGACCAGTTCAAAGAAAATTATTAATTGATATTGAAAAAGACACTATAATAAATATTGAAAATCTGAATCTCAACAGCATGAAGAGCTATAACAATGATAGTGTTGTAATATTTACTAATGATAACTTTGTCTATACCCAATCTTATCATGAAGATTACCCAGACACACACAATCTATATCTGAATAATGAAAATGGGTTCCAGCAATCAGATGAAATTGTAATTGATGAATCGAACTGGTTCAAAGAAATCATAAATGATTCAATTTGCGTAACTATGTATAAAGACACTGTAGTTCTTTATAACTTTCAAAATAATAGTAGGTACTCTATAACCCCAACCCAAGGAAACGAAAATCCAATCGGTACCTACTGGAATGAAGATAGAAATACAATTGATATTGCATTCGGCCTGAATGGTGATAGTACGAAGATTATGTCTATACATTACACATCTAAAAACTTGATTAAGAATGAAAAAGTAGTTGCCCCTTACCTCGGCAGATTTGTTATGAATACTGGTGATGGCTATACACTATCGATTGGTGAAGGTGGCTTTCTGTACAAGCATGTTCTGAGTATTTTCAAAACAGACTCTCTTACTGCAGATTTCAGCTTTAAAAACACAGCCGACTACGAACTGCAATTTTCTGATGAATCATTTGGTGCAGTGACGGAGTGGGAATGGGATTTTGGAAATGGAAATACTTCCAATGAAAGGCATCCAATTAACAAATTTGCTTCTGCTGGAACGAATGAAGTTCAGTTGATAGTAACAGATGAATATGGCAAAAAAGATACTATTGTAAAGCAAGTGAAAGTAACCCAGAAATTGAATTCAGAATTCGACTTTGAAAAATTTACTGGTCAAGCACCATTCACAGTGCAATTCAAGAACTACGCATCGGACAATGCCATTCGGTATATCTGGAACTTTGGCGATGGGACATATAGCTACGAAATGGAGCCAGCTCATACCTACTCCTTACCTGGGGAATATAGTATATCGTTAACTGTATTTGATGAAAATGAGAATTATAGAATATTTGTACAACCTAAAACAATAGTGGCGACTGAATAGGTATAATTAGCATATTATTTGCTATATTAGATTAACATTAGTTCAAATAATAAAAATTCGTTTCCACTATTATGATAACAACAGCAGAAGATGCAGTAAAGAAAATTAAAAGTAATGACAACGTATTTATCCACTCTGCAGCCGCTGCTCCTCCATTGTTGGTGAACGCTATGAGCAACCGCCACAGTGAATTAGAAAACGTTAGTATATACCAAATTCATACCGAAGGCGACGCTCCATATTGCTATGAGGGAATGGAACAGGCATTCAAGGTAAAGGCAATGTTCGTGGGCTCCAACACCCGAAAATCAATCAGAAATGGAAGCAACAGCTACATACCAATATTCTTAAGTGAAGCACCAAAGTTATTTCGCAGAAAAATAATCCCAATAGATGTAGCACTAATTACCGTGTCTCCCCCTGACAAACACGGATTTTGCTCATTGGGAACTTCTGTTGATATCTCATTGGCTGCAGTTGAGTCAGCTAAGATAGTTATAGCTCAAATCAATGAAAATATGCCAAGGACACACGGCGATGGAATTATACACATAGACGATATTGCAATACAAGTGGAGGGCCACACCGATTTGTATGAATTAAGCTATTCAAAACTATCCGATGAGAACAAAGCAATAGGTATGAATATAGCGGAGTTAATTGAAGACGGCTCTACGCTACAAATGGGAATAGGCGCCATACCCGATGCTGTTTTAACCTATTTGGGTAATCATAAAAATTTGGGCATTCACTCCGAAATGTTCTCTGATGGAATATTGCCACTGGTCAAAAGTGGAGTAATCAATGGAGAAAACAAAAAGAAACACCCCGGGAAAATAGTATCATCATTTGTATTAGGAAGCAGAAAGCTCTATGACTTTATTGATGACAACCCATCTATACACATGTTAGATTCTGACTATGTCAATAGCCCAAATGTTATCCAAAAGAACCCAAAAGTTGTAGCAATAAACAGTGCAATTGAAATAGATTTGACTGGTCAGGTTTGTGCCGATTCCATAGGCTCAAAAATATACTCAGGCGTTGGTGGACAAATGGACTTCATACGCGGTGCATCACTTTCCGAAGGTGGTAAGCCAATCATTGCACTTAGCTCTGTTACCAAAAGCGGCGAATCAAAAATTGTCCCATTCCTAAAACAAGGAGCAGGTGTGGTAACTACAAGAGCTCACGTACACTATGTGGTCACAGAATACGGTGTAGCTTATCTATACGGCAAAACAATAGAAGAAAGAATAGATGAGCTTATTAAAATTGCTCATCCTAAACATCAAGATTGGCTAAAGCAATCAAAAAAAATGATGTATTGCTAAGCAACCACACACTCATATATAAAAGATACCCCAAAGAATTGAGGATATGCTTTCACGCTTTTGAACCTGTCGGTACTCATTAGCAAGTCAACAAATTCTTGACCATAAGGGAAGTTATCTATTGTTTTCGGTAGATAAGTGTAAGCTTCTTCTTTATTAATTAGCATTCTGCCTAATCGTGGCATTATTTTCTTACTATAAAAATTATAAACAGATTTCAAAATACCACTCGGCTTACCTGTTTCCAATATCATTAGTTTGCCGCCAGTTTTGGTAACTCTGGTTAGCTCTGCCAGCGACCGGTGCAAGTCATCTACATTTCTTATCCCAAACGATATACTAACTATATCAAAAGTGTCCCTTTCATAATGCAAATCCATAATATCAGCGAGCTCAGTTTCCACCTTTACGTCTTTTTTGATTGCCTTCATCGGCAACTTCTTCAACATATCGGAGCAAAAATCGGTTGCCAATACTCGTCCTTCTTTACCAATTGCCTTTCTGAACTCAATAGCCAAATCGCCAGTACCAGAAGCAGTGTCCAAAATATGGTCACCAGACTTTGCACCAGATATTTTGACCAATCGCTTACGCCACAGATGATGCATACCGAATGACATAACATTATTCATATAATCATAGTCATTAGATATGTGGGCAAACATTTTTTTTACTTCTTCACTCATTGCTATATCAAATTATTTTATTACATTAAAAAATCCTTTCACTTACAAATATAATATTTATGAACAAACATCTACCTCTTTATTCTAACTATACTTCAACTCGGCAAAAAACATTAGACCTGTGTAGCCCTCTTCTATTGGAAGATTACACTACCCAAGTCGAGTGGTTCACTAGTCCCCCAAAGTGGCATTTGGCACACACTACGTGGTTTTATGAAACATTTATTTTGTCTGCTTTTGTCAAGGGATATAAGCCCTTTGATGAACAATTTTCTTATCTTTTTAATAGTTATTACTTTTCCAAAGGGGAAAGATTAACTCAATCAAAAAGAGGAGTATTAGCCAGACCAGAGTTGAACAAAGTGTTAGATTACCGAAAACACGTTGATTTACAAATAGAAAAGCTTTTGAACAATAGTAACGAAGCTGAACTAAGTAAAATTCTTCCGCTACTTGAATTAGGAATTAACCACGAACAACAACACCAGGAGCTATTACTGATGGACATAAAATATAATTATGCCACCAGTAGCTACTTGCCTGCTTATGCAAACAAAAGTTTAGAGTTTGACTCTGATATATTTCCACAAGAGTTTCTTAAAGTCAATGAAGGAGTCTATTCAATTGGTCACGAAGGTGATGGCTTCCACTTTGACAATGAAAAAGCGAGACACAAGCGGTATATTCACAATTGCGAAATCTCAAATAGATTAGTTTCTAACAAAGAATATATGGGATTTATAACAGATGGTGGGTACAATGATCCACTACTTTGGCTTTCTGACGGTTTGGAGTGGAAGCAGAAAAATAATATTACCAAACCACTCTACTGGAAACATAGTGGAGATTGTTGGAATTACTTTACCCTCCACGGACTGAGGGAACTTGACTATTCCGCACCTGTTAGCCATATCTCTTACTATGAAGCTTATGCTTTTGCTAAGTGGGCTGGCTACCGATTACCAACTGAGTTCGAGTGGGAAGTGGCTTGCAATGACTACAATGATACTGACCTCAAAAATGCTCATTTGTTAGGTGATACATTTATGCCGTTGCCCAACACAACTTCACCGCAATGCATTGGTAATTTGTGGGTTTGGACTGAAAGTGCTTACTTGCCTTACCCAAACTACAAACAAGATAGTGGGGCGTTGGGTGAATACAATGGTAAATTTATGGTAAATCAGAAAGTTCTTAGAGGTGGAAGCTTTGCTACTCCGAGGAGTCACACAAGGGCAACTTATAGGAATTTTTATCATCCTGAATCGAGGTGGTGTTTCAACGGAATAAGATTAGCAAAAAACAGTGACTAATTGTCAGAAGTCTGCCTATTTGGCATCTGTCGATGTGTCATATCTTTTTTCATGGATTTTATTCCAAAATTAATACCATAGATAATGATATAGATAAAACCGATTATGCCTGCTGCCTCTAATGTGTTGATACATGGCATTTTGAAAGTGTCGAATATCATTCGGTTGCAGACATTTTCTAAAGTAAACGACATAAATAGAAAAAGCCCGCCAATAAAGAATATAAAAAATATTGTGCGGGCAATTTTTTCAATTGTAGTTTTAGTTATGTTGTCGTTAGCTTTCATTGAGTGAAGTGTACAAACCGTTTAGTTTTTTTCTTAAATGCAGAACAGCGTATCTCTTTCTTGCGAGAAGAGTATTTATATTTACGCCTGTTTCTTCTGACATTTCTCTAAACGAAATACCTTCAAATTCATTTTTAACAAACACATCTCTTTGTTCATCTGGCAATTCTTTTAGTCCATCTTGGACAGAATCCCATATAGTTTTTCTAAGCAAATCAGTCTCTGGGCTGGCACCTTCGTCTTCTATGAAGTATTCGAAAGTATCCATTCCTTCTTCTTGTTGCTTAGGAGTCTGTAAGTCCGAAAACGCCTCTGCGCGTTTCTTTCTATACGAATCTATAATTCTGTTTCTTACCGCAGTAAATACCCACGATGCTATGTTTTCTATTGGTTTTTGTACATTTCTCGATGCCGCCAACACATTAGTAAAAACGTCTTGTAGAATATCTTCTGCTTCTTCCTGTGATCTTACTCTTTTTCTAATAAAACCTAGGAATTTCTTTCTGTCTTTCTTGAACAACTCTTCTATCTGTAATGCTAAATCCATATCTATAATCCTCGATTTATTCCAACTAAATAATAAATAAGACTAATTTACTCTTGTTTATAATCATATAACAGAATACTTGTAAAAAAGTTTCACTTTTTATAAACATTTTACAATATTTGTATTCTTATTTCAAATAACTGACATATTGTCAAGTAACTTTCATCTTTATTCGTATAATATATACGTGAGAATACCGTGCCAACATTATGATAAACCACAAAGCAACTATATCTGCATTAGCTGAAGAGCTATCTGTTATCAACGGTTACAAGATTGTTGAAATATATCAACAGACCAAAGGTGTGTTGATGATTCGGTTAGAAAGCGATTCCGAAACCTCATTCGTCGAATTTTCGAATAATCAACCTTATGATAGATTATTCGCAAGGCCACTACACAAAAGAGCCAAGGCAAACACCATAGATATGTTCCAATTTCTTTTGAGACAGCAAGTAATGAACATAGCCCAAGTCAACGAAGACAGAGTGCTGTGCCTCAGCACCGACAACTATTTGTTGTTTTTCAAGCTATTTGGGCACAACCAATCCGATTTGGTTATCACTAACAAAAAGCAAAAAATTGTTGCCACTTTTGCAGAAACAGAAGAAATAGAAGCTCAGTTTGAGTTAGAAGCAAAAGACCCAACATTACCGAACAGTATGCCAGAGGATTTGTCAGTAGAAAAAGCAGTCAGGAAAAGTAGTTACTACTTAGGTAAGCACTACACAAATGATTTCATTGTTAAATACGACTACGACAAATCCACCAAACTTAGCGAAATAGATACCGACAAACTTACCACACACCTAAGTGACTATTATCTCAACTTAGCACGCTCGAGTCAATCTTATGTCTATAAACTAACTGACAATGATTACCTAATGAGCTTGGTGGAGCTAAGCGATTACGACTTACATCAGCAATTCGACACAGTAAGTGAAGGAATAAGAACAAAATTTGTTCGGGAAATAAGCCGCAAATCACTAATAGAGCTACAAAAGAAAGCCAACACCATATTGAGCAGGATAATTGCTAAAGACAAAAAAGCAATAGAAAGAATCAACGCTTTGGACGATGGGCAAGAAAAGTCAGACAAGTACAGACACTTTGCCGAGCTTATGCTTTCGCAGCCAAACCCAAAGCAAAAGCATGGCGACAAAGTAGATCTAACTGATTGGGATGGTTCTAGTATAACCATACCATTGGACCAAAAGCTTGACTTAGTTGACAATGCAGCTAAGTATTTCAAAAAGTCGAGCTCAATAGTTAAAGAAAGAAAAATAGCTAAACAAAAGCTACCTGAGATAGAGCAAAGCTATAAAAGAACCACTGAATTGAAAAACAAGATAGACTCCGCTGACAATGCCAAAGAAGTAGAAGAATTGATAGCCGAGAACAAAGACATATTAGGAAGCATTATGAAAAAGAGCACCCAAGAAGAAAAAGAAGATAAGTTTAAGAAATTTGAACTAAGTGAAAACTACACCCTCTATGTAGGTAAAAATGCGAAGAACAACGACGAGCTCACCCTCCGATTTGCCAGACCAAATGATATATGGTTGCACGCACGTGGGGTAGGAGGATCGCACTGTGTAATAAGAGTAGATGGCAGAAAGCCCAGTAAAGGAATAATAAAAGAAGCTGCAGCAATAGCGGCATACTATTCAAAAGCGAAGACCTCTAACTTAGCCCCAGTTGCTTACACCGAGAAGAAATACGTAAGCAAACCCAAGGGAGCTAACCCTGGTGCAGTTGTCGTCCGCCGCGAAGATGTAGTTATGGTCGAGCCGGGGTTACCAGAGTAAGTTTTGAGAAGTAAGAAAGCTACTCTAATATATAGAGGTATATAAAATAATAATGCTTCGACCGTTTTTTTAGGGGCAAAACCATCCTTTAGTATAGACTTATCTGAGTTTACGCCTTCTGTGCGTTCTCTTGGGTTTCACTTGCTTCGGGGATTCTATATCAGTTAATTCGATTAGATAGATTGATTCTTTCAGCTTTTTTACTTTAGAAACCAAAGGTAGCTCACTCATATTGTCCTCTACTGACGTTTCAAAAGTGATGTTCTCCTTGTTCAAAAAATCTTGAACATATTTAGCTTTTATGGAATAACCCACATTGTTAGCTAATGTAATTCCAGAGTTGGCCATCCCTATAAAGTTGCCCTCGCTATCAAAACAAGGTGAGCCGCTATTACCAGGTTGGATAGGTGCCGAAATTTGATATTCTTTTAAACTGCCACCAACTCCACTTGCTGAACTTATCAGTCCATCCGTAAGTTTTATATCATCGCCCATCATAGTTGACATTGGGTAACCAAGTACAAAGACTTTCTCTGAAATTGATTTTTCTTCCTTAGCTATTGGGAACTTCACATTATTCAAGCTTATAGTCGAATCAGTTAATCGAATAACTGCCAGATCAAGTTGCTTATCTTTTGCCACAACTTCAGCTTCGTATTTTGTATCAAAATTACCATTTATTCCCTTCACGTAAATAATCAAATCCGTATCAGTTAGTCCATGGTAACACGTCAATATGTTCTTATTGTCCAATGCAAATCCAGTTAGTGAACTAACAGGTACTTCATATCGCCCTGAGTCAGGATATACTTTTACATAAGTAGTCAATTTATCTTTTAGGTAAATTCTTAAATTTTTGTTGTCTATCTTGGCTGTACCGCTTAGGTTAAGACTTTTGTTTATCTCATACATCTCAGCTTCATAAAGATTTTCCTTCTCGGTTTCATTCAAATAGCCATAAATATCACCTCTGTTCCAAGTCCTAGAAGGTATGGTTAAACCTATTGGATAACTAACATTTTCGAAGCCCCGTAAGTAAATCATTTGATACTTAGATTCACTTATACTCAGAACACCAAATTTGAGTGAAACTAATTCTTTGCTATAAGGGTGTAAGTATTCATATTTGTAAATGCCTTCCAAAGGTTTCGTTTCCCTACTCCCCAATTCTTCCTCTATCTTTGTAATATCGTAGTTTGTTCCTTTAAACTCAGGAACCAGATAAAATTTTCCATTGAGCACATCTTGACTAGAATTGCCCACCTCATCTACCATCAGAAAATTCCCACCATTTTTTTTAATATCCTCTTCGATTACAGATAGCATTCCTTTTATGCTAGGCATACCACCCCAAGAATAAGCCCTTTCCAAATTCATATCAACAGTAATGTCACCAATATATTCGGAGCTGTCGGGTAACTCGTCATGTTTTTTTAAAAACACATGAATTGGTTCTTCGTTTTTAATCGGAGGCATTTTTTTCTTTCTTTTTATTTGAGTAGAAAAATTACTGCACGATGTCAAAAAAACTGCCGTAAGTATTAATATTAAAACTGACTTCATTCTAAATTCCATTTATAATAAAAAGACAGAATAACATCCAATTATTCTGTTCTTAAGCGATAAGATTTTCTAGATTATTGCAATCAATAATTTAGAATATAATGAAAATATACTTCTAAGCAACATATTGATACCACACCTTTGGGGATGAATTTTCCATAGCATTTTGGAGTGGAATGAATATTCTATATTATTAGTTGTATTATCTACAGATGTTTAATCACACTGTGGCAATCATTGTCTTTACTTATCTTCGAGGCAAGGTTGATTGAGATAAGTTGTCTGCGTGTAGTTATACGCATTACAATTATCAGTGTTGGACTTAACTTGTTTGGAATTGATTAAACAATAGTCTGTTTTTCCTCTTGGAGTTTTCACTTAATCTAACGTAGATATTTACTAATAGTGTCTTGCTTTTGGTTGTATCCAATCCAAAGACCAATTGCTTCATCTCCTTCTACATTACCTTCTATATTCAGCCCGCTACTCCCGAATATACCACCATCCGAATCACCTTCATTGCGAGAATTATAATACTTCAAATAATCAAAATCATAATAAAACAGTGTAAAAACACTATCCCTATTATTCACTATTCTATATTCCTGCACCCAAACATCATATGTTTTTGATTCCTCTTTGAAAATATAAACATTGCTTTCATTAGGGCCTAAGTAATCGTCTGATATTTGCAACACTCCTTTTTCTTCATTTTGGAATGAAAGTTTATAATATTCATTGGACCAATCATATTCATCAGTGATTGTTTCTTTTGATACGGCAACTATCTCAGGTAGCTTAGGTATAGTTGTTCGAGCAATAGCAGTTTTACCATTCCATTTTACTTCTAATCGGTACTCAACACCGACTTTTATTTCTACTGGCTCACGACTATAATAAACAGACAATTCCTGATTTTCACTTAACTCTAAATCAATCACCTTATCTTCATAATACACTTTACATTCTGCATCAGTAACTCTAACTTTATCGAATGTTACCCGCTCCAAGGGCGGAATTGTCTTGGTCACTATCACAGATATATTGCTTGCCTTGGCTGCCAAATTACCGTCTATCACTAACTTCTCTTCATAAGGTAGCTCGTAGTCAACTGTTTGTTCCAAATCTTCACAAGAAAAGAGAAGTATTGATATTAGAGCTATATAAATTATTTTCATTTTGTTTTTCATATTTAAAATTCCACGCTTAGTCCCAATGTTGGTATAATTGGGAATAATGTAATTTGTTTCAGCACTTTTTTACTTTCACCAGTATTATAATCATATTCATTATCGACATAAGCAGCAAATGGGTTCTTTTGATTATAAGTATTGTATATATTTATTGAAAGTTGCCATGGCAATTTATATGCTTCAAACTTATACATAAAATTCAAATCCAACCTGTGATAAGCAGCCAACCTCACTCCATTTCTATCCGAAAATTCGTATGGGTCATTACCGTAGCCCCTATTCCAGTAGAACGTTCCAGTAGGCAATGTGTACGCTTGACCAGAACCATAAACCCAAGCAGCCCCGAGTTCCCATGTCTCATTAAATTCATAATTCAAAGTCATAGAAATATCATGTCGTCTATCGTAACGAGGATAAAATTCCTTACCCTTATTTAGTTCATCAAATTGACGTGTTGTCCACGATAAGGTATAACCAATCCAACCAGTTAGTGAGCCAATTTGCTTATGGATAAAGAGCTCAACCCCATACGCCTCACCTGTTCCCGATGTGAATTGATCCTCGTCGGGAACACCAAGCGTAAATTCCGCATCATCTCTGTATTCCAATAAATTCTTCATACTTTTGTAATAAGACTCAACTGACACTAATACTTCGTCGTCGAATAAGTTTGTTTCTGCTCCCAACACTGCTTGATAAGCCCTACTTGGTTTCAAGTTTTCTGTAGAAGGAAACCACAAATCAGTCGGTAAACTAATGTTGTTTCTTACAATCAAGTGTAAATATTGGTTAGCAACTGAGAATGCACCTTTCAGACGAATATCGGCATCGGTGAGGTATGTAGCAGAAATGCGAGGTTCCAAATCAAAATAGCCGCCTTCTTGAAAGTAATATGCCCTTACGCCATAATTCAAATCTAATCTATCTGTTGCCGACCACTCGTCTTGTATATAAGTAGAAATGTCAAAAGTGTTGATTGTTTTTCCATTGTCAAAATTAACATCATTTGGATCAAACGAGCCGTCTAAGTTGATAAGTGCATTGAAATTATGCCATGTAATATCAAGTCCTGATTTTATAACATGATCGTCATAAGCGAGGTATTCGGCGTTGCCCTTTAGCACTATGTCTCTTATTCGAGATGCAGTATTGAAATTTGCATCACTATCACCAAAATCTGCGTTGAATACATAGTCAGTATAGACCAACGAGAAATTAGTAAAAAGTTCAGGATTCACTATGTGCATCCACCTAATATTCGCAGTGCTGTTACCCCAATTTATACCAGCATTTTCATCGGTTTCTTCTTCCAAATCGAACACATCACGAGCAAAATAGCCGCTCACATATACAACATCATTTTCTGATAATTTATAATTTGCCTTTGCATTAAAATCATAAAAGTAGTAGTCTGGAGCGTTGTCATCGATTAAACTAAGAAGTAAATCAAAATAGAAACGTCTCCCCGAAATCATAAATGACGAATTTTCATTTATTGGACCTTCTAATGTTAGTTTAGAACTAATCAGGGACAGCCCAGCCTTGCCCGAAAGTTCATCTTTAGTCCCCTCTTTCATAGTCAAATCTAACACGCTCGACAGCCGACCACCATATTCCGCAGGGAAAGCACCCTTTATCATTCGTACATCTTTTATTGCATCATTGTTGAACGAGCTAATGAATCCAGCGAGGTGTGACGGATTGTAAACGGTAACTCCATCCAATAAAATTAGATTCTGGTCTGGAGAACCACCCCTTACATAAAGCCCACTCGAAAGTTCCGAAGCGGATGAAATACCGGGCAACAGCTGAAGAGTACGAAATATATCAACCTCTCCACCGAATGCAGGCATCTTTGAAATAAACGACGGTGTAATATTAACAGAACTTATCTTGCTTGTTGTGTTCGTCTCTCTGTCGGCAGTAACTACGAGTTCCTGAGTTTCTACTGATGAAGACGGCAGAGCGGAATTTAATCTAACATCGGCATTGTCAATTGTGATCTTGTATGCACCCTTGGTGTAACCTATTGATGATATGTATAGATAGTATTCGCCATTTACGAGATTAGTCAATGAATAGAAGCCAAACTTATTGCTATATGAACCCTTGATCAACGACTCAGAAGAAGGAATGCTATCGGAGTAAAGTGCGACAGTAGCAGAGATAATTGCTTCTTTGCTAACTGAGTCACTGACTATACCGCTGATAGAGAATTTCTCTTGCCCAAATAGAAGAGCAGGAAATAAAAATAAAATAAAAAATAGTGTTCTTTTCATATAATTGTTATTTGTGAATCGAATGTAAGCACCTACTCACATACGGCTTTGGCTTTAATAAGTTTTATATCAATTACTTCCTTCTCTTCTTCAGGTAATCATAAGTACCAAGAAGTGAATACTTATATTCTACAAAAACTCGCCACGAGTAGATCTGGAAATCTTCGCCGAACTCACTAGTATTAGTGAATGGTATGTTCTGAGTGAAACCAAGCGAGAATGTTGATTTTTCCCCTGGGGTTAGGTTTATCATACCAGTTAGGTCAGCACTAATAAGTGGTGAGGTTAAATCGTACACTTCCGAATCTTGCAGAGTTTGGTCTCTTAAGCTACCAATACCATCAACTCCTTCAACTGTTACAGAGCTATTAGTGGGCTTTTTTGTATGAACTAAGTTCGAGCCAATTGGGAATGACACTTTTGGTGCAGCACGCACAGAAAGCCAACCCATAGGGTTGAACTCGATATATGGTGCAAATGAGACATAAGACAAAGACATATCGGCCGTATGCCTAAACTCTACATTTGTAGTTTTGCCATCTAATTGAGGATTATTTTCTGAACTTAAAGTTAGTGTTTCTATTTCTCTATAAGAAGAACTTATATTCAAAAAGTCAAGCGAAATATAGCCACCCCAAAACAGAGTTTGACTTATTCTCCTTTGGTAGATTACTCCAAAGTTATAGCCAGTAGCAGTTCCGTCTATAAATTCGCAACCCTCACATTCAACGTAGTGAGTGCCACTTTGCCAGTTTGGACCAATACCAACAAATCCACCAATTGATTCATCGGCTAAACTGTTGACATTCGGGAAAATTGGATTTGAAAGTTTGAACCCTTGAGCAGAAATAGTTACTGCCGTAATCAATGTTATTGCAAATACAAATAGGGTTCTTTTCGTCTTTATCATATCTTTCACTTATTTTTTAATTATATTGCTAATCAAAGCATGTTAATTTCTCGTATAATATAAAGCATTAATTTATGGAAAAAGTTACAAATAGTAAGAATAAAATAGAAAATTTGTCAACTGTTACGAAATGTAGGGCTATTGCCACTCACATTCTGAACCGTTATGACCGCAGTGATTCGTACATAGATAAACTATTGGAATCGGAGCTGAGGCGAACGGACATGGGCAGGAAAGACAAGGCGTTGCTTACTCAGCTGGTGAACGGAACTGTCCGTTGGCGTGCTAAGCTCGACTGGGTGCTTATTGGCTTTTTCCACGGTGAGTTCCACAAATCACTTAGTATAGTGAAGAACTCTATGCGAATTGCTTTGTATCAACTACTGTTTATGGATAAAATCCCAGAACACGCTGCTATCAACGAATCTGTAGAACTTGTGAAGCAAGTACAAGGACAAAAAGCCGCAAGTTTGGTCAATGGTGTGCTTCGTAATATCGTTAGAAATAAGCAGAATATCCGTTTTCCAAATGAAAATGAAGACAGAGTGTTTTATTTATCAATAATTCACTCTCATCCAAAGTGGATGACTAAGCGTTGGGTAAGGTTTTGGGGCGAAGAGTTTGCAGTAGAGCTAATGAAGGCAAACAATCAGATTCCATACATTGCTATGAGAATAAACAAGCTAAAAACCAGCAGAGAAGAAGTAGAAGAGATACTAACTAAAAACGAAATTAAGTTCGAAGAATCGAGCTATCACCCTGGCACTTATAAGGTGAAAAACTTAGGCAACAGCATAACTAAAACTGAGATATATCAGAAAGGATTTATGACTGTGCAAGACCCAGCGGCATCGCTTGCTGCAGTGCTAACCAATGCTAAGCCGGGAATGAAAGTTATTGATTTGTGTTCTGCTCCTGGTGGCAAATCGTTCAAAATAGCCGAGATGATGGAGAACAAAGGTACTTTGGTTTCCAATGATAAGTATTGGGGTAAACTGAAGATGCTAACTGCTGAAGCAGAAAGACTGGGTATAGAAATAATAGAACAACACAAAGAAGATGCTGTCGAGTGCACTGCCAAGGAAAAAGCAGACGTTGTGTTGATTGATGCTCCTTGTTCGGGTAGTGGTACATTCTCCAAAAAGCCAGATATAAAATGGAAGAAGGAGATAGAAGACATTTATAAACTGACAAAAATCCAGAAAGATATTCTGAAAAATGCACCTAACTTGGTCAAAGATGATGGTGCTATTGTTTACTCTACTTGTTCGTTAGAACCAGATGAGAATATGGAAATAGCGAAGTGGTTTCTGAATACATTTCCTGAATACAAGATAGACCCTGCTGAGCAATATTTGCCAGAAGAAGTATGTAAAGATGGAGCTATGCAGATGTTCCCACACTTACACGGAACTGATGGCGCGTTTGCTGTCAGATTTGTAAAGAAATAACTCACTTTTTGTGATTAGAAATGGCTGACAAGAAGAAAAAAAATCTTAATATTGGTGATGCTTACAGAATAGCGTGGTCTTTTACTAAGGACAACCGACTATTGCTTTTTGCCTCATTTGTGTTGAATATCTTGTTCTCTCTTTTTAGTGCTGTTACTATAGCACTAATCAAACCAATTCTCAATTTCTTATTTGAAGTTGGAGACCAAAAAGCTGTAAACGAAACGGCCTTGGATATTGGTTTTTTCCAAGAAATTAAAGACTCTTTCTTCGATTTTTTCTTAAAAATTATAACTGGCGACACAGTGGAAGCGACTATGATACGGCTTGGTGTCGTGATTATAGTTATGTTTCTGTTCAAGAATTTATTCAAATACCTCGGTGCTGTGGTTGGCAACGTGTTCAACCAAAAGGTAATCAAAAACATTCGTGATACAGTGTTTTTCAAGGTTACTTCGCTTTCTATGGATTACTTCAATAGAGAGAAGCAAGGCACAATAATCTCCAAAGTAGCCAACGACGTGTCGCTACTCAACAACACTACCGTTGCCTCGATCAATGGTGTGATTAGGGACATTGTCCAGATAATCATCTTTCTTTTCTTCTTGCTTACTATCTCGGTTCAGCTAACTCTGATTGCTTTTAGCACCTCGATATTATCGCTTGTTTTTATCAGAATTTCGGTGAAATATCTGAAAAGATACGCCTCCAGAATGCAAGATGCTATGGCTAATTTTACAACTACATTGCAAGAATCGATTGGTGGTATTAGGGTGCTGAAATCACTGAATGCCAAAGAAGCGACCGATCAGCGATTTGCTACCGACACCGAAAGTTATGTCAAATCAGCTATAAAGCATAAGAAAGTAATGGCGCTCGTTCCAGCTGTGAATGAGATATGGGCTATACTCGGGCTGTGTGTGGTTTTAGTAGTGGGTGGTCAACAAGTATTAGTAGCCAAAACAGTGAAGGCAGATGATCTGATGACATTTTTGTTTATGTTGTTTGCTCTTATGACTCCTATTACATCACTACTTAGCGCATATTCCAAATTGCAACAAGGGATTGTTGCAGGCGAAAGAGTGATGAGTATTTTGAATGAGAAGCCAACGGTTTTAGACGGTACGAAAGAAATTACTTCAATGGAAAATGAATTAAAATTTGAGGGAGTTACTTTTGGTTATACTGCTAATCCTGTACTCAAAAGTATTGATTTGACATTAGAAAAAGGTAAGAAAATCGCCTTTGTTGGCGGTAGTGGTAGCGGTAAATCGACCGCACTTGATTTGATTACTCGGTTCTATGACCCCAAAGATGGTAAGTTGACACTTGATTGTACAGATGTGAAAGATATAAAGTTAGCAGATTATAGAGCTATGTTCGGTATAGTTTCGCAGGAGAATATTCTGTTCAACGACTCAATCTATAATAATATAATCTATGGTATGGAAGATGTTGAAGATGACGAAGTTATAAAGTCAGCAAAGATTGCTAATGCTTATAAGTTTATTATGAAGCTGCCAGACCAGTTTGACACAGTAATTGGTGACAGGGGAGTTACCCTATCTGGTGGTGAAAGACAAAGAGTTGCAATAGCAAGGGCATTAGTCAGAAATCCAGAGATATTGATATTTGATGAAGCGACTTCGGCACTCGATGTAGAATCGGAAAAAGTAGTGCAAGATGCCATTGACAGCTCGCTAAAAGACAAGACGGCAGTAATAGTAGCCCATCGGCTTTCTACCATAGTGAATTGCGATACTATCTATATGTTCAACAATGGCGAAGTAGTTGAGCAAGGCACTCACCAAGAGCTATTAGAGATGAATGGGTACTATAAAAACTTATATGACATTCAGTTCAAAAAGGGAATATAGCCCCTACTCCTGCTCACCAGAATTATTCAAATAAACAGCAGCGTCATACATCTTGGCGTTCATATAAATCTCAGGTATAACTATGTCGCTTTTTACATATTCTACCTCTACCCCAGCTTCTTCGAACATAGACATAGTTCTTCTGGTAGCGTCCACCCATTTGCCGTTAGTGTGAGCGTCGTAAAAGTCTTGTCCATTCTGATGGATTACCACTTTAGAAATACCAGTCTGTATTATTCCTCTGGCACAATCGGTGCAAGGAGCCCACGGCACATAGAGTTTGCAATCTTTTAACTCTGTTCCCCTTCTTGCAGCATTGTATATAGCGTTTCTTTCAGCGTGTTCCATCCAGAAATACTTTTCGCCGCCCTCTCTGCTTAATCTAGTTTCTTCTTTGTCTATTTCTATAGAGCGAGGAAGTGAGTTGTAACCAGTAGAGACTAATACATTGTCCCTGTCAACAATAACAGAACCCATGTGGGTGTGGCTGTCCTTACTTCTCATAGCTACCAAGTAGCACATAGTTAAATATAATTGATCCCAATCTGGTCTTTTCAACTGCTTTTCTCCATTATTTCTTTTACTTTTTTTGCACCACTAATCGATGATTTTAGTTGATTTTTGTCAACCAAATCAGATAGCTCTACTTTGTGTGAATTATATAATTTCAGTGCTTCGCCAGGATTCCCTTTGGACAAATGGACTGCTGCTAATACATATTGTCTTAGCCCTTCTGTGTCTTTGTCATCCGATTCAAAATCTAACACTTGGCTTGCTTCGTTGTACTTGTCTGCACCCAAGTAAAGCTGCCCTAATCGGACTTTTACTCGTTGCTGTTGGGTGTCGGTTAGTTCGTTCGAGCTTTCTATTTTTTCGAATATTTTTAGTGCTTCTGCTGTGTTTCCACCAGAAAAGTAGGTTTCGGCTAAGTGGTAATATTTCCAATCGTCTTCTTCTTCGCTTAGCTCTTGGCTGAGCAGACGAGTGTTGCGTTCTAACTTATCTTCACTTATTGCCTGATATCCAAAGTGTTCAATTTTCAAATCTGAATCATAAACATCATATTGTTCATCAATAGATTCGCGTATCTGTTCGTGTATGCTTCCAGTGAACCGAATAGATTCATCTCTTCGGAATAGACGAGTGTAACGGTGCTTTGAGATTAGTGATTCATTTTCTGAATCTATGTGATTTATTATTTCTAAGTTTATACCACCTATGTTGGGTTGACTCATTTGTTCCAATGGCAAATCATCGGGCCCAAATAGTGCAATTTCATCAGCATCGATAACTAATATCCAATCGCCTCGGGAATACTCTATGGCGGTGTTTCTGGCGGTGCTGAAATTGTCAGTCCATTGGTGGTGATATACTTCGCAACCCAAGCGCGTACAGATTTCAGCGGTTTTGTCGTCGGAACCGGTGTCAATAACTATGATTTCGGTTGCTATGGATTGGATAGAATCAATAGCATTGGCTATGTTCTGCTCTTCATTTTTTACTATTATATTTACGGATATATTTGGATTAGTATTCATAGTTCAAATTTAATTAATAAATACTAATTCTCACTACTTATTGGCAAAATAACGGTGATTTTTGTTCCTATTGAAACTTCTGATTCCAATTCGATAGTTCCTTTCAGTGATTCGACAGATTTTTTTACAATTGACATGCCTAATCCTGTCCCTTCTATCGAGCCAGTGTTAGTGCTACGGTAAAACGAATCGAATACTGCATCCAAGTCTTCTTCGGGTATTCCTATTCCTTTATCTTCTACAACAAAGTTAAACTTATTTTCATTGTTTGATGTTAGCGTAACGTGAACAGATTTGTCACGAGGTGAGTATTTTACAGCATTCATAATCAGGTTGTTAACTATATGGTCAACCAATCGCTTGTCAGATTTTATCATAAAATCATTGGGTATATCCAATTCAATCTTGTGTTTATTATTATCAATAAACATTATATTTTCAGTGATTGATTTTATGGAATTAACCAAGTCAAAGCTGATTATATTCAATTTTTTATTCAATTCAGATTTGCCAATCATCAGCACATCGTCGAGCAAATTTGTCATGCTCGAAACAGAGTGAGCTATATTACTAAATTGCTTTTTCTTTTGTTCTTCTGACATATTAGCCCAGTAATTTTCTAACAAACTGCTGGAAGAAAGAATAACTGTAAGTGGCGTTCTGTATTCGTGGGAAACCATTTGGATGAAGCGAGTTTTGATTAGATTTAACTCTTTTTCATTTTCTAACGAAACTTGTAGTTCTTCTTGTGTTCTCTGCAATTCCGCTTGTGTGCTTTTGCGTTCTTCGTTTTCGTAACTGAGGTTTTCTAATGTTTTTTCTAACTGCTCAGTTCTTTTGGTAACTATTCGTTCTAAGTTTTTATTTAGTTCTTTTAGGTCATCTTGGTACTTGAATTTTGAGATAGTAGAAGCTAATATTTCGGATACTGAACTAAGTATTTGTACATCACTTTCTGAGTAAGCATTTTCTACGTGGTAGTCTTGTACCATAAGTACACCGTATAAGTCATCGCCAATCATCAGTGGAACACCCAGCCAACTTTTACAGACTGAGCCATACATACTCTCGTGATTGCCAATGTGCAATCTGACTTGTTCTTCGTTCAAGACCATTGGTTTTCTGTTTTTTATTACTTGATATGTTAGTGAAATGTCATCAGAAATATCAATGGATTCGAAGTTGTCATCTGTCTCATCAACAAAGTAGGGGAAATTTATCTTTTTATTCTTATCATCTATATAGCCAACAGCAAAGTTAGTAGCGTTTAGTATGTCTTTCAAGTTAGTATGAATTTTAGCATAAAGTCTGTCTAAGTTACTACTTAGGTTGGCTTCTCTTGAAATCTTAAATAAGGTTTCGGTTATTAATTTTGTTCTATTAATTTCCGTTAAATCTGTCAAGAAAAGCAACTTATTGCCATTTTCGTAATTAATATATTCCGAGGTACTAATCTTTAGTTCGTGCTTGCTCTTATCCTGCAAAACAATATTAATTATATGCTGTAAAGTATTATCATTTTTGCATGTTAGAATGTTATCCAACAAATCTTCAGAACTTTTGTCAGCTAAGCAAGTACGTAAATTCTTTCCTATTAGGTTTTGGTTATCAATATCAAGAAATTTGAATGCCGTCTCGTTGCCATCTAATATTCTACCTTTTCTATCTACAACTAATATTATTTCACTCGAAGAATTTACTACATTCCGTAGCAAAGATTCGCTTTTTTTGAGGTTTTCCTCAGCGTCTTTCCTTATTGTTATGTCCCTAGAAATATGGTCTATTCTTTCAGGTTCAAATTTTTCGTATATAACATTCGAATTTTGATATAGCCAAACTGTGTTGCCATTCTTAGTTACTATGGGAAATTCTATCCAATTTGTCTCATTCTCTTTAGCTAAGAATTTTTCATAGTGTGCTCGAACTGTTTCTAAGTAATCTGGGTGAACTAAATCCAATAGATTTTTATTGGACAAGTCTTCTTGGTCATATTCACTAATTTTGTGGCCTGGCTTGTTCATCTGGAGCATATTGCCTTCCAAATCTGTGCTGAACAATAGGTAATTAGCGGACTCAACTATATCGCGATAGCGTTTTTCCGATTCGGATAGCTTTTGGTTTACTTCTTTCCAGTTAGTTATATCCCTTACTACACTGACTACTATGTTCTTGTTTTTGATTGGTATGCAGTTCCATTCTAACCACACATAATCGCCATCTTTATTTCTAAATCTGGTTTCGTGGCAAACAACAAAATTAAAATTATTCAAATCTTTTTGTTTTGTTTCGGAACGTTGTTTGTCTTCGGGGTGTATGTAGTCAAGCCAATTAGTGCCGAGCAATTTGTCATCGGAGTAGTTTAATATATCGCGCCACGAAGGGTTAACTTTTATGAACTCACCCTCAATTGTTTGTAGGGCAAACATATCGAGCGAGAAATTGAAAATATAATCTCGTTCGTCTTCTACTAATTTCAGGTTGGTAATATTACTCAGATATAGGTCTAAGTGGTCAACATTGCCTTCATCATCGAACACTGGGAAAATGAATGTCTTGTAGTGATTGCCACTTTTTGTTACGTTTGTTTCAAATATTTCGGGTTCGCCGCTTTCAAAAACTTTGGTATAATACATATACCAAGTTTTATATATTCTTTCTACTAATTCGAAATCTTTGGCATTTTTACCAATGACTTCTTCTTCTGTGTAGTTGAAATCATGGAGAAAGGAATCATTAACAAACAAGACTCTAAAATCTTTGCTGATTTTGAAAAAATAGAGTGGCGAATGATTTACAATTCTTTTGTAATCTTCTAAATCTAATTTGATTTTATTTTTAAGACTCTGATTCAAAAATAGTTTGGCTCTATGCTGTTTTGAAATAAAATTAAATATAATGATTACAAATATTATTTACAAATTATTTTATTTTAATATTACTGGGCAGTAGTTAATGCAGTGTTAATTTTGCTAAATGAAAAAACACAGAGTATGCAGACCAGAAACCCCACAAGTGTTAGCCAATCAGTTGCACGATGGTGGGTGGAAAAGAGCGAAACATTTGGACAAGATAGAAGAGAAATTATTAGAAATATATAGTTCAAAAAATGATAGATTAATTGTAAATATGCCTCCTCGCCACGGAAAGTCTGAGTTAATCACAAAGATTTTTCCTTTGTGGTGGCTAATAAACAACCCTAATGATAGAATTATTATATCAACTTACAATAGCAAGCTGTCCGAGTATTTTGGGAGAGAAATTTTAGATAATTTCAAGCGAATTGCTTCGGATTATGGATTGTCGTTGAACAATTCCCAGAAATCGAAGTCAGAGTTTGTAACTAATGCAAACGGTAGCATGACCGCTGTAGGAGTAGGCGGAACACTTACGGGCAAAGGAGCGGACTTGATAATAGTTGATGACCCAATAAAAAATGACAAAGAGGCAAACTCGGAAACCAGGCGAGACAGCTTGATGGAGTGGTTCAACGCTACTTTGCTCACAAGGTTGGAGCCGGGTGGGGCTGTGATATTGGTGATGACCAGGTGGCACGAGGATGATTTGGCTAGGCGAATGCTACAAAGCAAAGACTGGGATTCACTCATTTTTCCCGCTATTGCAACTAAGCCAGATGAATTAGGCAGAAAGGTGGGCGATGCTCTGTGGGAAGAGCGGTACAGCATATCAGATTTGCTGAAAAAGAAACAAGCCATTGGGCAGTATTGGTTTGCAGGGCTATATCAACAAGAGCCAACCCCAAGCGAAGGTGGATTGTTTAACAGAGATGATTTGCAATATTTCGATTATCAGAATGGAATTATAATGCAAAAAGGCAAAGCAATAGCGCAAGTAAATGACATTATGTTTGCTTGCGATTTGGCTATTTCTACTTCTGATAAAGCTGATTACACTGTGGTAGCTATATTTACCTCGGATGAGCGGAAAAATCTGTACCTGATAGATTTGTATAGGGACAAGATAGTACCAACACGTCACAAAGATATAATTGCAGATCTGAACAAGAAATACAACCCAGTTCTGATTGGAGTGGAATCCGTTCAATACCAAGCGAGTTTGTTCTACCAGCTTTCGGAATTGGGTTTACCTGTTGTAAAGTTAGTACCTCGCAAGGACAAGCTGTCGAGGGCATTGCCTCTGTCCGCATTTGTTGAAAACAGAAAGCTATACATTAACAAGCAGATTGCAGCAATTACTGATTTGGAAAAAGAGTTAATCAATTTCCCCAATGGCAAGCATGATGATATTGTCGATACACTTGCTTATGCAGTAGAGATGATTATGAGAAAATCAAGTATTCAGCCAACTGGTATTGGTACAGAAAAATTGGAGGAATTTAGCTTGTTTCGGTGATTATTCTACGATACTATCCAACAATCCTGCCAGCTTTTCAGAGGCGTTTTTCCTTTCGTATTGCTCTATTTTTTTGTCATTCGGTTCGTATAATTGTTCACCTGTTTTCCAAGCATTGTAAAATTCTAAGAAGTTTTCGGCTATTCTGTCTATCTGATTTTGGTGAGCTACTAAGCCAGACTCAGTTTCGTAAATCAAATCAGCAATTGCTGATTGTAGCGGTGCAATAGCAAGCAAAGGCCGTTTAGTACCGAGGTACTCATAGACCTTGCCTGGTACTATCTCTTGGCTTTCTTTTGCTTCGTCAACTATCAGTAGTAATGCTTCTGATTTGAGCAAATAGCTGATGCTTTCGCTGTGTGGCAGATAGCCAATTTTAGTAATTTTGTCCGAAAAACTCACCGAGTCGAACATCTCTTCCACTTCTGCACCAAAGCGTCCAACGAATGTCAGATTCAAATCGTTTGAGTCAACTTTGCCCGATTTTATCAATTTTTCAATTGCTTCGAATAGCTGTTTTGGGTTTCTTCTGCCGTAAAGCGAACCAGTGTAAGTCAGAGTGAACTTTTCGTTTCTGCTGTATTCTATATCTGGGAAGTCGGTTGAGTCATATCCATTTGGGACGTGGTAAAATTTCTGCTCATCCAAATCACTATATTTACCAAGTGCATCTTTAATTATTCCTTGCCACGCTGCTTCTACTGCAGTTGCATTTTTGAATACGCTGTGTTCTAATTTCCTATCTATTGCAGCAGGTAAAAACCAACGGTTGGGTGTAGTGAGGAATCCAGTCCAAGGATCACGGAAACCAGCCACCCAAGGAAGCTTTGTTTTGCTCTGCAATTTGTTTGCAATAACGGAGCAAGTGTATGGCGGAGAGCTACTATATATAGCATCTATATCATATTTTTCTAATATAGCTTCTGCTTCTTTTATTGCAGAAAAATACCATCCAATTCGTGCATCGGGTATGAACATAGTCGCTCTTATTTGCTCTGCAACTTTGTCCATAAACTTACTTTCTTGCCCTTCTTTCTTGATGTTATTTACATCTATAGCTTCCCCTTTTTTCCTTCCAGTGAACTTTCTGTAAAGGTCGTAGGGCTCATATATCTTACTTTTGTGGACTATCGTGCCTTCTGGTATTTCTTTTAGTAATGACTCGTCTATGGCTTGGTATTCGCCATTTTTAACTGTTAATACGATTGGGTTCCAACCATAATCAGGCAGGTACTTTATGTGTTTTAGCACTCTTTGTACACCTGGGCCACCAGAGGGAGGGAAGTAATAAGCTATAATTAGTAAGTTTTTCAATTAACCTTCGAAGAAATTATTTAGAAAATGGGCGAATATTTCATTGTTCTGATCGAATATTTCATCTGAAAAAAAGAGTCTGTCGTGGTCTTGGGTGAATGGGCCCTCGTCTATATCGTCGAAGCAGTGGGCGTAGAGATTGATAAGCGAGTCCATAGTGTGTTCCAAATGGCATTGGAATCCGTAGCAATTGTCGTTCACTTTGAAAATCTGTACATCGCACTGTTGCGAAGTGCCTAGTATCTCTATGTTTTCGTTGGGGATTATCTCATCGCCGTGCCAGTGGAGAGTTTCTATTATATCATATTCGGGGATAATATTGCCACGGTCTTCGGACAAATAGACATCGAACCAGCCAATTTCTTTCTGTTTCATAGGGGCAATATCGCAACCAACAGCATTGGCTACCAATTGTGCTCCAAGGCAGATACCTAAGACTTTTTTGTTTTGCCTGATAAGGTTGCTGATGAATTGTTTCTCATCCAAAAGCCACAGGCACTCATCGTCATCATTAGCACTCATAGTGCCACCGAGGAAGATAAAGCCATCATAATCATCGCTGGGCATAGTGCCGTCTTTGTAAATGTGTATTTCTTCCAAATCGTGACCGCTATCTATTGCCCAATCGGCTATGAACGCTGGGCCTTCAAAATGGCTGTGTATTATTGCGGCTAATCTCATTGCTCTTCCTCCATCGTATCGGCATTATCGTATAAAAATTTCCCTGCATCCATCTGATATTCAGATACTTTTTTTAATTTTCTGTGCATTTGTCGTGTTCTCACACCGACTAAGTCATTTATGTTGTTCTTTGCGTTTTCTAATTGATTGAGTGTGGTGTCTAACACATCACCAAACTTATCGAACTCTACTTTTACTGCACCCAATATTTCCCATACTTCACTCGAACGTTCCTGTATAGCAAGAGTACGGAAACCCATCTGCAAGCTGTTGAGGAATGCTGCTAAAGTGGTTGGCCCTGTTATATTGACTTTGTATTTGGTTTGTATTTCGTGGAATAAAGTTGGGTCTCGCAAGACTTCCGCATACATCCCTTCGAATGGTAAAAACATAATGGCAAAATCAGTAGTTACGCCAGGGTTTATATATTTATTGTTTATGTCTTTTGCATAAGTTTTTACTGCTGCATAGAGCTCTTTTCGTGCATTTGCTGCAGCTGTTTCGTTACTTTCTTCAAATGCTAAAACTAAACGTCTGTAAGAATCAGATGGAAATTTTGAGTCAATTGGCAGCATAACTTTCCCGTCGTCATCACCAGGCAATAGCACGGCAAATTCTACCCTTTCTCGAGTGTTTTCTTTGGTTTGGGCATTTTTTTCATAGAGTGCTGGAGCTAAAACTTGCTCCAAGATTTGTTCTAATTGATATTCGCCAAGCACGCCTTTCAGCTTTACATTGCTGAGGATTTTGTTAAGTCCATCAACGTCATTGGCTAATTGCTTCATTTCTCCAAGCCCTTTGTGCACTTCTTCTAAGCGTTCGCTTACTGTGCTGAATGCCTGAGCTATTCGCGATTCTAAAGTCTTCTGGAGCTTTTCATCAACTGTTTCCTGCATTTTTTGCAAGTGCTTGTTGTTTTCTTCTTTCAGGGTATTGAGGTTTTTATCAACTTGATTATTGAACTCATTTAGCTCTTGCTTTATCGATTCTTTTAGTTTGTCTATCCCTTCTTCATTCGATTGGGATAGGTCTTTTATTCGTCGTTCAAAGTCAATGAATTTATCTGTTTGCCTTGTTGATTGCTCTTCATTTCTTTTGAGCATATCATCTTTCAGGTTTGAGAAGTTTTTGGATAGCTCTTCCCTATTCGCTCTGAAATTATCAGCTATTTCGGCTCTCAGGTTTCTTTCGGACTCCGATTGAAATTCTTGCAATCGCTTGAATTTCTCTTCTATATCGGCAGCATTGTCAACAGCACTGGTGGGCTTTCTGTAATTCAGAAACACCAATATTAGCACAACAATGTTCAATATAAGAAGAGCAATTAGCATAGTTTTAGTCCGAACCTTTTATGATTTTGATGATGAAAGCAGCCCTGTTTTCCTCAAACGCGTTGGGCACTTCTTTTTTCAGCAAATCAAATATTATATCGCTTTCGCCACGGATTTGTGTGCTCATTTTGTTTGTTTCTACTTCTAGTCCTTCGGTAGAGTTAACAGCATTGATAAAGCTTTTTATCGGCTTTATATAATCTTCGTTCAGCGGATATAAGCTAATGTCTATTGATATTCTCATAGTTCTAATCTTTTTTTTAATTACACATTGAATCTAAAGTGAACGACATCACCATCTTGTACTATATAATCGCGGCCTTCTATTCTTAGCTTGCCCAGTTCTTTTATCTTTTGCTCACTTTCCAATTCAAAAAGGTCTGTGCAGTGATAAATCTCTGCTTTGATAAATCCTTTTTCAAAATCTGTATGTATTACTCCAGCAGCTTGTGGTGCAGTGCTACCATCTTTGAAAGTCCACGCGCGCACCTCTTTCTCGCCAGCAGTAAAGTAAGTTTTTAGGTTTAGTAGCTCGTACCCTTTGCGAATTAGCTTGTCCAATCCACTTTCCTGTAGCCCCATTTCTTGTAAGAATTCCGTTTTTTCTTCTGCAGTGTCGAGCCCAGCAATTTCTGATTCTAATTTACCACAGATAACAACTACTTCGCTGTCGTTTTGTTTAGCAAATTCACGTACTTTTTGGACGTAATCGTTTTCGCCTTGCAGGTCATCTTCGTCAACATTACAGCAATAAACTTGTGGCTTCAAGGTAATCAAATGTAAATCTTTTACAGCATTTTGCTCGTCTTCGCTCAAACCTAATCCTCGTGCTGGTTGTCCTTGGTTAAGCGTTTCGGCTAACTTTTCATAAATCGGGTCCAACTGTCTTGCCAAATCAACAGCTTTCTTATCGCTCGATTTGAATACTTTTGCGTTCTTCTCTTTTCTCTTTAGTACAGATTCCAAGTCTGCAAGAGCAAGCTCTGTTTCTATTGTTTCTATGTCACGAATTGGGTTTATATTTCCGTCAACGTGGACTATATTTTCATTGTCAAAACAGCGTACAACGTGGACTATAGCCCCAACTTGTCTGATATTACCAAGGAACTGATTGCCGAGCCCTTCCCCTTTGGAAGCCCCCTTTACCAATCCAGCTATATCAACAAATTCTACGATAGTTGGTATTACTTTTTGTGGTTTGATGTAGCCAGTAATTTTTTGTAATCTCTCGTCTGGTACTTCTACCACTCCTACGTTTGGCTCAATAGTACAGAAAGGATAGTTTGCTGCCTCAGCTGGTGCTGAAGTCAATGCTTGAAAAATAGTAGATTTGCCCACGTTTGGCAATCCAACTATACCGCAATTCAATGACATATTATTTTCTCTTTTTTGTTGTTATTTTAACTACGAAATTAATATATATTTATGCTAATTGCTAAAATATACTATTCGGAGTTGTTTGACGGCAGAACGATAATGAATTTGGTACCTCTACCGACTTGGCTATCAAAGTCAATAGTACCGTTGAGTGATTCCACATATCTTTTGGTTATAGGTAAACCCAATCCTGTACCTGCGTTACCTATTGTATTCTCACCCCTGTAGAATGGTTCAAAGACTTTATCTCTGTCGTTTTGGGTTATTCCTATGCCTTTGTCTGCAATGCAAATGCTTACATTGTTTTCTACATCTTCTATAGTGACAACGATTTTTGGGTTTTCACTGGAATAAGTGATTGCATTTTTTATTATATTATTTAAAACTAACCTTAATTTTCTTGAATCAGTATTAATAAAAAATGGCGAATAGGGAGAATCTATGGTGTAGTGAATATCAGTGCCATTTTTACCTTTAAAATTTGCCACTACTGTATTAATCTGATGTACAAGATCTACCTCTTTTAGGATTTCATCTTGGTTGATGTTTTCACTGTGCCCAAATCGGATAACTTCTTCTAATAGGTTGGTCATACTTTCTACGGCACCATTTATCTTATCTAAGCTATTTGCAAATTTGATTTTATCGTTCACTTCAAAGTATTTGCCAATTAAATAAGTGCTATTCATAAGAACAGTTAGTGGGGTTCTATATTCGTGGGAAATCATAGCTATAAATTTAGATTTCATTTCATTGACGGCTTTCTCTTTTTCTAATGAAAGAATAAGTTCTTCTCTTGTTTTTAGTAATTCATTTTCGGTATTCTTTCTTGTAACAATCTCATTTTGTAAGTCTGTTAGTGTTTCTTTTATTCCTTCTTCCTGAACTTCTACTTTGTCAGTAAGTGCAGAATTTGCTTCTAATAGTTCTTCTTTCAATTTACTGATTTCATCAACTTTAGAAGAAAGCTCACTATTTGCTGATTCTAATTTTTGCTTTTCCTGATGAAGTTCATCTTGCGTGGACTGTACTTTTAGAAGGGATTTGGCTAATCTTTTTATTAGTCTTTCATTGACATACAAGATACCAGCTATTAGAAACAAGGCACTATTTATATACTTTGCAAGGTAACCGTAGCCAGCCAGTTCCCTGATAGCAGGAACAAACTGATATTCATAGTTTACAAACCACAGCCCAAGAGTTATAGCATATAATATACCTAATGGTATGAATCTCTTTAAATCGAAGAAAGTAACGCAGAAAAAAATACCAAAGATAAGCCACAATATCCCGATGGTTATATCACCTTCTAACACCAGAACTGTCAATGAAATAATGTAAGTAACGGCTATGAGGTACCAAACTCGTGTGTAGTAGGGTAATTTTTTTGTGTAAGCACCATAAACTCCCAGAGAATATGCAACAACATATATTGCTGTTTGCAAGTACATTCCGCTTAGGAAGGTAATAGTTCCAGATATTAATAGGGTAAAAAATCCGAACTTAACTGCGAAGTCGAATATGTTGTCTAATAAATCCTTTTTCCAGGGTTCTAAATTGTATTCTTTATTCACTTATTTTAACTAATTCTTTCTTTTGATTAAATTTGTAGTGTTAATATAAAAAAAAAATTTAGAATGATAAGATATAATCAAATAAAAGAAATCCCATTGGATTACATAAAATCCAAATTAGACGAATATTTGGAAGAAGATTCCCCCAATGGTGACGTTACAACTTTAAGCACCGTCCACCCAGAATCGAGTTCGGTTGCTCTAATTATAGCTAAAGATGATATGGTTTTGTCGGGCAGAAATGTAGTAGAAGCAATATTCGATAGTAATACTAATATTGAATTTTACTTTTCAGATGGCGATTATGTTACAAACGGCACCACAATTGCCAAAATAGAGGGAAACTCTATTGAGATATTGAGAAAAGAAAGAATATTCCTTAACTTGATACAAAGAATGAGTGGCATAGCTACCATTACAAAAAAATATGTGGATATTGTAAAACCTCATGGAGTAGCTGTACTCGATACAAGAAAGACTACACCTGGCTTAAGAATGTTCGAGAAATATTCTGTTTGTATGGGTGGCGGACAAAACCACAGGTACAGTTTATCAACTGGGATTTTGATAAAAGATAATCACATTGTGGCTGCCGGCGGAGTAACGGAAGCTGTAAACAATTGTAAGAAGTATGACAGCAGTTTGCAAATACAGATAGAAGTTGACGAAAAAGAGCAAATAAAAAATGCAATAGAATCGGGTGCTGACGGTCTATTATTAGACAATATGTCACCACAATACATAACCGAATGCGTAGCTTATGCTCGAGAGATAAAACAAGATATATTCTTGGAAGCATCGGGCGGTATTAATTTGAGTACTATTGCTGACTATGCACCAACGGGAGTAGATGCAGCATCGGTTGGTGCTCTTACTCACAGCGTAAAAAGTGCGGACATAAGTTTAAAATTTAATAAATAATAGAGAAAATAAAATGATAGCAAAAAAATTAGAAAAAGCGATAAACGAACAAATAGCAAAAGAAATTTACTCTTCTAACCTATATCTATCTATGGCTGGTTACTACCATTCTATCAGTTTGAACGGTATGGCTAATTGGATGAGATTACAATCTAAAGAAGAGTTAGACCATGCTTATAAGCTATTCGATTTCTTATTAGACAGGGGTGGCTTGCCAGTAATCGGAAAGATTGACTCTCCTCCTAACCATTGGGAAACTCCATTGGAAGGGTTCGAGGTTGCACTTGACCACGAAAAGCAAATCACACAAAGTATTAATAAATTAGCTCGATTAGCACAGAAAGAATCTGACTTGCCATTGGAAGTATTACTTCACTGGTTCATATCAGAACAAGTAGAAGAAGAAGCAACGGTTTCTGAGTTAGTTGACAGATTGAAAATGGCTATTGAATCTCCTGGTGGAGTGTTCATATTTGACAATGAACTAAGAGCTAAAACCGCAACTGAGTAATGGGTAAGAATAAAAATTACGACGAAATAGGAATAAAAACTATAACTACCAACAGGCGGGCTCGCTATGATTATGAAATAGTTAGCCGCTACGAAGCTGGCATTATGTTAGTTGGAACTGAAGTCAAATCACTCAGAGAAAACAAATGCAGTTTGCAAGAGGCCTACGTGGGGTTTATCCGAAGCAAAGATGGATTGTACATAATGAATATGAACATTCCTGAATATTCGCTCGGCAATAGAGAAAACCACGAACCAAATAGGTACAGAAAGCTGCTAATGCACACTCGTGAGCTGAACAAGTTACAAGATGCTGTGAATGAGAAAGGTATGACTATAGTGCCACTTAGTATTTACTTCAGCGGTCACCTTGTTAAATTAGAAATTGCATTGGCTAAGCCCAAAAAAAAGTTTGACAAACGTGAGTCAACTAAGAAAAAAGAAGTAGAAAGAGACCTGCGTAGGAAGTACAAGGTTTAGGTTTTAGATACATTTATAGACAATTAAAGAATAAAGAATAACAGGATTAGAAAATAGCGTATGTTCCCATCGGTTAATGAGCAAATGGATATAATCAAATCATCGGCAGTTGATGTATTGCCAGAAGATGAGTTGGTTAGAAAGTTAGAAAATTCGATAAAAAACAAGAAGCAATTAATTATCAAACTTGGTGCAGACCCAAGCAGACCCGATTTGCACATTGGTCACGCCGTAGTGTTGCACAAAATGAGGCAATTCCAAGATTTAGGCCACAAAGCAATATTGATAATTGGTGACTTTACTGCTATGATAGGTGACCCTTCTGGTAAATCGAAGACCAGACCTCAGCTGACATTGGAAGACACAAAAATCAATGGGCAATCATACTTAGATCAAGCTGGTCTGATATTGGACGAGTCGCCAGATAAGTTCCAAGTTAAATACAACAGCGATTGGCTAAACGCTATGAACTTTCGGGAAGTGATTGAATTAGCTGCCAAATATACTGTGGCTCAGCTTTTGGAGCGTGATGATTTTAACAAGCGTTACAATTCAAACACTCCAATAAGTATGCACGAACTGCTCTACCCACTTGCTCAGGCAATGGATTCTGCTCACATTGATTCCGATGTGGAGCTGGGTGGTACTGATCAGAAATTTAATTTGATAGTTGGTCGTGATATTCAGCGTTCTTACGGGAAAGAGCCGCAATGTATAGTTACGCTTCCAATATTAGAAGGGACGGACGGTAAAGAGAAAATGAGTAAATCACTGGACAATTACATCGCCCTAACGGACAAACCATCGGAAGTGTTCGGTAAGGTTATGTCTATCCCCGATGATGTTATACTGCGATACTACCAATATGGAGCATTTGCTACCAACGAAGAGCTTGGAGAGATGAGTAAATTTCTATCTGGCGAGGGCAACAACCCAAGAGATGCTAAGATAAAAGTGGCTAAGAAAATCACTGATATTTACCACCCAGAAGGAAGCGGTGAAGCTGCTTACGAAGAATTTCTACGTATATTCAAGCAAGGTGATATTCCAGATGATATACAGACAGTAGAACTTGCCGTACACCCAACAGAAACAAAAGTGATTGATATAATCACTGATGCAAAAATGGTTGGCTCTAAGAAAGATGCTAAAAGAATGGTGCAGCAAGGTGCCGTATCAGTTGACGATGAGAAAATTGATAATATAAATCAATTCATCGACCTGACTGAAGAAAGAGTTTTTAAGGTTGGAAAGCGTAAATTCAATAAAATTATAGCAAAATAGATTAAGGAGGGAGTTAGATTACAGCATTGTTCAAAAATATTGCAGTAGCTATATCTATCTCTCTTTTACTAATGGATAGACCTAAGGTAGAAACAAAAAAGATCGTCCCCATAGTCTATAAGTTAGATTACTTACCAACTTATACAAGGAAACGACCTTTAATAAAGCGTTCAAGCGTTAGGGCTATTTCTTCCCGAATGGACCATTGACGTTAATAGTATATTCTAATGTGTCTGCATTATCCATATTACCTTCTTCGTAAACGATGTATCGAATCTTAGAAGTGTTAGTGCTAGTAGATTCATTGTCTATATAATTGATAAAGTTACCAGGAGGAGTTGTTTCGCCAGCTTTGATAGTGACATCAAATGTTGCTGTAAAGTCTTCTTTCATTGCAGGGTAGCAAGTACCTTGACCAGAAGCCAAATCGCCCCAACAGAAGTATGTCGAATGTGAGTTTGCCAATTCGATAATTTCCATTCGTGCAAATACGTTTAGGTCTTTGTCACCAGTATTTTTTATTTCAGTATGATATTCAATTACGCTTTGACTTGATTGAGCTTCTATCACCAAACCATCTGTGGCAATTAGTTCTATCGTTGGAGTTGTATCAACTGGGTCTTTATCTTTTACTGGGTTGTCATCATCTGTACACGAATATGCGAAAGATAATAATACGAAAAGAAGGATTATTTGTAACTTTTTCATAATTTATGCCTCTATGTATTTATAAAATTTTGTGTTTTTGTCTGAACAATCAGTTAAATTAACACGTATGTAGAATATAAGTTACAAAAATAATTAATTAGGAGACAATTTTGAGAAAATCAATTACTATGCTGTCTATGCTATTAGTGTTTGCATTTGCATTCACAACTGCCGCAGAAGCTAAAGAAAAAAAGAAAATTCCATCGGTTAAAGTAAAAAATCTAAAAGGTAGAAAAGTAGATGCTGCTAAGTTTGATAATGACGGAAAGCCGTATATTATTAACTTCTGGGCTACTTGGTGTAAACCATGTATCTTAGAACTAAACAATATTAATGAGCAGTATGCCAAATGGCAAAAGGAGACAGGAGTTAAAGTAATAGCTGTATCTATTGATGATTCTCGTAATAGTCGCCGTGTTGCTCCGTTTGTAAAAGGACGTGGTTGGGATTATGAAGTTTACTTGGATGAGAATAGTGACCTGAAAAGAGCTATGAATGTGTCTAATCCACCACATACATTTTTGTATGACGGCGAAGGAAACTTAGTTTATGAGCACAATGGCTATGCCCCAGGTGATGAGGATAAGTTGTTTAAGAAAATTAAGGAATTGACTAAATAACAGTCAGCCAAAAAGAAAAAGCACAAAAAAAATCCCGCCAAAATGAGCGGGATTTTTTATTTTTCTAACTTCTTTGCGGTAGTGCTTACTTTCTACGACTAAGTTTTTGTCTAGTCTTCTTGTCAGACATACCACGTAAGTAATAAAGCTTAGCTCTTCTTACTCTACCTTTGTTAAGCACTTCAATGCTTTGAATCATAGGAGAGTGCATTGGGAAGATTCTTTCTACGCCAATACCGTTAGAGATTTTTCTAACTAAGAAAGTTTTAGCTATTCCGCCACCTTTGATACCAAGTACGATACCTTTATAATTTTGGATTCTTTCTTTTTGTCCCTCTACTACCCTTACAGCAACGTTTACAGTGTCGCCAGGACCAAATTCAGGAACTTCGGCGAAGTTCTCGCCATCTTTTTCTTTTCTTGCAGCAGCAGCTCTGTCTTGTGCTAATTGCTGTACATATTGTAATGAAGTCATTTTATTACCTTTATTTTTATCTTGACTACAAAATTAAAACTATGTTTTATTATTTCCAAATTTATTGTGGAAAGATTTGTTTTTATTTTGTTAGGAAATGTGATTACTCCTGATTGTTAATTTCCCAATCTCCAACTAAACACTTATCTTTGTTATTAGTACCAAAAGCAAAATAACTAATTAATATGAATATAGCATTCTTTGCCTCGCACGGAGGGAGTAACTTCCAAGCAATAGTGGAGGCAATTCGAAAACAGAATATAACCGCCAAACCAGTATTGCTCATCAGTAACAACTCCGATGCCTATGCTTTGGAAAGGGCTAAGAGCTTAGGGGTCAAGCCAATACATATCAGCTCAGCACAGTATAATACTGCGGCGGAGTTCCAATCGGCTTTGCTCGGTGTGTTAGACGAACACAATATTGATTTGGTTGTTCTTGCTGGCTATATGAGAATGATTCCGAAAGTGATGATTGAGAAATATTACAACAGAATATTGAATATTCACCCTGCCCTATTGCCAAAATACGGCGGCAAGGGAATGTATGGCATGAATGTGCACCGTGCAGTCCACGAAGCTGGAGATACCGAATCGGGTGCTACGGTTCACTTAGTCAATGAAAAATACGACGAAGGGAAGATATTGAAACAAGGGAAAGTAGCTATAAACAATAAAGATACACCCGAAGATATAGCACGAAAAGTGTTAGAAGTGGAGCATAGAATATATGCCGAAACGATAAAGGAAATAGCAGAAGGTTCGATAGAACTTGATTAATTGCTAATCAATTCATATTTTAGAAAATGACTGAAGACAAAATATATAAGCAAAGATTCGATTTTTACTGGAAATCCATTGTTATCTACATTGTAGTGGCTATTGGCTATGGACTAATTAGAACCCTGATAGGTAAAACAGACGTAGGCGTGTTGCTGCACGACCCCGTGTTCATACTGCTTGGGCTGTTTATTATTGGTGCATTGCTTATGTATTTCCACAAGCTTTTTTGGGTTAGAACTTTGGTAATTGGTGAGCATTCCATCACTATGCGAAATAGGTTCAACCACACAAAGTATGATAAATCGAATATAGAACGCATATATCTTGGCAAAGAGCGTCCTTTCCAAACCAGAGAAACATTCCGATTAGTGAAACTATCCATTGCTGGAAGAAAGCGTAAATTAAGAATACGTCCGCACAACTATTGGGACGATATGCAGCTATTCGAAGATTTGACGAGATTAAAGAAAAACATAGGGAAATGAGAATCCTCTTTCTTATAATTGCCTTTTCTTCTGTTGTTTGTGCCGCACCTAAAACAAATTTGGAAGTAATATTGAATCAGATTGATTCCCTTGCCGTAGAATCGCAGACCAAAATATATAACAAAAGTATAAAGCCCCATTCCAGTTTTCCTGAGCTAAAAGATAAATTAGAATCATCACTTAGAATTTTGGATACTGCAATTGTTATTACATACGGTGAAAACTATGGCACCAATATCGAACTCGACTCTATTACTATAATATATGACGAAGCGAGTAACACAAGGGAAATAAACACCTCCCTCTATATTCAAACTCTTGCCGATGACCACATAGTAGAATACAGAGTCACCAACAGCTACAGAGATACTATAGACTTAGATTTCACTGATGAACTCGAGACCTCGAACTTTCATTTCACCAAAGGAATTAGGGTTGGCGAATCTTCTTTTTGGGATGATGTGTGGGAACCAGCGGCTTATGTTGGTGGTGCTGCCGTTATAATCTATCTGCTCTTCACTGTCCGTTCTGGGTAGTAGAACAAGCTTCATAATTCCTACGGAGTTGGCAGAAACAATTCGGTCGCTGAGCCTGTCGAAGCGCCAGTCTTCATTGCCGTGAGCTGTCTGAAACTTGTTCTGACTGGGGAGGAAAAAATGTCACAGCGAGCGTAGCGCGGCTGTCTGCTTTAATAAAAATAGATTGCCACAAAATATCAGTAAACTGATATTTTTCGCAATGACAACTCTTTTGCCTCGTTTGGAGGGGTTACTATTGCACGTAAGGATAGCGTTGGTACACACTACACAGAACCAATCTGCGTTCAATAAATGAGTATATATCCATAATCTTTGCTATTTTGCAATTTGGTATTACTTAAATTTACTTTATTAATGACAATCATTTCGGATAATATAGAAAAAGCAGTAGAGATATTGCAAGAAGGCGACTTGGTAGCAATTCCTACAGAGACCGTTTATGGACTTGCGGGTAATATATACAACGAAGCGGCTATCCGAAAGATATTTGAAGTAAAGCAAAGGCCATTGTTCAATCCACTAATAGTTCACTTGCATTCGATTGAGCAAGTTGATGATATAGCAAGTGAGTTTCCTGCTAAAGCTAAGCAATTGGCAGAAGCATTTTGGCCTGGTTCTTTGACTTTAGTGCTGAAAAAGAACCCAACTATTCCCGATGTGATAACTGCAGGAAAGGACACCGTGGCTGTCAGAATACCGAACCATCCCGTCACTCTGGAATTACTAAAACTCTTGCCGTTCCCTCTGGCTGCACCAAGTGCAAATCCATTCAATAGGATAAGCCCCACTAGCGCTCAACACGTTGAGGCATATTTTAAAGACTCAATTCGAATGATATTAGATGGTGGGGATTGCAAAAATGGGTTAGAGTCCACCATAATTGGTTTTGAAAATAACGAACCTGTTTTGTATAGACTTGGCTCTATTTCGAAAGAGGAGATAGAGAAAGTAGTTGGAGAAGTGAAAGTAAAGAATAGAGAGGAAAACACTCCGAATGCTCCTGGTATGTTGGTCAAACACTATGCCCCAAAAACAAAAATGTATTTAGTTGATGATTTGACTGATTGCTCAGTTGATATGGAAAACAAGCGAGTTGGTTTGCTTTCATTTACTGGTGCAGCTGATATGTCTCGCTTCAATCACGTTGAGATTTTGTCTGAAAGTGGCGATATGGCAGAGGCCGCTGCTAATTTGTACAAAGCGTTGCACAAGTTAGACGAAATGCAATTAGATATAATAATAGCAGAACGGCTGCCGGACATAGGTCTCGGTAAATCTATCAATGACAGATTAGAACGAGCTGTTAAGTAATTGTTCTATTTTTGTATATTATGATATATGCAATAAAATTAATCCAAACCGTATTGTTTCAGCTTTCTATATAGTGTTCGTTCACTTATGCCCAGTTCCTGAGAAGCCAACCTGCGGTTACCTTCAAATCTGTCGAGTGAATAAACAATCAACCGTTTTTCTATGTCAGCTAAGTTAAGAGTGTCAAATGTATCTAACAGCTCATCACTTTCGACTACTTCATCGGCGTGCTGAATCATAAATTCATTCTGATTAGTAATCACTTCGTCTATCTTGTTGGTGTTGTGTTTAGCTATGTGCTTTAGCTCTTCTATGTCATTTTTTATCTCGAGCAGGGTTCTGAATATTATCCCTAACTCTAAGTTTGAATTAGCGTCACCTGCCATATTAGCTGGAACCATAGCACCACTAACCTCTGACTGGTTTCTTTCCGAATAGCTCGATTTGTGTGGCAGTGATTGCCTAATATATTTTGCAACATTGTCCGCCTCTATAAACTCTTTTGCTTCGAGTGTTAGCATAGTCTCAGTTAGGTTTTTTAGCTCCCTCACGTTGCCGTCCCACCTCTGATTCATCAGCACTTCCATTGCCTCGCTGCTTATCCCTTTGTAATCTAAGCCAATGTTTTCTGCTGTTCGGTTTGCAAAGTAATTGAACAACGGCTCTATGTCCGATTTGTGCTCACGTAATGATGGCAACAAAATATGCACAGAACGAAGACGAAAGTACAAATCCTGACGGAACTGACCGCGTTCTACTCTCTCTTCTAATTCCCTGTTTGTTGCAGCCACCACTCGAACATCTACTTTGCGAATATCCGACGAACCCAAGCGACTAAACTCACCAGATTCCAACACCCTGAGCAACTTGACTTGCGTTTCTACTGGCATTTCCCCAATCTCATCTAAGAATATAGTACCCTTGTCAGCAGTCTCAAAAAATCCCTTTCTTTGCTCATTAGCACTAGTGAAAGCACCCTTTTCGTGACCAAAAAGCTCTGATTCGAGTAATGTCTCGGGTATAGCACCACAGTTGACACTCACAAAATTATTGCCTTTGCGCTTACTCAGACCGTGTACTGCCTTTGCAAAAACTTCCTTGCCAGTCCCTGTTTCACCAGTAATTAGCACGGATAGCTCAGTCGGTGCAGCTTTCAGAAGCAACTTCTTTGCCTTACGCATCGGTTCGGCATTTCCAATAATACCAAACTTTTTTTCTAAAAATTTATCGCTATGTTGTGTGCTCGATTGCATTTATTTAGAAACCCACTCTTCCCATCCACCAGTGTAGATGAACGTATTAGCAAATCCTGAGTTGTTCATGTCTTCAGCTAATTTGTGGCTAAGATCGCAGTTGCCCCCAGTACAGTAAATCAAGTATTTCTTACCTTGTTCTAAAGTAAATATTTTCTGAAAGTATGTGCCTTCGTCTTCATAAGGAAATATATTTATAGCTTCACCAATCTTACCCTCGGCGTATTCTTCGGGACTACGTGCATCTATTATAACAAAGTTAGGGTCGTCCACTCTTGCTTTCATCTGCTCGTAAGTTATAGTCGCTCCTTCCAAAGTTTCAGTTGGTGCTTCTGGAACAGCTTCATTTGCTGCATCAGCAATTCCAGCATTGAGCAATGAATCGGAAGCCACAGGCCCTTTGTCGGTCAGGTAACCCAATCCCTTTTCACTTATGTCGCTGTAGTTATAGCCAAATGCCAAGGCAACAGCTACTCCAACGATTATTAGAATCACTTTAAAATCAATGTGTTTCATATTCATTTCTATTTCAATTTATAAATTTATTCCTATCGCAAAGTAGCCAAGTAAAGGCCCTACTATTGCTCTGTCTGGGTCTTTGACTAAGTAAAAACTCTGCCCCAAAGCAAATTTTGCTGGCCCAATAGGTGTATCGAACGATAGCTCCGCACCTAATCCTTGACGAAGATTAGCAAACCTTATTTGCTCAGGCACTTCCCACACTCCACCAATATCATATCTAAGTGAAGCATAAGTATCAAAAAATATTTCAAAAGGCAGCTTATACCTGAACTCCAATGACGATACAAAAATCTGTCTCCCTATTCTTTCATACTCTCGCATACCATAGAACTGATTTTGACCACCCAGCCCCCAAAATTCTGCCAGTGGGGTTGTCCTGTCTCCAACCCCAAACATTATGTAAGGGTTAATAGTAAAATCACTCAATGGTGTAAAATACGAATCCAGCATAAACTCTAATTTAGAAAAATTTACTGAGTTTTCTAAAGATATTAAGTTAGACTCAAAGTTTATATCTATCAACGAGCCAGAAGTAGCAAAGTTCGATTTGTTCTTACTATCAATCAATGCCTTGATAAAAAATGTACTCACCGTATTGTAATCTACTGGGTCAGCTTCTATATCATAAGCCCTTTGCTGTTCCAACTGAAAACCAAAATTAACCTTACCCAACTTACTGAAATTACTACCTGTCGATACACTAAAGCCATAGTCCTGAACAACGTAGTCACCTATTTGCTCTCGACTATATCTATATTTATTCCCCCTTTTTCCGGAATTAACGACATCCTCGGCTCCATAAGTACGGTAAAGAACGTTATTATAGTATCCAGAAAGGTTAAAACTAATAGGAGAATTTAATACTTTTGGATTACTTATAGATAAATATACACTCTGATTTCTTCCACCTCCAGCTGCACCTATTAGCGTTCTTGTTCCAGTGTTTAAGAAATTCTCTCTCAACAAATCTATCTCTAATTGAGTGTTCCTTTCGTTATCTACTCTTGCACCCAAAAGCACAACTTGCGTACCTTTTTCCCTTACTACAATCTGTAAATCTAATTTATTACTATCTATAACATTTGGAATTATTTGCACCTGCGAAAAAAGCTCAGTTGAGTACAAACTCTCCCAGTAGTTAAATATATCATCAGGAGTTATTACTTCTCCAATGTTTACTGGAGACTCTGCAAAAATAAACATCTCATCTGTGTTGCCGTTGCCAACCACAGTTATGCTATTTAAAGTCAATTCCCCATAATTTGGTGCTTCCGATTGATTAGTCTTTTTGGGCAAAATGCTAAAATCATAGTTACTCAAACAATCCGAACCCTTTTTGATTATCGAATCTATACGAGCAAAATCAATGTTGCTTACATTCATTAACTCTGGTTCAATATAATAATCGCTCAGCTCCTTTGCTTCTTGCTTATTCGACTCCATAAGCACGGACACAATTTGGTCTGCTATATTCACAGGATTGTCCAAATCATCATATTTATATATTTCTGAAGTAGCATTCACTGTGATTATGTGCTTAGGGTTAAACTCTGAAATTGCTTGTTCTACTGGAATATTAGCCACTGGGCCGCCATCAATCAGAATCATTGAATCCAACGAAACAGGAGTAAACCGCAACGGAACAGTTGTGCTCGCTCTCAGTGCAGAAAGTAAATCCCCATCTTTAAAAATATGCGGTTTTCCTGTTACTATATCCATAGCAACAGCTCTGAATGGCACTTTCAAACTATCATAATCATTCGCTAAAGCATAGTCAGACTCTAACAATTTGGTTTGCAAAAACTCGGAAAAATTATACCCATTGCTAATTGCTCTTGGCATTTGGAATTTATAATCATCAAAACGCAAGGTGATTAGCTTTCTGTCATAATATTTCTTCTGATCAATGAACATTTTATTCCGGTTAAAGAAATTAGAAATGCTCAGGAGTTCACCCCATTCAGCAGACGTCATCATTTCCTCAATCTCATCTACCGAGTAGCCCGAGGCATAGAGTCCACCCACTACAGCACCTATACTAGTCCCCACTATATAGTCAATCTGTATGTTTCGCTCTTCCAACCCACGCAAAACACCAATTTGTGATAGCCCACGAGCCCCACCACCGCTTAGCACCAAAGCAGTACCCGATTTTTCGTTCGGTGCGGCAGCCATATAGCTCGTGAAAACAATTATCAATATGAGAGCTTTATTCATCAATAGTTATATACTATCTCCTCAGCAATTTCCTTGGCTTTCTCTTCACTAACTAATATTTCTATTATTTTTAGGGCAAATTCTATGGCAGTGCCTGCACCACGAGAAGTGATAATATTACCATCAACAACTACACTCTCTTCCGAATATTTCTTGTGGTTCAATTCATTATACACATCGGGGAATGATGTTATCATTGTATTTTCATCTATTATATTGTGATGTACTAATATTTTTGGAGCAGCACAAATAGCACAAATCAAATTACCTTTTTCATTATTATATTTCAATAAGCTAATTAGGTTGTCATCTTCTATCAACCCCTCTACTCCCTTGCCACCACCAGGCAAGACAATAGCACCAAAATTTTCGTCGTCAGCAATATCGCTCAGTGGTCTGTCTGGAACTATCTTTATTCCTCTTGAACAAGTCACTATGTCACTATCGCCAGCAACCACAACATTGATGTCTGCTCGCCTAAGTAAATCGATAACAATAACTGCTTCCATTTCTTCACTTCCGTAAGCGATTGGCACTAATGCACTCTTTTCCATTGTATTTATCCCAGAAATTAAATATCTTTATTAATTATGTCGATTGTAATAACAAAGAAATTAACTATTTTTTGTTGCTTTTAAAATCAAAAATCAGAAAATGACTGCTAAAGACGAAAAAATTGAAGCTGAAGAATGGGCTGAGAAAGGCGAAAACTTTCTCCGTTCCGAAAACTATGCTAATGCACTCGATTGCTTTAACAACGCAATTGCTTTGTATGATAAAAATGCGCTCTATTACTATAAGCGTGGGAACTGCTTCACAGAGTTAGATAACTTTACGGCAGCAATGGAAGATTACAACAAATCGATTAAGCTAAATCCAACTTTCTCATTTGTTTATTATAAGAAAGGGAATCTGTACTTCAAAAATAATGAATTTGGAAATGCCCTAAAGCTGTACAATGAATCAATAAAACTGAATAACAACTTCTCCTTTGCCTATTTGGCTAAAGCAAAAGTATATGCTGAGGAAAATAAGTTTGTGGATGCACTACAGATGATAAATGAAGCACTCCACCACAACAATGGCATTTCGGAGGCCTATTCTATTCGTGGGGATTTATTTTACAAAGCTGGCAATTATGAAGAAGCACTAATGGACTATTCTCGTGCCATCAAAATCGATTCTACTAACACCGACAGCTTACGAAAGCGAGCGAATTGCTTTATTGCTACTGGCGAAACTATGAACGCCATAAAAGACTACTCATCTATAATAAATAAAAAGCCAGAAGACACAGAGTCACTAAAAGCGAGATCACTGATATTAGCTCGTTTCAACGAAAAAGAAAGAGCACTGGACGATGCAAATAACTTAGTGCAATACAAACCAGAAAGCGCAGATTCGTATAATACCCGTGGGCTGATTTATTTCAGTTTTAAGGAAAATGACAAAGCTTTAGAAGATTTCAGAAAGGCAGTTAGTCTCGATAGTAACAGCCCAATATATTATAATAATATGGGCAATGTCTATGTAGCTATGAAAGATTATGTCAATGGATTGAAGGCATACAATCACGTAATAGATAAAGACCCCACTATTGCAAATGCCTACACAGGTAGAGCGAATTGTAAAGCTGGCAAAGGGTTTCTGAAAGAAGCGATAAAAGATTACACAAAAGCGATTTCGTTCAATCAAAAAAATATAACCGCCTACATTGGTAGGGGTAATGTCTATAAGAAATTAGAGTATAACAAAAAGGCATTGGAAGATTACACTCTTGCACTTGAGATAGAGCCACACTCACCCCACGCACTCCTCAACAGAGGGTTGATATACAAATCGCAGAGCAAATACAGCAAAGCAAAAATTGATTTTAAAAAATTCTTAGAAATTTCACCACGTGGCAAAATGGCAAAAAGCATACGCCAGTGGCTTAGTACAAATCAATAGAAGTGATTATACTTATTGCATCTCCGATATTAATTCTTGCCCCATAGTCAAAGCACCAATAAGAGCAGTTGACTTTGCTTCAATCAGATTCAGTTCTTTCTGTTTGCTAACTTTTTCTTTCAACTTGTCTGCCAGTAAAGTGTCATTTTCTACTATGCCGCCCATTAGAGCTACATCTACTTTCTTCTTTTTGAATTGTGACACCAATGCCATTGGCAATTCTAACAAGTGTTCAGCAGAACGATTGATTATATCAAGACACACTTTGTCGCCTTCTACTGCACATTCCATAACAAATGGAGAAAGTGAGTGATATTGGAAAGCGCCTTCTGTATAAGCCTTTACTATTGTTCTGGGTTGATCAATATTAATACTTGGGTAAGCGTCAGCAATAACGTTTGTCAGAGCCGTTTCTTCGCCTCGTCCATCTATTGCTCTTACTACTGCCGTTAGTCCTTCGCGACCAATCCAAGCGCCACTACCTTCGTCATCTAATTCAATTCCCCAACCGCCACAACGAACTAACTCGCCGCCATTAGGGTTGCCAAGAGAAATAGAACCAGTACCAATTATGGTGATGATTCCTTCTTCTCCCTCGAATGCACCTCGAAGTGCAATTTCTGCATCGGAAGTAACGATTAGGTCAGAAAAGTGGAAATCGTGCCCACGACCCAAAGTTTTAAGTAATCTCGCTGAGCGTTGTTTTTCTTCTTCTAACCACACTCCAGCAAGTCCAACTACGACAGCATCCACTTCACTCGATTCAATTCCTGCTTTTTGGCACAAATCTAATATTACATTGAGCGTTCGTTCGCACGATTCGCCAACTCCCACAGCACCCACTCGGGTTGTACCAGATTTCGATTCTGCTACTATTTTGCCTTCTCTAAGTAATATTCCTCTCGTCCTTGTGCCGCCACCATCTATACCAATAATAGTGTAGTCTTTGTTAAATTTCATCTATAATTCTCGACTGATTTTCTTTTTTTGTTTGCTTGTTTAATTTAATAATAGTTCACAAATACTATGCCACAGAATGTGAAAAGAAAAACAATCTTTTATTTGCATTATTATTCTCCTTTCGGGGGAGTCCAACCCTCACGAGTCCACTCTATTAGCTCTATATGAACCTTACCCACATACACATTCATCTTTGCTACTACTGGTATGCTTGCCTCGTCGTCAGTAAACCAACCCTCGAACCTACCGCTAAGTCCATAAAGTCCTTCCCAATCAGCTTGACCATCAAAATACTTAGTCCTAATTGGATAATCTACAGCATCTATATCAACTGATTCCACTTTATTACGGAAGTTGAGCTTAGTGTCAAATATCTGCCCATCTATTATTGTAGGTACCATAATAGAACGTTTGAGTCCAGTATATTGTCTTGCTAAGAAAAACAGCGACGAACCGTCGTTAATTTTCTTCTCTAAATCTATAGTCTCTTCTCTCTGAAGCTTCTTGTTTTCCCATACTCTCTGACTTGCTTCCATCTCGTCATAATCCATTAGCAATTCCAAATATTCCCACTTATTGTCACCTTTCTTCATATTAGAAACGAATTTGTGTGAGTGGTTCATTGACCCATCTAACCATGATTTGAAACTCGCCTTTAAGTCAACAAACGGAATTCCGTCGTATGTTGCAATGTCAGCTTGTATATTATACACTTCCTTACCTTTATACTCTGTAGCATCTTTGATAGACATTTCTATAGTCCCCAGATTAACACCTAGAAACGACACCTCATATTTCAGGCGTTCTCCTACTTGCATTATTTCTTTTGGTCCTGCGTAGCTACTGCTGATTGCAATAAGAGCTACTAATACTGTTGTTATTAACTTTTTCATATAATTTTATTTCCTTGTTTTAATAAAAAACGGCTCCTCGCTAATCGAGAAGCCGCAAATTAGAATAATTTTTTTTTGTTTTTATTTTAAACTTGATATTTTCATTGCTTCATCGAATAAGTCTTTAGCTTTGTTGAGCTGTCTATCTAATACGCTTAAAACTTGCAATTGTTCGTTTCTGTCCCATACAATCTTAGCAATAGTCGATTTCATATAGACTTTCAGCAATTCCTTGTCTTTTTCTATATCTTCTTCAACTATCTCTATTTCTTTGTCTTCCGATATATCAATTAGCTTTTCTATCATATCATCAGTTATTTCATAATCGTTGAAAAAAGCATTGAAATTATTCTGATATTTCTTCTTGAACTCCACTCCCTCATCGCTTCTTATGAAATCATAAGTGTAATCATAGAATATACGCTTCATTCTCATAGCAACAACAGTTTCTGTCAACTTACTCGTGTCTCTTTTGATTACATAGTCAGGAGTAATACCACCACCACCAAGTACAGGTCTTCCGCTTCTTGTGTGGAATATAGGAATAGTATCCATCTCAGTCTTGTCTGTGATTTCTTCATCATCTTCTAACTCCTCAGAAGGACGAATAATATAAGTCTCACCATCAATTTCTACATATTCCGATTTCATATTTTCTAAGCTGTGTTGCATATTTGAACCCTCATTCAAGTCCATTCTACCAACTAAATTTCTGTAAGCATCTTTGTCTTCAAAAGGTCTTTGTATCGAACGACCAGAAGGAGTATAGTAATAAGAAATAGTTAATCGGAATGCACTACCATCGCCTATGGGGTATTGCCTTTGTACCAAACCCTTACCGTAAGAAGTTTCACCAACAACGAGACCTCTGTCCAAATCTTGCATTGAGCCAGATACAATCTCACTTGCCGAAGCACTACCTGCATTAATCATAACAATAAGTGGTATGTCATCTAAGCTACCGTTAGCAGAAGATTGGTAAACCTCATTGAATTGTGGTTTTCTTCCTTCGGTATAAACAATAGTATCACCAGCTTGTAGGAACTCATCTGCCATATAGAACGCTTGAGTTAAGTACCCACCAGGGTTTCCACGCAAATCAAGAACAAGCTTCTTCATTCCTTCTTGTTTTAAGCTATTTACAGCTTCCATCATTTCTGCATGAGTTTTGGCAGCAAATCTGTTTATGCTAACATAGCCGATTTCATCATCAATCATATAGCTTGCATCAACTGTTTCAATTGGAATTTTATCTCTAATAATATCAAAGTGAAGCAAATCACTCTCACCATAGCGGAGGATATCGACAGCTACCTTAGTGCCTTTGGGGCCTTTGAGTAATTTAGGAACTTCAGATCTTTCTACACCTACGGCATCTTCGCCATCTATTTTTACAATCTTGTCGCCAGCCATAATACCAAGCTCTTCACTCGGGCCACCAGAGATAGGAGAAACTACTGTAATTGTGTCTTCCAGCATATCGAACTCAATCCCAATGCCTTCAAATTCACCAGAGAAGTTCTCTTCTACTTTTTCCATATCTTCCTTACTAATGTAAACAGAGTGGACATCGAGCCCTTCTAACATTCCCTTTATTGCAGCTTGACTAAGCTCCTCGGGAGTTTTTTCTGTTACATAATTGCTATATGCCATGTTGAAGACATACTGGAATTTTTTCAATTCTTCGTATATATTATCGCCTGAAACGGCCGTGTTGAGAAGGATTCCGAAGAATGCTCCTATTGATACTAAACTTAAAGCGAGTACAGTTTTTTTCATTATTGTATAGTTTCCTTTCATAATTCATTTTATGATTATATATAAGACTAAAAACGGAGTTTACTGTTGATAGTTACAGTCAACTACTAAATTAAGCAACTTTTATCACTTATTAATAAGTAGCTTTTGAGTTATACGTTTTTCTTCGGAAATAATTTCAATAATATAGCTACCAGTTGGCAAATCTGAAATATCCAAATCCATATTGTAGTCACCTTTCTGCATATTTTCCTCAAAATACCTGTATCTAACGCCTTGGTTGTTGATAATATCTATAGTCATATTCCTCGGTTTGTCAACGCTCACCACCATGCTTGCTTGCTCTTGTGCTGGGTTGGGATAAGCTGGCTCGGCACTGAACACATAAGGCACTTTGTCAAATCTGATTCTGTATTCATAATCACATCGTGAGTTGGTATATATTATCACCTCTTCCGTCTTTCCTTCTATTGTTATATCTTTTTCTAAGCAATTGAAAGTCATCTGAATCAAATCAGCTACATTCTCGTCTGTTGGCTCTTCGTCATAAAAGCAGATAAGCAGTGGCAAAGCTGTGTCAGGAGGTACCACCAATGGCAATTGCGATTGAGGAATAAAGAAATTATACTTATCCCTCAGCGTTATTTGCTCCAGAGTGATTGGCAGTAAACCATTGTTTTCTATCATTATTTCTTGGCATGCAGAATTACCAACAGAAGTTGCTGGTAATACTACTGCTTCATTTTCCGAATTGCGGACAAAGTCAGCAGTGAACCCTTGCAGTATCCCATTATAAGTCGTGTCATTTCCATACAAATCTTCAAACCAAAACGTATAAGTCCCATCTTTCAGAGGGTCAATTAGTTCCAAACCGAGCTCTATATTATCAATATCATTTCTGATTTCTGTTACATTTATATTATTAGTTTCTATTTCTTCGTACTTTCCAAATCCATATTGGTCGTATAATGCCTCGCTGGCAAGCAAAATACCATCACCACATTCCTTCTGTGTTTGAGTTAGCTGAGGTGGCTTTTTGTCTTCTGCAAAATAATAGCTTATTGCAGCCAAATCTTCTTCAAAACAATCATTTTTGAATCTGAGTGTATCAGCATAAAAACCAAAATCTAAGTTAGATTGATAACAAATTTCAAATGTGAGCGATTCTCCAGCAGCTATGCTGTCTGGCAAACTGGAAAGTGTAAACATAGCTCCATCAGCTAATTCTATTTCTTTGATTGATTTTTTTACTATACCGTAGTTCGTGATTGTTACTTCTTGACAATAGCTTCTGTTTGGTTTTACTGTATCTGTTTTTAAATCAGTAAACTCATAAATACCGTTTGTAGTTAGTGTAATCGTAAATCCTTCGATCAAGATACTTTTTTTGGTTTTAGAACCATCGACATCTTTGGCATAAAGTTCTACTAACCCATCTTGATATTCGTCAATTATATTTAATTCCGCTGAGTAATTTACTGCGTCGTCGTTTACAACATTGATATCTATGTTCTGGATTTTTGTATAAACAATAGAATCTAATCCAGTATCTTGTGATAATTTTTCAGAAAAGGAAAAACTTGCAGTGGAGCAATCATTACTTAGCAAACTATAATTTGGTGGAGTCCAATCTGTTTCTTCTAAACCAAGTCCTCCTACATAACCATAAGAAACAGTACGCCCATAGCCATAGACACAAAGTCCAAAAGTCGTATCTGCTGTTATATTGTGTCCTCCAGCATCTACCAATATATTAGCATAAGAATAATCAATACCATTAACTGGCTTAAAATCTGCACTAACCAAATTGCCGTCTATTTTTAAAGAATTTATATTCTCTGTTGGTATTATTACCGACACAAAATGTCTTGTATAGTTAGGCAAGTCAACATTTATAAAGTTGTACTCTCTTAAGAATTGCTGTTTGGGAGGGAAAAGCACCATAAAAGGGTCACTCTCAGAAAAAGTTTGATTAGAATTAGCATTTGCATTAGTCGAACGCTTGTACAAACTGGCCCTGATGGGATTGTCGCCCTCTATATAAAACGCTTCACTAATGTCTCTAGTTATAACATCGCCCTGATTCAATGTAGCATACTCATCACCCCCAACGTAGAGAGTTGTGTTGTCATAAGCAACAGTTATTCTGTTAACATCATAATCATCGGTTCTTATTACAGATGGCTCAGCAAATGGCACAACGAAGACATCACGTCCCCAAGCTTCGAGTGGAATCATCTGTGAAAGCAAAAAATCCCGTGAAGCATAAACTTCATAAGGTATATTAGCTCTTTGGTGCCCACCAAACACAGCAACTGGTTTGTCTGAAATAATCCTTGTACCAGTCAAATCAGAGTTACCAACTGTGGTTGTGCCATTCAGTATGTCCGCCTGAACCAAATACACTTCCCCTTTTTCTAATTGAACACGCTGTGGGGTAAGTCCGAACCTAAACGTGCTTGCAGAAGGAGTAAATTCTATTGTAGTGTTATCTTCCGTCGCCACAACACAAAACTGTGAAGGAGTAGTTTGAAATGTACTAATTTGAGAATAAAAATTAGATTCATAAGAAAACACAAAATAATTTTGCCCCAAAGCATCTACTGGATATACCAAACATGCATCACTCGACTTGTCGGCCTCGCTATGTATAACCACTGCCACATCATCATCTGCTACCAAATGGAATGATTTATTGCTTATTGTTTCTGTATCGCCACCATCATCTCTCCGCCTTCCCGAATTATTTTGTCCAGTTAATTCCCCTGTGCCAGAGTTTATCTCAATCTTTGCAAGACCATTATTTTCATCAATAGTAAATGGCTCAATTTGTATATTTCCTAAAGCATTTCGGAAGCTTAATTCACCTTTGGTAGGTTTGCTGCTAGTTATAAAAATAATTAGTGGATCGAATTGACTTCTACCATTATGGTAATTCGGCATGAACGCGAAATAAAATTCCTTGCCATAATTATCAATAGTTTCTTGTTGAGCATTAGCATCCGAATAGCCCAAAAGTAGGGCAATTTGTATAATAAATAGTAGTTTTGTAATCATTTTCATTGTAATACACACTTATTAAAAAAGTATATGAAGAAACTAACTTACGAAGAACTCTTAGTTGCAAGAAAGACAATAGATGAAGCAAAATCATCTGCACGTCACCCTATAAGCATCATTGTTGACAATGTAAGGAGTATTTACAATGTCGGTTCTATTTTTAGAACTTCCGATTCGGCAGCTGTCAATATGCTTTATCTTTGTGGACTTACTCCTTATCCGCCACGCGAAGAGATTAGCAAAACAGCACTCGATGCCGAAAAGACTGTCCCTTGGCAATACTTTGAGAAGACTACTGACGCTGTACTCGAAGCAAAAAAACAAGGCAACACAGTAATTGCTCTGGAATTAACTGACAAACACAGAAGCTACACTTCACTCCAAAAAACAGATTTTCCTCTGACAATAGTCGTAGGTAATGAGCTAACAGGCATAGATAGCGAAGTTTTAGCACTTTGCGACGATGCCGTAGAAATACCCATGCACGGAGTAAAACATTCACTAAACGTTAGCGTCAGTACCGGAATAATGCTATTTGAAGCATTAAACAAATATCTTAATTATTTTTCAGAAGAACTATAAATAAGTAACAGCATAGAATACAAATAAGTTACAAAAAAGTATATGAAATTAAAAATAGCAATACCCGACAATCCGATATACCGCCAAATCTTTTTTAACGCAGAGTCCGTCTGCAAGGAGTTTGGAGCTACACTTATAAAAACAAGCGAAAGAGAAGTCGCTAAGTTATTTGAAGAAAACAAGGTAGATGTCGCATTTCTGACACCTATGGACTACGGAAGGGGAACGCGAATTTCCGATTACCGAATAGTTCCCGCTACCTGCCTAGCTGTTGAAGGGTACAGCCGATTTGCTTCAGTTTACTTTAAGCAAGGATTACGAACAATTAAAACTGCTGGTAGCCCAACTCCCGATGATTTTATGATGAGTATAGGCAAAATAGTGCTTGCGGAAAGGTATTCTATATCAGTAGATTTGGAAGAAACAGACAAACCAACTGTTGGCGAAATAATTGAAGATTATGACTCTGCTATACTTTGGAAGAAGAATTTCTTGGGCGACGTAGCATTGGATATTACAGAAGATTGGTTCGACTCATACCAATTCCCACTTGTTTTGGGTTCGTGGGTAGTACGCCACCAAGAAGAGCCAGAAGCTCTGGACAAAATGCTTAAGCTATTTGAATCAGACTCACTCCACGGTAAAACAACCGTTACTGATAAGCCAGGCGAAGAGATGGAACCGAGAGAAGGCAGACTGATACACGAGTGGAACGAAGAAATAGAAAAAGCTTACGACACATTACTCGAAATCTTGTTCTATCACCAATATACAAATGAACTCGCTACCGTTAAAATGATGGGCGATGATTTGGGAAGCCCAGTTGCTGATTCGGCTGCCTTCAATCAGGACAATAAGGAAGACGAGAATCAATAAACAGCAAATAGCTACCAGAATTCAACTCAATGGTAACTGTTTCGGAAACAGCTATGTTCCTTGCACCTTCGCGTTTGCCCATAGCTAACTCTTCGTTATTTAGTTCCCAGTTAAGACCAGATGTCTTCAACTTAGCTGAAGGATATGGAATTAGTGACACTAATTCCTTTTTCTCTAATTTTAGCGTAATATTGTTTGTTATATAGTAGCAGTACCTGTGCTGATGGTAAACAGTAATATTAAACTCATCGGCAAATTTCATAATAATACTGATATTGTTTACTGTGTGTTCCAGTAAGCCACCTGTGAAACCAATAATCAATATATTCTTGTAACCAAGTTCTGCCACATAGTGCATACATTTTTCAAAATCATTCGTATTCTGGTCAGCAATTTCGATAAATTCAGTCTGCTCGGTGTTGTGTTTCTCAGTCACCGAATCCATATCACCAACTATCGCTTGTGGGTGAATACCCAGAGAAAAAAGGCGATTATAAGCACCATCGGCAGCAATAAGCGGCACACCACTCAAATCATCAGACACCTCTTGCTCGGGCAATTCACCATTAAGACAAATAGCAGCATCGAATTTCTTATTTCCAAAATTGTATTCTTTCATAACATAAATCTAATAATTAAATAAATTCTTTGCTATTCCTAATCTGAATTGTATTTAGATATCGAATATTTACTTGTTTACAACTCAATATTTGCAATAGTCGATACTATTCTGTAAGTTTATGCAAATATATATTTAACTAATTTAAAATATGAGGCAAGAGAATGAACAATTCATTTACAAAATTTGCATTAATGCTACTTTTGGTTCTCTCTATGACTATACCACAAAGCTTATGGAGCGGTGTGGACGAAGAAGAGATGAAAGACAAATTACCATTGATGTTAGGACAAAGTAATCTGGGGCAAGACTACTGGTTTTCAATACCTCCAGTTTATGAAAGAGAAAGTGGAGGAAATCTCAATTTTGTTAAAGTACTAATAGTAGCAACAGAATCTGATAAAGAAGTTAAGTTAGAAATAGAAGGCCCGGGCTTTGTAAAAACAGTAAATACAATTAAAAATACAGTAGTTGAAATTAAAGTGCCTACTTCTATTGCTTCTGCAATTTTACACGATGGCTCACAACAGAAGCCACCTCCCGGCAAGGTTTACAAAGGGGCGGGGATTCATGTTACAAGTGAAGTTCCAGTAGTAGTTTACGTGATTTGCAAGTACAAATACACTACTGATGGCTTTTTAGCAATACCTTCAAACGCTTTTGGCAATAGGTATATTAATATGGTTTACAAAGAACCAGATTTAACTAAAGGACTAATGGCGCCATTCACGGCAGTTACTGCGGCTCATGATAACACTCAGATCAAATTCACTATGGGTGGAGGTGATGAGGGAAATGATGCTGTTCCTTTAGTTGGTGACCGATTAATTAAAACTGGTGAAACAGCTACTGAAATGCTGATGAAAGGTGATGTTTGGTTGCTCTCAATCGACGACCATCGTCAAGATTTGTCAGGTAGTTTGTTCGAAGCTAACAAACCATTTAGTATAGTGTCCGGGGTTCATTGTGCAAACTTCCCACTTGGCGTTTATGCTTGTGATTATGCTGTCGAAATGGAACTCCCTACACACACTTGGGGCAATACCGTTTACGTTACCCCAATGGCTAATAGAACATTCAATGGAATTATAAGAATATTTGCGTCGGAAGATAACACTGTTGTTAAAAGAGATGGCTCTTATTTAGGGACTATAAAAAAAGGTGGCGGTGCAGAAAGTGGAGTCGCATATTTAGAAACCAGAGTGTGGAGCCAATACGACGAAAATGGCAACAATCGCCCTCCAAAAATAGCCGCAATTACTGCCGACAAACCCATTCAGATTATGTATTATAACACTGGAGTTTCGGAGGATGTTGACAATGTAAATAGCGATCCATTTATGATGCAAATGACACCTATCGAACAGGCACAAAATGAAATGTACTTTGCTTCTCCTAATGCTAATAGCAATGGGCAATTAGATTTTTCTGAAAACTTCGTAAATTTAATTTTTGAAATAAGCGATGATGCAATTCCTGATGATTTACTATTTGCAGTTTTGCCAACTGACGGTGGCGACACTGAATGGAGACAATTAAACCAAGTGTTTGGCCCTAGCTTTGAAACTTTCGTAACACCTTATTATGGTAAACATTTTGCTACCACTACGTTGAGACTCCCAGGGGAAGGCGTATTTGGTATCAAATCCGAATCAACTAAGTTTGTTGCTTATGCTTACGGATATGGCTATTTCGAATCTTATGGTTATCCTGCTATGACTTGGCTCAATGACTTGACTTCTGCTGATACAGAAACTCCTATAGTTACTTTCACACAAGAAGAAGATGGTGATGTGAAGAAAGATATGGGTTCTGTTTCTGAAATATCAAACAACGGTTCGAGTTCGAACATAGCTCAAATTTCTATGATTCGCAATATGAATGACAACTATGAATTTAGCTGGAGAACAAAAGATGGAGACTTTATACCCGGTGAGAATAGTGAACTGAGTTGGTGGCTAACGGTAAAAGACAAAAAACAACCTGCCAGCGCAACTCTATACTTTGTTGACAGAGCTGGAAATGATACTTCAGTTACAATCACTTATGAGCCATCAGCAATTGACCCAACTAATGTAGTTGAGATACCAAGCAGTCAATATAGATTGTACCCTACTCCTTCGACTAATGATATAACAGTATCACTTAAAAACAGTGCATCGATTGTCAGATATGAGATATTCGACATTGATGGAAATTCTATACTATCAGGTGAAGGGAATAAGTCCTCTACACAAACAATAAGTACACAAGCACTATCCGCTGGTACTTATATGATAAAAATAATAACTGCTGACAACGAATACTTAAGAGACAAGTTTATTAAACAATAACTAAAAACTAGTTTCTGAATTTAGAGTGTATTTTAATAATTGGTGCAATTCCAATATTGAAATACACTTTTTTTTTGAAATTTAAAACGTACACAATATAAGATGATAAATAATATTTCTTAATTTTGAAACTGTATTCATTCACATTCTAATTCCATTTATGTACGATTTGCTATTAAAACAACTACCCCACGTTCTAGAAGGCGAAAAAAATGCTATTACCAACTTAGCCAACTTTTCGGCTTTGCTATTCAACTCATTGGATAATGTTAATTGGGTTGGCTTCTACCTATTCGATGGAAAAGAATTAGTTCTCGGCCCTTTCCAAGGTAAACCAGCGTGTGTGAGATTGAAGCTCGGCAAAGGAGTATGCGGAACTTCATTCCAAAACAATGAGTCAATAGTTGTAGCGGATGTAGATGAGTTCCCAGGTCACATTGCTTGCGATGCAGAATCAAAATCAGAAATTGTTATACCAATAGAGTTCAATGGCACACTCTTCGGCGTTTTGGACATAGACAGCCCAATTGTGAATAGGTTTGAGAATAGTGATAAACTACAATTAGAAAAGTTGGTAGAATCGTTAGTAGCCCATTCGGACATAACCGATTTGACCAGAATATATAACACATAAAAAAAACCATTCTACTAATCAAAGCAGAATGGCCTTTTTTCTAACATCTATTGAGCGTTTGTAAACTACTTAACATCCAAAGACTTGTCTTTACAGCATTTGTCTTTTGAACCACAATCTTTAGTAGCCATTTTCTTGTCCACGTCGCAAGATTCAGCATTAGCTTTGTCAGTAGTAGAACACTTGCTCTTGTCTTTTGTAGAGCACTCTTTGTCCTTAGTTGAACATTCTTTAACATCACTAATCTCAAAACCAAGCTTAGCAACATCTTCTTTCAAAGAAGCCAAAGTAACAACTTCTGGGTCATAGTTAACGTTCACAATTTTTGCTTCTACGTCAACTTCTGCAGAATTAAGACCATCAACGTCCTTCATTCCTTTCTCTATCTTCATTTTGCAACCATCACAAGTGATTGAAGCACCAAACTTGCCCTCTTTTGATGCCGCTTCCGATTGGCTCGTCATCATAACGAATGCTAATGCAGCAACTAAAGCTACAACTGCAGGGATAATTATTTTTCTCATAATACACTTCTCTTAAATTGATTTAAAAATATTTGTCTAAGTTAATAATTAAAACCTAATAAGTCAATAACAATATTAGAATTTAACTAGTATTTGTCCATTATATTACGTGTCGGATTGCACATAGTTATATTTTCCAGAAACTTAAAAATTATTTAATTCTGAAGAAAAAGCACCTAAATTGAGTCGAGTTCCATTTAATTTGCCTGCCACTCCCTAGCGTGGGCAGTCTGAGACGTATGCACCTCGGCTTCGCTCTGTGTAAACAATACGCCTCTACATAAATACAAAGGAGGCTGGGAGGATTTTAACATCACTCCGCCACTACCAACTTACCGCTAAACTCCACACCGCGACCAGACGAAATAGTATAGAAATAAGCACCATTGCTCAGCTCAATCAACTCCAATGGCTCAAACATAAAGCCACCGCCAGAGCCAACAGAACGAGTGAGTAGCCGCTGCCCTGTTTGGTTGTATAGCTCAAAGCTGTATTGATTTTGAGTGGGATCGTTGATAGCTATTTCCAAATTGCGGCCTGATTGATAGACTCGAAACTTCTCGTCTGAGCTGAGTTCTTCCACTTCGGTGACTGTTTCTAAGCGGAAGATGCCACTCGATGTTGAACCAAAAAGGGGCATTTCTCCTGCCCAAGCTATTTCCGTTCCGCCACTTCGCATTTCATCTTGGTATGGATGCTGAAACCAACTTTCACCACCATCAGTTGTTTCTAACACTTTACCCCAATTCCCAACAGCAATCCCATGGTTCTCATCTTTGAATGCAATTCTTCTTGATCCAACCCCAATTTCGTGTTCTTTTTCCAGAATTAATTTCCACGATTTACCTCTATTTGTCGTCTTCCATATCAAATCCTTAGCTCTGTCTGCCACACCAGTAAATTGAAAACCACAAGCGTAAATCAAACTATCGTTTACAATTGCTAAGTCAACCATACACTTGTTCTCTTCTGCTCCAAGTAACACTTCACCTATATTGTATTGTGACCATTCATCATTTGGTATATTATACCTCATAAATTCATCTGATTTAGCTAAAAACTTTAAAACTGCAATATTATTTGAATCTATGAAAAAAATAGGACTGCCTGAATAAATTGAATCTGGTCTTGGCACTAAAGTGTAAGTATCCCAATTATCGTATGTATAAATCAAATTTGTTCTTGTTATACTAGCTCCCAAATTCTTATCGTACATAGCAATCGCATATAGTCTCTCTACTGATGGTGTGCCATAAAGCTCTTCAAAGTAAACTCTTTTGAACGTTCTCCCACCATCTATACTTTTTTCTAATACTGCTTCATTCTTAAAATTCATATACATCTGCAGTGAGTCAAAGACTAAACTCTGATATATGCTTCTAACTGAATCCCAAATGGGTTTATTTCTATTAAAAGCTGAAAACTCAAACCAGCTTTGCCCTTGATCTATTGATTTATATATTACACTATGATCATACGTACTCACAAAAGCAAAACAATTTAATGAGTCAGTACATTTTAATTCAGCATAATAGTTAAAATCAGGAAATTCAGTCCTTAGCACCCATTTTTTCTCAGCTTTTAATGTTGTAAAGCTGAGAATTGCAAATAATATAGTTAAAGTAAATTTCATTTATCTTACTCATTTTCTGAATCGTCTTTCTTATTGACCAATTTATAGATGATAAACAAAGGTATTAAAGTGAAGAAGCCAATGCTATTGGCAATAATACTGAATATTATTATTCCCACAGCAAAGCCGATAATAAATGCGTTTATTACCTTGTTTTTCTTTTGATTCTGCTCTTGCATTGTTATAATCCTATTTTTAGATTCATTTTTTTTATAGTTTTCTTACTTCACTAAGTCAATCTAGATTTAATGTCCATATTCTCATGTAAGATTCTAGTGATTTCAATAAAGTTATTCGACATTTTTCTATAAAAAATAATATGATGGTTTGTTTTCAAACCAAATAAGCCATGGCTAATTACATTATATTTTTTACCTAAATCTGGATTATTAGCAATACTATTACAGGTGTAAATTAGTGAAGAATAATATTTATCCGCTTGGCTTTCATTCCAATTGTCATAAGTATAATTCCAAATTTCATTCAAATCAGTTAATGCTGCTTTAGTAAACTTATGATTAGCCATTCTTTTTTCTAGCCAATTTCAACATTTTTAGATTTTCCTCTGCATCAAAATCATCAACTAATCCGCTGTCTATACCTTCTTTTATAGCTTTCTTGAGCATAATCACTTTGCTTTCTTCATTCTCCAACAATCTCAGCCCAGCTCTTATTACTTCACTTTTGTTCTTATATCTACCAGTTGAAATTTGATTACCAATAAAATCTTCAAAATAGTTTCCTATAGATATCGATGTATTCTTACTCATAGTATTTAACTCCACTTTTTCAAATATACCAATTATTGGTACAATCAACAAACGTAATATTAATATGTAAAGTCTAAATACCCCACACTTTCCCATAATATTTCGTATTTTTGTATAATTACTACTGAAAACAAAAACTACAAAATGAATATGCTAAAGCTTAAAAATTATATAAACGGTGAGTTAGTTGCTCCAACTAATGGAAATTATTTAGATAACTACGACCCAGCTGTGGGCGAAGTCTATTCGCTTATACCTGATTCGGATTCTACTGATGTTGACAAAGCAGTAGCAGCGGCGGCAGCGGCATTCCCCACTTGGTCTAAGCTATCGAACGAGGCTCGCCACGATTATATAATGAAAATAGCCGACGGAATAGACAAGCGATTCGACGAATTTGTGGAAGCAGAAAGCAGGGACAATGGCAAACCAATCAAATTAGCCAAAGCTGTAGATATACCCCGCGCTAAATCTAATTTTAAGTTCTACGCTACTGCGGCAATGCACTTTTCTAGTCAATCGCACCAGATGGCAGAAGTTCCAGCTATCAACTATACTCTCCGCCAACCACTCGGAGTAGTGGGCTGTATTTCTCCGTGGAATTTGCCACTATATCTATTCACATGGAAGATTGCTCCGGCACTTGCTACTGGCAACACAGTGGTAGCAAAGCCAAGCGAGGTGACTCCTATGACTGCCTACTTACTATCCGAAGTATGTGTTGAAGCAGGATTGCCAGCAGGTGTGCTGAACATAGTCCATGGCAATGGTCCCAATGCAGGGCAATCGATAGTTGACCACGATGATATTAAGGCGATTTCGTTCACTGGTGGAACTAAGACTGGTGAGCACATAGCAAGAACAATAGCTCCCAAATTCAAGAAAATGTCACTCGAATTGGGTGGCAAAAATCCAAATATCATATTCGATGATTGTGATTATGATAACGCCCTAAGAACGAGCGTTATGTCTTCCTTTGCGAACCAAGGGCAGATATGCCTTTGCGGTTCACGAATCTATATTCACGAATCAATCTATGACAAATTCCGTGATGACTTCGTTGCCAAAGTGAAGAAGCTGAAAGTTGGCGACCCGAGCGATGAGTCGAGTAATTTGGGTGCTGTGGTTTCCAAAGACCACCAAGAGAAGGTATTATCATACATTGAGATTGCCAAAAAAGAAGGCGGCACCGTGCTAACTGGTGGCAATGCCGTTAAGCCAGAAGGCCGATGTGAAAATGGCTACTTCATAGAGCCAACAGTGATAGAAGGATTGGGACACACTTGCCGTACAAACCAAGAGGAAATATTCGGCCCAGTAGTTACCTTGCAGCCATTTAGCACGGAAGAAGAAGTGTTAGAATACGCCAATAGCGTAAAGTATGGCTTAGCCGCTACTGTTTGGACTCAGGACATTAGCCGTGCTAACAGAGTAGCAGAGCAATTGCATTCTGGCATTGTCTGGGTGAATTGTTGGCTACTTCGTGACCTAAGGACTCCTTTCGGTGGAGTAAAAGACAGCGGTATGGGCAGAGAAGGTGGATTCGAAGCAATGGATTTCTTCACTGAACCAAAGAATGTTTGTATAAAGTATTAAGTAAAAATAAAGCTAATTTCCATTAGGTTCTACCCCCCAAATCACTCCAAACAGTTGTCAATGCAACGGTTTTGAGTGGTTGGTGTTTCTTCTAAATTGCCCAAAATATCATTATTTATGAAAATTAATTTTGTCGCACTACTGACAAGTATAATTGTATTTATGATTATTTATTAATTACATAATCTATTTATTATTTTGAAGTTATATCAATATTTCTCTATTTTGATTAAAAGGTTACAATCAATATTAACAAACTTATAGAGGAGTGAATGATGAAACGGTTACTAAATTGGGGTAATGTCCCCGCAAAACTAAAGTACTTCCTGTACTTATGCTTGCTGAGTTCGGTGTTCCTGATGCCCAACGAAGCGATGTCGCAGATTACTTACAGCGTGAGCAAAAGCAACAACGCACCCAACCCTGTTCAATCAGGTATGCCATTCACTTACACCATAACCTACAGTTGGTCAGGTGGAGCACCAGGTACGCTATATATACAAGACGTAGTACCACCAGAGCTACAAGTCTTAAGTGCGTTGCCATCGAGCCCAATATCTACAATTTCAGGCAATACGGTGAACTTTGCAATTTCTGGACTTACTTTACCGAGTGGATCGGGTACTGTTCAAATAAATGCAAAATTCCCCGAAGGAGTTACCTGTGCTGGAGTGCAAGCGTGCAACACAGCTATGATAACGGATGACAGAGAAAGCGACAAGTGGGAAGAGTCAAACCGCTCTTGTGTAGTGTCTGCTGAACCTGTAAATAGATGGGAATTGAAGAAAACAAAAATTGCAGGCTGTGCCATTGACGACGAAGTCGTTTATCGAATATGTATCACAGCCCCGGCTGGCAATAATATTGGTGGTCTCAATTTGATTCTGGATTCCAATGCACTGCAAGACATGCTTCCCGTGGGAGCTGAATTTGTAGATGTATCTACTTGGTGGACTGGCCCCGATGGTGCCATTTCAACTGGTGGATGGACTGATTTGACAGGTGGCCCGGGTATATTGTATGTTAATTCTTACCCTTCTTGGTACTGTACTTATGTGAAAGTGAGTTATCCTTCTGGTATATATAGCCAAGGAGACACAGTGGTTAATAAAGCCCGACTTACATTCCGTACACCTTGTGACACAACAGCACAAGTCTGGGAAGATTCAGTTTCTACCGTCCTTTGCGAAGGAGTTCTAACTGGCTCACTTAATAAATACTTTGCCTATAACGTTAACTTTTATAACAATCCGCACTATTATCCTACTTTTGCACCTGGATGTTGTGGTGAATACCGTATGTGGTACAGAAATACTGGTACATTAACACAAGAAAATGTAGTAATAGAAGACACACTTTCTGGTGACGTAGATGTAAATTCGATTACAACTCAGATTCCTAATGACCCACAAATATTACCAGTTACATTAGAAGTCTTTACTTGGGATGGTGTAAATTGTAATCCAGTACCTGCTGCTGTCTTTACTTACACAACTGTAGGAGGGAAATTAGAAACCACTTTACCACCTGACATTTGTAGAATAAAATGGACTTATGACACAATTCCTGTGAATACAATAGTTAGACAGTATTTAGACGTATGTGTCCGTGACACAAACTTCAAAACTGGTAATGCTATAATCGCTGGTGATATAGCTAACAACCAAATGGACGTAACTACAACGGGAATTGATTTGACTGACGAAGTAAACACAGTAGTCGATTCTATCGCTCCCAATGTTATATCAAACAAGCTATTTATTGGAGGTTGTGACGGAGGAACTATCAATCCGAATGGTCCATTTATGCCAGGCGACACCGTAAGATACAGATTGGCCGTTGCCAATGTTGGTAACCAAGATGCGAATATGGCTAATATATTAGATAATTTACCCTCAGGGTTTAGTTATGTTGGTAATGAATCTTATTACTATGGTAATTTTAGTTATAACATAAATCAATACAATCCGAATTGTGACTTGTTCACTAACACAGTACCTACTCAAGTAGGTGGCACAATCAATACACCCTCACTGGGTGACACAAGTTTAATATGGAATTTCCCTGTACTCCCTGCACGTTGCGATGGTTACGTAGAGTTTTTCTTGATTGAATTTGATGTTGCACTTTCAGAAGATCCGCCAGTATTAGCGGGTCAACATGATAATACATTTGTATTCAATGCGGACAATTCGCCTGCTATTATTTCACCAACTGCTACGATGACAGTTAATGCAATTGCACAATTGCAAGTAATGAAGGAAGCAAGGAAACAAGGTTCTGGTGCTGCTTGGGCTAACTTAGCGGATGTACCAGTTGGTCAAAACGCTGAGTTTAAGCTTAGTGTAATCAACTCTGGTAACACCCCGCTAACTGAAATATGTTTGTTAGACATAGCACCTTGGGTAGGTGATATAAAAGTATTGCCACCTTATAACCCACGAAACAGTCAATTCAGTATGCCTTATAACCCTGCAGATGGTGCTATAAGCATCACTCCTGCTGGATTTACTGATACTTACAACACTGCCGCAGTTAGTGTACAACAGAACCCGTCACGTGTAAGCGAGTGCGGTGGATTCTGTGGAGTAGCTGACCCTGCTGGTGCAGTTGCTGGTACTTATGGTGCAGCAGCTACTACCTATTCTTATAAGGTCAACGCAGATGCAGGCATTAGTTTAGCTGCTGGAGCTACTTTGGAAGTTATTGTACCTTCTAAGGTATTAGGTAACACAACGGTTGGTGATACTGCTTGTAACTCATTTGCTATGTCGGCTGTTCCAGCTGGATTGCCAAATGTATGTCTATCAGCTGAATCGAACAACGCTTGCGTAATTGCTGCTGAAGGTGTTGATCCAGACCCTTGCTTAATTGTAGAGAGTACAAGAGTAGAATGTAAAGAAAAAGATGAAAAGGGCAATCAGATTTATGGATTGTCCACTCAGCTATTTAGCAACGTTGGTTATTCAACATTTGTAAACTTTGTTTCACCAGATGGATCGTTCTACAATGTTTCACCTACAACTCTTAATTCTGGTGTATTGACTACTGTAACGGCAGACTTTATAACTTCGTTGAATGTTGGTGATACAATATGTGCAATTATTGAGTTAAAAGACAAAGAACAACGTACTGTTTGTAAAGAACAAATCTGTTTCGTTATACCTCCTTGTGATGACAAAACTGATTGCGAATGTCCATTTAAGATAAATGCTGAGCCGTTAGAAGCAGGGCAAGTGGAAGGTACTACATTCTTTATGAATAACTTTATTGGTACTACTGGAGCTAACCTCAAGTGGGCTAGAGCTACTATCGTTAGTGCTGTAGTGACGGAGAAATGTGAGGAACAAACTAGCACTTACAACACGGGAGCTGTGTTCTTGGGAGTTAATGATTGGGCTGGAAATCCTGCAACAGGATTAGGTACGCCTTCTATAACTTGGGATAGCAAGGAATGTGATTCGCTTAATGAATTTGTTCCTGACTATAAGCTGGACATTCCGTTCAACTCTTCTAAAGAGTGCAGATTGTCTGTTAAGCTTTGTATCAGATACGAGTTCTATGACTGTGATTGCAACCATTGTGAGGTAGTTGTTTGTCAAGAATTTGATGTCAAAAATCCAATTTCTGGAATTACTCAAGAATCTGGATTAATTAAAAGAACAATTAGTTCTAATGTGTATCCTAACCCGATAGAAAACCAACTAAACATTGATTATAGCTTGAAATCTTCGAGTACTGTTAGTATCGTTATTCGCGATTTGACAGGAAAAGAAATTACACGATTAGTCGATGCGGAAAGACGCGAAGCTGGTGACTATACTATAGATATGGGAACTATGAATATTCCTTCGGGAGTTTATATTTACACAATAGAAACAGAGTCTGAATCACACACTAAGAAGTTTGTTATTAAGAAATAACAGATTGATTACTAAAATTAATAATAGCCAAGTAGCATTACGTTACTTGGCTATTTTTTTGCCTAAATACTTAAAATATCAGAGCAGAAATTAACTTTAGAAACATTGAAAAAAAACGGAACTTAATTTAAGATAAAATCGTCTTATATATGAAACAAGGCAGTTCTTTTAATAATAATTATAGGTGATATGATGAAAAAGTATTTTGTAGCAATATTGGTGCTTGGATTAGCATTTGCGTCTTCTTGCTCTGATGACAACAGCACAAATCCGAATGATTTGGACGGAGACACAAATATTCCAGTCTCTGAAGTAGGAAGTGAGTTCGGAGTGTATTTGGAAATAGAGGGTGACAACAGCCGAGTCCTGAATAACTTAAGAGACAGCGTAGTAGTAACCAAGCGAGAGAACGGTATAACTACAGTTTCGGCAAAGTTTGTGATTGACGAAGCAAGTGTGATTAAGTTAGACACTATACTTGGCTTGCAAGACTTGTCAAATGACTTGAAAAAAGAGATATTAGATGAGTATCTTGGTCGGTTCAACGCACAACTTGACACTACAGACAAGCAGAATATATCTATTACAGCGGACATAATGGGCAAGATAACTGACAAAGGAATCCAGGATTACGTGTATAGTGGTGGTGATACTGATAGGCCATTCACATTAATCAAATACGACGCGAGTGTAGGTGATTCTTACAGTTTTACTGATGACGAGGGCAATACTTTTACAAGAAAAGTAGTTTCCAAATCAACAGTTGACGATTATGACTTGGTCTTTTACAAGATAAAAGTAATTAAGATAGAGGAAACACAAGAAAACGATCCATTGGTAGATAAGATTACTTACTACGCTAACCATAAATTTGGATTAGTAGGTATGGAAATAGAGATGAAAGGTGGAATAAAGGCATCTGCAGATATAGTTCCGTGGGTACTATTAGTTAATAAGTAAATATATAATAATAAATAGAGGTTTAAAATGAATACATATAGAATAATAACATTAGTTACTATGCTGATTATGAGTAGCTTTGGCTTGCAGTCAGCAGTAATAAACTCAACTGAAGAAGGTGGTTCTTGGAAAGAAGAAACCACATGGGTAGGGGGAGAAATGCCAACTACTGAAGATGATGTGATTATAAATGGTACAGTAATAACTAACGGAGGAAGCTATTCAACATCTAATTTTTACGCTAATAATTTGACCATAACAGAAGGTGGGAGAATATTACGTGAAGGTGAAGGTTCTGGCGGATATACTATATTACATGTGGCGGGTAACCTAGTAAACAATGGAGAATTGATTGATTTGGCAGACTGGTTAGATTTGAAAGTAAGTGGCAATTTGATTAACAATGGTGTGTTGAAGCCAAGAACAATTACTATGTTGGGTAGTAATGTAGTACTGAATACAATACAGCCAATAGAGAGCGGTACTTTTAGAATTAATGTAACTGACGGCTCTGTAAAAGCAGTAACAGATTTGAAGTTCAAAAACTGTTATGTCACTTCAGAAAATGATAACTACATTGAATTAGGTGAATATGATCTTTTTCTCGACGCAGACACTATAACATATGATGGTTATTATGGGAAAGTAAATTCTAAGTCACATTTTAGAGTTCCAATTGTAATAAGTGGAAAGAGTACTATCAATATTGATAAATCAATATACGGCGGAGATATAACTGGGAATGCGGTTATAAAAAGTCCTGACTATGCGTTCATTAGGACTATAAACGTGGAAGGTGATTTCACTATAGCTGAAAAAACTAAAGTTAGTGTTTTCGATGACCTCCAATATTTAGTTGTCAAAGGTGACTTTCATAACAAAGGTATTATGAATTATGACACCATAAGGACAGTAGGGGTAGCATTTCCCCCTCAGAGACTAAGAGTTATGCTCTATGGAGATTATTACAACTCTTCAATTACAGGCACCACTGAGTTTTATTTAGTTACAGACGGTAAAACAAGAAATATATATGGGAATATAGATAATTTCCTTAAAATAATGGAGTCCGAATCAGATGAGACTCCTGGCGGTAAAGTCTTAATTGATAGTAAAGTAGAGATTGGTGGTAAGTTAGAAATTTATGCAGATTTGGAGATAGACACTACTGGTCACCTTGAATTAACAAAAACTGGTTGGGGAGCAATTTATCACAAAGATGGCTATAATCTAACGAACAACGGAACATTTGATCGAATACACAATGTTAGTAATAAATGGGATTATAGGAAGTTCTCAGACCAAGCTGGTACTTATATTGACTATGAGCTAAGAGATTGGGAAGGTGAGTTAAACAGTGTTTATGTAACTACCTACAATAATCAGACTCACCCTGCTTTGGCAGGTACTTCTAACAGATGGTGGAGACTGGAATCAAGTGATGATTACACAGACTTAAAATATACCATGAAGTTATATTATGATGAAAATCAGCTAAATGGGCAAAGTGAAGACGAAATAAATGTATTCAGATCTACCGACAAAGGACAATCTTGGGAAGTTGTTTCAATTGGTGAATATGCTGTACACAACAAAGAAGAAAACTATTTCTCTATTGGCTCTTGGTCAGGCAAAGAATCACTTTTGACCGAATATGGTGACTTTGTGATAGGTACAGGTGACGCCACTGTCCCTGTGGAATCACCATTGGTTATGAACCTAACTGGTAGAGAAGATGTAAGATTGGGAGCTCCGAATAGCTTTACAGTAACTATTGACAATATCACTAACAAAAGGACTGAGGACTATATACTACCAATTGATGTTGGTGATGAAATCGAATTCATGTACTTCGAATTTACAGAAAACAATGGTGTGGAAAGAGTACCATTCGACTCTATGGGTTTGAAAAAAGATGATACAGCACTTTTATTCTTACCTGCACTGGAACCAAATGAGACAATTAGCTTTGATTTTGTTGTCAAAGGTGTAGAATCAAAACCATCTGGCAAGGTGTTGGATTCAAAAGCAATTATAGTAGGTGCGGTAGGAGACAAGGCACAAGATGGGATTGTAAATGCGTTAATCGGTTATGTTAAAAGTAAATTCACATTAAGTGATAAAGAGAGAGCAGAATACGCTCGTGGTCTTAACTTAACTGTCCAACAAACGAGGCACGAGAAAAAAACTTATGGTCGTGGTGTTACTGCTTTGCGAACTGTACTCAAGAAAGGAGTAGAAAAAGCTTCTGATTCCAATCCGGCTACATCATTGGTTTACAAAGTTGGCTCTGCTATTGAAACTGTTTCTGAAGTTGCACCAACACTTAGACAAAGACTGTTCCATTGGTTTTACAAAGAAACTGGACTTTACGGAGTGGAAGAATCGAAGGTTGCTGGTGGTACATCGCAAGATGTGAGAATGGTTTCATCTTGGGACCCTAACGAGAAGACTGGTCCTTCGGGCTATGGCGAGGATAATTACTTGAAGGATGCTGGTACTTTTACATATAATATATCATTTGAAAATAAAAAGGAAGCAACTGCTCCTGCTTACAAAATTGAGATATTAGACACATTGTCTAATCTATTCGACCCAGAAACAGTTGAGTTTCGTAGCACTAGTCACTCGGAGAGTAATGATTGGACTGTAGAAAGAGATGGGAACATACTCCGCTGGTATGTAGAAGGAATAGAACTGCCACCAAACGCAACTCCACCAGAAGGCGAGGGATATGTTTCTTTCAGTGTGAAGCTTAATGCTGGTGTTGAATCGGGTGAAATAATTGAAAACAGAGCTACAATTGTATTCGATGAGAATGCACCGATAACTACTAACACTTGGGTTAACATTTTAGATGGAATTTCACCGAATACTACTGAAATAACTGCTGCTTACAACAAGCAAAACGAAGTGATAAACTTAGAGTTAGCTGTGGAAGACAACGAAGGTGGTAGCGGAGTAGGTGAAATTGCTTATTTCGTCTCAGTAGATGGAAAACCATTCAGAACATTAGGATATGGATTTGAAAAAGCTATTAGTTTTAACACTTCTTCTGATAGTGGTGCGGTATATAGATTCTACGCTGTAACTTCTGACAATGTAGGCAACCAAGAAAGTGCAACACCAAAAGTGGTCGAAGTTGATATAACAGGCCCATCAAATGTGGAAGTGAATAGATTGCAAATACCAATAGGCGTTTATCCGAATCCAGTTCAAAATTTCTTGAATGTTGATTTGTATGATGCAAAGGGAGTTTACAACTACGAGCTATATGAGCTTAGTGGAAGACCAGTTATGAGTGGCATAATACAAGGTCAAAGTGCGATAGGAATATCTGATCTGACAAGCGGTGTGTATTTATTGAAAATAACAAAAGGCGACAGAACAAAAGTCTTCAAGCTTGTAAAAGAAGATTAGTAAAATAAACTAAAATTTAAAAAGCATCCTTGCTAAATTAGTAAGGATGCTTTTTAATTTTTTTAATTTACTGCACCGCATTTCGACAGGCTCAATGCACAAATAACTACCCTATCGGCTTTTGGAATATACGATAAGTCTTATATACCTGACCCTTCATAGTGGTTTCTAATCCACGTTTCATCATCTCGTTGTCTTCCAATATCCATGATGCTTCGCCTTTGGGCATTCCCAACTCAAATGCAGTCTCCCCTATCTCATAGTATAGAACTGCGTCCACACCACTACTTTGAAATTCTGGTAGCACTCCGAGTACAATTATCCTAGTTAGGTCTATGTGTTTTTTCTTAGTCATCAGGTTCCACGCAGCGCTGAGTATTCCACCGCTTTTGCCGTGTATCAAAGCTTGGTTTATATCGGGTAGTGACAAAGCAAAACCAGCTGGCTTGCCGTGTATCTCAGCTATTATTGTTAACCGTGGTTCGGCTATTTGTTTCAAATCAGCAGCGAGGAAATCAAACTCCTCATCTGTCATCTTAACGAAACCCCAATTCGGTTCCCAAGCGGCATTATACAAATCTTTAACTGTCTGCACATCTTTCTTGAATTGTGCTTTATTCTTAAAATTGATTGGGCGTATAGTTATTCCTTTACGCTTACGGACTAATTCCTGCATTCTGCTGAGCTTTTCGCTCTTGTATGAGTCATGGTGTAGTATGTAGGCCAAAAGGTCTTTCTCCTTCGCCATACCGTACCCTTTTATCAATTTCTCATAGTATGGTGGGTTGTAAGTCATCAAAACAACTGGTGGTTGATCAAAAGCATCTACGAGCAGTCCAACCTCATCATTAGTCGATGGGTTTACTGGGCCACGCATGTCAGTCATTCCTCTTTCCTTTAACCATTTCTCAGCTTCATTAAGGAGGGCATTGGCTACGTCCTGCTTGTCTACGGATTCGAAGAATCCAAAGAAGCCAACCTTGTCATTGTGTATCTTGTTGTGGTTCTCATTAGTAATGGCTGCTATTCTTCCAACTATCTCTTTGCCGTCATAAGCGAGGAACAGCTGTATCTCTGCGTGTTGGAAAAATGGGTTCTTCTCCTCGTTGAGAAGCTTCATTCTATCCATCTTTATTGGTGCTACCCAGTTTGGATCACCTTTATAGAAGTTCCACTGGCAGTTTACAAACTTCTTTTTACCAGCCGCATCGGTTACTTTCTTTATCTCTATAGCCATACTACTCACCACTTATATTTATTTAACTCTACAAAAATACTCTATTCTTACCATATATAAAAAGAAAATCCCACCAGGCAAAACCTGATGGGATTTAATTTTAAGCTATAATCTTAAGTTAGATTATATATTTGCTATTAGTTACTTAAAGCTACCCAAACACCACCAGCAAATACAAACTGTGTTGCTTGCTGAGCTGGAATTGTGTAATTAGCCAAAGTACCAGTAGTGAAAGACATATCGCCACCATCTTCGTTAGTTATAACAAGGATTTGACCCTCTTGTGATCCAGCAGGTATGTCAAGATTACTTCTGTTAGCACCACCAGTAGTACATCTCTTAATAGTAGAAGATGTAATAGCAATTGAAGCGCCATTTAATGCAATATTTTGTACATTACCATTAGCATCAATACTAACTCTCGCGTGACCATTAGTTACAGCAAGAGCATAAGCATCAGAACCAGTATTGTTGTTTGACATAGTAACTGTAGGAGCACTATCATCATTAACATCATTAGTTGCTGTGATAGCTCTACCAGTAGAAGCTTCAGCTTGTACTGCAATACCAGTAGTTACTTCAGAAGCAACACCATCACCACTATTACTAGCTACAACGTTTACACCAGTACCAGTAGATACTGCTATATCAGCACCAATACCACCACCAACATCAGCAGATAGACCAGTACCAGTAGCACCGTTCATATCAGCATTGAATGCTATAGCGTTATCACCATCTAAAGTAGTGTTATAACCAATAGCTGCAGCAGCATTAGCAGGATTAAGTACATTAATACCATTCACGTTAGTGTTTACTAATACAGCGGCGTTATTGTTACCAGCAGTTTTAGTTACTACGAATAAGTTATCATTAGTAGTAGCAGCAGTGATTTCTACATTATCATCACCATCTTGCATAGTCATAGTAACATCATCAGTGATAGTTACTGGAGTAGCATTAACGCCAGCTTCATTGTAAATATCGCCTCTAATATCAAAGTCTTCATTTACTAATAAGTTGTCATCAACTTCAACAATATCATCGTCAGAAGCTTGTATTACAGTTTGAATATTTGCAATACCAAGACCATCAACTAATAATTGATTGTTAGCAGTAGCTAAGTTAACTGTAAAATCTGTATTCTCAGTTAAATCAAAATCTATATCTAACTCAGCATCTGTTGCAACGATTTGATTTCCATTATTATAAGCAACTTGTAAAGTATGGTTTAATAATGCTTGTTGTACAGCTCTTGCAGTTACTAACTCATCATCATTTGATGGGTCAGGGAACAAGAATGTAGCAGTTAAGTCTAATGAAGTGAAAATATCATCAACAGAATTTTCATTTCCAGCAGAACCTAAAGTTAAAGCACCAGTAATTTGTGCATCACCAGTTACAACTAATTCATGATCAGCAGCAGCAGGTGAAGTAGCAATAGTACCATTTACATTAGTAGTAGTTGGAGTAGCAACACCATTTATAGAAGCTTGAGTTGCATTAAGACCATCACCAAATGTAGAATTAGCCGAAGCTACATCAATGTTACCAGAGATATCTACATCCAATACACCACCTGTGTTAGCAAAAGCATAAGTTTCAGTAGCGCCACCGTTTCTATTAAGACCAGTTTCAGAGTATAATGCGTTAGTGCTTACACCAGCATTATCCCCATCAACAGTTATACCACCAGCAGAGATTGAAACCTCAGCAGTTGCAGCACCATTAACATCAAAGTCAATAATAGAAGCTTGTTCATCAAATCTAGCCATCAAATTACCATCACCATTAGGATCAAGGTCAATTTGTTGGTTAGCTTGGTCTAATTCTAAGTTAGTAGAAGCATCAACGCCAAAAGTAGCAGCGTTTGCAGCATATCCAACTAACAATTCAGTTCCAATAGCTGTACCAATATGTACTGAAGCACCGTCAACAAAAAGATCTTTCCATCTTACAGCGTCAGTACCTAATGTGTTAGTAGCAGGAGTACCTGGTATTAAGTTATCATTTACAGTAACATCACCAGTATTGTTTACAATTGTACCTTGTATGTTAAGTACATTAGTAGTTTCATTGTAAGTATAATCGTCATCAGTAACCATGTTACCAGCAGCATTTGTTACAACTACTCTGTCTGGGTCCAAAGAACCAACAGTTAAAGTACCAGTTACAAGTGCATCACCATTTACAGTCAATTCATAGTCAGTAGCTGCTAAAGGAAGTGGAGTAATAGCTCCATCTACATTCAATACATTTGCATTAGTACCAATTGTACCTAATGCGTGTCCTGAATTAAGACCAGTTAAAGCACCGTCTAAAGATACATCCAAATCACCTGCACCACCATTAGTGAATGCAAAAGTTTGAGTAGCACCATTTGCAGCAACACCAGCATCAGATAATACAACATCACCAGCACCGCCAGTAGAGATTGTAGCACCTGTAGAAGCAAAACTAAAGTTAGTAGTTGCATCACCGTTAGGGTCTAAATCAACTGTAGTACCATCAGCAGTAAAGTTGTTAGTACCATTACCATCTGCATCAATAAGTGCAACAGCACCATTAACGTGGAAGTTTGGAGTACCACTTGAGTTACCATCTAATAAGATACCTGCACCAGTTGGATCAACTGTTACATCATTTGTTCCATCACCATCAGCATCAGTTAAAGCAACTGTACCATTAACGTGGAAGTTAGGAGTACCACTTGAATTACCATCTAATAAGATACCTGCACCAGTTGGATCAACTGTTACATCTATATTAGCATCTGCATCAGCATTTAACCATATTTGATCATTTGCAGCATCTACAGTTACTTCATTAGCAGCATCACCATTAGGATCTAGAGTAATTACATCATTAAGTGCATCCATAGTAGTTACTACAGCACCGTCTACAGTAAATGTAGCAGCGTTAGCAGCGTAACCTACAGCCAATTCTGTATTACCAGCGAATCCACCAGTAGGACCTACGTGTACAGAACCGCCATTTACATAAGCATTTGACCATCTGTTTACATCAGAACCTAAGTTATAAGTATCATCAGCATCAGGCTCTAAATCGTCTTCAACGATTACTGCATTACCAGCAGAAGTGTTAATGATGTTTACTTGAGCGTCTAAGTATCCAGCACCATCGATAATAACGTCGTTTCCAACATTAGCACCTGTGATAGTGAAGTCAGTAGCTTCTTCTAAGTTAAAGTCGATATCACCTTGACCATCAGTCGAAGTGATAGAGTTTCCGTTGTTATAAGCAACTTGTAAGTCATGGCTTAACAATGCATCTTCAACTGCTCTTGCAGAGATTAATTGTGCATCGTTAGACTCAAAAATTACAGTTGTTGGAGGAGCTGGAAGCGCCGGAGTCAACGTAGTTAAGTCAGTAGAGATATAAATATCATTTACTGAGTTATACGTATCAGCACTACCACCTAAGTTCAATGAACCAGTTAGCTCAGCATCACCGTTTACTAATAAGTCTGCATTAGCAGTAGGAACAGTTGTTGCAGTACCAGGACCAGCAGGTGAAACGTTAGGAACACCAGGGTTAGACAAGTCAATAGTAACAGCAGTTAAAGCACCTCTAACAGTAGTTTGATTTTCATCAACACCATCACCAATCCATGCTTGATTTCTTACATCTAAGTGACCGTCTAAGTTTAAATCAAAGTCACCACCAGTATTAAACATTTGGAAGTCTTCAGTTACCGCAAGTGGGTCACTAATTTTTTCCATAGAGTTTTCATTTATAAATAATGCACCACCGTTGATAGTACCATTATTGATAATCACTTCACCATCGTGAGCAATTAGGTCAGTACCTTGGATAGCAGAGTTAGCTTGGATAGAACCATAAGTTTTCAAAGCTAATTTCTGTCCAGAAGCAGCACCGTCATTATTTCTCAATACTAGAGTCGCATCTTCTACATCAGTACCAGTTGGATCTGGAGCTACATAGTCATCAGCAGGATCAAGTGGAGTCATAGGATCGATTAATGGTAATTGCGTTGGAGCGTCATTTTCCATTAATACAGTTCTACCTTCATTCAAGTTTTCGTTAGTGAAAGTAGCAATGTAGTTTTGACCTTGTACACCAATACCGTGAACTTGAAGTGCAGAACCAGTACCATCAGCAACATCTTTAATGATTTCTACAGCAGCAGAATCATTAGCGGCAGCAGCTGAATTAAATACAGCAGCAGAACCATCACCAGAAATACCAGTGTGAGTTAGAGTAAATGCATCACCAGGACCATCATAAGAACCAATCCAAGGAAGGATAATACCTTCGTCATCTTCCCAAGAAACACCACCAAAACCGTCAGCTTTCATGATCTTACCTTGAGGTTGACCTTGAGAACTTACTTTCTCGTTAGTTACAGCTAAGTCAGCAATTTTCAAGTTAGTAACAGCACCGTTAAACAACTTAGCAGTTGTAACAGCATCGTCAGCTATCTTAGCAGTAGTAACTGCAACGTCTTGTATAGTTCTTGTAGATACTGAATTATCAGCCATTTTTGGCTCAGTTACAGCATTTGTTTCAATTGTTCTAGTAGATACAGCATTGTCAGCTAATTTAGCTTCAGTAACATTAACGTCAGCAATATCAGCAGTCATTACTTCGCCATCAGCAATTTTGATAGTTGTAACTGAATTATCAGCTAACTTATCAGTAGTAATAGCCATATTAGCAACTTTAATAGTAGTTACGCCTAAGTCCATTAAGTCAGCAGTCATTACTTGACCGTCAACAATGTGATTAGTCATAATAGCATCGTCAGCAATTTTAACACCTGTTACAGATGCATCCATTAAGTCGATAGTCATGATGCTTTCGTCTAAGATTTTTGCAGAGTTAACCGCGCCATCCATTAAGTCAGCAGTCATTACTTGACCGTCCATAATGTGATTAGTCATTACAGCATCGTCAGCTAATTGGAATGGAGTAATTGCATTTTCTGCAATATTATCAGAATCGATAAGACCAGCAGTCCATCCTGCAGCATCTCTGATTAGTAAATCATTGATACCACCAAACTGTGGGTCTAAAGTTACAGGGTCAGCAGAAGTACCATCACCAGTTATAGGAGCTGTAGTGAATACAGTTGGGCCAGCCCATCTCATTGCACCGTCAACAGCATCCCAAGAAAGGAAATCGCCATCTACAGGACCTACAACATTATTTACAGCAATGTTTTCAACCATAACCGCGTCGTCAGCTAATTTAGCATTAGTTACTGCGTCATCCATTAAGTCAGCAGTCATTACTTGACCGTCCATAATGTTAACAGACATTACTGCATCTACAGCAAGATCAGCGTTCATTACTTGACCGTCAACGATATTTGCAGACATAACAGCGTCGTCAGCTAATTTTTCGTTAGTTACTGCATCATCCATAAGGTCAGCAGTCATTACTTCACCATCTAAGATTTTTGCAGAAGTAACAGCGTCGTCAGCTAAACCTAAAGGCATAGCGTTAGTACCATCACCATCGATAGTAGCATCAGTAGCTACAGCAACCATACCAGTTAGAGCAGCTAAGTTAAATAACTTTGCAGCATCCAAATTGATGATTTTAGCATCCATGATAGTCATGTCAGCAATTTTTTCATTCGTTACAGCACCATCAGCAATACGGTCAGTTTTCACTGCACCAACTGCGATAAGTGGATCTGGATAAGTACCAGTCATATCACCACCAGCAGGGCCAGATGGAGAAGTTGAGATATTTGGAGAAAGCATTTCTGTAGTTATAGAACCATCAGGAATGTTGTCCAAAATAGCGTCAGGTCTAATTTGTGGGTTAGGATACATACCCATCAAATCACCACCAGCAGTTAAAACTTCTGGAGCAAGGTTATCTAAACCAATTGCTTCTGGAGCAACGTCCATAGCTAAACCTGATTCAAACGCATAAGTTGCTGTATCAGCATCAGCAGCGTAGAACGCAGAAGGAGCAGAAGTTAATTTTGTTCTAGGAAACGGTTGGTTGTTACCAACAGTTATTTGAACATAATACTGCTTATCGAACTTTAAGTCGATAGGGTTAGTTTCACCCAAGTATGTAGAAAAAGTTCCATCAGTTGATGGAGTTACATTTTTTTGCTCTATCCATAGAGCAGTTCCGCCAGCTGCATCTTCGAAAATTTCGAATACAACTAAGAATGGACCAGACTGAGCTGGTAGATTTTTCAACTTACCTTGGTAGTTGATTAATTTTGGAGTGGTAGCCATAGATGTCAAAGGTGACAAGACTAAACTAAACGCCAAAATTACAAGAAGAACGAGTTTCTTCATTGTATAGCTCCTATTAATTAATAATAATTTATTTAAAAAACTTAATTTCATATTGTGTTATCTTATTTTACGATTACCATTACATTTCTCAAGCTGTAGCTTCTTCCGCCAGTTTCTGGCTCAATAGCTAACTCATATAAGTATGAGCCTGATGCTAATGGAGTACCATATTGATCTTTCGCTTCAAAAGGTACAGTGTTTTCATTGTTTGCTGTAGCAAATTCGTTGCTCATTACAGTATTTACCAAAGAACCATTCATATCATATACTCTAAGAGTTACTCTAGAAGGTTGCTCTAATGTATATCTGAAAGTAGTTGACTCTTTCAAAGGGTTAGGGTAGTTACTAATTGCATTGTTAGCTACATCTGTTGGTGTGTCAACACTAACTTGTGTTAACTCTGGTGTCCAAAATCCTTCGTGGATAGTTAGACCAGGTCCAGCAGTACCAGACAACTCTTTAGTTTCTACAGCGGTTTGTGCAACAGTACCACTTAGAGTAATGTTACTTCCTTCTATGGTTTGATCCACAGAGCCACCAGAACCGATAACGTGCTTTTGCAACTCAATATCTTGTGCCTGAGTAGCTATAATAGCGACTGGCAAGATAAAGATAGATAGCAAAAGTAGTTTCATATTTTTCTTCATTATGAAGACTCCTTATTTAATTATTAAAGTTATTTGTTTCAATTTTTAAATTCAATTTTCTAATGTCGGGAACATGCCCGTCTAAACACAAAGCAATATCTGTGCCAAAGATACACTAATGTCTATTGATAAAACTATTCTTTCTTTTCAAATAGTCTATCAAACAAAATTATAAACTTTCGCACTAATATTCAAAACTATTTCATAATTGTTTTACTTTTATTTCTTTCACTTCATCTATACTTTAATGAGTCAATTGACTCAATTTGTGTAAATTGCCATATAATTATTAACATATTCTCAATATTAAAGCTTCACAAATAGTTTTTTTATTGCAGAGCCAAAGGGACTACAAAAACATGAGCATAGAATTCGCTAAAAAGAAATATACATTTCTAACTGACCACATAACTGAAATTATAAAAGATTATAATAACTCCGATTCGACTGCTGCAAGAGTTAGAAAAAGCTTTTTTCTAAAGAAAAAATACCTTGGCAGCAAAGACAGAAAGTGCATTACTGGTGCATTCTATTTTTACTTCAGGCACTACCCTTTTGCCAAGGAGCTTAACGCCGAAACACTATTATTATTAGCTTACAATTTTGATACTGAAGTGAGTACAGCATTGAATAAGTTAATAAAAAATATAGACATTACCGAATTTATTACAAATTCTTATAATATATCGGACAACATTATCGAAGAATTTGACTCACTTTCCCCCACAAATTTCTTCCCAACTACTTTTATTGAAAATATTAATATTGCTTTCGACGAATTGGAACCGCTCAGCGATTCACTCAACAAGGCAGCAACAACTGACATAAGGGTAATAAGGCATAAAGGCATAGTAATAAATGAATTAGATACATTGGGTATAGACTATTACACTAATATTTTACCAGATTGTATAAAGCTACGAGACAATGCAAACTTAGACAGCACTAAGAGCTACCGAGAAGGTAACTTTGAGATACAAGACGAAGGCAGTCAGCTAATAGCAACAGCACTGAACCCAAGTAGTGGAGAAACTATACTGGACTTTTGTGCTGGTGGAGGCGGCAAATCCCTGCATATAGCTCAATTAGCTAATGATAAATCTAAAATTACGGCAACGGACATTAGTAGCAACAGATTAAATGAGACCAAACGTAGAGTTGCTAGATTGGGCCTCAAATCTATCTCAGTAAAAGAAATAGACGAAGTAAACTCAAGTAATTCAACTTACGACAAGGTATTAGTCGATGCTCCTTGTACTGGCTCTGGCACAGTCCGTAGAGCACCGGACATAAGAGTTAGAATAGCAGAAGAAGACATAAAGAGATACCACAGATTGCAATTAGAAATATTGGGCAATGTAGCCAACAAATTGAAATCAGGCGGATTTTTACTTTATTCTACGTGTAGTCTATTCGATAAGGAAAACGACGACACCATAACTGAATTTCTTAGCTTACATCCCGAATTTAAGGTAATTAGCACAACAGATGTTTTAAATCAAACAGGAATTGACACTACAAAGTTTACTAATAAAACGCATGGAATACAGACTTACACCCATAAAGCTGATATGGACAGTTTTTATATTTGCACATTAGAAAAATCACTGTAAAAAGTGTCAGAAATATTCCACACTGTTAGTTCAAACTTACAACGCTCTGTGGAAGTTTTGATTACTTTTTATTAATAAATCTAATTTTTATATTTTTGCTCAAATGATAATTATCACTTTTTAAAACTTCATGACTCAAATAAAAGACGTAAACTTTATTGTTGTTGATATAGAAACAACTGGCTCACACAGTAAAGATGATAGAATAACAGACATAGCAGCAGTACAAGTCAGAGATGGTGAGATAATTGATATATTCCAATCATTAGTAAACCCCCGTAAGCATATTCCCGAATTTATTCAGAATATGACAGGTATAACTAATGAATTGGTTCGCAATGCACCAGAAGAAAGAGACGTATTAGAAGAATATCGGCAATTCATTGACCAAAACAACACAGTCTTCGTTGCACACAATGCTAACTTTGATCATTATTTTATAAAACATTCGGTCGAAAGAATATTCGGAGCTACTGACTACCACGAAGTCCTCTGCACAGTTAAGTTAGCCAGAAAGATATTACCCAAAACACAGAAAGTTAACTTAACATCACTTTCCGAATACTACGGAATACCTATATTCATGAGGCACCGAGCACTCGGCGATGCGTTTGCTACTGCTAAGGCATTAGTCATAATGTTAAGAACATTAGAAACAGAACATGATATTACAAATTTATCTCAGTTGTTCGATTTTGCAAAAAAATCAAGAAAGCGATTGAAGTTAGCTAATCCACTAAAAGATGACTTAGTCAGGCGAATAGAGAACGTGCCAATGTGTATTGGTGTCTATAAGCTCTACAATTCTGAGGGAGAGGTAATTCATCAAGACATTGCAACTAACCTGAAACGAAAGCTTACTACATTGTTCGACCCAAATTTCCTTACTTCGCCAATAATGCAAAAAAAGATGGAAGAAGTAGTTGACTTTGAATTTATAGACACACCCACAGAGTTACACGCATTATTGTTATTAGACCAATTCAACGGGGATACGGAATCAGAACCAAATCAAATGGATTTGTTTGCTCCTGCAAATCTTGAGCAAGGAATTGATATGGTATATATAGACCCAGACAACAGAATGGGTAAAACAGTAAGTATTTACTTAATAAGGGACGGCATACTTATTGACCATATAGATTTTGGCACAAAGGCAAACACCAACATTATCGACAGTATTTTAGATGATGTTTACACCAATGGGAACCCAAGAGAGAGTACAACTCCAGCTGAAAAAAAGACTGTTCAGAAATGGTTGAGCAGAGAACCAGACTTAGGTAATAAATTCATTATTAATGGTGATTTCAGCTCAGTTTCAAAGAAAATAAAGCAGTATATCAGTAGTTGTTATTAGTACATTATCTATTTTTTTGTAACTTATGACTACGAATTATAGTTTACTTCATAAAACTAAACAAATATTTAATGCAACACTTACCAAAATTAATATTACTTGCATTAGCTATATTCATAGTTACAGGCAATAGTAGTTATAGTAATGACAATTTCTTTCTAGATGCAGTAGTCTTTGATAGCAAAGACTCCACTGACGGTAGAATAGATGTCTATATAGTGGTACCTAACGAGTCCCTCAGCTTCGAGAAGTTGGGAGACCGATTCATAGCTAATATTGACATACTAATTGAACTCACCGATGAGAACAAAAAAGTAATAGATAAGCAAAGAATAGAACGGACGGTTCAAAGTTACACCTACGAAGAATCACAAGGAATTAACGGCGAGTTCAACAAATACTTTTTTCGATTTCCTGTTAGCTCTGGCAACTATAACGTAGAAGCAAAATTAACTGATGAGTTGAGTAACAAGAAATACTTACGCAACAGAGAAGTAACAGTAATTGAATTTGATAAATTTGATTTCTCGTTAAGTGGTATCTTACTTGTTTCACAAATAGAAGAAGTAGATAGCCGGTACAACATAACCCCCTATATCTCAGACAACATTGGAAATCTTGATGACAACTTTTTTGCATTTTTTGAGATTTACAATAAATATGAATCACGAAATGTCTTATTACAATACAAGTTACTCAAAGGTGAAGAAACAATAGCCGAAGGAGATACTAAAGCTGTAGATACTAAAATAGGTGTATCACAACAATTTCTTATAGTTAATTTGGACAAGCTCAATTTGAGTGGAGAGTACACTTTGCAGGTTGTAGCATACAAGCAAAATGGTGGTGATTTAGAGACTATAGCAATAACACAAAGATCTATAAAGCACAGACAAGACCTTTATTCATTTGCTACCGACAATATAGAAAATGCTATAAAGATGCTTAGATATGTTGCAAATGATGAAACTATAGATAAATTAGAAAGTATAAAGGACAAAGAAGAGAAAAAAGAAAAATTCAGAATGTTTTGGAAGGAATTAGACCCAACTCCTAACACATCTTTCAACGAAGCAATGAATGAATATTACCAAAGAATAAAGTATGCCAATGAGCAATTCAAATCTTATTCTGATGGTTGGTTGACGGATATGGGTATGGTGTTTGTTGTTATGGGACCTCCAATGTCAGTTGAAAAACAATCATCGTTTGGAAACAACATAGAATACAGGGTCTGGTCCTACGGGAGCAACAGGACATTCTTATTTGCAGACAGAAATGGTTTTGGTAATTTTAGATTAGAAAGACCATATTTATTTAATGAAAAATATGAATACAGAAAATGAGTAAATACGCTTTAATAATACCATCGGGTGGAGTAGGCAACCGAGTAGGCTCAGACCTACCAAAACAATACAACGTAGTCAACGGAAAAACTATACTTTATTGGACTTTAGCACAATTTGAGGGAATTTCTGAAATTACTCAATTGATAATACCATCAGACAAATCCTTTGAAACAGAAATTCGTGATTCTATCCCTGAATCATTTGCAAACAGATTAACACTAGCCCCACATGGCGAAACAAGATTTGGCTCAGTCTATAACTCAATTGAGTTTATTGATGATTCAATCGACTATGTCATTGTCCACGATGCCGTACGTCCCTATGTTAAACCTGAGTTAGTAATATCACTAATGGAAGAAGTACCTAATTACAAAGCAGTAATACCTTACACGTCTCCAACAGATACTATAAAAAAAATAGATATAGAGCAAACTGAGACCTTTGTGGAAGAGACAATAGATAGAGAAATACTGGCTTCTGTACAAACGCCCCAAATATTTGACAAAGATATATTTGTAAGCAGTTATAATTACGCAAAGAAAAATCAATTCAAAGGAACAGATGATTCTTCAATATTAGAATACTCAAATATTTTTCCTAAATTAAAAATTGGCGATGTTCAAAACACGAAAATCACTACTCAATTTGATTTAGAATTATCAAAAACTCGCCTGAAATAGTAACCATTTTAGTGTTAATTGGTTACTTCTATAATGAAACAAAATAATAATTAATATTAATGGAGTTAACATGAATAAATTATACTTCCTTAGCAAGTATATACTAATTGTGGGAATATTGACGCTAACACAAACTGCGTTGTTTTCTGCACCACCTACACAACTATTGCCACAAAATGGTGATGACTGTGTTAGCAAAGATGCTGTTTTCGAATGGACTACAGTCCCTAATGCATCAAACTATATGTATATAATTTCAGAATCAGTTGATTTTTCTGACACTTTAGAAAAAGATTTAGAATATCCGAGTACAACCTTTGCATTCAATTTGCCAGCGGATAGTAAGACATATTATTGGAAAGTTGGTGTACAAGTTATTGGCGAACCGGACGAGTGGTCGGAATCGTTTACATTTACTACTACCAAGCCAGCACCTGTTCAACTATCACCTACTGATATGCTCACTTGTCAAGCATTTGAGCAGGAATTTAGTTGGAACTCTATAGAGAATGGGACAAAGTACAAACTTCAAATTTCCAAATCAGTCAACTTCTCAAGTGTTGTTATTGATACTACTATATCTGAAACTTCAATAACTTTAACTATGGACACACACTTCCAGAATTATTATTGGAGAGTGAAAGGTTTTGAAGTAACTTGTGGAACTGATTGGTCTAACGTCAATCAATTTCAAACAATTGTTGGCCCTCCAACTATGCAATCACCAGCAGATAATGCTAATGGATTAGCACTAGAAGTTTTATTAGAGTGGCCACAAACACCTGGAGCTAACAACTATGAATTACAAGTATCTGATGACGCTGAATTCAATAATTTGTTAGTGGACGAAGTTAACTTACAACAAGAATCTTTTGTTTTCAATGCTCCTAACAGGAATACAGAATACTTCTGGCGATTGAGAACTGTTGGCCAAAACTGTACTTCAGTTTGGGCTGAAGCATTTTCATTCAAAACTGCGATACAAGCAGTGACATTAGTTTCTCCACAAGAAGAAGAAACATGTATAACTATAAATGCAGAATTCGAATGGGAGAGCTTACCCAATGTTACTACTTATGAAATTGAAGTTTCTTCAACAATAGGTTTTGCACAAGCAAATATACTTTACAACAATCCTGAAGTTAATGGTAACACTGTCATTGGAGATGTACAAAACGGTACTTCTACACTTTATTGGAGAGTTAGAGCAAACGAACCAGACAACAAAGGTCTTTGGTCAGAAATCGGTAGTTTTATAACTACTGGCGAATCTCCACTTCCTTTTTATCCGGATATAAATCAAGTTGAAATTCCTCGTGGTCTTACTTTTGAATGGAACCCTGATGGAGCTGCTGTTCACTTTCATCTTCAAGTTGCAACTGACTCGAATTTCACTAATTTAGAGGTTGACTCAAATAACCTAAATGATACTAAGCTTAACATAGTTCTTGACAATTATAACACAATGTATTATTACAGAATCAAAACATTCTATAACGGTTGTTATAGTGATTGGTCAGTGGTTTTCAATTTCACAACAATACAAGGATACCCAAATTTATTAAGTCCTACAGATCAAGCTGATAATATCAAAACTGACGCATTTTTAGAGTGGTCATTGGTTAACACTGCTAAAACTTATGATTTCAGAATTTCTGAAAATCCAGATATGTCCGAAAGCAAAGGACAAAATGGATTAACTAATATCAATTATTTAGTAAAAGATTTGAAGCCATTCACTACTTACTACTGGTATGTAAGAACTAACGACCAATGGGGTACTTCTCCGTGGTCACCCGTTTCTTTATTCACTACCGGTGAAGGCTTTACTGATAGACCTTCGTTAATTTCACCAGAAAATGGCACTATAATGGTTCCTACCGAAGGTGCAATGATTTGGGATTCATCAGAAAATGCAACCAGCTACACACTTCAAATTGCAACGAATAGAAACTTCATGGGTGAAATACAAGAGATTACAAACATAGAAGGAACAATATACAACTATACAGAATACGATAACTTTACTGAATACTGGTTCAGAGTTGCTGCTGTTAACCCAACTACAACTTCTGACTTTTCGGCTCCTAATAAATTTAGAACTATCGCCGCTATTCCTACTGAAAAAGCAACAGCTGTTAGCCCTGAAGATGGAGCTACTGGCGTTGATTACTTTAAAGCAACTTTGGAATGGACTTTTGTCCCAAATACTGATGTCGGTTTATCTAGCGAATCTGGCTATGAGCTGCTAATTAGTACAACTGATGATTTCAGTGATACCACTTTCTACTTTGAAAAAGTATATGATGAAGAAAGATTCTTCGACAATCTATTGGACTTTAGCACTACTTACTTCTGGAAAGTTCGTGGTTGGAACGAAGCAGGATTCGGACCTTGGTCTGACGCTTTCTCGTTCACTACTGACCCGCAAACTTCTGTAGCTGTCGGTAATAGCTCTGACTTTGGTACAGTAGTAGTCCCTAATCCAATTGACGACAGAGCTGAACTAAGATTCAATTTAGACAAACTAGCCACTGCGAACTTGACTATAGTTGATCAATTAGGTAATGTAGTAATGGAAATAAGAAACATAGAAACTAATACTAACACTAATACAATACCTCTTAACTTAAGCGGTGTGGCTTCTGGCTCATACTTGTTCAACCTTCAGGTTGGCGACAAGTACCAAGTTGGAAAAATTATAATTAGTAGATAATCAGTTTTTTTGATAACTTAAAGGCGATTATAATTCCGATTATGATCGCTTTTTTTTTGACTAAAATAAACCCAAAAATAACAAGACATGAAAAATATAACTTTAGCTATACTTATAGCACTAATCGGATATACTTCTTCCCACGCTTGTACTAACTTATTAGTAAGCAAAGGGGCAACAGCTGATGGCTCGACAATGATTACTTATGCAGCAGACGCTGGTGGATTTATGGAGCGATTGTTCTATTTACCAGAAACAACCCACCCAGACGACGCTATGTTAGAAGTCCACGATTGGGACACTGGTAAGTACCTTGGAGACATTAAGCAAGCCAAACACACTTATAGAGTAGTTGGCAATATGAATCAGCACCAACTAACAATTGGCGAAACTACATTTTCAGGCCTTACAGACTACAGAGATACAACTGGCATCATAGACTATGGCTCACTGATGAGAATTACGCTGCAAAGAGCAAAAACAGCCAGAGAAGCTATTAGAGTAATAGATGAACTAACATCAGAATACGGTTACTACAGCACGGGCGAATCATTCTCTATAGCTGACCCAAATGAAGTTTGGATAATGGATATGCACCCAAAAGGCGTTGGCAACAAAGGAATAGTATGGGTAGCACGCAAAATACCAGATGGATACATTGCTGCACACGCTAACCAATCAAGAATTAGAAAAATTATAAAAAATGACCCAGAAAACTGCCTTTACTCTGATGACGTTATTAGTTTTGCAAAATCAGAAGGAATTGCAAAAGAGCACAATGGCGAGTTTAGCTTTGCTGACACTTACAACCCTCTTGACCCAGGCGGAGTGCTATACTGCGAAGGTAGAGTTTGGAGATTTTACGATTTGGCAGCACCCAGCCAGGATTTATCAGAAGATTACTGGAGAGCTGTAGAAGGAGCTGAGCCATATCCCCTATTTATCAAGCCAGACAAGAAAATTGAAGTGAAAGACCTGCAAACTTGGATGCGTGATCACTTTGAAGGCACGGATTATGACATGACAAAAGGATTAGCCGCTGGGCCTTATGGTTGCCCTTACAGATGGAAAAATCTATCTTGGAAATTAGACAGCGACACTACTCAAAAATTCGGATGGGAAAGACCAATATCTACTCAACAAACAGCTTGGTCTTATGTAGCACAAATGAGAAGCCACTTACCTGACGAAATTGGTGGCGTACTTTGGTACGGAGTTGATGACGCAGCTACAAGCTGTTATGTGCCTCTATACAGTTCATTGCAATCATCCCCAAATCCCTACACTGTAGGTAGTATCAAAGATTTCTCGTGGGATTCAATGTTTTGGGTATTCAACTTAGTAGCAAACAAAGCTTACACTATGTATAGCTATATATCAAAAGATATTAAAGAAGTGCAACAAGATTACGAAAACAAGTTTCTGTCATACCAACCACAATTAGAAAAAGCAGCTCAAGGGCTTTATAAAACTGACCCAGATTTAGCTGCCAATTTCCTATCCGATTATAGCATTTCTAACGCTGAAAGAGTACACAACGAGTGGAAATCTCTTTGGGAATACTTAGTAGTGAAATACAATGACCGCTACGTGAACGACGTTACCAAAAGCGAAGGCCGCGCCCCCGAAGGTGTTGGCTATGAACAAAAGTTCTTGGAGCAAGTAGTAAAAGAAAGACCCGGCTATTATGACGTAAAATGGAAGAAAAACAGCAATTAATTATAACAAAAGCCACTTAGACATCGTAATTGAATTATATTTATTAACTTTGTAACTGAAAACTAAAACAAAGAACAATTATGGCAAAGAAAAGACAAGCAAAGCAAAACAGTGTGAAGTGGGAATTCCCATTCACTAAAAAGAATTATATCATTGCAGGTGCAGGCATACTAACTATTATCATTGGCTATTTGCTGATGTCAACTGGTTTGGGTGGCGAATACGCAGCTGTGGATGGCGAGTGGAACAACCCATTGGCAATTACTGTAGCACCATTGCTTTTAGTAATTGGCTACTGTGTTATTATACCAATGGCTATATTTAAGTATTTCCCTCACGGCGAGTCAAATGAGTAACGAAACTCAAAAAGCTGGTTTTGTAGCAATTATCGGTATGCCCAATTCAGGCAAATCGACACTGATGAACTCCCTAATGGGTGAAAAACTGTCGATAGTAACACCAAAACCACAGACAACTAGAAAAAACGTATCTGCGATTCTGACACAAGAAGACTCGCAGATTATTTTTTTAGATACACCGGGTATTCTACGTCCTCGCTACGAAATGCAGCGCTCTATGATGCGATTTTTGGACGAGTCGTTAGAAGCGGCGGACATAATCAGCGTAATCTGGGATTGGGAAAAAGACCAAGACAATGTCGATATGCTCGACAAAAATTTCCCATTCCTTGAGAAATACAATTGCAAGAAAGTATTGATATTAAACAAAGTTGACACTACAAATAATATAAAAAATGTATTACCAGCTATTGAAAAGTTCTCAAAACTTGAAGTTTTTGACGAGATAGTGCCACTCTCTGCTCTGAAGTCAGCTAACACAGATGCATTACTCGATATTTTTAAGAAATTCCTCCCCGAATCGGAATTCTATTACCCAGACGATATCCTCAGCACACTCAACGAAAGATTTTTCGTTAGTGAGTTAATCAGAGAAAAGATATTTGAGCAGTTGAAAGAAGAAATACCTTACTCAACAGAAGTAACAATCACTCAGTTCAAAGAACGAGACAAAGGCAAGTGGTTTATCTCCGCCGACATATTAGTCGAAAGACAAGGGCAAAAAGGGATAATGATAGGCAAAGGCGGTGCTATGCTAAAAAGAGTTGGGGCAATGGCTCGCAAAGACATAGAAGCTCACTTGCAAGCAAAAGTATTCTTAGAGCTATTCGTAAAAGTACGTGACGATTGGCGTAACAAACCAAATATGCTCAAGTCTCTGGGGTATTGATCGGCCTAATTAGTCCAATAAAAAAAAGCAACTCAAATTATGAGTTGCTTTCTTAATTTCTAATTATTTCTAATTAATTAATCGTACTTCTTTTGAAAGCCACGACCAACTGGATAGTACTCATAGCCCAGCTCATCCATATCGCTCGGTTGGAATAAGTTTCTTCCGTCAAATATTATATTCTTATTCAGCAAACCTTTTAGCTTGTCAAAATTAGGGTTGCGGAACGAATTCCACTCTGTTACTATAACCAATGCGTCATTGCCTTTTGCACACGAATACATATCTTCAGCATAGCTAATTTTATCGCCGAAGTGAGCTTTGGTATTCTCAATAGCTTCTTGGTCATAAGCAGTTATAGTCACGCCCTCTTTCAGCAATTCTTCTATTACTACAAAAGCAGGAGCTTCCCTTACATCATCAGTGTTCGGTTTGAATGCAAGTCCCCAAATAGCCAATTTCAATTCTGATAAATTATCAAATCTAGATTTTATTTTATCTACAAATCTCATAATCTGAATTTTGTTTATTCTTCTCGTCGCTTTTACTATCTCTAGTGGAGAGCCAACCTTATCAGCAGAGTATTCTAATGCCTGTACATCTTTGGGGAAACAAGAGCCACCATAGCCAACACCAGCAAAAAGGAATCGCTTACCAATACGGCTATCAGAACCAATACCATAACGGATTTGTTCTATGTCTGCACCTACTTTTTCGCAATAAGCAGACAGGTCATTCATAAATGAAATCTTAGTCGCTAAGAATGAGTTTGCAGCGTATTTTGTTACTTCTGCACTCTTCTCATCCATAATAAATATTGGGTTACCACTACGAACGAACGGCTGATATAGATCATTCATTATCTCGCCAGCTTCTTCCGATGACGTACCGATAACTACCCTTTCTGGCTTCATAGCGTCTTCCACAGCGAAACCCTCACGAAGGAATTCGGGGTTAGAAACTACGCTAACAGTATTATTGTCTAATTTCGATTCAAAAATTGCAGTAACAGCAGCAGCAGTACCAACTGGTACAGTACTTTTGTTCACTACTATCTTTTCGTCTTCTAAGTTATTATCGTTGATTATATCTGCTATATCATTCGCAACTTTAAGAACATATTGCAAATCTGCCTCGCCGCCTTCTCCTGGAGGAGTTGGGAGACAAAGGAATATAATCTGGCTACTTTTTACGGCTTTTTCCAAATCAGTAGAAAATTTCAATCTACCTTCTTTTATATTTCTTGCAAGTAAGTGGTCCAATCCCGGTTCATAGATAGGAGATTTACCGCTTCTCATCATTTCCACTTTCTTTTCATCTATATCTATACAAAGGACATCGTTGCCAGCAGCTGCAAAGCTAGTACCTGATACTAATCCTACGTAGCCAGTACCGACTACACCAATTTTAAAAGACATAATTTCTCGTTATTTTTAATTTCAATAGTTCCAAAATTAATCAAAGCTCTAATGAGTTACAAGGCAAACACTTCAGAAATATAGAGCACGATTGCTATTATTATCAATACTACGATAGAAAACTTCAATAGTTTTTTGAAAATAGACACGAATAATAGCAGTACCAAAAGGGCTAAGATTAGTTGAATTAGTGAGGGCAATGCCGCTACGAATTGGAATATTTCTTCCATCTACCTAAGAATAAAAGTTAATGGAATAGTTCCCCACATTTCTTTTTCGTCTTGTAGGGGGTTAAATCGCCATTGCTTAATAGCATTAATAGCTGCTTGTTCCAAAGCTGGGTCAGCTTTTTGCAGTGGAATAACTTGGCTAACGCTTCCGTCGGATAGCACTTTGAACCTTAGTTCAATTCTTGCATTTGATTTCACACTTTTTGGGAAGCGAGGTAGCTTTTTAGAAAGAAGTACACGATTTCCACCGCCACCCCAATCTATATCGCCAAAACCATCGCCAGCTCCTCTGCCAGTACCACGGTCACGAAGTCCAGTGCCTGCTATGTCAGAGCCGTCCGATTTGCCAACGCTTTTTTTGTCCGAACCGTCTAACTGTGTATTGTTTCTGTCTTCACTCGATATGTCACGAGCGGCAACAATGTTCCGAGTTTCAGACAAATCTACATCCGAAGCTTTTCCTTTGGTATTAGAAGCAACTTGTGCATCTTCTATATTTATCTCAGCTCTGTTGCCTTTAACCGATTTACCCTCTTTCGTAAGGTTTCCGCTTTTTAGACCAGTGCCATCACCCGAACCAAAGTTTAGTAATTCAATAGGTATTGACTTAGTTAACTCCCTCGGTTGTGCTTTATCTAATTCTATTAGTGGTGAAAGCAGCCAAAATCCAAGCATAATAGTCACAGCAATCCCGAACCCCTTAGCGGTGTTGGAATCCCACGGTATTCGTATCTGAAGACCTTGATCTATTTTTGCTTCTCTTATCATTCTACTCTATCTATCCACGATTGAGAATAACCTAACTCCAAGGCAGACGCTCTGGCTGCACCCTTTGTTTCAAATTTACCGTATCTTACTCTGTACCAAGTCTTTCCTCTTATCTCTTTTTCAACTAACATTGCATAAGGTAATTCCTTTGCTTTCAGTTGACCGAGCCAACTTTCTGCGTCTATTTTTGAAGGTGAAGAGTAAATCTGTACAGTAAATATACCAGTTTCAGGTGCCGGGCCTTTTGGCTGCGGCATCGAAAACTGAGATTCATCTACTTTAGTTTTGGTTCTTGTCTTTGGCTTATTCTTTTTTACATTCGTATTATTTGTAGCCAAATCTTTCTTTTTCTTATCAGACGTTATTTTCTTTTTATTGTTTGACTTAGGTTCTGTTTTTTTCTTCGGCTCTTCTTTTTTAACATTGTTATCAATCTCATCTTCTAACTCTGCAAACATCTCTTTGTCTTCTTTAAATTGAAGCATTGTGTCTTTTGCAGCTATGTCCATGTTGGCATCCATAGAGTCTAACCAATTGTCTTCCTCTTCGCCTAAGCTATCGCCAAGAGCAGTTTCGTTTAGTTCTGCTTCATCCCCAGCACCGTGTTGTTCTCCATTATGATTATCATCATTCTGTGCCACTTGCTCAGTCTTTTGCGTGTCTTCCCCTTCCGTGTGTTCTGAACTATCAGTCATTAACCACCAGAAAAGAAAACCAACACCAAGTGTCAACAAGAATGTAGCCGCCGAGCTATACAGCATCAGCAACCAAACTGGAGTTTTCTTCTTTTTCTTTTCTTCTGTTTCTTTTGGCTCTACTACTTCTTGCTCTTTCTTAGTTGCAGGTACTTCTTCTTGTAAATTCTCATTAGCTTCGGGGTCGTAGTTCGAGGGCTTGTCTGCGTCAATATCACTAAGATTAACTATAGTGTCAGCATCGTCACCAATAGGCATAGCAAGTTCACCGCTTGGCTCTATTCCGTCATCATCAGCAGCGTTTGCCTCTCTTCGTGCCTTGCTGGCATCAATACTCTGTTGAAGCTGTTTTTTGAAATCATCATCTAATTCTTCTTCAATCTCATCTTCTTCCTCGTCACCTACTTCTTCCAAATTCTCAGATGGTTCTTCCGAATCTACAATTTCTGGTTCTTCTTGAATCTCTTCAGCAGTAACTTCTTCTACTTCCTCTTCTACTGGTAGCTCAGGTTCTTCTGACTCAACATCTTCTTCTGCTTCATCGTTTGCCAGATCAGTAACCTCTATATTTTTCAAATCGGACGCACCAATTGGCTCTTCATCACTGAAGTTATCAGGCAACTTGGCTGGGTATTCGCCATCTTCACCTAACAAAAATGATTCATCATCCTCATCTTTACCAGGTTCGAACCCACCAAATTCTTCTTCTTCTTTTTTCCTATCGTCGTGTAAATCAGTCATATACCAGTATTAAAAAGTGTAGAGCACTCCCAATTGTGCGAAAATTCCTCTTTGCCTATAACCATTCCAAATATAAATATCTTGGTTTAGTATATTCTCAAAATTAACAAAAGCTCCCAAATTATCAGAGAAATAATATTCAGCTTTTACATTGATGTTGAAGTAACCGTCTAACTCTAAAGTGTTTGCCAAATCAGCATAGCGGCTACCTACATAACTAACACCAATAACTGTGCCAAATTCCTTAGTGAAATTATAGTGGTAATTTGTTGCAAATTCGACCAACGGCACATAAGTCAACTGCTCGTCAGTTGAGTCTTGAGAAGTAATGTTAAGTGCAAAATCAGAAGTAATTCTAGACATTTCAGTTATATCGTAGAACAATTGTGCAAATGCTCTCAATCTATTGCCACCAACATAAGTGGGCGAAAATCTGAAAGTGTTGCTATCATTTGTCATAGCAATATCATTGTTATTCAGCTCATAAGATGCACCAAAAACAGCACTCACAAAAGTGAATGGATGATAGTTGAAAATCAACTCCCCTTTCGCTATTGTGTGCTTAAAATCAACTATTGGCGAAGAGCTCATATAAGGATTATAGCCATACATTACAGTTAAGCTATTGTCCTTCATTCCCGTATTAGCTTTAGCATACATAGTAAAGTAATCGCTCATCTGCATAGCCAATTCTATATTTGCGTATAGTGCCACATTTCCGCCACCAATTGTGTTGTCCGAAAACTGCACACCGGGCTCTATTGTAAAACTCACATCGCCCTTTGCGATTGGGAACACACCATTGACTAAGAATAGTGAATTGCCGTTGCCATTAGTAGTTCTGTAATCTAACTCACCATTCAAACCAATAGCGTCAGTCCCAAATGGATTGAGCAATCCAAGTCCTGCATTGATACCAAACTCAGTTCCGTCGTCACTTTTGTCAGCTAATGAAAACAGATTGAAACCAAGCTTTGAGTTGAACCTAAATCCATTGTAATTAGACTCCGTTTGTGTGCCGAGAGCTATATTAGTTGCATTTATGCTTTCCAAATTACTACTGTCAGCTGCGTAGTTGTTGAACCCATCGTTCATAAATCTGAATTTTGTTCTTGTCTTACTACCGCCGAATAGCCAGAATTTCTCTGGTGCAATGTAGTCTATATCAGCATTGGCTGTAATCTTAGAATACTCGGCATCATCAATATGACCAGCCGAAGATTCGTACCCACCGTTTACAAAAAAATTAAATCTATCTACATCAAAATCAAATCCAGCCATTGCCCTCGGAGTCATAAAGCTACCAAATGACGCTTCCAGATAGCCAGCAGGAAAAGTCGGCAGCTCAAAATTCGCAGGTATCTTTTCTGGTGGCAAAAGTAAAAACTTCTGCTTTTCATTGTCATTCAGTGAATCGAGTGAAGACTGATTCATCGGCTTTGGTTTCTGTGGTAATTTCTTAGTCCCACCACCCGTTTCTGGGTTATAATCCCCAATTATAATTGCATTGGGAAAGCTCGCTGGCTCTGTGTTCACAGGTTTCTCATCTGCTCCAGTTTGCTGTGAGAACAGCAGAGAAGTTGACAAACCAATTAGTGCCACTATGTATAATATTCTCATCATTCGTTACCCATCGCTTTTCTTACTCTTTTTAATCTCGCTTTTGCCGTATTGCCATACTCATCGTCAGGTCTCAACTCTAATAGTGCAGAGTAAATCTCTTCTGCTTTGGGGTATTGATCAGTTTGCTCATATATCTCACCCAAATTCACAAGTGAGAGCGAGAACCAATCTTCGTAACCAGAATAGTTATTCTTAACCTGTAAGTATGCCGCTTCGGCAGAGTCCAATTTCTTTTCTTTTTTGAATAGCTCACCCATTCTGTAATATGATTCGGCAGCTATATCATTGCTGTTAGTGTTCATAGCCAAGCGAAGGAAATAATCCCTCGACAGTTCATTGCTGTCTAATCGCTTATAATAATTCGCCAAACGGTAACCAGACTCATCGGCATATTCATCACCGGGGTATGTCTTGAACGCATAATCGTACATGCTCAAACCAAAAGTAGTATCACGAAGAGTGAAGTTTATCAATGCTCTTTCGAAAACAGCTCTCGGTGCTTCGTTTTTGTTCGGATATATTTCTATTAGCGATGCAAAAAGCGAATCCGCCTTCTTTGCTCTTGCCGATTTTTTCTGTAACAGAGCATTTTCCATAAGTGATAAACTTCCGTAATTACTTTCTGGGTACTTGCTCTGCACTTTTACGAATGCTTTCTCCGCCTCTTCTGGCTTGTCTAAGCTGATGTAGCTCTTTCCAATCCAGTATAAGATTTCAGCATTGTCTTCGTTGCCCGGATCATTCTGTATTATCTTTTCGTACTCGTCAATTGCTTTGTCGTACTTCCTGCCGTCGAATAGTATTCTCGCCCCATCGGAACGGAAACTACGAGTGAAAGGAGAGTTTGCATTATTGTCAACATACTCATTGATTATCCCCATCGCCTCGTCTTCGCGACCCAGCAAGACTAAGCATTGCTGCACACTACGCATTGCTTCTGGTGCCAAATTACTCTCGGGGAATTTGTCAACCACTGCCTTGTAAGCAGGCATTGCTTGCTCAAAGTCACCTTGGTTATAATAACAATCCGCAATGGCATAGTAAGTACGAGGTACATAGCCACTATTCGGGTATCTTTCTATTAAGAATTGGAAATTTGCAATTGCTTCGTCATACTTTCTTTGTTGGAACTTTATCCAACCAATCAGGTACATAGCATTTGGTGCTAATGTACTATTGCCATATACTCTGGTGAAATCACGCAATGCCGATAGCGATTGCTCATAGCTACCAGCTCTGTAAAGTGCATCAGCTCTTTGGAACGAGGCATAGCGTCCCACGTCTGTTCGTGGTGCTCTGTCAGCTGCTTTTTTGTAATAATTTGCCGCTTGCCCATAAGATTTTATCATGTGGTACCCATCGGCTTGGCGAACCAAAACCTCTGTGCCGTACTCAGTACTCGGGTATTCGTCTAATAATTGTTCAAACACCTTACTCGATTTTCTAAAGCTTTGCTTCCTAAAGTAAGACCAACCCAGTGAGTAGAGTATATCTTCCCTTCTCGTGTGGTAAGGGTATTGCTTCAACAACTTCTCATACGATTGAGCCGCATTAACAAGGAAATCACTATTGTAATTTGCCTCTGCTAACCAGAAAAGTGCTTCCTCCATTCGTGGGTCTTCCTTGTCCGATTCTGCCACATAAGCCGAAAGCGATGCTATTGCTTCGTTGCTTCTGTCGTCCATAACCAATGACACACCACGTCTGAATCTCGCTTCTGACAAATACCAATCCTTTTTCGGCATTAGCACATAATCAGAATTGACTATTGTCTCTATCGCTTTATCATAAGTTATAGTTGCCGCACTCCACTCGAATACTTCCATATAAGTAGCTGCAAGTAATAGATTAATCCTTGTTGCAGTTACTGGCGAAAGTGCGTAACGCTCTGCTCTTTCTAATACTTTCTTAGCTCGTTCATAATCTTTTTCTGTGTAGTATATTTGCCCAAGCTCCAGCAAGACCGCCCCTTTGAAAGGGAATGACGTACTTAGCGAAAGTGCATCCAACTCCTCTTTGGCAGCTTCCATATCGCCAGACTTAACCAAAGTTACAGCTCTGTAAAGCTGAGCATTTGCTCTTACTTGGCTATTCTCTTCTTTCGTATTTTTTATAATGTCGTTGAAGTAAACCATTGCTTCGTCATATCGCTCTAAGTTGAGCAATGCCCAACCAGCACCAAGCTTACTTTTGCTTTCCAAAGGAGAGCCAAAGAAAGTATTCAGAAATGTGTCAAAGTAAAGCAGTGCCTGATCATAATTACCAGCTAAGTTGCTCGCCTCACCACGCAGGTAAAGTATCGCTTCTTGTGGATTTTCAAAGTTTGTTTGCTCTTCGTATTCCAGACCCACAGAGTCTTTCTTTCTGATGCTCTCGGCAGCAAAGTTCGCTCTTTCCAGAACAAGCAGTGCATCGGGATATTTCCTCAACATCAAATAGTTGTTGGCTTCTCGGATAAGTGAAGCAATATAGACATTAGTCTTTGGGTATTCTATTCTAACTTTTTTGAACGCAGCTATTGCCTTCTCATTCTCGTATTCTTGTTCATAGAGCTGACCGTAAGCATAGATTGCATCGTCCGATAGTTCGCCGTTTCGGTAAACTTCCGCACACATCTGCAATGTCTCTTTGGCATCGTTCAACTTCCCTATCTGGCTTTCGGCTATTCCCTTCCAGTACAGCGAGTGGTGACCCACAGTGTAATACTCATCTTCGGGTTTGCTGTCGGTTTTCTCGTGGCGAGTATTATAATTGCTCTTTGCCGTTTCGTAAGCTTTATCCAGATAGTAAGCCGCAGTTTCGAACTTGTCTTGCTGAAAGTGAATCATCCCCAATCGGAAATTAGCAATCGGCACAAACGGTGAGTTTTTTCTCTCGTCCAAAAAGTCAAGCAAGTGAGTTTCTGCCAATACAAAATTGCCGTTAATCAAATCGAGTTGAGTCTCGAACATCAATGCTTTGTCATTAGCCGGATTTTCTGGAATACTCTCAATCACTTCATCTATCTTTCTCTCGCTGAGACTAATTAGCTTAGTATCATAGAGCCGAATTGCCTTGTCCAACTCCTCGGCATTATACGTGTATCGGGTCTGTGCTATCTGCGAACTGGCACTAAACCCACACAATAAGAAAAAGATAAGACTTATTATTATCTTAAATTTCATCATCAATACTTTTTAAATTGTAATAATTATAGAGAGGAAGAAATGGGATTTCTATACCTTACCCTATGCTGCATTGGTAAAATTACCAAATTTTATTTAATTAACACAATTATTACGGTTAAGTTGACAAAAAGTGGCATAATTTTACTTCCTCAAAATCTATTTATTCAATCATAGATTAAAATTATGTAAATTGTAGTTTCTATTTATAAATGAGCGTTTAAAAAGTCCTATGGAGTCGGTAAGAATATCAAGCTATTGGAAAGGAAAGACTGGTACTTTTGAGTATAAAAAAGATGCAAGTGGGAATATAATTCATATAAATTTTAACTTTTTTTTTGGTATTTAAAATGTCTGAATTAGCCACATATTTTGATTTTGTTAAATCACATGGAAAATCACTTTCAACTAGATATCCAGGAAGTAAAGAATTTGCTTTCTCTCAAGACGATGCTTTTCAAGCAATTGAATTATTGAAGAAAACAAAGACTCCTATTCTTGGTGGTGATGTGTTAACTCTAGATGAAGATGGGTTAATATACGCCTATCAATCTTGGGGGCAAGGATACCATTATCTAAGTTGGAATTGTGAAAATAATAATACAGAAATATTAGAAGAATATACTTTTAGAAGCTATGATAAGGCAATAGATGCAATAAATCATGCTACTGTGGTAGCTGAAAAACTTGAAAAAAAATGTTTTTTTGTTTTAGTTGTTTAATTTAACAGAAAGTAAGAATGAGAAAATACGATTACGAAACAAGTAGCTTCACCAACTCGGGCTCGCAGTGGAGTGAGTATTGTGGGTGGACTCCGTATCAATATAGTATAAATAAACGGGTGGGAGATTAAACAAAATGAGAATCATTATAATAATTCTGTTGCTGATTGGATTTAACACTTCTGTGTCACAAATAAATATGAGCACAAGTGGATTTATGTCATATAGCTCAAGAACCCAAATTGATTCAATTTTCGTCAACTACGAAAGTCCTAATTTACCTGATAGTTTATTTTCATTTAATTGGTCAGAGATAAATATTATATGCGACATTGGAACAAACCCTTATGGAAAAGTAAGCGAAATTGAAACATATCCACTTAACAAAAGTGATATTTATATAGAACCGGATAGTCATATGTGGGAACAAATTGCAGACTCTGTAGAGTCAATTTCAAAAAAATGGATTTTTAAAACTCCATTGTGGATTACTGAAGGTTTAGAACCTGAGCTCAAAAAAGAAACATTTGAAAAATATAATAAGAATCCTGTTTTAAGACCGTTTAGTGGTCAACCTAGATATATTATTATTTTATCAATTTGTAATGAATGTCATTTTAATAATCATGAATTCTACTACCACATTAATGATTATGAAAACAAATAGACAAAGAAAATGGACCAGCAGACCACGAAATGAGAAAACACAAACACAAAGCTAGTAGCTTCACCAACTCGGACTCGCTGTGGAGGGAATGTTGTGGGAGGACTCTGTATCAATATAGTATGAATAAACGCGTGGGATAGATGTTGACTGAACTTTTTTTAATTAACTTTTAAAATGATTACAATGAGAATTTTATTTCTAATAGTTTATTTATGTTGTATTTCTACTATGTCTGCACAAATTGAAGTGTCTTTAGGAGGGTATGCTAGAAGAAATTTGCCTGAGAATATTGACTCTGTATTCAAGAATTTTGAAGACCCTAGGCTTGATGACAAATTCTATAAGGGAGATTATATAGATTGGAATGACTTAATGTATATCTGTGATATAAAAATAAACACTGATGGAACTGTAAAGTCAATAGAGATTTACCCCCTTAATAAAGGGCATAGATTAAATGAAAGAGATCCAATTTGGAACGAAGGAACAGCTGCAATCAACGAATCATCTAAAAAATGGGTTTTCAAAGAAGTAATTTGGGATATAGATGACTTCGAATATAAAGAAGCGAAAGAACTATTTACAAAATTTAATAATGAAAAGATCAACTTGCCTTTTAACGGAATTCCTGACTATTGCCTTTTAATAAGAATTTGTAATATGTGTGTAGGAGGAACAAACACTTTCATAAGCAGTGTAGAAGTTTCTATGCCTTATTATAAAGACTGATATTGACCTTAAATAGAAAACCGACAATGAGTCCACGAAATGAGAAAACACAAACACAAAAATTTACCAAATGAAGCTGTCATAGACAACACAATCTATAACCAAAAATTATTAGTAATAAATAAATGAAAATAAAATTATTTATAGTATTAGTTTTTAGTATTTTCAATTTTCAATTTTCAATGTGTTTCTAATAATAGAAATGTTGAAGGTAATTTGAATCAAATAATTGAAGAAGTATTGATAGATTCATCATTTGTAAGCCTAAGGGAAGAGTGTGGGATAGATTCAACTAACACGTTCTATATTTATAATGGTATAATATTTGGATATTTTAGATTCTATGTTTCAAATAGAACGAAATTCAAGCTGATGTTTGATCAAAAATTGAATGATAATATTTCGTCAAGGGAAAATCAATTGAATTTGATAATTGAAGATTCGGTGAGGATTGCAAATTTCGAAGAAATAGAAATTGAAGAGAATAAATTAACTAGATTTGGTAAGAACTATGATCTATTTTTGAAATTTGATATTGTAGGAAGTAAATATTTCATAATAGATGTTTATTGTAATAATAAACCACATAAAGTTATTAGTTATTTTTTTGCTTTAGAAGAAACGAATATGACTCTAATTCAAAAAACACATAAAATACGAAACCTTTTTTTTGAATAAAAGTAGACCATTTAAAACGCGTGAGAGATTAAACAAAATGAGAATCATTATAATAATTCTGTTGCTGATTGGATTTAACACTTCTGTGTCACAAATATATATGAGCACAAGTGGATTTATGTCATATAGCTCAAGAACCCAAATTGATTCAATTTTCGTCAACTACGAAAGTCCTAATATCCCAGATAGTTTATTTTCATTTCATTGGTCGGAGATAAATATTATATGTGACATTGGAACAAACCCTTATGGAAAAGTAAGAGAAATTAATACCTACCCACTTAACAAAAGTGATATCAATATAGAACCAGATAGTCATATGTGGACTCAAATTGCGGACTCTATAGAGTCAATTTCAAAAAAATGGATATTTAAAACTCCATTTTGGATTACTGAAGGTTTAGAACCTGAGCTCAAAAAGGAAACATTTGAAAAATATAATAAGAATCCCGTTTTAAGACCGTTTGGTGGTCAACCTCGATATTTAATTATATTATCAATTTGTAATGAATGTATTTTTAATAAACATGAATTCTACTACCACATTAATGATTATGAAAACAAATAGACCACGAAATGAGAAAACACGAACACAAAGCTAGTAGCTTCACCAGCTTGGGTCAGCTGTGGAGTGAGTATTGTGGGCTGGTAGATATAGAAATAAAATTATATTGAAAAACAATGGCAAAAAAATACAATAGAATAACGGTTTTAGACAAACAGATAACCACTACTGCAGATGATTATATTTCACTAACTGACATGATTAAAGCCAAAGACGGTGATTTTTTTATCTCCGATTGGCTAAGAAACAGAAACACACTTGAGTATTTGGGTATCTGGGAGAAAATAAACAACCCTCAGTTTAATTATGGCGAATTCGCCACAATTAAAAGTAGTTCTGGGCTAAACAGTTATAAAATAAGTGTTAAACAATGGGTTGAAAAAACAAAGGCAATTGGAATAACAGCAAAAGCTGGTCGATATGGTGGAACTTATGCTCATAAAGATATAGCTTTTGAGTTTGGTATGTGGATTAGTGCAGAGTTTAAAATCTATCTGGTCAAAGAATTTCAAAGATTAAAAGATGAAGAAACTAAGAACTTAGATTGGGATTTTAAAAGAACCTTGGCTAAGTTAAACTATAAGATACATACTGATTCAATCAAGAAAAACTTAATTCCTATAAACTTGTCAAAAAAACAAATAAGCCATATTTATGCAGCAGAAGCTGATGTATTAAACATGGCACTTTTTGGAATAACTGCCAAAGAATGGCGTCAGAAAAACCCAAAGAAAAAAGGAAACATTAGAGATTACTCCAACATCAGTCAATTAGTATGCTTATCAAATTTAGAAAATATTAATTCAATTTTTATTAAAGAGGGAATGCCTCAAAATGAGCGGTTAAACAGATTGAATAAAATAGCCATACATCAAATGAAAATCTTGTTAGAAGGGTCAGGATTTGATAAGTTAGAAGAGTCTGACTAAGTAGAAAATAGATAGATTGATTGAGACAAAGTAAAAGGACCAGCAGACCACGAAATGAGAAAGTACAAACACAAAATCAGTAGCTTCACCAACTCGGACTCGCAGTGGAGTGAATGTTGTGGGTGGAAACTTTCCACTTTATTAATAATACTATTAAATTTTACAGTTGTGTTTACACAGGAAATTGAAATACATGAAGTAATTGCGCAAGACTCAAGCCTGACAATTCATTTTAAAAATAACTCTGAAAAGAATATATATCTTGATCTTTCAAGTTAGGTATATGAAGATGTTAAAAAGAAAAGCAAGTTAAATGATAATTACAATTTTGGATTGATATTTGGAGCACGAGAGAAATATAATAACTCTGTATTATCTTTTATGCATAAGAGTTGCTATAAGATGTACTTCCCAATAGGTTTTGATTTAAGGAATGAAATTTCAATGGTGCCTAATATTATAGAAGTTAGTAGCCAAGATAGTTTTATTGTTAAATTTGATATACCTCTTGTTAAAACCAAAGCTTTCAAATTAATGGATTCGATTTGTGTTGCAGTAGAATTCCCGATAATCGATAAAGAGCAATTAGAAAAATATAAATATCTAATTTCTGAACACCAGACAATTAGAGTTTACAATATGGGGAATGCAGAAGGTAATTGTTTATACGTTGATAATAAATTTAATTCTTATGTAAATATAAGGAATAAAAAGATCCTATTAAGAAATGACTTAGATACAATAGATAGCAATATCTTGGATTTTTATCAGTTATTGTTGACTAATAGGTTGTTTTTATCATCGGTTATTAAATCAAAATATAAAATTAAAAACCTTGAGTAGTGGCGTTATATTCTATTCATAAATTACTGAATAGGCAGAACAAGAGACCACGAAATGAGAAAACACAAACACAAAACCAGTAGCTTCACTAACTCGGACTCGCAGTGGAGTGAGTAATACACCTTCGGTTGGTAGTATTTGCTCTCTCTCCCCCCTACTCCACAAATATCTCGACCCTTCTGTTTTTCTCTGGATTGTTTGGGTCTATTGGGCTACTATATCCCTTTCCCTCGGTTGTGATTTCTGTTCCGTTTAGCTTTTCTGAAATGTATGTTTTTACTGCTTTTGCCCTTCGGAGCGATAGGTCTATATTGTATTCCTTAGTTCCAGCTTTGTCGGTGTGACCTACTATTTTCAGCGACTTTACTTTGTTCTGATTTATGAACGCTGTTAATCTATTTAACTCAGCTACTGATTCTTTCCTTAGTTTGGCGGAATCAAAATCGAAGAATATATTGTTTGCCACTATGCTATTATTGCTATTCTTCATCTCACTAAGCGAAGTAAGCTCTATGTCAGCTTTATAGTTTTGACCATCTTTTGCATTGCTCAAATCTATATTATTAGAGCTTGGGTAGTAACCGCTTTTCTCTACATAATATCCATAGTTCTTGCCTATGGGAAGTGCTATGAAATAATGCCCAGTCATTCTATTGCTTTTTGTAGTTCCCAACTTTTCGCCAGTTTCCAAATCTTCCCACACTACTTCTGCTGCCACTGCTCTGCCTCGGCTGTCTGTTATTTTCCCACTCACCATTGCTACTGGGTTGGGCTTAGCATCATCGGGCAAGGAAATGGAGAACAAGTCCCATTGCCCATAGCCATTAGTTCTGGCAAACCCGGAGAAAATAGCACTGTCGCCCGTTATCCCAATCTTATATCCCCAATCGTCGAGTATTGTGTTCACCTCTTTGCCTAAGTTGACTGGTTTTGTCCAATTGGTCCAGCTGTCATCCAAGCGAACAGTTTTGAACACATCGAGTCCACCAAGTCCTGCGTGTCCGTCGGAGCTAAAATAAAGCGTCTTTCCGTCTGGGTGTAAGAATGGCGACCGCTCGGCGTAGGGAGTGTTCACCGTTGGACCCAAGTTCACCAATTCACTCCAACCGCTATCGGTGTTGAAGCTAATGTATATATCCATATTGCCCATGCTATTGCCGTGGTTTATAGTGTAAAGCGGTACAAACTCACCAGTACCACCAGGCCTGTCCGAAGTGAAAAGCATTGCCTTTCGGTCGGCGGTCAGATTGCCACCTTCGTCTGTGTATTCGGTGTTGATGGGATAAGGGTAGTGGAACAAATCGCCCCAATCATCTCCATCTTTGTCGATAGAATAAATATCAAAATTACCGAAAGTGCCTTGGAAGTCTCCTGATAACATAAGCGTGTTGCCATCTACTGAAATATTATCAATTGTTTCGCTGTTCCTGCCATTAACTTTGCGTCCGAGATTTTTGGGCTTTTGCCACACTCCTTTCTCTAAGTGCGACACCCACACGTCGTCTCCCCCCATACCACCAGCTCTGTGATTTCCCGAAAAGTAGAGCTTAGTTCCGTCCGAAGTTGGGTTTGGGTCCCACTCACTGACTGCAGTGTTTATGTTGCTACCCAAATTATTCACCCACAGCCCTTCGTCTGGCTTCATCACAATCTGGTATAAGTCTTCGAAGTGTTGTTTTTTGCTTGGGTAAGCGGAAACAAATTTTTTCAGATGCTCTACTACTTTGTTCCATCTTCCGTGATTTACATCATCCGATATGTATTTCATAAATGCCACAAAGCCATTTTCGGTGTCTTTGTTGTCTATGGCATATTGTCCGTAAAGAGGACGATTGAGCGAATCGGGCTGCTGTGTTAGAGCTACTTTTTCTATTCTTTCTAATTGATTTTTGAGTGCTTTTTCTCTTGTTGGAAATAGGTCAATGTACCTATTCATCCAAGAAAAAGCATTCATAGATTTATTCATTCTGTTGAAGGCGTTACTTACTCTTAGCATTGCGTTCAGTGCGTGCTGTTCGGGTGCGTGTTTTTTGATTAACGAATCGAGATAGTCTATTTGTTCTTTGACTAATGGTCTGTTCAGCTTATAATCTGGTGGATTTTGGGCTTCTGCCGTTAGTGAAAAAACAGTAATTAGAACTAAAAATAAAATTAAGCGTATAGTTGCCATAGGAAAAACCAAAAATTTTGCTATATTAAAAACTTTAAAAGAATAAAATAACACAAAGGATATTATATATATGAAGTCTATAACGGTAATAACGGCGTTTTTGTTTTCAATAATTGGATTAAGTGCTCAGTTGGGCGAACAAGTAATGCTAAAAGCAAAAGTAGTTGATGTAACAACTGGTAAACCTATGAGTATAGAAGTCGAATTTGAACCAGACAATGGCCGTAAATTTGTCGTAAAATCATTAGAAGACCTCGGAACTTTTGACCAACTGCTACAAGGTGGCACTCACTACGAAGTTACATTCAAAGGGGACAATGTATATCAAGAAACAATAGACTATACTTCTGGAACTGCAAAAGACGGTTACAGCGAGATAAACCATACTTTCAAAGTAAAGGGTCTGAAACCTGGAGTGAAGGTTGACGAAATGGAGCTGTTTGGTCCGAGCAATAACGATATAACTTCCGCAGGAAAAGCTGCTTTGAAGAAAATGAAAATCTCGATGAGATTCAACAGAAACACAAGCTTTATATTCAAAGTGAACGCACCGAACCAAGCACTTGCTGACAAAAGAGCAGCGACTTTAAAAGACTTTATTGGCAATTGGAGAAGATTGTTGGAAAGGGTAACTTTTGAGACAGGAACGCCTGGCAACAGCGTTGATGTGATTGTACAAGACGTCGAAGATGTTTTTAAGTAAATAATTATCGTAAGATATTTTTTTATTATTGATTATTGTGGCTATATTGCATATAAATAAATATGTGACTGTTTTTATAGTAGGAAAAGATGAAAAATTCAAGAAATTCAAAGTTTACAGAAGAATATATATTAGATATTGCCAAATCATACAGGCAAAGTAAAATATTATTAACCTCATTAGAGTTGGGAATATTTACATTGCTCGGTTCGAGGGAGCTGACTGCCAAAGATGTGGCATTTGAGCTGAAAACTGATGAAGATGCTACCGAAAGACTACTAAACTCACTGACATCGTTAGAGTTCACAACTAAGTATCGCAATCACTTCAAAAACACAAGAGACGCACAAAGATACTTAGACAAAAACAGTCCAGATTTTATTGGCTCGTTGCTCCACATGGATCTCAACTGGGAAAGTTGGGGTAAGTTGACAGAAGTAATTAGAACTGGAAAATCGATATACAACAATATTTATATTGACAGATCCGAAGATTTTGTAAAATCTTATGTCGATTCTATTCACCGCTCGTACAGCCACGAAGCAGAAGGAACATCGAAAGCCATTACCCTCAACAATGTCAACAAAATGTTGGACTTTGGTTGTGGTTCGGGTATGTATAGCATAGAGTTTATGCGTCGCAACCCCAATATGGAAGTAGTAATGCTCGATTACCCAAAGGTAATACCGCACACCAAAACTTACGTAGAAGAAGCAAGATTACAGACCACAAACTACAGATTTATTGCTGCTGATATAAACAAAGACATTGAGTTAGAAGGCGGATATGATTTGATATACGCCTCGTTCCTATTCGAAGAATTTACAATCTGGGATAATATGGAAATGATGAAGAAGTGCTACAATGCACTCAATGTTGGTGGAAGATTGATAATCCACGAAAACTTCATCAACAATGACCGCACTGGCCCACCACAAAGCGTTATGTACTCGCTAAACTTAAAGCTACACACTGAAAATGGCAACACCTTCTCCGAAAATGATTACTGGATTATGCTGAAGGAAGCTGGCTTCCAGAAAGTAGATAATCTGGAAACTGATTACGGTACTATTCTTATCCGTGGCACTAAGACTTATTAGGGTTTAGAACATCTGTAGAAACTTGGTTGCAAACTGGGGAGGATTGAGTTAACAAAGTCCGACTCCGCTAATGCCTTTGGCTTCACAAGTGACTTGGAACAAATGCCTGGTCATTGAGCCTGTCGAAATACGGCATACAGAACCTGGTTCACTGAGCCTAGCCGAAGAAAAAGAGCTATTCAGCTAATGGGTAGCAACTCCTTGTTACATGTTGGCTTGTGTAGTTTCTAATTCTACTAATGTTTCGACATTGTTCAACACGGCGTATTTAAATCCATAGGAGCGATATTATTACTTTTTTGATAAAGTCAATAGTAATAGCCACATAGTGGCTATATATCTGTAGATTAGCATACCCCAACAATCACAAAGCCGCGTAGCGGTGCAACAACAATATGTACTACTCCTATGGAGCAGCTCTTTGGCTTTCCATCAGTTTCTACAGATATTCAACCCCTATGGGGTTGGGTGTTGGTGTGAATTACTCGATTCTACTAATATTTAACTCCTACGGAGTTTGTAATAAAATATCCTATTGGGATAGAATATTAGTAGAAATAATGAATTTGTAGCTTAATTCAAAACTATATTTGCTCATTCTGCTGGGATTGGGTAAATTGACTATATTATGAAAAGAATCTCTGTCATACTGTTTTTGCTGCTATCATTACTCTCTTGTGATGATAATAACGATGTGTCAGACAAGAAGATTAATTACTCCAAAGACTCTTCGTTTGTGATTTATAAAGATACTTTTGATTACAAGCACGAAGGTGAATTAGAAAGAGTTGCTTATTTTGAAAATAAGTACTTCTGCGTTATCAATCATAGCGATAAAAAATTAATAATCTTAGACGAAGAAGGTACTTATATCAATGAAGTCCTAACGCCAAAAGCAATAGAAACTACTAGTTATTATGATCTAGTAATTGAAAATGACAGTCTCTTTCTAAAATTGAAAGAAGGAGATGAAGAGAATTTCGTATTAGTAAATAACAATACAGAATTTCAATTCATTGAAAAAAGGAATTTCAAAATATTTGAAGATGACGAATATAATATTTACGCCAATTGCCATGGAGAATGGGGAGGAGCGCTTTTCTTTCAAAATAAAGAAACAAATGAGAAATATGAAGCTGAATCTACTTGTGCTATCATAGTTAATAAATTAAACAATGAATATTATGTTACTAGTTTACTAACACATGAGGGTGTGCATAGTAATGTATCTAAAATTAGTGACCCGGAAAAACTTGAAAAATCAAATTGGGATTTTGGTGAATTAATGCAAGGTGGTTCTTGGAAAGGAGTAGAAGATTTATATAGTAAATGGCGACTTAATATATCGACATCATTTTTTGTGAATGATGAACTGTTTCATTTATGTAAAGATATACCGCTTCAAGCAAATAACGATTCTAATTCAGTATATATTGCTACAATAGAAAGTGATACATTAAAACCAAAATATACTTTTGATTTTCAGTTTCATTTATTATTTAATCAGCAAATTGGTGGCAAAAAACAGCTATTGACTTTCAAAGAGACAAAGGAAAACAAGGAAGGAATACTATTAATCGATAGTAATGTATTTACATTTCATTATTTAAGGTGATAGAGTTTGTTGACTAAACCTTTGCGCGCTTGGACAAGAACTCACGCATTGCCTTGTCGAATGGGTCGGAAGTGACGACTAAGTTGTAGTCCACTTTTTGGCTGTGGCACACATCTCTTATCTGCTTTGTGAACTCTTTCATTTTCTGTTGGTAGGCATCTTTCAGTTGGTGGCTGTTGGTTGCCATCTCTTCGCCAGTTTCCAAATCGACAAACTTGGCAGTTCTGCCGAAATCAAAATCGAGTTCCCTTGGGTCCAACAGTTGGAATACTATCACCTCGTTTTCCTTGTGGCGGAAGTGCTTTAGTGCCGAGCTAATGGAGTCAACGTCATCGAAAAAATCGGAGATTATGATAATCAAACCACGTCTTTTTATCTGGTCAGCCAACTTGTCCAATGCCTTTGCTGTTTCGGTTTCGCCAGTCGGTTGTACGGCTTCCAATTCCTTTAGGATTAGATTCAAGTATGATGGCTTTGACTTCGATGGCAAGTAGGTCTGCACCTCATTGTCATAGAGTGCTAAGCCAACAGAATCCCTCTGCTTCATCATTAGGTAGCTGAGCGATGCTGCGAGGTATGATGCATATTCCACCTTGGGTATGTGCCCTTCGGATGCGAATGCCATAGACGCAGAAATATCGACCAAAATAGTAGAACGGAGATTGGTCTCCTCCTCGTATTGCTTCACATAGTAGCGATTGGAACGCCCATAGACCTTCCAGTCTATGTTCTTCACCTCATCGCCAGCACGGTAAGGGCGGTGTTCTGCAAACTCTACACTGAACCCATGATAGGGCGATTTGTGGAGCCCGGTGATGAATCCTTCTACCACCATTTTTGCTTTCAGGTCTATTCCGTTCAGCTGTGCAGCGGCGGTCGGTTCCAAATATTTTCTGTAATCACTCATAAGCTATAAAGACGATTGATTTTGCGATTAGTTGCAGTTAGTAAAAAACAACATTGCGTGGGTTTTTCCCTACTTCGTGGCGGCGGATTATTTGCCCCTGCTCATCGGTTACTATTACTTCTCCATCCGATTGGTAGTTGCGTGCGTTACCAATCCAAATTTCTTTTTGTTGTTCGTTTAATGATATGGAATACCATATATCTTTGGTGTTGTTTTCTGTTATTAACTGTGGCAAAGCACGGCTGTAAATGTCGGGCATAGTGTAAACGCCTTCTTTTGTAAGGTAGTATATTCTGCCGTCTTTTTGGCTGAGCTGCAAGTCGGTGAAGTCCTGCATTTGCATTTTTTGCTTCACTTCGTGGGTGGTCAAATCTACGAATACTATGCCGCCTGGTTCGCCATTGTGAACGCCAGTTGGTGTATTCAAGTAACCACAAGCTATGTAATTTTCAGCTGTGTCGAGCTCCAACTTTACGAGATTTGGGCCAATGTAAACGTACTCGCTTTGCCCTGTTGCTACGTCTATTATCTGAAGTGTGCCTGCGTTCTTGTTGTCCTGTCTGTAATCACCGAATCCAGAGTTTGCCACGAAAAGCTTCCCTCCGAAAGCGATAATATCTTCGGGAGCAGGTCCAGTTTCGTACTTCATTTCTGGCAATTCTAACGAGTCTGAAAAATGACCATATCGGACTTCATCGCGGTACAAATCGGTGTAGTAGTATTTATCGTCAACTAATGCAATAGACCTCGGTGCAGCCCTGTCATAAGGGATAGTGAGCGTGTGCTGCATAGCTGGAATTTTGTAATCTATCATTATTATTTCATTTGTACCAGTAGCCGTGAATATCATCTGGTTTTTGGTCATTGCGACATCGGAAACGATATCGCCCAGGTACTCACCAGTAGCGTTCAGAAAGTAGTTCTCTGACATTGTCCCAGTGGTATAATCATAGAGGAAAATATCCGAATTAGTGTAATTCCAAAGCCCTTCGCAAAGCACTATTGCACCAGATTCTGGGAATGGTAAATCTAATGAATCTAAGTTGATTGGCTTGTCTTTTACTGGCTCTGTAGGAGTTTTTACGCATCCCCAAAGTGCTGCAGTCAGCAAGCTAATAATTAATATTTTTTTCGTAAAATACATTGCCATTGTTTTCTATTGTGATTAGGTAAATACCAAGATTCAAGTTACTAAAATTATACTGCCCTACACCAATTACTTCTGCTATTTTTTCACCGCTAAGGGTATAGATTACGGCTTTATTTTTGTGGCTATTGCTCTGGTAAATCTGATTTTTGATTGTGTAATACTGCTTGGTATCGCTTTTGACTGAGCTTATTTTCTTTGCAGCAAAGTTGTGAATTACCACGGCATCCAAATCGAATCCACTAAGTGAAATGTCATAATATTTGTGATTCTGATTTTTTGCAACCTCTACGGTGAGGTCTCTGATTCTGATGTACCGAACAGAGTCAACACCAAGATCTGCCAAGTCAAAAGAGTTGCCACCACTGACTTCCGAATCGCAATAATCTTGATCGCCATAAGTGGGGATAGTTCCTGCACACCCAACTAAGGTAGCGAAGTTGTATGGAAATTCGACGAAATCAATGCCATCTTTGCTAACACTAACAACTCCTGGTTCTGCAAACATTCGTTGATTTATTGGGTTGATGAAGGCGTTTTCGAATATAGTGAAGTCATTACCATTTCCGTCAATTATGACATTGTCCGAGTTTGCTACTATTATTTCGCCATCCATTCCGAGGGATAGCACTTCGCTTTCACTTGCTGCGGCTGCCTGTTTGCTTGCATTTTCCGATGGGCGACCGAATATATTATTCGGAAAAAACTTTTCGCCTTGCCCTAAGTTTTGCCCCTCACCGGGTGTGAATGACACGACTGTGTTTATAGTAATGCAGTCTTGTGCAATAGCCAACTGGCTAACTGCAATTAGTGTAATTAATAAATGCTTATAATTCATATCTTATCGTTGCCCTAATATTTCGCCCAGGCATTGGGTAGTTCATAAATAATTGATATTGTTCATCGGTTATGTTTTCTAAGTCCGCACGCAGCTCCAAATTGCCACCGAAAAGCTTTGGTCTGTATGACACAAAGAAATCGAGCAGAAGGAAATTGTCTAAAATTAAGTTAGCATCATTGTCCAAAGTAGTAAATACATAGCTCTTGTACTGAGTGCTAAGCCCTGTCAGCAGTGATTCGTGTTCATAAGTCAGCATAGCGGATACTATTTCCTCTGGGGTGTATGGAAGCAATATGTTGGCTTCCTCACTGCTTAGCACCTCGTTCGTTGGCAATTGATAAACGTAGTTATATCGCAGAGCAACGCCTTTGAGTGGACGGAAAAGAGCCGTTACTTCTACCCCTCGGCTGTGCACTTTGTCAATATTTTGTGATTGCCAAGTGATAGGCCCAGTTGGCACGGCAGCTATTTGGTCGTTAGTAAAAGTGTAGAATAGATTGACTCCAAAATTCCCAACAGACGGAGGCGAGTACTCAAAACCTAAGTTATACGACATCGAGTTTTCTGGCTTTAAGTCCTGATTGCCATAGTTCAAATAATACATTTCGTTGAATGACGGCAAACGATAGCCACCAGAAATAGAGAATTTTGACAAGAAATTTGCCTGCATTACATTGGCACTTATTCCTACCATTGGTGCATAGTTCGCAGCAAAATCAGTACTGAAATCTGCCCTCAAGCTTCCAAAATAGGAATACTCGATGACTACACTTTGCTTTGTGTAGCTTAGGTTTGCAGCCAGCGAGCCGTTGCCACGTTTTACTGTGCTGTTCGGTTCGCCGTCCTCTTGGAGCATATCGCCATCTAACTGAGCAAAAGTACCGTCGGCAACTATAGAGTAAAACCATCGGCCAATCCACTTGTTGAACTCTCCACGGAATTGCATAGAGTTGTTGTAATAATCATTGTCAATACCATCGGCACCGAACTCAATTGCATTGGGATTGCGGAACTGCAAATCGCTGTAATTATAGCTCAGTCCTAACTTAACATTCGTACTGTCGTCAATGTAATTAGTAGCGGTGACGAGTGCGAGTACGTCCGATTCTTTCAGGAATGCATCGCTTGTTCTTTGCACACCACCGAGCACTGGCTCCGGGCTCCCCCGTTCCGATTGGCGAGCTATTAGTCGTGGCTTTATAGTAAAGCCACCTGCCGAGAAGATGCTTCCAAAATACAAATCTGTGTTGTTAACCGCGCTGTTGTTTCGTTCGTAATCTTCGCCATCTGATGTAAAGTTGTAAGTGCCTTCGGAATCTGTTTTCCGTAGCTTTAGAGTGAATGGAATAGAGTCAATATTTTGTGTCAAATCAACTTCGACTATTCTGTTAGTGAATGCGTCATAGCTTAGCAAAATGCCATAACTATTGTCGAGAGTATTGCCAGTAGTGAGATTAACTACCCCAGCCATAGCATTCGAGCCATAGAGCGAGGAGCTTGCACCCTTCGCCACTTCAATCTTATCGACCGAGCTGATGAATAGCTTACTAACATCGGTCAGCCCAGTCTGCGAGTTCGTAATGTTCATACCGTCGAACAGCACCAATGTTTGATTAGATGGCATACCCCGAAGCGATACCGTCTGCACCGAGCTAAGACCACCGTAATTACGGATATTGATGCCTGAGATATATTGCAGTGCATCGCTTACCTGCACAGGGTTAATCTGCTTTAGCTCTTTTTCACTGAGTGATTGCCGCGATAAGTAGTTGAATCCCTTATTACTCGGCTCTGATTTTTCTTCTACCACCACTTCCTCCATATCCACAGAGTTAGTATCAGCAGCGAATAGGCAGTCAGCAATAAGCAAAAAGGCAGTTATATATATCAGCAATCTTATCACTCAATAACTATAAATCTCACTGCTTTTGTGCCATTGATTATTGCTGTGTAATTCCCTGCACCAAGCCCCAATTCATCTGCACTTAGTACCACTTCGCCATCTGCAACAGCAGAGTGGATTGCTACTACCTTGCCTTGTCCGTCTATTATTGCTATGCTCAACTCACCCACCAACTCATCCGATACCAAGTGGAAATCGTTCGCCACTGGGTGTGGGTAAATTCTGATTGGCGGAGTGGTGAATTTGCTGAAGTCTTGGTCAACGCTTGTTAATTGACCATTGAATAAAAACACTCTATTACTTGGGTCATTATAAGTGTGCATAATATTGTCAACAAAAATAAAATCATATATGAATGAATTAACATCGCCTGTAAACCCTGTCCCTTTTTTATCAAAGCGAGGATAAGGATGGCCGAGTTGAGCATCATATATTTGTATTTCTCCACTGTAAGTAGAAACATGTAAAAGTGAACGGTGATCAAAGCCAACATCACGTGGTCCACCGCTGCCTTTTGTATCTGTCTTTAAAGTTGCATTAACTTTATTCTGACCTTTTTTGATAATATGTATTTCGTGACTTCCAGTCATTATTACATAAATCATATTACTAACAAATGGCATAGATATTTTACTGCCTACTCCACCAACATATAATGTTTCTTGTTTTCTTGCGCCATCATCATCAAATGAAAAGAACTCTATCTTAGCGTTTTTTTGCTCGTAGTCTCCTTCATTTACAGTAATTACATTGCCAAAACTTTGGTGATTAGTAAACCGTGCATCGGCTATATTAACTCCTGTTTCTATTTGTTTATCAAATGTAAAATCTTGGCTTAAAACTCTTACATAACTTTTCCCTGATTCATAATCCCTCAATCCGAATAAATAGTAAGTATTCGAGTCAAATTCGACTGCGTCAACTGAAACAACATACGTACCGAGGTCTATAACTTCTACTGTCTTTTCTTCTTCTCTGCTGAAAACAATCAGATTATTTCCCGATGGGATAAGAATGTTTCCTTCAGGCGATAAATTAGCACGTACAGGTAAATTGATTTTGAAATCTATATCCATCACTTTTTCAAATGGTAGAAATTCTTCGTCTGTTTCAAAACTACTTTTCCAAAGTGAAGGAGCCACGTCGCCTAATTCTTCTTCAACTATGCCGTTAAAATTATAATCAATTCCTTTGCATAATGTATGCACCAACGAACTATGACTCATCTTGTCAATAAAAGTAGCTACTGGCTGATAACCAACATATTGCCACTCTTGGTATTGCCAACTGTCCTCTGGTCGAACAAAATGGTTTTCGTTTATATAATCATAGATTGCCACCTTGCCTGTGTGCTTCTCATTTTTGTGTTTACTTGCTACAAATACATAATCTAAAGTTTGAGTGATGTATCCAATTTCGAATTCGGAGCGGTGCATTTCTAGGTCCCCTTTTTTGCGATTATATAGGTCTTTGAGGACAATGTTCCTGTCATCAGTTACTATCGCATACTGGTCAACATCTAACCTCGCTACGTAAGTAGGTTGTTCTTCCTCGTATGGTAAAAGTTTCTCATTTTCAGATAAGTTATGATGGAATCTGTATTTCACTTGGTTTGCGTCGCTCGACTTTATAATCATCTGAAAATTATTAGTCATGCTTGTTATAGTGTCTGTTTCTGGATTGAAGTCCATTATCTTTTCTGTGGTTGTTTTTTTGATTGTGGCAGGAGAGATACCAGAACCTCCATATTTTTCCAACCAAAGTTCGCCATCCTTAGCACTCAATATTGACAAGTATGTTGATGACTCATAATAACCGTAACGAGGATGTTTGCGCATATTAAAAAAAGAAATAAATCCGACAAATTTCCCTTTTAGGGTGTCTTCAATTTTACCTCCTCCGTTCAATGAGACCTGGTCAAACTCGGGATATTCTTTAATATAGAGCCATTCTCCTTGCCGTTGATGGAAATGTAATAAATTATCTATTTTGTTTTCATCTTTAAATAATAAAGTATTATTCTCTAAATCTATATATTTTCCAAAAGCATATGTTGAGGTTTCATCACCCTCTTCGTATCCCTGAAAGGTAAGACTTACATCATACGCACCCCAGTCTCTATCTAAAGCAAAAATATATGGCTTTTTAAAAAAATACTCAAAGTCTATTACCTTATAAGCACTACTACTCGTGTCTTTGGTGTCATACTTCCACCAGCTTGCTGGTTCGTCTTCAGGGTCAATTATTCCATTATTATTAACATCGACTCCGGCACAAAATATACTTATTGTGTCGTTTAATATTGGATAGTCTTCATATTCTGGTGGGTCGTAGCCAAACACTCCTACGACATTACTTCCGACTTCTAATTCTTTGTCAGTTTTCAGCATTATTTGTGCTTCCAAGCTTGATGCCCAAAGCAATAATGCAACCAGAGTCAATGTTAATTTTTTCATCTTATTTCAATAGCTATTATAGATAATTTACCTAATATATGAAATTATCACTTAATAACTATAAATCTCACTGCTTTTGTGCCATTTATTACGGCTGTGTAGTTACCTGCACGAAGACCCAATTCATCAGCACTCATTGCTACTTCGCCATCGGCAACAGCGCTCTGAGTGGCTACTATCTTGCCTTGACCGTCTATTATTGCTATGCTCAACTCACCAACTAACTCGTCCGATACCAAGTGGAAATCGTTCGCTACTGGGTGTGGGTAGATGCGAATTGGTGCTGATGCAACAGAGCTTTGCTCTACATTAGTTATAGTTTTGTTGAATGCTAATATTCTGTTATTTGGGCTATAATTCGAAAAGCCATTGTTTGCTACATAGATATGATTGTCCGAAGCAGCAATGCCCTCTGCTAGTCCATCTACTATAATTTCAGAAAGTTTGTCGCCTGTTTCTGGATTGAATATTAACACCTTACCCGCGTAAGTAGTTACGTAAAGGTTGTTGCCAACAAAAGCGGCATTACGTGGTCCAGCAAAGCCAGACGTTCCAGTTGAGAAAGTGAACTCTTTTTCTGCTGTCAGCAAGTCAATTATGTGTACTTCGTGGCTGCCGTTCATTACAATTGCAGCTTTCGTTTGGCCTACGTTCATTGCAATTCCGCTACCTGTTGCACCTACGTCTATGCTGATGTTTTCCGTAAACCCAGTAAAGCCAAGCTTTAGGATATTCACTTTTGCGTCTTCTTCACCAAAAGTACCTTCTGACAATGACACTACACCAAAGCCAGCAGAGTTTTGGTAAACACCGAGATCAACAATATTATTACCAACTTCTTCGCTTACATCTATCCCAACTACGTCGTTTATTATTCTCGCATAGCTCTTTCCTTCTGCGTAATCTCTTTGTCCTAACACCAAATAGTCGAGCACAGAGAATGCTGTAGAAACATACATACCCGCGTCCAATGAGTCAGTTATTTCACCTTCCGCTACATCATACATATAGACCTTATTACCAGACGGCAAAACCAAAACACCATCAGAAGACACATTCGTATTGACTGGGAAGTTTAAGTAGAAAGGCAATTCTATCTCAGTGCCACTATTCCCGTAATCAAACGGCTCGCTTCCTTCAGGCAAAAAGCTATAGATTGAAGAATATTGTTCGCCAGAATCTAAATCTGCCGTACCATCAAAGTCAAAATCAACGCCCAAAGTAGGTACGTAGTATCTATTCTCATATCCCATAATGTCGAGTGGTTGGTAAGGAGTGGTTGCTTTTGCCACATATCTTTCATCTAAGTTTAACTCATTTTCGATAGAATAAATGTTTACTGTGTTCCCACCTCCTAAATAAAGCACGCCATCATTTGAGTAAGCCATTGACATTTCTAACTCAGTTCTGTGCTTTTCGGGGAAATCTAAGTTCCCAAATAAAGTAAGGTCAAAACCTTCGGTGATAGCTAAGTCATATTCTTCTGTTATTGGATAAAACACTTCCGTTTCATCGAATAATCCACTTCTAATTATCGAACTTTCTCCATTCCCAGCATAATTAGTTGTTAGCTTAATCAGCACATTACTTTCGTTGAAAGTGGTGTAAACATAGCCAAAACCAGAGTGGAGCTGACCAAATGAGCCGTCATATTCTGGTTCTTCATTAGCATTATAATTCCAAATTAACTTTGCTTCAGCATCTCCAACTATTCTGTAGAAATTAATTACTCCATCAGTAGTAATTACTGCTAACTCTTCCGTACCGTCTTGTTCTAAATCAACGAATACAGCATCGTAAGCAAAGGTGTTCAGGTCACTAGATATTTCGTTGGTCGTAGCTCCATTTGTTACTACCACACTACCTTGGTTAGTTTCGGAGTTGATTACCTTTACAGTATATTTTTCAAACTGTTTGTAGATTATTGGTTGTCCGCCTTCTACTTCTGTTTTGAACTCAGCGAAACCATCTTCCATTTTGAAGCCCTGAAAATAACCATTTTCTACTACTTTGAAATTCTGCGTTACAGCTGCAAAATTAAGAACTATAGTTGAGTAACCTTTAGTTAAATCAGTAGTCAATTTGAACGGCTCTGCAAAAAATCTGTCAAATTCAACCTCTCTCCCTGCTTCAATCATAGCACCATTTGGGTCATAAGACCAAATTGAGGCCTTTTCTTCACCTTCATCGAACTTTCCGTTTTGGTTAATATCATTACCAGCACAGAAGAAATAACGAATACTGTCTGTTGGGTTAATCGTCATACCCACTACTTCGCTACCTACGGTGTACGAAATATGAGTTTTATTGATAATAGATGAGTCTGCAGCTCCATAGCCACACAGCAATACTACTAAAGCAATTACATACTTTTTCATAAGAATTGTACCTTGTTTATTATTAAATATTAAATGTATTTATTTCTATATAAAAGAGGCAAGGCACTTACAGGAAAGGTGGCAACACAAGGTTACTCACTTTTATTGGGGTGCTATTTACCTCAAAGCATCTGTTGTCCGCAGATGTTCAATTCTCTAAATTAAGAATTATTCCAATGAGTATCACTTAGTCTGGTGTTCTGACTACCGAGTTTCTTACCTTCCGAACTGCCTTCCCACACAAAAAATTGCACAGTGACTGCATTCTGCTTAGTTCGGTTGTAACTCGTTACAGCGGCGGAACCGTTCCCGAATTTCACAGGATTCCCAACAACTAACGATAAATCAATAATCCAAAGTTATACTATTATCTCAAAAGTTCAAAATTTTCCTCACACTTTGCTATCTTTGTAATTCTTTGACCAAAATTTTGATATTAACAACAACAAGCATTAATGAAAAAGTTAATTTTTTTATTCCTATTCGCAATAGTAGTAACATCGGCTCAGACACCAAGGGACACAATCAGAACTTACCGATTAGGTGAGATAGTCACCGAATCGGAAAAAGGGGTAAGTATAACCCCCACAAAGATAAAAGAGATAAAATACCACGAAATAAAAGAGCAGGATGCTGTTAACTTCGAAGAGTTGAACGCAGTTATTCCAGCGGGATTTTTGCAAACTAACTCGCGAGGCGAATCACTTATTTTCTTGCGTGGTGCTGGCGAAAGGTCGATATCTATTTTCTTCGATGGAATATATTTCAATGTGCCTTGGGACAACCGCTTGGACTTAAGTATGATACCGACGGACATAATTGGTAATCTGAAAATAAGCACAGGGGCTAACTCAGTTCTCTATGGTGCAAATGTGTTGGGAGGTGCGATTAATATCACTACTTCCGAAAGGGAAAGTGACGGAATAGGTGGCAACGTATCCCTTCAAATAGGCGAAGGTGGCAGAAAGTACAGTGGTGTGAAAATAGAGGGAAGAGACGGCAATTTTAACTATCTGGGGAATCTGTCATTTATGACTCGCGATGGGCTAAAAGCACCAAAAGACAATAGCTTCAATCTCCGCACTGGCAAGGATGAAGACTTGATTGTGAATAGCCAAAACGAGAGAATAACTGCCTACGTACGAGGTGAGTATTCATTCAACGATACGGACAAACTGGGAATCTCGTTCAACCACGTAGATGGGAACAAAGGAGTGATACCAGTGAACAATCCAGAAGATGTAAACACTCGTTTTTGGAAATACCCAGAGTGGATGAGAAGCATAGTAACTGTGAATGGTAGTGCTGCGCTTTCTGAAATGATATCGTTCAAAGGGGCTGTGTGGGGTGATCAGTTCAACCAAACAATAGAAGATTACGAAAGCATAGAGTTCGACCAAGTAAACGAAAGACAATACGATGACGATATGTCGTTTGGTGCTCGGTTGAATTTTGCTGCTGACCTTAGTGATAGCGATATGTTGAACTTCACAATCAATGGGTTCGCTACTACTCACACCGAGGAGATAGAAGACAGCGAAGGCAACAGCACAACCAAAGATTACGGACAAACTACGTCGAGCTTTGGACTGGAATACAAGCGATTGCAAGGCGATTGGGTGTTCACTTTGGGTTCGTCTTACGATAGATTTGATGTAAGCAAAGCTGGTGATTTCACGGAAGTAGAGGGCAGTTCGTTCGATGACATTGCCGCCGTGTTTGGTGTAAATTATAACATAAATACTGAAGTCAACTTATTCGCAAGTGTTGGTAAAAAGAGTAGATTTCCAACTATGCGTGAGTCATTTTCGGCAGCACTCAACAAGTTTACAATCAATCCAGATTTGAAACCAGAGCAAGGAATATTGACAGAAGTTGGGGTTGATTATTCGGAAGGCGATTTGGAAACAACACTATCGCTTTTTGCCAATAGCTTTACTGATTTGGTTTCGCAAGCACCAGTGGTGGGCGATTCGCTAAACCGAAAGCAGAGGGTAAACTTAGATGAAGCTACTATAATCGGTGCTGAATTTAGAGCGAAGTATTATGTTACTTATGACTTCGATTTGTCAGGTCACTTCACTTATATGAACAGCCAAGGCACGGTAGATGGCGAAGAGCAGAAGTTAGAAGCTAAGCCCGATATGATTGCATTCTTACAAGCAGATTGGCGAATAGGTAGTGGGTTTGACCTAATGGCAGAAGTTGACCTAATGGGTAAGCAGTACGGGATATCGGACATAACGGACAGCTTTGTAGAATTAGAATCTACATCGTTAGTTAACCTGAGGGTGAGCTACTTGACTACTTATAACAAGAATCTATATACTTTCTTCATAAGGGCGAACAACCTATTAGACCAAGCCAGATTAACTAGAGTGGGCATTTCTGCTCCTGGTAGAATGATATACGGTGGTGTTAGCGTTGCTTTTTAAATCGGTTTATCTGAACCGATAAGCGTACCCCATTTGTAACAGCAACAAAGGATTACTCATAGTACCCGTCCCAGCAGACAGCCCAGCACTGAAATAAAACCCTTTGGAGTTCACTATATAATTAACAGATGCGTATTGGCACTTCTAACTTTGCCATAAGAGAATGAACTATATTCGAAGGTATCGTGGTCAAAATAGCCAATACCCACAGACACTGCCTGATAAGTGTTCGTTAATTCTGAGAATTTATACCCTAATTCTAATTGATAACCAATGTTCCCAGAACCAAAGTACCCCAATGAACCTTTCAGTAACATTGAGTCAAAGTGCGTAGAAGCAATTACATTTGCTCCTGCTGGTGTACCTAATACAACACCGAGTTCACCCTTAACAGGAGTGCTTACTAATTGCTTTTCCGTTTCATTTCCCTGAGTGAATAGCAATGAAGATGAACAACTAAACAATATAATCATTAATAGTAAAGCTTTCATACATCAACCTATCTTATCTGAAATACATAACCAATTTGGAACAAAAGTTGTGGACTTGGGTAAGAACCCTGACCATGCGAAAGCCCTAAGTTTATATAAAGTCCACGAGTGTTGAGCAAATAACTAATTGCAGCATAATCCCATACGTGCCTCTTAGAATTAGGATACCTATAATAACCATCATCATCGTTTGTGGTTAGAACTGAGTGACCAATTCCCAGACCAAAACCGTGGTAAGTTTCGTCTTCTTCATAAAACTTATATCCCACTTCAAACTGAGCGCCATAAGTTCCTGAGCCCAGAAATCCACCCGAGAACTTGAAAAGAAATCCACCCGTGTGTGCTGCCATTACTACATTCACTACACCCGGTGTCCCAATCACAGCTCCAAATTCACCCTTTACCTTCTCTTTGCTATTGTCATAGATTTTGTACGACCTGCCGTTTTCTACTACTATTATGCTGTCCTGTGATTGTGAGTGTAAGCAAGCCACAGTTGCAGCAAACAATATCAACACTATTAATATTTTTCTCATAAGTCTAATTATCAATTATTAATTTACACCAATTCCGCTTTCTCTCTCTTTATATTAGCACCCAAGCTCGATAGCTTTTGCTCTATATTCTCGTAACCACGGTCTAAGTGATAGACACGCAGCACTTCCGTTCTGCCTTCTGCCACCAATCCTGCTAATATTAGCGATGCACTAGCACGCAAATCGGACGACATCACCTGTGCACCCGTTAACTTTTTGCCACCACGAACTATCGCCATATTATCCGTTACAGATATATTAGCACCCAAGCGTTGCAATTCTGGTATGTGTTTGAACCTATCAGTATATATATTATCTACAATTTTCGAAGTACCGTTAGCAGCCATCATATAAGCAGTCCACTGTGCTTGAACATCCGTAGGGATACCAGGGTAAACCGAAGTCGTAATGTCCACTGGAGTAATATCGCCATCCATAGTCACCCTAATGCTATTGCCGTTCACGTCTATTTCTGCACCCGTCTCTTCCATTCTGCCAATCACGGCAGCTATGTGATATGGGTTCACGTTCGTTAGCTCTACGTCACCTTTGGTCATAGCCGCAGCTATCATAAAGGTCGCGGCTTCTATTCTGTCTGGCACAATCTCTTCGTCCACAGCTTTTAGCTCATCTACTCCCTCTATCTCGAGTTGAGTAGTGCCTATGCCATCTATTTTTGCACCCATTTTGACTAAGAAACGAGCAAGAGCAGTAATCTCTGGCTCTATTGCGGCATTAGTCAACACCGTAGAACCCTTGGCTTTTACGGCAGCCATTAACACATTACCAGTAGCACCAACGCTCGAAATATCGAAGTTGAATCTACCACCAGTCAAGTTAGTCGCATCTGCCACTATGTATCCGTTTTCTATTTCTATTTTTGCACCTAACTTTTCCATCCCCTTCAAGTGCAAATCAACAGGCCTTGGCCCCCAAGCACAACCGCCGGGTAGTGATACTTTCGCCTTGCCAAACCGTGCCAACAATGGTCCAAGCACATAGAACGAGGCACGCATTTTCTTCACAAACTCATAAGGTGCTTCGTAGGAATTGACATCGCGAGTGTCCAAAAACAGAGTGTCGCCGTTAAGCTCCGAGTGAGCCCCCATAGCGTTGAGTAGGCGTGACATACTCCAAACATCGGTCAAGTTTGGTGTGTTGGTTAGGTTGTAAACCCCTGGTGCCAGTAAGCAAGCAGGCATAATAGCCAAGCAACCATTTTTAGCTCCCGATACCTTAACGGAGCCACGTAGGCGGTTGCCACCTTCTAATACTAATTTGTCCAATTTGAATTTCCTCTTTTATGCATTTGTCAAATATAAGATAATAATTTTTTATATTCAATTCTAAGTATATCGTTTCGGGGGTTGGGGATGATTTTACAATAATAGGAAAAATGGTAGTGGAGAACAATCATCATATCCCGTAAGGTATAATACGCTGTGTTGAGCAAAGCCGAAACATTAGTAGTAATGAAAACCACAACGCTTTTGTGCTCTTTTGGAGGTGCTTGTCGCGTCTTCAGCGTGGGCTGGTAAAGCTTGTTTCAGACTGTGGAAGACAATCGGTAAAGTCACTCTGAACGAAGTGAAGAGTCTAGGAAGTGAGATAAATAGTTATACCTGGATCCTTCACATCCGTTCAGGATGACAGTTCTCCGAAGAGTCCAGGAATAAATAAAGCCCTACCTAACCACAATCACATTCTCTGTCAGCATGCCACTCGGTGTTTGCAATCGCACTTGATATAGCCCAGAAGGTATTTTGTCAGTATTGATATTCAGTTGCTTCTCCGAAGCGGTTTGTGTCCAGTTCTCAGTGTAGGTAACTCTTCCTTCGCTGGAGATGAGTTCTAATGTCATTTCAGCAACGTTGAGCGTAGTCGAAACGTCCGTGGAAATATCCACCACCAACTTATCCTTTGCAGGATTTGGCGACACTCTCATCTCTGTTGCTTCTATGAAGGTAACTGTTCTCAAAGGGAACACGCAGATGGTGTCTATTTTTATTATTCCTGGTCTATCTATCACTTCAATGTACGGATTGTTAAATTCATAGCTTGGGAATGTGATGTCATATTCCAGTTCATTAGCTAGCATTATTGTTCCATTTATTTCATGGATTTGAGTCTTTGCCTCATTGATTTCTGCGGTTTGAGTAATAGTATAATCATCTTCCGTGTATAGTGCTTTTCGGTCTATATCTGTCGTGATAGTATAAGTCTGCTCGCTCAAATCTGCCTCGCATTCTAAGTAAACAGGAATGCTTACTTCTGCACCAATCTCAGTTTCAGTTTCTTCTTTGGTGCTGATTTCAACTCGTGCATACACCTCCGCCGTTACTGGAATGGTAATCACAGTATCGCATGACTCTATCACCCTATATTCAAAGCTGTCAGTGTATGGTCCAAGCTCAGTTGGGTCGAGTGTTTTGTTGTATTGTACTGTTTGACCATTTAATACCGTGTAATTTTGACCCCCATCAGTAATTATAATATCAAAACCACTGGTATTAATAATCTCAGCTGAATCAACTCTTGTTTCAGAGATATACACTTTACCAAAGTCAATTCTGTCTTTGCTAATGTCAAATGATAGTGATTGTTCAATTACGGTAAACTCTTCTGTTGAGCTACAACCATTCGCATCGGTTACTGTTAGCGAGTAAGTGCCTGCTTCTGTTACTTCTATCTCTTTGGTTACTTCATCTGTCGACCATAAGTACTCTGCAAAGTCTTTGTCAGGGGAGAGGGTGGCAAGATTTCCACACACTATATCCTCACCCAATATCTCAAACTCTGGGTTTGGACTTTCGTTTACTATGAACTCTGCTGTGCCAGTGCAACCATCTTTGCTTACTGTTACGGTGTATGTTGCTGGTTGGTTTACTTCTATTGTTGGGGTAGTTTCTCCGTTGCTCCACTCATAGCTGTAGCTTGGGTCGTTTGGTAGTACCTCCAACGTTGCTGTTTCTCCCTCGCAGATGTCACTGCCTACTATTGTTGGTTGTAGGTTGTCTTCCACACTGATAGCTATCTCGGTGCTGTCCATACAGCCCGTTCTTGTGTCTGTTATAGTTAGTTTGTAAGTGCCTGTTTCGCTTGCGTAAATGCTTTTTGTTATTTCATTTGTGCTCCACAGATACTCAAAGTAATCAGCATCATATTTAGATTCTAACAGCACCGAATCGCCCTCACAAATTGTTGTTGGGACTGGTTTGAGTTCCGCTATTACATTGGGGTGGTCTTTTACTTTTATTGTTCTACGAATCTCACAGCCGTCTTCAGTTGTAACTGTTAGAGTATAATTAGCAGGGTCAATTACTGTTATAGAACGTGTATCTGCTCCGTTTGACCAGCGATAGTTAGGGTATTCTTCTTCAGATGTTAGTGTAACTGATTCGCCCTCACATTTGATAGTATCGCCAGTTATAGCCAACTGATATTCATCGCCAAAGCCGACTTGTACCTCCACAAAGCCAGTGCAGCCCTGCTCGTTTTCTACTGTTACTCCATAAGTACCGCTTTCTTCGACAACGATGAATTTGGTAGTGTCGCCTGTTGACCATAGGTAGCTCTCGTGTTCATCGATTAGGGATAGCGTCACTTCTCCTTTCTCGCACAAAAATGCTTTTGGATAGGCACGGATTGCTGGTGTTGGGCTTGGTTTTACGCGCACAAAGGTTTCTGCTACATAAGTGTCTGTATCAGTTTCTACTGTTACGGTGTATAGTCCTGCGAGTGACTGGTCTGCGTTTTCTATCGTTGGGTTTTGCTCTGTGGACTCATAGTTGTTAGGTCCTGACCACGAGTAGGTGGCAGTTGTGTCGGGTAATTGCGTTTTTGCAAATAGCTCTATGTCTTCTCCTTCACAAACTATTATCTCACTTTTTACATATACGTCAGCGAAAGAAGCAGAAACAAATTGGGGTAAACCTAAGCTACCATATACCTGCTCGCCTTTGTTTGTACCATATTCTAAAGCTCTGAATTTATAGTTCGGGTTTAATTTGCTGTTTGGGTTCTCAATTGATGAGATGTGATTGGCACTAACTCTACATATATAAATTTTTCTATTAGGGGCAATTTTCAGCTGAGACATAGTTCCTACACCAGAATTAGGAAAGTCTAGTGATGTATATTCCTCACTGAATGGAACCTCTTTATCAAATACAGTCTCTAACCTATTTTCCCTTATATCATATCTCATTAGCGATTCTTTCATACCCTCTTTTTTTATTGTACTTTCATAATTAGTTATATATAAGTATCTAGAATTAGGAGAGAATTCCATATCGCCTAAATAATAATTATCAAAAACTATTGAATCCATTTCATAGAATGATAAATCTATTGGGTTTATTCTCGTAAGAAATATTTTATTTTTATGCTGTCTTCCTTTCGGTTCACTCTCAATTTTAAAAAAACCTTTTGGTGAGTTTACAGCAATCAAATCTCCCATCTGGTTTATTCGTATTTCTCTGCCATTAGTATTTGGATTCAAACCAAAAAATGGTTGGTAATTACTCCTCATATAATTTCCTTCCAAATCGAACTCATAAGCACTAATTATGCCTTTGGAATCAGCTCCAATAAGAATATAATTATTTGTTATTGCACTATAAGTTAGTTGTATAGCTTCTGAGTGGTAGTTCTCGTTAATTTGCTCTTTGTAAACATCGTAAATTATAGTATCTGCTACCATATCATATCTAAATATTGAATAGACCAATCCAGTAGAATCATCTAAATTTAATGGAGGATCATAATTTTTATTTCTTGCATTGTTTGTAAATACGGGATGAAACGCTATAAACTTGTCATTTTTAAGTGGTGCTATTACTATTCCTTCAGTCTGAGACTCATGTATTCCAAACCTTTCGTTTATAATATTAAATTTTTTACCTTGTAATTTCTCTCCATTAGTATGGAACAAATAGTTGCCATATCTATCAGATATTGTTGACATTTGTTCACCACCATATAAATTTGAATTTCCTAAAAATATTGGTTCTTTATCTGGAGTGTTAAAACTCATACCTGCACTATAATCTTGACGGTTAGGATTTTGATTTGGATAAGCTCCAATACCAAAGTACCAAGTATAGTAAACTTTTCCCGCTATTGGTAGTGTATCGTTGAATAAATCACCAGCTTTGATGGAGCTGAAAGTTAGGAGTATTAGTAATGAGTAAAGTATTTTTTTCATGGTTTTTTCCGATTTTGTAAATACCCTATACTATAAAGACACATGAACACGAAAAACGTCTCATAGTTTACAAAGTTTTTTTCATCACATTTCTAATTTACACAAAACCATTGAATTGGGCAAATGGGGAGGTGGTATTATGGTTGGTTGCTAAGAGAAGCAATTCCCACTTTAGTGTTAACTAAATGGATTCCTACGAAATATAAGCGAACTTATATTTCTCTGATTGACATCAAGATTCTTAGCTGAGCACTAGTCCTATTGTTGCAGAAAGGAGTTAAATAAAAACAATAATATCAGCATCAGGAATTAAATTGTTTGGCATAGTCCGCCATAATCAATAATTTGTAAAGCTATTTGAATAGAATTTACGGCTAATGCTCACACGCAATCACTATATCACTATTTCGCTTGTCTGGTTTATTTTAGCAGTTTTGCTTGCTGCGTTGCTACGTAGTGTATTCGCCTACAACCTAGGAAGTTGGTTCAACTATCAGTATATACTCCACACACATTCTCATTTGGCTTTTCTTGGTTGGGTGTTCAACGCTCTTTACTACCTACTTTTGAAGCAATACAATTTACTTGAGAAACAAAAATATTCGAGGTTATTCATTCTGCTCAACTTGTCCGTAGCTGGTATGCTCTTCACTTTTCCCTTCACTGGCTATGCCCTTTGGTCTATTGTGTTTTCTACTCTCCACATAGTACTGTCATACGTTTTTGGGGTTATGCTTTGGCGTGACACTAAGGAAAATAAATCGCTACATAGAAAATTCGCTATGGCTGCTATTTTCTTTATGGTGCTGTCATCCATTGGGCCATTCTCGCTTGGACCAATTATAGCACAAGGAATGAAGGACACGATATGGTATGATTTGGCAATTTATTTTTATCTTCATTTCCAATACAACGGATGGTTTCTTCTTGCGATAATTAGCATAATTCTATATCAGATAGATAAGATAGATAGTGATAATTGGCAACGTGCGTTCAACTTATTTTTTGTGTCAACAATTCTGAATTTTAGTTTGTCAACTCTGTGGACTAATCCTGGCTGGGTGATTAATATAATTTCAGTACTCTCATCACTAATGCAAATTCACGCACTATTCTTAGTTAGATCTGATTTGCGTAGCTACCTGAAACAACAAGATAAGTTTAAGCAGGGACTGCTTTCTATTGTTTATACACTCTTTGCGATTAAGGTATTCTTCTCACTTCTTGGTTCGGTTCAGGAAGTAGCGGACTTTGTTTATCAGAATAGAAACCTTACTATTGGTTACTTGCATGCTATTTTTCTTGGCATTATTACTCCGTACTTAATCTATTTGTTTGCAGAATTAATTGGAGTAGCTACCTCTAAGCTTTTCAAGAAATCACTATTGCTTTTCTTCATGTTTTTCATAATCAGCGAGCTGCTATTATCTCTGTCTGCCTTCGGAATAAGAGGCGAAGCTGTGATGACTTTGTTGCACTTACTTATTGTTGACACTTGGTTGCTATCGCTTAGCTCTGTGGCTTTGGCGGTGGTTGTTATTATGGCGGCGAGGGGTAAACCCAAAGACTAATGCGTATAGGTCATTAATTCCTTCCAAACAATTTCTAATTAAGTTAAACTAAGTGACAAACTGAGAGATCAATTTGTTATCTACCTTATAATTATCTAATTTGAAGTACAATTCTTACAATCGTGTGTATAAAAATGAAAATCATAAGCATAATAACAATTCTATTTTTAGCATTCGCTACAAACATATTAGCAGATGATTTCACAGATTTTTATCCTCGATCATTTACTGAGACTGATGATGGAGAGAATGTGATTGTGATAGGAAGTTCTAATATTTCTGAATTAGCATTAGTTTTTGATGCTGAGAATTTTACATATTACTCATTTGAAATTGTTGAATTGTCAAGACCATTCCTTGAAATAAAGCCAATTATAAACTCGAAAAACAAACTCTTAGGTTACAGTACAGAGAATCATATAATAATATATAATTATGCAACTGGAGACAATGTAAAGATATTTGAATTGGATTATAACATATACAATGTTGAATTTTCTAATGATGGAAAACTCCTGTATTACAACGACAGAGAGAAAAATGTTTTAGAATTATACAGTATAGAAACTGGTGAATTAATTGAAAGTCGGAATATTGGACTAGTTGATGATGGGTATGAACTAAAAGGAATAAATAGTTATTATGAGCAAATTGTCTTAGCCAAAGAAGATAGTATTGCATTTTACTCGATAGAAGCTGATAGTATAGTCCTAAAAGATAAATTTGCGCCATTTAATAGAATTGAGTTTTTTGACCATGGTAGAATTTTTAGTGTTAATACTTACGATTCTTTGTTGATTTCTAAAACTCAAGATTTGAGCATAGAATATAGGTTCGAAAATTCTTTCGGATTGCTTAATGTTGGCTTATCTAGCAATCTAAATTACTTATATCTCCTTGGAATTGAAGATAATACTCACTCAATAACTGATTTACGAACTGATTCAATAATCTTTATGAATAAGTACACAGACGAAAGCTTTACTCCACATTATCTTTCTCCAAACGGAGAAGTTGCTGTAGGAAAACAAAAAACATTCTATTACTGTGGAAGATATGCAGAAATGCCATCTGAGAGGAAAAAGTTATATATTTACGATTGGAAAAATAAACGAAGGTTTAGACCTATACCGAATACATATATTATGAATCCACGAGGTGCTGTTTTTAGTGAAGACAATTCTAAGGTAGCTGTAGGTGGTGATTTAACTACCATTATTGACAGAAATGAAGAATTTGTTCAGTTTGTTTATAATGAAGGTACTCCTAAATTATTCTTGGATAACTCATCTCTCATATCTTATGAAGAAGAGGGTCAATTAAACTTTTATGATATCGAAACAGAGGAGTTGAATAAAACACTTAATATTAGTTTGTCTGGTGATGTAGAATACCATTATTCAATTACCAATCGCATGATTGTTGCTTTCAACTCAGATAGTCTTAAGGTATTTGACTACGATAAATGGACTTTAGATTCCGAATATAGTTTCGATGAAATTGGACTTGATAGTAATGCGAAATGGGATGGAGATTTTGGTCTAACAAGTTATTCAGAAGGAAAAATTAGTAGGTTTGATTTGAGTGATAAAACACTTGAAATAAATACGATGAAAGACATTCCAGAAGGGCTCCTTTTTTATGATTTCTCCCCTAACGGTCGATACGTTTTAGGTATGACTAACAAGTTCACAGTAATTTTATACGATTATCTATTTGAGAAACATAAAATTCTAAATATTGATATCGATAGATACAATCCAAATTCTAAAATTATATCTGTAAACCTAGTCGGGAATTTACCAATAATGTTTTTTTCATTTTTAGATTCACCAATACAAACACGCGAGATTAATTGGACTTATGATTTTGATTTTAATACCTCAAAGGTGACACTATTCTATCCTTACGGTATTTATTACAATTCAGAATACACTTCTCAGTTTACTATGACTTGCCCAAATAGAATTAAACTGACCAAACTCCGTGACCCAATATCATCAGTAAACACCGAAGTGGTAACAGAAAACACAATCTATCCAAATCCAACCAGCTCACACATCTATCTGGATAAGTTAGGGGTTAATCGCTTAACTAATCTTAGAATATACAATAGCTACGGCAAGGTAGTCATGGATATAGGTACTACATTTTCAACTGACAAACTGAATGTAGAAGAGCTGCCAACAGGTGTGTATTTCCTTAAAACTGATGAAATTCAGGCGAGCTTTGTGAAGGAGTAGCATATAAGTCGCACATCTCTATCCAATCCAAAACTTTAGTCTGCCACCAACTCTGACACAATAACAATCACACCAGTAATTACCTGACAAATATTCTGCCAGTGACTATGCCCAAATGGCACAGCTCTGCCACATCGTCTGCGTTGCACGAGTTGGCACGCTTTTACTACTATACTATTCAGAACATAAAAAAAGATAATTTTTTAATTAACTAACACAATTATGGAGAATAGAAAATATGTTAGTACAAAGAAGAACACCAATGACTGATTTTGAAAGATTTTTTGCACCGGTTGGCAACATGCAGCACGAAGAAAGAGAGATGACCACGAAGCCGAAGGTAAGAGTTTCGGAAGTGGAAGACACGCTCAACTTTGTGGTGGAGCTGCCAGGAGTGGACAAATCGACTATGAAATTAGTAGTGAACGACGAAAATGTAATGACGCTATCGGCGAGTAGAACTATCGGCGAGAGTGAGGGAGAAAGATTGATGATTGACGAGCTTAGCTCACTTGATTTCAAACGCTCATTCATTATCCCGACTAAGTACGAGACTGAGAAAATAGACGCAAACTTTAAGAATGGTATGTTGATGATTAGCATTCCGAAAAAAGAAACACTTAAACCAAAAACAATTAATATTAAATAATACGGAGGTATTCTAAAATGAGTTTAGTAAAATTCGATCCATTCAGAAATTTCAGTTCATTAACTAATAGAATGAACTCTATGTTAGATGAATTTGATACAGACAGAATGTTTAGCAACAACAGTGGCTTCAATCCATCGATTGATGTCCACGAAGACGAGAAGCAAATAACACTGGAAGCAGAGATAGCTGGAGTGAAAAAAGACGACATAAAGGTTAGCATTAACGACGGCAATGTATTAGTTCTAAAAGGAACTAAGAACCGAGAAAACAAGACCGAGGACGAAAAAGACGGCACTACTTTCCTAAGGGTAGAACGCAGCTTCGGTGAGTTCACCCGCTCGTTTATGTTGCCAGACAATGTGGACACGGACAGCATCAACGCTGAGTTCAAAGACGGCTTGCTTAAGGTAACTCTGGACAAGAAAGAACCAGAAAAACCTAAGGAGCTGGAAGTAGATATTAGTTAGATAATTGTTTGGAAACAAGAAAAAAATACTCGCCCTAGAAATAGGGCGGGTTATTTTGTTTTAACTAGTACTTAATAAATTTTTCTATGTTGTTATTTACTTTCACAAAGTAAATCCCTGAAGTTAGTTCTTTTAGGTTAATTCTATTTTGAATTGAGTTGTTGTAATGAGTTAAGACTTTAGCACCAGATAAATCAAAAACTGAAACTTCAGAAAAGGAAGAATCACTATAAATTTTGAGGGATTGCGAAGATTCATCATAACTAATTGAAACACTACTGACACTATCACCCTCAACTGTTGTTATTGAATCAAAATCAATTAACTGAAACCATGAATCTGAGTTTTCTTCAAAAACTATGTCTATTCGTCTTTTATATATAAATATTCCTCTTGAATCTGACTGAATTTTATATATAACCTCGCCGTATCTTTCTTCAGGTGCTTCAGTCCAACTCAATTCTTTTATTTTATCAAAAGAATTGTCAAAAGACGTAATCCAGTAATCAGAGTAATACTCATAATCAGTATCAACAGAATTATCTTTAGAGTACCCAGCTAAGTACAACACTTTTTTCTGTTCGTCATAATCTAAACTTCGAATACCCACATTTGAATTAAATGACAGTTCTCTACTCTTTATCAACATATTATTTTCAAAATCATATTCGAATATAGTAGCCTTACTATTCAACTGGTAATCATTTCGTATTGAAGTATCTTGTTGTTGGCAAAGGAAATAGGTTCTGCCGTCTATTGCAAAATCATCAACGAACCAAAAGCTATAATCTTTGTCAATATTAGAAATATCAACTTCTTTTGTTAGTTTGTTGTAACGTCTTATATTAATTTTTGAAACAGAATCTATATATGGTTCAACATCTATTATTTTATTATATAGAGTGATAGTAGTGAAATAAGTGTCATTTTCTAAAACTAAAAAATCTTTAGAAGTTTGATTGATAGGTATAACTTTGTCAACTAATTCTCTTTCCAAACTATCCCCTACTATAGATACCTTGTATAAGTCATTGACAATTGAACCATCGGAAACCATATCTATAACTAGATTTTTGGAAGCCAAAACATAGAAATGATCTTCGTAACTTTTTGAAATACTATTCATATACGTAGATATTGACCGAGTATATGAAGCTGTCTCATAATATGTTTTAATAATGTTATTTTCATTTTCATACAAGGTCAACCTAACTGGACGAGATTGGGTACTAAGTACAATTCTTACTCCATTGGGGTCAAAATTAAAGTAATAAGGGAAGAGGCAATCTTTATCTTTTAAATTTAAAAAAGATTTGTTTTTCAGTTCTCCACTTTCTAAATTGTAGTTCACTAACATTATGTTACAACTGTCTCTACTTTCATATTTAGCATCATAAGACACACCTCTAAGCTCAAAGTCATTTATTCCAAAAGAAAATGGAAAACTTAAACTATCAACTTTCTGAAAGTCAGTAATTATTCCTTTGGACTGCAACGTTAGATTAAAGAATAATAGACTAACGACACTGTATAGTACAATCTGTTTCACTTAAACACTCTCTTTATATTAGAGCTTAAAAAATATATCCTAATTTACGTTTTCAATTTAGCTAATCTAACAATTAATAAAAAACTTGGCACAGTATTTTTACTATACTATATACGTTAATAATACAAGTAGTTTGGACAATGTGTCCTAAACTATATGACAAAATGACAAAACAATAATTTAATACTGACAAAAGAGGTAAATAAAAATGGGTAAAATAATTGGAATTGACTTAGGAACAACAAATTCTTGCGTTTCAGTTATGGAAGGCGGTTCGCCCGAAGTTATAACTAACTCCGAGGGTTCTAGAACTACTCCTTCTATGGTTGCATTCACCAAAAACGACGACCGTTTGGTTGGTCAAGCTGCAAAAAGACAAGCAGTTACTAATCCGCACAATACTATCTACTCTATCAAGAGATTTATGGGTAGCAGATTGGACGAAGTGAGTGAAGAAGCAAAATTAGTTCCTTACAATGTTGTACCATCCGACGATGGCAACTCAATCAGAATAGACATTGACGGTAAGAAGTATTCTGCACCAGAAATTTCTGCAATGATATTGACAAAAATGAAGCAAACAGCAGAAGAGTATCTTGGCGAGAAAGTAACGGAAGCAGTGATTACTGTTCCTGCTTACTTCAACGATTCGCAAAGACAAGCTACTAAGGATGCTGGTGAGATTGCTGGACTAACAGTAAAAAGAATAATCAATGAGCCGACTGCTGCGGCATTGGCTTATGGTTTGGACAAAAAAGACAAGAATATGACAGTAGCTGTCTATGACCTTGGTGGTGGTACATTCGACGTATCTATCCTTGAGATTGGCGACGGTGTGTTCGAAGTGAAGTCAACTAATGGTGATACTCACCTTGGTGGTGACAATTTCGACAGAAAAATGATTGATTTCTTAGCAGACGAGTTCCAAAAGCAAGAAGGAATTGACCTTCGCGATGACGCTATGGCACTACAAAGATTAAGAGAAGCAGGCGAGAAAGCAAAAATTGAGCTTTCTGGCTCTATGCAAACGGACGTGAACTTACCGTTTATCACGGCTACTCAAGACGGCCCTAAGCACTTGAACATAACTATCACTCGCTCTAAGTTTGAGAGCTTGTGTGATGACTTGTTCCAAAGAACGCTAAAGCCATGTGAGCAAGCAGTGAAAGACGCTGGTATATCGAATCACGAAGTTGACGAAATTATCTTAGTGGGTGGTTCTACTCGTATCCCTAAGATACAAGAATTAGTAAAAGAGTTCTTCGGTAAAGATCCATCGAAAGGTGTGAACCCCGACGAAGTAGTAGCAATTGGTGCTGCTGTGCAAGGTGGTGTACTCGGTGGCGACGTAACTGATGTATTATTACTAGACGTTACTCCACTAACATTGGGTATCGAAACATTGGGTGGCGTATTGACTCCTATGATACCGTCGAACACTACTATACCGACTAAGAAATCGGAAGTATTCTCGACTGCAGCTGACAATCAACCATCAGTAGAAGTACACGTACTTCAAGGTGAGAGAAAGATGGCAGCGGACAACAGATCGCTTGGTAAATTCCACTTAGACGGAATACCACCAGCACAAAGAGGAGTTCCACAAGTAGAGGTTACATTCGACATAGATGCTAACGGTATCTTGAACGTATTCGCTAAGGACAAGGGAACAGGTAAAGAGCAGAAAATCAGAATTGAGTCTTCTTCTGGTCTATCAAAAGAAGAGATAGAGAAAATGAAGAAAGATGCTGAGATGAATGCTGAAGCCGACATGAAGAAAAAAGAAGCTGTGGAATCACGCAACCAAGCTGATGCACTGGTAGCTTCGACTAACAAGCAGTTAGAAGAAGTGGGCGAAAAGCTAAGCCAAGAGCAAATCTCGGCTATAGAAAGTGCTAAGAGTAGATTGGAAACAGCTCTGAAAGACAACGAAGCTGACATTAAGCCAGCTATGGAAGAGCTAAACAAGGCATGGAGCGAAGCATCGCAGAATATGTATGGCGACCCGAATGCACAAAGGCAACCTGGTGCAGCACCAGGCGGCGAGCCAACTGGTGAGCAAAATGCAGATTCTGAAGATGATGATGTAGAGGAAGCAGACTACACAGTAGTTGACGAAGACGATAAGAAGTAATCATTTCATTCCCCTCCAGTGGAGGGGTGGCAACGCCTTGGCGTTGACGGGGTGGTCTAATATTGATTTCTTCGACAGACTATTAGATTAAAAATAAATTCACAAAGACCCATAAGCAATTATGGGTCTTTTTTTTTGTGATTGCAATTTAATATATTGAATATATAGCATTAATCGTAATATCAAAAACAATGAAACAACTACTCTTTATCTCCATATTTCTTTTCTCTATAATTGATTTAGTAGCAATTGAACCTGAGCTATGTAGTGAACAAAAATTTAAAGACAGGATACTTCTTGAAGAATTTATTAAGCATAATAATATGGGTTACTTTATAGGTAATGACGGAGTTAACGGTGATGCACTATGGGCATTTGATGGAGAAGTGGGGTCCCTTGTAAAGTTGCCAGCAATTGATTTAGACATAACTCCCAAAAGTGTAATTGTAAGTACTAAACTCACAGAAAATCTATTGTTTTTATCTACTGATTCAGTAGGTGTCGGTTTATGGAAAACTAAAGGTACAGAAGAGAGTACGGATCTCTTATTAAGAATACCAAATGGAGATGTTGACTATAGAGATAACGGCGTAGTTGTTAATGGAACTGTTTTCTTTAAAATATTATATACAAACAAAAATATTGGTATTGGTTTTTCTGACGGAACAAAACAAGGATCAGGTATAGTAACAGACTCAATAGGTGCTGAAAGTTATAATAGTATCGATTTATTTTCGATTAACAATAAGCTATTAATAGTCATGGAAGATAAAAAAAGAGATTCTCATATTCTTACTTACTATATGAATGCAAATCGTTTGTATAGTTTAATCGATACTAAAGACTATTCCTACCAAAATAAAAATATCACTTATGCCAAAATTGGTGAATACTTATTGTTCACTCGAGATGTAAATAATGATATTGGAAAAGATTTATGGGTTACAGACGGCACTGTTAGTGGAACACACCAGCTATTTTCTGGCCTTACTTTCAAATATCTACCAATTGACAAACCTGAGTTTACTATAATTTTCAAAGGGAAGCTATATTTTTTAGCTACTGAGTTTTATAAGTCAAGTGAGCTCTGGGAAACTGATGGCACTTCGGAAGGAACAAAAAAATTTAAAATCTTTGACACCCCATATTATGCAGTTCAAATACCAAATGACCAATCACAGTATGATAAAATGGTTATGATTACTAAGGAGGAAGGTAAAGAATATAAACTCATGAGGACTGACGGAACTAATGAAGGAACTAAATTTTATGATTTAAACTATACAAGCTCTGACATTCCCGACCTAAGTATAGCACTAGCAAAAGATAGACTTTTTTATAAGAAGAATTTTGCATATCCTCATGATAAAATTTGGATGCAATACTATTACGATGACTCTTGCAAACTAATAGTTGATTACTCAGATATTTCACTGGCGCGTCAATCTCTTTCTCTAAACTCATATACAATTAATGAAAAATGTTTATATAGTATAAGGTCAGAAGGCTTGAAATATAGCTTATTTGCTACAGATGGAGTTGTCGGTGAGCCAACTTTAGTTTTAGAAGATTCAGCAAGCTTAGTTGGTAGGATGTACTACTCTAAAAAAATAGGAAATATGGTTTACTTTATGATGGGAGGACACTTATATTCTGATTTAAAATTATGTAGAACTGATATGACAAGTAGTGGAAGCGAAATAATTCAAATGGAGAACTCAACATCAACAAGACAAGTATATGTTGACGCAGAGATTATTGAACTAAATGGATATGTTTATTTTTTTGCTAGTTACTATAAAGGTCATACTGATTTTCAACTGTATAGAATTAAAAGTCCTGTAATTTCAAATGTTGAAAGGGAAATTAGCTATTCAGATATGGCTTTGGTTTACCCTAATCCAACAAGTGGCATTGTAAACATTGATTTGCATTGTAGCTCCCAAAACGTTAATTACTCGATTGTTAATGTAGATGGATTGGAGTTCAAAAAACATATCTCAGATATAATCAACGATGATAATTTACAACTTGATCTAACAGAGTACCCACCAGGCGTTTATTTCATCACTGTGATTTGTGAGAACGAAAAGCGGACTTATAAAGTAGTAAGGGGCAAATAATATGAAACAAACAATTATCTCATTATTAATTATCTTCTCATTTCTAGAAGTCTTTGCTGAAGATAGTGAAGAAATAAAATGGGTTGTAGATACAGAAGCTGGAATTAATGACGTACTTTTATCCCCTTTGGGAGACGTGTTCTATAATGTGAAAGGTCAGATTCTTCAAATAAGAAACGTTGTTGATGGACAGCTGGTGGATGAAATTCATTTTTTAAATGTTCCTAATCAAATATACGACATATCTATTACAGCCGATGGTCGATATTTGGCACTTTCCGGAGACAATCCATATATCATTATTTATGACCTATTATTAGAAAGAGAAGTGAAAAGATTAACTGTTTCAGTATGGGAAGAAGAGCAAGTTGGTAGTAAAAAGACTTATCCGGCAGAAAAATGGATTAATTCATCCATATCACCGGATGGAACAAAAGTGACAGGTATAGCTATAAGTGACTATGGAGTTTATAAAACAAATTTTGTGATTTTGGATATTGGATCTGAAAAAGTATTATATGAAAGTAGAAGAATGCTCTACGACGGCAATGTAGCTAAACCTGATAATTTCCAATGGATTGGTGCTGAATTTACACCAGATGGTAAATATATTTTATCTCAAATTGATTATAATAATTACCTCGGAACTGAATTAGATACAATCTATATTCATGATGCCAATACATTCGAGGTTTATGATGTGGTTTTGAATAGATACTATGAGAGTGGATTAGAAACTATGATGAATATTTATGAACCTACATTTCTATTCTATGGAAATAATTCAGAAAGTGGTTATTTTACTTATAACCTTGATACAAAATCAATAGACAAATTAGCAATTGACCCTAGTGTTGGAACTTTTTTATTTTTTAGAACCTCTGATTATGCCATATATGGTTTAGGTTGGGATTTTTATATATACGACTACAAGAATGACAAAGTTATATATGAATACGATACATTGGCGTTAGCTAGAACTACATCTTTAGATGATAAGATTCTCATTGGAACTCTCTATAGTACGATATACGGCTTGAATACATCATTTGCTAAAACAAACATAAGAGAAACCTATGGGAGCGAAACTACAATTTCACCCAACCCAACAAGTGGCATTGTAAACATTGATTTGCATTGTAGCTCCCAAAACGTTAATTACTCGATTGTTAATGTAGATGGATTGGAGTTCAAAAAAAATAGCTCAGATATAATCAACGATGATAATTTACAACTTGATCTAACAGAGTACCCACCAGGCGTTTATTTTATCACTGTGATTTGTGAGAATGAAAAGCGGACTTATAAAGTAGTAAGGGGATGAGGAAAGTGAAATCCGTAATTAAAGAAACTTATGTTGATTGAGTGGATTCAGAAACTCATAACAAAGTAGTTTTGACAATGACGACAATAAGTAAGTAATCCCGATAATTCCACTCTTTTTAAAGAGGGGTGGATTTCGCAGAATGCGAAAGACGGGGTGTTGCTGATTAACCACTTCGATAAGCTCAGCGACCGAATTAGATTAACAATAGATTCACAAAGACCCATAAGCAATTATGGGTCTTTTTTTGCAATGGGTAATAATACCACTGCCCCTCACTTAAAATTTGACTAAATTAGTTTATGGATAAAATACGACCAAAATATATTACGGATGCTGATGGGAAAAGGACTTCGGTAATTCTTAGCATCGAAGAGTTCGATAGCATTATAGAAATGTTAGAAGACATGGATGATGTAGTGATATATGATAAAAGTAAGAGTAAATCACAAACATTCCGTGAGTCAGAAGAGGTATTTAAAGAAATAGATAAAAAAAAGTACAATTGATATGTACAAAGTATTACTATCTAAGAACGTCGAAAAGAGTTTAATTAAAATACCCGATCCTTATTATTCTAATATAAAAACAAAAATTAGAGAATTGTCGCAAAACCCTAGACCAATAGGGTGTAAGAAGTTAAGAAATAGAGATGCTTACCGAGTTAGAGTTTCCAATTACCGCATTGTATGAGATCACGGATTCTGTTTTATTAATTCATGTTATTAATATAGGTCACAGAAAGGACATTTTCACGCGGCTCTGGAAAGATATTTAGTTTAGACCCATAAGCAATTATGGGTCTTTTTTTTCATTCATACCTAATAGACCAACTCTTAAGAGGATTTTACTTATCCCTAAACAGTCTTTCCAATCGTTCTACCTTAGCTTTATTTGTAGTATATAGACCGAAATAAGTGTTGTCACCGGCAGTAGGGTTGTACTGAGACCAATAGCCAATGTTTTGCCACTTATCAGAAAGCAGCTCCCCCTCCCAAGTGCGGTACATAATAGCAACATCAGTGTTCCAAGCGGCAGCCAAGCTGTCTAAATAATCACTAGTCTGATACCCATTGCGAATTGCTTCAGTTACTTCACCAGTAGCCAATCCGTTTACATCAAGTATTGGATTTTCTGTAAAAAAGCAAAGAGTTCCGATATCACCAGCCATAATCATTTCATCTTTGTCGAAATTGTCCCTAACAAATAAGGCATAATCTTCGTGAACTTCTTTGAAATATTTACCAGATGTGTTTGACCTCTCTACAGAAACAACAAACCTATAAGCAAGTGGTAACGAGATAACAATTGCTGCTATTACTATTATCCTATTCAATTTGCCTTCTGTTTGCAGTTGTCTTAAAGCTATGAGTAGCACAACTCCAGACATAAATATAAGATACGCTTCGTAGCGGAAAAACCATCCGAAATCTGCAAATGTGATATGTTGCAAAAACACAAGACCTACAAATAATGTCAAATATAGCGATACTTTACTCTTGCTTTTAGCAAAGTATAAACCCGATGCAAGTAGAATAACTACTGATGGCAATATCTGCTTTTTTGAAATCAGTATCTCTCCGACTCTTTGAATCAACACAACTATTGCACCCAAATTTGGCTCTAACGCCTTACCTTTGGCTAACAGCGTATTTGGCAAAAAGTAGCCTCCTTGACTAATAGAGTAAACACCATAGATTGTAAGGGGCAAAAGTGCAGCAAAAACTTGCAGTACTGACACAACATATTTTTTATTAATCGCTAAGATTAAAAAACCAGCAGCCACAACAAATAGCCCCTCGTACCTAGATGCTGACATAAATATAGTTGCTAAGTAAAAAGTAGTGGGTGAATATTTCTCATCTGATATAATTCGTTTCAGATTTATAATATAGAAACCAATAAAAAAGATATGCCAAAGGTGCTCCATTCCGTTCATAACATTGGCAACTAAAGGTAGATAGATAATTAGAATAGCAAACATTGCCAATTGCAGTTTTGATCCAAAACTAAATTCCTCACTCATTTTGAATGTTAGGTGAACCAATAAATTTGCAGCTATGATGTTTAAAATCATCGGGAAATACTCAGAAATGGTAGCTGGTAAAAACACATAGAGCAACCAGTTGAGTACAGTAAACAAAATTGATGACGATGTTCCTGAAAACTCATTCCAAACAGCACCCCAAGTGCCATTGTAAAACAAATTTTTTGCAACAGCAAGGTGAATGTAAGGGTCATCTATCGCATAAGCAAATCCATCTGCTACAAGGTATGACACCACTAACTGGGCTATTATAATTAGATTAACTATTACGTAATAGTAAGCTCTGTTCATTTGCTTTGTCCGTCTATTCTAAATATTTTTGGTGCTCAATTAATATTAGAGCAAATCCTTTATCATCAGATTGCAAATTACAAATCTTGTGATTACAAACATATATTCTGGTTTGTTTTTAAAAGAAAACGAGAACCTATACTCTAAGTCCTCGCTATCTCCTTTTCATAGTTCAATATAGAAATTATGTTTGCATTTACTGATTTATCCATTTTGCAATATCTTCTAATACTTTAGGAGACATAGTTTGCTCTATTGCACCGTACTCTTGGGGCATACCCGTTTCGCTTTCTTGGAGCAAGTGGTTTAGACCGTCATACTTTTTTATAGTAAGCTCGTTGTTACCACCAGACTTTAGCCCAGATTTAATTCCATTCAGGTTCTCTTCTGGCAAAACTTGCAAGTCATTAGTCCCGTTGATTGCCAAAACTCTGCAATCAACATCTTTCAAATAGTCAGCCGGGTTTGTGCTAATAAATTCTACCATCCAAGGGGCAGTGAGCTGGTTGACAATAGCGTTGAGTTGATTCGCAGGAACCTGACCATTGTAAAGAGTGTTGAAGTAATCAGAAATTAATAATTTCAAGTCGTTATTTTCCTTGTCCTTATTGTTAATGATAAGCTCATAAGCTGGTTCTATTTGTTTTCTGCTGGCTTCTACTTGTGCTTCTGTCATTCCCATCTTACTTTCTATTGCTGATTTTTGAAGCAACATTAGCTCATCTCCACGAATACCAGCACTGGCTAATAGTACCATAAAATCTATTTCATCAGAACCGCTTGCCACAAATGTCGCTACCGAACCACCCAAGCTATGACCAAGGACACCAACACTACTAATGTTTAGATTTTTATTTCCTTTTGCATATCTAATAGCAAACTCAGCGTCTTCTACAAAGTCTTGCAAACTTGATTCACCATAAACACCACCTGTTTCTCCTACACCTCTGTCGTCCATTCTTAGTGTGGCTATTCCATTTCTAGATAAGTAATCTGACAGCACCAAAAAAGGTTTGTGTCCAAGTAATTCAGAATTTCTGTCCTGAGCTCCACTACCGTTTAGCATGATTACTATTGGGTAGCTTTCTTCCCCTTTTGGGTAAGTTAATGTAGCTCCGATTTTGATATTGTCGTTTGTATTTTCAAATGTAATCTCAGCTACCTCATAAGGGTATGGCTCTTTGGGGTCTTGTGGCTTTGCGTCTGAGCTTATTGCAGCACCAATTATTAATGCAAATGTTAAAGCTATAATATAAATGTTTTTCATTATTTTTCTCCTTTATAAATGAAATATGATTGTAAAATTGGGAAAACTGTGATAGCGATTGTTATAGTTATAAAAGCAGTGAAAATTATATGATTTGGTAAAATTAGACTACTAATAATAATAGCTAACCCACCGACAAACCAAAGAACGCTTGCACTCTTATGAGTTTTACGCCATACATTTTCACTCTCCAGTGTCCACGGAGTTCTTATACCGATGAAATAGTTTGGCTTCAAAGTTTTGATATAATTACCGAGTATTAAAAATAGCATCCCCATAATTATAGTAATTGTAGAAATACCAAAACTAATAGCGCTATAAGCTGAATAGATTATAAATACTGCCAAAACGGACATTAATCCAGTTAGTAAAACTTTAAATGATTGGTACTTGTTGTTTTGACTATCGAGTCTTTTCTTTGGATCAATCAGAGGAGCAAACACGAAAATCAGATAAGTTAACAATGGTAGCAAAATTGGGATGAGTAGCAGTGACTCCTTACTCCCATAGTTATCTATTTCACCTTGTGCATTCCAATGTATTGGAACGATATCTGGTAACTGCCCCCATACTGCAGCTAAGTACACGAATGGAGCAAGTATAATCAAAAATGCTATTATATCGAATCGAGTAAAGAGTCTCATTTTTTCTCCTTTAAATTAACAACCCAGTTGAACAAGTCGTCCAACACACTGGTATTGAGTGAATAAACTAAAAACTGTCCCCTCTTCTCGCTCGCAACAAGGTCAGCTCTTTTTAATATTTCTAAGTGGTGGGAGATGCTCGGTTTTGTCATGTCAAACTCGTCAGCAATTTCTCCTGCACTCATATCGCCATTTTTTAATAACTCAATGATGGCTCTTCTTGTTTTGTCATTGAGTGCTTTAAATAAGTTATTCATAATGTTTGATTAGATGTTTAGACAAATATCTAAATGTTTTTTATCTAATACAAATTAAACTAAAAAATGTTTCAGATATATTTTTAAAATATTAAATAATTGGTGTCGTATTCTTCTTATAATCGTTATATACCAGCAGTTGGAAGGAGATGAAAATAATTATTTTTTTCAGTACTAAATACTTAATCTACAAAAAAGAAAGAATGGAGCGAGGTAATTTAGTTAATAAATCTACTATATTTTTTAGTTAATATATTCTTACTTGCCTTATTTTTTGTCAATTTAATCGCCTTACTAAAATGTTTTCTTTTTTCAGTTTCAGTTTCCGCTAATTCAATTAATAAACAATTATAAAAAAAATTATCTTCTAAATTTAATTTTTTTGCTTCTGCCAAAGCAATAGAATTCCCCTTTACTTTACTCAGTGCGTAAGTCCTGTTCAGAGCAGCAATAGGTGTATATTTATGCCTGAGCAAACTATTGTAAAGCTGTAAAATACTGCTCCATTTCCGATTTTCATCAACGTCTTTCTGACAATGCCAATATGCTATTCTTGCTTCATAGCTATAATCAGAAGTGTTATTTGTCCCAGCCTTCATTAGGAAGTGGATTCCTTTATTTATCAGCTCAAGGTCCCATTTGGTCTTGTCTTGATCTTCGTAAAGTATAAACTCGCCTTCTTTGCTAATTCTGGCATCGAATCGAGAAACATGGAAACAGAACAATGCCATTAAGCTATTGGTTTTGTGGGTATTTGTACTCTTATTATTGATTAATATATAGAGTAATCTCATTGCTTCAAAGCAAATGTCCTTTCTTATATCATAGTTCTCATTTGACGAATAGTACCCTTCGTTGAATAATAAATATAGAACTCTCAGTACACTATCCAACCTACCATTAATTAAGTCAGGTGTTAGCTCAAAGTCAACTACATTCATATTTTTTAGGTTCTGCTTAGCTCTGTAAAGTTTTTTGTTTGTATTTGCGGTGGAAATAAGAAGTGAATTTGATATCTCAGTAATACCAAAACCGCAAAGTATTCTTAGTGCTAACACTATCTGAGACTCAATATGGTTAATTGGGTCACAGACTACAAATATCATTTTTAGTTGGCTATCAAGGATGTTTTCCTTCGATATATCGATTTCAAATTGATTCGTTTCCTCTTTCAAATCAGGCAAAATCTTCGAATCATATATATTCCTTCGTCGAAAATAATCGGTCGCATTGTTTTTAGCAACTGTATAGAGCCAACCTGTTGGGTTGTCTGGTATGCCTTTAATACCCCAAGTTTCACTCGCTTTGAGGAATGTGTCGCTAACTATATCTTCGGCTTGTTCTACAAAATCAAAACCAAACTTATAACAGATAACTGCAACTAATTTGCTGTACTCTGATCTGAATAAGTTTGGTATTAATTCTGCATTGTTCATATAGTTAAAAAAACCTTACATCGAAGGTAACTCATAAGTTGTACTTATTGGTCAAACACCATAACATCACGTACTTCTAAAGTACCACCATTTGCAAAAATTGGACAACCTTTCGAAACTTCAACTGCCTCGTCAAAACTATCTGCTTTTATTATTGCATAACCACTTATGTACTCTTTGACTTCTGCATAAGGGCCATCAGAAATAACTTCCTTGTTTTTTAGTAACTTTCCAGTTGCACCCAATGCTTCTGAACCTACTAACTTGTCTTGTGCCGCTATTCCACCCAACCAGTCATTCCATTGGGTCATCATTGCTTGTAACTCTTCAGGAGACGGTTTGTGCTCTTGTATTCCTTCATTTCTAAAAATCATCATGAATTGTTTCATAATAATACCTCTATAATTATTTATTAAAAATTTTGACTTCAAAAATAATAACGAATAGAAACTAAAGAATAGGACAATTTAGATAAAATTAATTTCATATATTATTTCCTAAAGAGAAATGCATAGTAAAATAAAAAAAACTCCAAAGCAAATATATATCACTTTGGAGTTGTTTAGTTTTATTTAATACAATCTAACTATTTCTTTATAAACTTATGGGTTTCTGTTTTATTACCAACTTTCTTTGTAATGAAGTAAGCCCCACTGCTCAATTGATCTATGTTTATATTATTAGTCTCATTAGCATTGAACTGCATAACCTCATCACCATTTATTGAACTAATTGAATAAGTAGCGTTCTTGTCACCAAGCTTATCTTCTATGTTTATGACGCTCTGTACTGGGTTCGGTGAAATAGAAAATGAGTCCTCATTTGCGTACTCAACTGAAGTTGAAACATCACCGATATTAATATTATCAATATAAATAGTACCACCTTGACCGGAAACGATAGTGAATTTCAGAGTAGAATTAGACTCAAAACTATAGTCCGAAAGATCAATTATTTCAGTTTTCCATTCTGATTCCGTAGGTACAAATATTGCACTTTGTATATCTAAAGCATTAATGATTGGTTCAGCAGCAGTAGCTAATTCAGCTCCAGTTTTTTCAAAAAGAAGTTCGTAAGTGTCACCGCAATCATTGGAAATATAAATTCTCAATGTATCGGAGAATGTAACATCTTCTGTGAAATATGGAGGTGTGTATTTATGATAATTGAAGGCATAGTCAAAACTAACAGCTTTATTCTCATATTGTGTTAAATCGAAGTAAGGAGATACAAAATCTTCCTGTAACCCAAATGCTGCAAAGTACAAAATAGTGCTAATTTTGGATATTGAATTTGTACCAGATTTGGAAACTTCGTTCTCAATCCACCAAGGAAACAGACTACCTGATTCCTCAATGTACCAATCATCTCTATATTTCTCTACATTTTCGAAACCTAATTGAATTGATTCTGTTACTGAACCGTTATACATACTGACAGTTGCTTCAGTTGTGTCTTTTGAACTAGTTAAATCAGAACCATTCTCAACTGATTTAACGCTTATTACAAAGTTGTTTTCACCTTCCTCCAATGTTATATCAGATAAATCTAAATCCAACAACTCGTATTCATAATTACCTAAATCAGTTTCTATTGTATAAGGATAATCAGTACCATTTAAATTAATATTAAGTGTGATTTCGCCAGAATTAGTTAACCCAGAATTACGTAGTAATAGTGTAGGACTCACAATTGACTCACATGTCCTTTGAGGCATTTCTATATTCTCTAATTCGATATTGATTCCATCTAATCCAGGGTTGTCAACAAAGTTAAATAGCTGAATCATAATTTGGATAGGAGGAATATTATGTCCCATTCCTTCTAATATTCCAGTCCTAACTATACCATTATTTTTAACTAAGTTTCTATATAGTATTTTGTCAAACTCTAAATAAGCAACATCCTCAGAGCCATGTATTATTCCAATTGGTATCTGGCTAGCATTTTCATATTGATACATTGAGCTAAAACCTTCCACATTATTAACGTCAAGTATTCCTTGTACTGCAGGAGTGTTAAGTATTAATCCTTTGAACATTGTGTGGTTTTCTAAACCGAATTTCAATGCACTTCTTCCTCCGAGCGAAAAGCCCTGTAATATTATCTCATTGTCATCAATATTATAACTAGTCTTAGCCCAATTCATAGCTTCTACTATAAATAGTTCATCACCTACTGGGGCATAGTGGTCACTCGATTGATCTTCGCCTCCATCGGGGAATACGAATATTGTATTTGGTAACTGAGCATTCCAATTAAGTGATGAAATAAGTGCGTTTCTGTAATTTGTTCCTGTGTCACCAAGCCCGTGCAATCCAACAACTAACTTGTATGAAGAATTTGGGTCATAGTCCACAGGTACATGAACAGCAAGTGTTCTCTGCTCTTGGTTGAACATTACTATTTCATCAAAGCTACCAGTTTTCTGTGCATAAGATGAGTAAGTCAGACCCAAAGCTAAGACAAATAATAGTATAATATTTTTCATTTTATTCCTTTAATTTAATTTGATTTGATTTTTAATAATAACAAATTTATCAATAATTTGTTTCATTAGACGATTAATTTTGCATCTCAAAATCTGTTGGGATTTAATATCTTTAGCTGTAATATTCCTGGACTCTTCGGTTCTTCTTGTGTGAAGGTGTAGTTGCGGGACAATACAACTCTGTAGGAGTTAAATACGATGTGTTGAGCGTTGCCGAAACATTAGTAGAAAACCGGATTTCACAAACCACCCAATCCCCTTAGTGGTTGAACATCTGTAGTCGCTCTATGACAGCACTCGTTCTCAACTAAAAGAGTTTAAAACATTATATTAAATCGTTGCTAATGGCACTTAAAGTGTTCGAAAGGTTGGTCGCAGTTGTTGCAGAAGTATAGCGATTTGCACGCTGTGGCCGAGAACTCAGCCCTCATTTCCGTATTGTCCGAATCGCAAAAAGGGCAAGCAACTGAATCAGTTTTGTTAAGTATATTTTCTATGCTGAATTCATCGGTTTTCCCAGGTGGGGCTATTCCCGATTTCTTTAGCTTTTCTTTGGCTTTGTCATTCATCCAATCAGTAGTCCAAGCTGGAGACAGCACAGTTTCTACCTTTACTTTCTCTACCCCATTGTCTTTTAGCTCTTCTACTATTCGCTTGCGGATTTCGTACATAGCAGGGCAACCGGAGTAAGTAGGAGTAACGGTAACTACTACCACATCGCCAACTAACTTGGCACCACGCAATATACCCATGTCAGCAATGCTGAGATATGGAATCTCAGGATCGCTAACATTTTCGAGTATTTCTAATATTTTTTCTTCAGTTATTACCATTTTGCATCGGGCATAGATCTTGGCAAATATTGCATAGTCGCTAATGTGTGACCTAAATATTCGCTGTGTCTTCCGTTTCTTCCACCAGAGTGCATCCAAACTTCCGGATCCATCTCGTCCAATTCACTTTCTACTAATATCTTATTCACTGTTTTGTAATACTCATCACGTTTTTTGCTCATATCTGGGGCTATGCCTTCCTTGATTAGAAGTTCATCTACTTCATCGGAGTAGAACAACTCGCCTGAGTAATTCCAAAACCAATCCACTGCATCTTTCAATCTTCTATTGCTTTCTTCTGTTCCGCCACCTAGCTTCAACATCCAATCGTGGCTGTGGCGCAGGTGATACTTCGTTTCTTTTATCGCTTTTTGGGCTATTGCTTTCAGGCCTTCGTCCTTACTGTTAATCAATTCAGAGTAAAGCAATATATCATATACATCGAACAAAAGCTGTCTGAAAGTAGTAAATGCAAAATCACCGTTGTCTTGTTCTACTAACTGAACATTGGTGTATTCTCTCTCATTTCTGAAGAATACCAAATCATCGGCAGAGGTGTTTTCGTTAGTCAACTCAGCTGCCTTTTCGTAATACAATTTCGCTTGACCCAGTAGGTCGAGTGCAGTGTTAGTAGTAGCAATGTCCTCTTCCAATATTGGGCCGTGACCACAAAGCTCAGAAAGTCGATGTGACAATATCATCCTGTCGTCAGCTAACCTGAGAGTGTATTCCCTAACAGCATCTTTTAATTTTTCATCAGTGTACGTCAACGTTCACACCTTTTGGAATCTTGTAAAAAGTTGGGTGTCTGTAAACCTTATCGTTCGCTGGATCGAAGAAAGAACCGACATCTTCGGGAGTGCTTGCTACTATATCAACGGCAGGTACTACCCAAATAGCTATGCCTTCTTGTCTTCTCGAATACACGTCACGTGCGTTTTGTAGTGCGTGCTCTCCATCAGTAGCGTGTACGCTACCTACGTGTTGATAAGCGCGACCCGATTTGGGTTGCACAAATACTTCCCAGAGTGGCCATTGAGTATCTTGATTTTTTTCTGTCATAATTCTTCTGTTTGTTTTAGTTTCTATATTTAAGCTACTTTGCTTTTTTTCTTTCTATTATACGCCTCTGCAGCTTCTCTCACCCATTTACCATTGTCGTGAGCGGCATTTCTGTCTGCCAATCGCTTCTTGTTCATTATTCCATTACCTTTTATCACATTGAAGAACTCATCCCAATCAACTTCGCCAAATTCCCATTGCTTGGTTTGTTCATTGTATTTCAAATCTTTATCAGGAATAGTTAGTCCACGCGCGTGAGCTTGTGGTACAGTCATAGTGATGAATTTCTGCCTTAGTGAGTCATTTCCTTCTGCTTTTATTCCCCATTTGAGAGATTGGTCAGAGTGCGTAGATTCCTTGTCCGATGGGCCAAACATCATAATAGATGGCCACCACCAACGGTTGAGTGCATCTTGAGCCATAGCTTTTTGCTCCTCTGTTCCAGCACAAAGCTCAGCGATAATCTCATAACCCTGCCTGTTGTGGAATGCTTCCTCGCGGCAGATTCTCACCATTGCTCTTGAGTAAGGTCCGTAGCTAGTACCGATTAAGCTAACTTGGTTCACCATAGCAGCACCATCGACTAACCAGCCAACAGCACCCATATCTGCCCAAGTAAGTGTCGGGTAGTTGAAAATAGATGAATATTTGGCTTTGCCGCTGTGTAAGTCAGCTAACATCTGCTCTCTGGGAGTCCCAAGAGTCTCTGCTGCTGAGTAAAGGTAAAGACCGTGACCAGCTTCATCTTGCACCTTAGCAGTAGCAATAAGCTTACGTCTAAGTGATGGAGCTCGTTGCACCCAGTTACCTTCGGGCAACATACCCACTATTTCGCTGTGCGCGTGTTGCGACATCATACGAACTAAGTTCTTACGATAAGCATCGGGCATCCAATCTTTGGGCTCTATTTTCTCCCCAGCATCGATTTTTGCCTGAAATTCTTCTAATCTTTTTACGTCTTCCATAATCTATTTTCTAAGTATGTTAATTTTCAATTTTTATAATATAAGTTTTATACGTATCAATTGCAATGTTATTTATAGCATTTTTTTTGTAAATTGATATTAATTGGTATATTGAAGAAAATCAATTAGTTCAATATTACAAAAAGTACCATTATGAAGAAATTATTACTCCTATTATTACTCCTAAGCTTTGTGTCGCTGACCGCCAAAAATGACATTGTTATAAAACAGACTGTACAAAGCTTAGTTCAGCACGGCGACAACGAAGGCAAGGATTTCTTCGTTGCTTTTCCACTTAATGATATGAAAGGGGCAAATGAACAAAATTTAGCAATCTATATTACTTCGCGGTTCGATACTGAAGTGACTTTAACTAACGAAAGCTTAGGGCTAAATATTACTCAACCTGTAAAAGCGTATGAGATAACAGCATTTTCTACTGCACGAGAAACTCTTAGTTGGGACTCTGAAATTGTAGAATTTGAAAATGTAATAGATAAGGGAATTAATATATCTTCCAAAGACCCAATTAAAGTATATGCTATGAATTCAAAACTCAATACGAGTGAGGGATATATGGCATCTCCCGTTAGGAAATGGGGTAATGACTATATTCACAATTGTTTTTATGATTTCAAAGAGCAACCAGACCCGAGAGATTGGGGGAGCGGCTTTGTTGTGTTATCCAGTGAAGACGACACAGAAGTAACTATAGACTTGGTTGATGGTGCAAATAAGAAAGCTGGTTTTGGGCAAACTCACTATGGAAGACAGCACGGCGATCAAATAAAAATTACATTAGACAGAGGGGAAGTCTATACTGTACAAGGTAATGGCAAAACACGTGGCGAATTTGATTTGAGCGGTTCGCAAATAAGTTCTGATAAGCCAATTGGACTTATCTCTTACCATAATAGAGCAATGATTCCTGCCACAGTAGTCACAAATGGCAGAGATCATTTGCTCGAGATGATACCCCCTGTCAGCTCTTGGGGTACTGAATATCATTCCGTTGAGATAGATAGAAAAAAAAACAAGGGCGATTTTTACAGAGTTGTAGCTGGAGAAGACAATGTTACTTTCAACGTCACTTGGTATGATAAGAACACTAAAGATTCAATAGGGCATTTGGGGCCAATTACTCTTCAAGAAAAAGGCGATTGGTTTGAATATAACAATGTAGGAGCACAAGCACCCCATGACTATGAATCAATTAGGGGGGTTGCTCACTTTAAATCGGACAAACCGATTATGGTAGCGCAGTATTCCTATTCCGCAAATTTTGATGGGGCGGCTGGCAACTGGGATCCTTTTATGATTGTACTTCCTTCTTCTGATCAATATACTAAGGACTGCATATTTCAAACTCCATCAAATTATTCTGGAAATGAATTTAGAAATAATTTTGTGAACCTAATTGCATTAGGTGATGCTTCTGATGCAGCAAATAACGCAAACCTTCTCAACTCTTTGATGTATGACGGGAGTAAAATAGTAGATTTGTACCCTAATTTCCTCGGGAATAACATCCCCGGAACCGATTATTATTGGTTAATCATTGACATAGTAGAGCAGGGTAAACACAGAATAAATGGTGACACCGAATTTGGTGCTACAATATATGGATTCGCAAGCTTTGATTCTTATGGTTGGCCCGTTACTCACAATACCAAAGATTTGGTAAACACCGACACTACTTCGCCAGGCGTAGTAGTAATGGATGATAATGACAAGTATATATTCAAAGTTAGCGATGAGGCACAAATTGCAAACGGACTAAACAGTACGCAATCTGACGAATACAGCGTTGGGTTGAATTCCCTACCACAACTTATGTCAGGTAGCATTAACTTCACTGAACCAAAATTAGTGGACGAAAACGGCAATGATTTAGCAAAGCCCAAGTGGCTCAACCAACAAGAATACTACTTTTCTGTTGAGGTAGCTGACAAGTCAAAAGATGCAGCTGCGATATTGAAGATTTTAGACAAAAATTATAATGAAACAGAGGTGGAGATCAATTATGAAAGTAATATCTCTTCTTTTGTAAACAGCATTGATGATAATAGAATCGTAATTCTCAACCCACAACCAATTAATGGTAGCGAGCTAAAATTAGAGATGAATGAATACAATGGTGCTGTTATTACTCTTTCAGACATAGAAGGTAATGTTATTCAGAGTTTGCAAGCAGACAAGAAGCAAGTGTCGTTTGATGTTTCAAATCTTACAACTGGGGTTTACTTCATCAACATTTCGGATGGCAAGAGTATCAAAACCAAGAAGTTTTTGTTAGAGAGGTAATAGTGATGGATAGAGTTATAAAATATTTATTAATAATGATTTTCTTGATTCCCATTGAGACTTATTCTCAGTATAATTCAAGTGTTAATGTAGATAAAAATAATAGTGTTACAGATGGTTTTGTACCAATAGATGGGTTTATTAAGATTGATTTTGATGAGGAGTTTTATGCAAAAGTAAATAGGAAATCAGACATAAAATATATGAGAGTCACTTTCAATTCATATTACAATGAAGGTTACACTGAAATTAATCGAAACCAATTACTTACCTACAACAAAGATACAAATTTCTTTTTTTCGAAAGAGTTACCAATTTATGGGTACAATAGTAACGAGAAGGTAATATTTGAAAGCTCAGAATGGGAATCTTTAGAGCTTTATTCAGAACATATCGATGATGAAAAGAAAATTAGTATTTTAGATATTCCATTTTATTTCAAACCAAGTAATAAAGGTGATTTTAGTGGAATGTTAATTGTTTATCCTAGTGGTGGTAGTGGACCTAATTACATCGATCCAGGATTTTTAGAACTTAAAGGCACTGGATATATACCAGAAATAAAAATAAGCAACTTTACATTTGAATCTCATAAAATAAATTCAGGTGTTAGTAAGCAAAAAGGAACCCTAAAAATCCATTCGGACTCAATCACAGTTGATATGTACCAAAATAGACCTTATATCAGTATTAGATCTTTAAAAATTGATCCAAACTCACCAGATAAAGAACTTTTCACTTCTTTTAGATTTTTAAATAGTGAATTTGAGTTTGATAAAATAAGTGGAAAAAGAATTGAAACTGGTTTATCATTAGATGTTGAATTCGAACTTAACACAGATATGGCTACTACCACAGGCACTAAGTTTGCAAGATTAGTTGTTGAATCTGATGCAGCCCCTGCTTTAGAAAGTGGTTATCCTCAAACAGTAGAAAATTCATATCAGCACGAATTCGATGGTGACTATTATATGGACAACCCGACAGCTTTGAGTGACGGTGGCTATATACAAGTCGAGATTCTTGAGAACCCTCAAAGCAGTGTTGAGGAATTAGCTGATAGTGATATTAAGATACTCAACCCACAACCAATAACTGGTAGCGAGCTAAACTTAGAGATTAATGAATACAATGGTGCTGTTATTACTCTTTCAGAAATAGAAGGGAATGTAATTCAGAGTTTACAAGCAAACAAAAAGCAAGTTTCGATTGATGTTTCAAATCTTACAACTGGGGTTTACTTCATCAACATTTCGGATGGCAAGAGTCAGATAACTAAGAAATTTATGATTGAGAGGTAGGGGAACAACATTCCTCTACAACTTCAACACCATATTGTCTTTAACTGGGGTCAAACTCGGGCAATTACCATAAGTAACTAAATTTTTGAATGCCTTAACTGGTAATTGTTCATAATATGATAAGTTTTTGCTAAGCTCTATTATTGCCGACTTATGGCGTTGTTCTGTTGTTTCGTAAGTCTGTACTACTTCGCCTTTCTCTTTCAGCTTACGCAAATCACCGTAATCTAAGCGATAAACTAAGTTTTCGTACTTTACTGCTATGTTGAGCAAGATAGAATTGATGGGTATTCGATCAGCTTTCAACCTATCAGGGAAGCCAGTCCCTGTTGGTTTTTCCCACATTTTCATACATACATCGGCTACGGAAGCCAAATTGAAATTGTCCTTTAAACTTGCAAATGATGCCAGAAAGTGATTTCTGTAGCTTTGCTGTTCCGATGACGACAGCTCAACTGGGTCGAGCAAGTGGAATTTATCTTCCACGCCTATTTTTTGCACTCCTTGTATGAATGCTGCAAGAATCAGATTATCTGTTTCGTCTTCACTCAAATCGAATTGCTCTGCCAGATATTTACAAGTTAGGATTATATTACTAAGACCAGGTCGGAAATAATACTTGGTGCAGTTAGTTGCATATACGTGCAACTGATTGATGACGGCCATGTTTTCTTCATTTAAGTCATGATCACCAACTAAGTTTTTAATTCTGCGTTCATATTTTTCTACTCTACGCTCATAATCCTTGATTTTGTTACCCATTTCGCGGCGGACATTATACTCCTCAAAAGCATTGGAAACATTTTTTATAAGTGCAATATTGTCAAACGGCTTAACCAAATACATAAACGCTTTGGCTTCGCTAATCACTTCCATTACGTTCTGTAAGTCTTGATTACCAGTAAGAATTATCCTTTTAGCATCGGGTACATACTTCGTTGATTTTTTGAGGAACTCGGAGCCAAGAATACCAGGCATTATCTGGTCGCTGAGTATTACCCCTGGGTCGTAGCCTTCTTCCAATACTTTCAAGCCCTCTTCACCGGAGTAAGCAGTCTTGATGATACAGTATTTTTCAAAAATACGTGTCAATAGCTTAACGATTATCTTATCATCGTCAACTATTAGTATCTTACCTAATTTTCTACTTTCTACCATAAAATAAGTGTTGTTGTTTATTTAGAACTCAAAAGCATATCGTGGAATGCACTGTATTTGATATTATCATTATCGGCATTCGTCAGCAAAAGTAAAGTTTTATTATCCCAATCCAAATCTATTCGTTTTGGGTTCAGATTATTTACATTTTTTAATATAACATTTATTTTACTATCAGTCAATTCACAAACGTAAAGCAGGTCAACTTTTTCCTTCTTTATTGCTCTTTCGGTGTCAATTAACTCATCTATATTCTTCTCATAAACATAGCTAACGGTGTCATCATTGTGGTATGTGGCGAGTAAATTTAAGTTGTGTTTTACAACTATGCTAGAAATGTATTTGTTAGCTAAGTACAGGTCTTTCTTCGATTTTGTAGTTAGCGTATAGACATAGCACCCTTTCTTAACTGTGATAGCTGGGTTGTTGTCCTCCCTACCTTTTGTGACATACGTTCCAGTATTTTCAGACTGGAACGTATTCCTAATCGAAACAGGTATTCCCATTTTCATTGTCGGCTTTAGCGTATCTGGGTGTATTACCTTAGCACCAAAGAATGCCATTTTGCTTAGGTTGGTAATGTTTATGTAGTCTTTAGTTTTGGCGGTTTCTATTATCCTTGGGTCGGCAGTCATTACCCCACTTACGTCAGTCCATATTTGCAATTCTGTTGCACCGAGTTCAGCAGCAAGTATTGAAGCTGTGTAGTCCGAACCACCTCGACCAAGATTGGAAATATTCCCATTCTCGTCTTTGCAGATAAATCCTTGTGTAATAACGGTTGATGATTTGGTTAATAACTCAATAATTTCTTCTGTATTAGATAGGTTATAAACACTATCTGACTTGTTATAAGTCAAGTGGTTTGTAATATCTAACAGGTCACATTCGCTTTTTCTTGAAAAATAATCGTAGAAAATAAGGGTAGAAATTCGTTCACCAAAAGCAATAATATGATTAGCTACCTTATCGGATATAAAGCCCAGTAGCTCCACTCCCTCCATCAGCTTTTCTATTTCATTGATTAGTTCGGCTACTTGCTTAGTTGCTTTTCCTGAAAGTTGTAGCTCACTGCATAAATTAGTGGTTCTGTTTCTTATCTCCCCCAGCTTGGTCTTAGCATTATACTGCTCTCTGGGTAAGTAACCAATTAGCTCAACCAAATCGTCAGTTGTGCCAGCGTTTGCAGAAAGTACCACCAACTTATTGTTTGGCTGCTTCTCTATCGCATCGGCTACCAATCGTATTGATTCGGCAGTGCCAACAGAAGTGCCACCGAACTTCATTACTATCATCTACAGCTCCAATATTGGTGCCAGGTGCTCCGCATCAGTTAGGTGGACTAACACTTGATCTTCTACGAGTGAGGCAACTGCCTTTTTTGCTTCTTGCAGTTCTATCTCATGCTTATAAGCAAAATGCCATATATCAATGCCACCGTAGTGTATTTCTAACGCAAGCAACTGGCTCGGAGTCAGCCCCTTTCGTTCCACAAATCGTGTCTTTGCCGCCTCTACCATCACGTCCGATTCGGCATCGACCATTAACTGAGGAGCGAAGTAATAGTTATCAATCGTTTGCAAATCGCAAATTGGAAAGCCCCTACCGTCTTGCTCCAATAAGCGTGGCAGAAATTCTAAAGACACCACATAAGGGTCTTCTTCATCTTTCCACAAATCATTCCATACCAGTGGGTCACTTTCCTTTACCCATTTGAAAAATTCAATCTCAAATTCTGGCAATCGGAACAGCTGGGCGTGGTTGAAATCTTGCTTTAACAATAAGCCGTATTCTTTTTCCATTTTCAAAAACACGTCTTCTGGTATAGTCAGCACACCTTGGTCGTTGACTAATTTGGAAAAAAATTCTATTATTTGTTCGTTACTATCCATAGTATATCTTTTTTTGTAAGCTATGACGTGGCAGTCCCACTCAGATTTGACTGAATGTTTAGCTTTTGCTTTCTCCCTTCTCTTTTTCCTCTTTCCAAAGCATAAACAGAGAGCCGATTAGAGCCAACACTACTAAAATATTAGTGATTAACGAAGCAGTCATACCAGTCTCAAATTTAGCAGACTCATATTTCAACTCCACTGTGTGGCTACCTTCATCTAACACAATGCCACGCATAAAGTAATTAGATTTTACAATCTCTACTTCCTTACCATCTGCGTAGGCCTTCCACTCTGGGAAATAAACCTCACTTAGCAGTAAGAAATTAGTCCCTGTAGCTTGTGCTTTCAAAGTAATATGCTCATTTCTGTAATCAGTAATCTCTACGCTATTGCCTGCCGTAGTTGGGTCTATTGTTTTGTTTAGCCCCTCCTCTAAGAACACTACATTCCTTGGGTCGAAGTTAGTAGCACCACTTGGGTCATAATTCATTTTCTGAAGAATAGAAAGTCCATCGCTCACTTCAACGCTATTGACAAAGAAAGCACGCGGCAAATAACTTGGATTTAAGTACACAAATGCCTGTTCTTGTTGCGATTGGAATACCGCTTGCATACCCGGTATTTGTCTTCTGTCTATTATATATTTTACGTTGAGCAAGTTCCACATAAATGGATTGGTAACACCTGAAGTGCTTCCACCTGAAGTCACATCCAACATATCTTGATAAACTCTAAGCTTAGCAGAGTGGTAGCCACCTACATTTTCTAACAGCCAAAAAGCAGCTGCATTAGGAGTAGGCGACACAAAGTCAGCTATTCTGAATTTCTCTTCTGTGTCTTGCTTGATAAAGTTAATCCAATCTTTCGAGTGGAATACCTGGTCGGTGATAGACCTCTCGGCTACGTCCATTGGCCTGCTGTCAACTCGCCATAGGTCAAAGACTAATATTAATATCAGTCCACCCATTAGCACTGGTTTCTTAACCTTATTGTTAGCGAATAGATAAATCAAAGCACCTGCCAATAGCATTAGCACGGCATTGGTAAACCAATCGCTCATCATATTGGACCATACGAAATCAGAATATTCCGTTTTGAATTGCTCTTTGTATTGGTCTGGCATACTCGGCAGCATTCTGTTCTTCACAAAATCTGAGTTAGTAACTGACGACTTGTAATTAGATTCGAAACCAATATTATAAATAACAGCAAATGCAAAGAAAGCACCAATAGCAATCAAAAACACATTCATAATCTTTTTCTTTTCCTTGTCCATTCCTTCTTTCCTCCAACTAATGAGCGAAGACACGCCATACCCAGCGAGGATAGGGAAAGCAAAGTGAACCAGAGCTAATATCATAGATGGTGCACGGAACTTATTGAACATCGGTACATTATAAAAGAAGAAGTCATAGAGTATTGGCAAGGTATAGCCAAACGAAAGCAGCAGTGCAAACAAGGACAAAAAGGCCAAGAACTGCACAAATACATTCTTGCTATTAGTAAACACCCCAAACAGGGCAAGGAAGAAAATCAGAATCCCCATATAAGGGGCTGAGTCTTCTATTGGCTTTTGTCCCCAATAAGTAGGCACTTTGTTGTTTGGGTCTTGCCTTGCTATTTGCGATAGTATTGTACCACTATTCTCATCAACATCATATTCCAACTTCCCAAAACCATAGTAATTTGGAACAAGGAAACCCATCATCTCACCTGGGCTAAACGACCACATAGTTGCATAATCATACGAGTTGCCACCAGTCTCATCTCTAGCGTTTTCGTCTGCCTGAACCAAAGGAGCCGACCCACGAGTGGAATGCTCTGTATAATCGAGCATAGAGTAATATCTATCGGAAGACATAATGAATGCAATTACTGTTGCCGCTACCAGATAGCCAGCTACTTTGGCTATACTCATTGGGTCTTTTTTGCTGATTGCTCGGCTGATAGCTTCGAATATCAGGTATATTCCCAATGCCAGAGCAGAGTAGAATATCATCTGTACGTGCCCTGCCTCTAACATAGTGTGGAGCGACAGAACAAGTAGTAGTAGGTATATGAGACTAAATTTTTCTCGAAGTTTTTCGACAAATATAAATGTAAACGGCAAACACGCTAACACAATCGGCTTGGTGTTGTGCCCAATCATAATCCATGTAATGACCGCAGTGGAAAATACGGCAGCAAATGCTGAGAAAAACGCTACGGACGGCAGTTTTTCTTTAGACCTCATCATCCAATATATCCCAGCACCATAGAGTGCAAACCAGAACGCTACCCGTGCGGTGTCGCTGTTGAAGAGGAATTTGAATATTAGTGCAAATCCAAATATAATCTGATAAGCAAAATCCCACCACCTGTCGCCAGTGGTAAGCATAGCAGAGTAAGAGGGAGTACCACTAAAAATATAAGGAACCCAAAGAGGGAACTCACCGTCTTTGTCTGCTTTTTCTAAGTAGTTAGTAAATGAATATGATGCAAGATTATCCGAAGCGTTGAAGCCACCACCAGATATTGCACTACCCAAGAAAATATAAACAGCTGCGAATATCAGCGATATAAATATTATGTCCTTAGTTCTGGTGGACATTGCTTTCTTAACACTGTTCGTTTTTTGCTTTGCCATAGATTTTATTACAATTGAGTTTTGGATAAAGAATAATTTACGAAATTTTGATTAAAAAAATAACGGAGATTCATTTTTATATTTTTCCTTTGATTGATAAAATAAATAAAGGGTTTGTTTATCTTATGGAATATCAACTTGGACAATTATAAAAAAACTACACGTATGAAAAAGAAAATAGATTTAGCTAAAAGTGAATTCACAATAGCAAGGACTTATCAGGAATTTACCTCAAACACTTCTTCAAGTGGTATCATACTTATAATATGTACACTTATTGCTATGATATGGGCTAACTCACCTTGGTGGGAGTCTTATTTTGAGTTGTGGAACACGCATTTCAAAGTTGGAATTGGCGATTTTATGCTCGATAAGAGTTTACATCACTGGATAAATGATTTACTTATGGTGGTGTTCTTTTTCTTAGTTGGCCTTGAAATAAAACGTGAAGTGTTGATTGGCGAGCTTTCCACAGTAAGGAAAGCCATGCTACCTATTGCCGGAGCTTTGGGCGGAATAATTGTTCCAGCTGGAATCTATGCGGCATTTAACTTTGGTGGTGAAGGTATGCACGGCTGGGCTATCCCAATGGCTACTGATATTGCTTTTGCATTGGGTGTGTTATATATGCTCGGTGACAAAGTACCCAACTCGCTCAGGGTATTCCTTGCGGCACTTGCCATAGTTGATGATATTGCAGCAGTTATTGTTATTGCTATTTTCTATACCTCATCAATAAATCTATTTTACTTGCTGATTAGTTTACTTTTCGTTTTTGTAATGGTAGTTGGGAACAGACTGAAAATAATAAGCCCTCTTTTTTACTTAGGATTAGGTGGCATTGTTTGGTTTGCAATGCTAAAATCTGGAGTTCATGCTACTATAGCAGGTGTGTTGACTGCATTCACAATTCCTTCTTATGCACTTTTGGACAAACAAAAATTCGTAGATAATACAGAAGGACTTTGGGGTAAATTCAAATCGAAGTTATTCCACAAAGATACTGATTTCCTAACCGAATATGAATCTGACGCACTATATAATATGGATTTGCTTTCTAAAAAAGTGCAGCCCTTGTTACTCAGATTAGAAAGAGGAATAGACGAATATGTAGCATTCGGTATTATGCCACTTTTTGCCCTGTCCAATGCAGGTATTCACTTCGGTGATTTCTATTTGGGTGCGTTGATTAATCCTGTTACTGTTGGTGTTTTTGTTGGCCTATTCGTTGGTAAACAAATTGGAGTTACCGCCTTTGTTTGGGTTGCCAACAAATTTGGAATTATTAGCTTACAAAAAGACATCCCTTTCAAGCAGTATTACTATGTGTCAATACTGACTGGTATTGGATTCACAATGTCGCTATTTATTTCAGCTCTATCGTTTGGGAACGGTGCACCACAAGAAATGTACTCTAAAACTGGTATCTTATTAGCATCAGTGTTCTCTGGAGCATTGGGCTATATACTATTACGCAGATCCCTGAATAAACAAGAATCTGCGGCATAGTTTGTAGTTAAGAATTTTTTAAGAAAATTAGATGCGTTATATCATTCTATTAGGTGATAGAAATGCGTCTAATTCTTTTTTAGTCATCAGCTTTCTGTCTAAAGCTAATTGATAAACGCTGTTGTTTGTAGCCATAGCTTCTTTTGCTAAGCTAGAACAAACTTCATACCCAAGCTTAGGGACTAAGGCCGTAACTAAGCCAATGCTGTTCTGAACCATCAATTTCAGATGATCTTCGTTTGCAGTTATCCCGTTCACACAACGAGTGGCCAAAGTCTGGATTCCATTTTTCAAATGTAGTGTGCTTTCGAAAATACTTACAGCTATGACAGGCTCCATCACATTAAGCTGTAATTGACCAGCTTCGGCCGCCATAGTTACAGTCAAGTCATTACCAATCACATTATATGCAATTTGGTTCACTACTTCTGGTATAACTGGGTTTACTTTACCGGGCATAATGGAAGAACCAGGTTGAACTTTTGGTAAGTTAATCTCCCAAAGTCCTGCTCTTGGGCCTGAGCTGAGTAATCTCAAATCATTACATATTTTGGATAGCTTTACAGCTAATCTTTTTAATGCAGAAGAATACATAACAAAAGAGCCCGTGTCTTGTGTTGCTTCTACCAAATCGACTGCCGACCGCAGTTTGTAACCACTTATTTCTTTCAAATATCCGACTGCTATTTTTTTATACTTAGGGTTAGCATTTAGCCCAGTACCAATAGCAGTACCACCTAAGTTAATCTCATTGAACAAGCTTGCATTTTCTTTCAATCGGTCTATTTCTTCTTTCAATGTATTAGCAAAAGTCGCAAACTCCTGACCCAAAGTCATAGGTACAGCATCTTGGAGTTGAGTTCTACCAACTTTCAGAATTCCTGAAAATTCTTTTGACTTCTTACTGAATTCTTCTATTAATCCTTCTAACTCATAAATTAGCTTCTCATTAAAGTGGAGTAACGTAATTTTCAATGCCGTTGGGTAAACATCATTAGTCGATTGAGCAAAGTTAACATGATTATTGGGGTGACAATATTGGTATTCACCTAACTCTTTACCCATTAACTTCAGTGCACGGTTGGAAATTACTTCATTGGCATTCATATTAGTTGAAGTACCAGCTCCACCTTGGAACATATCTACAATAAAGTGAGTGTGGTATTTCCCTTGCAATATCTCATCACACGCTTCAATTATCGCATCAGCTATTTTGGGTTCTAACTCGCCCAAATCTTTGTTTGCTTTGGCCGCTGCTTGTTTTACCATAGCCAATGATTTTATAAAGCGAGGGAACAGTCTGAGTGTTATTCCACTTATATTAAAATTTTCCGCAGCCCTGAGTGATTGGATTCCATATAGTGCATCTTCTGGCACTAATTTCTCCCCAATCATATCGTATTCTGTTCGAGTAGCACCAGTAGAATAGCGCATAGCTATATTATCTCCACTGTGTGTATTTCGCATTCTACGGGAAATCATTCTGGAAGCTGCCGCTATCAGTTTCACCATTATTTTGGTGTGATTTTCCATCATTCTGGAATAATCCTTTCTATCTAAAACTAATAAACGACAATCCGACCCTGCTTTAGCCGAGAGTGAATACGGATAATTGTCCATCAATGAACCTTCACCAAAGATTTCATTCCTTTTGAAACGGTTTATAGTCTTAGTTTTTCCGCCATCCCTAGTAGCAAATTCAGAAATAGTTCCTTTTTGAATAACATAGAGGCAGTCTCTGTTTTCTCCCTGCTCTACTATTATTTCGCCTTTTTTGAATTCCTTAACTTCCATGTGTTGTGCACATATATGCCTTTGTTCGTCACTCAGTTCATGAAATAGTTCAATACCAAATAGCGCTTTTGAAATTTCTTCTGTCGTCATATTCTGTTAGTATTTTGATTGATTATTGAAGATAAATATTACTAAATGCAACTTAATGATAATTACAATCAAAAGGGAATAATAGTCAATATTATTAGAGATGATTATCAATCATTAATTGTTTTGTTGTGGAATCTAAATTGTTCTTGGATATCAGAAAGTTTACTAAAAAGGGCGCTGTTTTTTAGGCTTCAGCATGGGCTTTCTGCACTAATAAAGAAAGATTGCCAAATAATAACAATAAACTGATGTTTTTAACAATGACATTTTACTAAATAATTCCTTATGTTGCAATATCTTAAAATCATATTCAAACAGGCAAAGTATGAAATCAACCTTATTATTTCTTATATTAGTGCTTTCAATAAGTATAACAAATAAAGCAACTGCAGACGACAAACCCCTCCAAGGGAAAGCCAAATTAGACTCTCTGGAAGCAGAACTACCATACGCTAAGGGAGATACTAATGAGGTTAACTTGTTAATAAACCTTAGCGATGGTTATGCCTTTTTAGATGCTGACAAAGGAATAAAGTTTGGTAATCAAAGTGTTGAATTGGCAAATAAAATCAACTGGGAAAAGGGTTTGGCAAAGTGTTACTACACAATTGCTACTTGTTATTACAGTAATAATAACCTCAAAAAAGCAATGAATTATTTATTGAAATCCTTAGAAGTTAGCAGGAAAACAGGAAATAAACGTGAAATTGCTCAATCTTTAGGCAATATTGGTATTTTGTACGAAATTCAAACCGATAATACTAAAGCTTTAGAGTATTACAGTAAGGCTGTTAGAATGAATAAAGAGATTGGAAACAATGTTAATCTAGCAATGAATTTAAGTAATATAGGTGTAGTTTATGAAAATCAATCTAATTATCCAAAAGCACTAGACTACTTTTTTAAAGCATTGAAGTTAAATGAAAAAACAAATACTTCAATTAGTATGGTAGCTAATTTAAGTAATATAGGATTAATTTATAAAAAATTAGGCAATAGTACCAAAGCACTAAAATATAGTCTGAAAGCCTTAGAAATTGCAGAAAAAAATGAATATAAAAGAAAGACTGCATCTATACTTTTAAATGTAGCAGTGTTATATAAAATTTCATCTGATTATAAGAAGGCTATGAGTTATAACCTAAGAGCATTAAAGCTAAACAAAGAACTAAAAGCATATCACAATTTAGCATTGAATTATTCTAACATTGGAAATTTAAAAAAATTTGAGTCTAATTACTCAGAAGCTCTAAATTATTATAAAAAAGCCTTAATCCTATATGAAGAGTATGGTAGTATAAAAGATGTTGCCTCTATTTATTTGAGTTTTGCTAGTTTATACATTGATTTAAATGCCCCTGAGACAAATGCAAAGTTCTGGGATGAACTAAGAGTAGTTGAGGGTTTAAATAAAGAAATAAGCTTAGAGAGGGCTATTAATTATCTAACTCAATCAAAAAGCATTTATATTGAAATTAAAGATCAATTTCGACTGAGTAAAACTTATAATTTGTTACATAAAGCAAATAACTTGAAAGGTAATTACCATAAATCATTAGAGTATTATAAACAATACAAACAATTACAAGATTCCATCTTCTCACAAAATAATGCTGACAAAATAGCTGCCTTAGAAAAGGCCAGAGAAGATGATCTAAAGCAAAAAGAAATAGAAAAACAGAAGCTGAAAATAGCAGAACAAGAGAAGCGAGAAAAGTTAATTCTATACTTTTCCATTGGGTTTATTATAGTCATGGCGGTAGTAATGTTCATTATCTATCGATTGCTAAAACGCTCAGACAAACTACTTTACAACGTACTTCCAGTTAGTATAGCCAAACGATTGAAGAACAAAGAACACCCCATCTCCGATTACTTCACCCAAGCATCTATTGTGTTTATTGATATAGTGAACTTTACAGAAATGGCGAAAAATGAAGACCCGCGAAAGTTAGTGGAAGCTCTCAATGCCATATTCACAAGCTATGACACTATTGCTAAAAAGTATGGATTGGAGAAAATAAAAACCATAGGCGATAGCTATATGGCAGCGGCAGGAATACCAGAAGTGCAGAAAGACAACACCCACAGAGCCGCCCAAATGGCGCTGGAAGTAAAAGAAATGATGAGCGATTACCGAACAGCCAATGGGGTAAAAATAGAAGTGAGAATAGGACTAGACTGCGGACCAGTAGTAGCTGGAGTGATTGGAGAAAACAAATTCATCTACGATATGTGGTCCGATGCCGTAAACACTGCTAGCCGTATGGAATCAACTTCAGAATCAGGTCAGGTACATATAACGGAGTGTTTCAAAGAAGCAGTTAGTGAATACGATGAATTCGATTATGTGGAACGTGGTGAGATAGAGATAAAGGGTAAGGGCAAGATGAAGACTTATTATATTGCTGATAAGGAAATGGAAATTGTGTAGTGACGCATTGCATACGTCTTCGAACAATAGTGCTGCTTGTCACGTCTTTAGCTTGGGCTATCTGATTTAGTTAGTACGTTGAGCTTGTACTTCGACATTGCTCAGCAACCATCGAAACGCACTTACTTCTCGAGTTCGATTCAAGTGGCTTAATGAACTTTTTTTTACTAAATAATTCCATATATTGCAATATCATAAAATCATATTCAACCAGGAGAAATATGAAATCAATACTTTTTACACTATTATTAGTGCTATCTTTAGGGCTAACATACCAAGCCACAGCCGACGACAAACCCTTAACGGGTCAGGCCAAAATAGACTCACTTATCGCAGAGCTGTCCAATGCCGAGGGTGATACGAATGAGGTGAATTTGTTAAGAGGTCTATCTTTTGAATATAGAGGGTTTGATTCTGATTTAGGACTCAAATATGGTAAAAAAGGACTTGCGTTAGCTAAAGAAATTGATTGGAAAAAAGGTATGGCAAAGTGCTACAATTCATTAGCCGTTAACAATGCTGTAAAAGCTAATTATGTTAACGCATTGGATTATTGGGGCAAATCATTAAAAATTAATGAAACACTTGGTAATAAAAATGGGGTCGCAAAAAATTTAGGAAATATGAGTATTGTTTATTACGAACAATCTAACTACCCGAAAGCTTTAGAGTTTCTTGTAAAATCATTAAAAATAAATAGAGAACTTGACAATAAAAATGGGGTTGCTAATAATTTGGGTACTATGGGTATTATATATTATGAGCAATCTAATCACTCAAAGGCACTTGAATATTTTTTGAAATCATTAAAAATTAGTGAAGAAATTGGTGATAGACATGGTGCTGCAATAGTTCTAGTAAATATAGCAAACAATCTGATTATCCAAAAGCATTAGAGTATTTTTTAAAATCATTAGAAATATTCCAAGAGTTAGATCTAAAGAAAGGATTAGCTGGCAATCTAGGTAATATTGGTGTACTTTACTCGAATCAATCTAATTATTCTAAGGCCTTAGAATACTACACAAAAGCATTAGCAATTAACAAAGAACTTGGCGATAGATATGCAACTGCAATAAATTTAGGAAATATGGGCGAATTATATTTAAAACTTTCTCGAGATAGTGTCCAGATTAATCCAAATGAACTAAGCGAGTATTTAAGCTTAAGTAAAGAAGTAAACATGAATAAATCAATAGAGTTTTCTATTGAATCAATTAGAATATTTGAAGAAATTGGAGCTACACATAGGGTTAGTAATATTTATAATATACTAGCAAAGGCATACAAACAAAAAGGTGAATATAAAAAGTGGGGTGAAGCACTCGAAGAACACCACAAGTTAAAAGATTCTGTATTCAACCAAGAAAACAATGACAAAATAGCCGCCTTAGAAAAAGCCAGAGAAGACGACCTGAAGCAAAAGGAAATAGAAAAACAGAAGCTAAAAATCGCTGAACAAGAGAAGCGTGAACGCTTGATACTCTACTTCTCTATTGGGTTTATCATTGTTATGGCCGTGGTTATGCTTATCATCTACCGACTACTTAAACGCTCAGACAAGCTTCTTTATAACGTACTCCCAGTCAGTATAGCCAAGCGTTTAAAAAACAAAGAACACCCCATTTCTGATTACTTCACTCAGGCATCAATCGTGTTTATCGATATAGTGAACTTTACAGAAATGGCTAAGGATAAAGATCCAAGACGTGTAGTAGAAGCACTAAACAAGATATTCACCCACTATGACACAATAGCCAACAAGTATGGCTTAGAGAAAATAAAAACCATAGGCGATAGCTACATGGCAGCAGCAGGAATACCCGAAGTGCAGAAAGACAACACTCACCGAGCCGCCCAAATGGCGCTGGAAGTAAAAGAAATGATGAGTGATTACCACACTGCCGACGGCACCAAAACAGAAGTAAGAATTGGTCTCGATTGTGGCCCAGTAGTAGCTGGTGTAATAGGTGAGAATAAGTTCATCTATGATATGTGGTCCGATGCTGTAAACACCGCCAGCCGAATGGAAACATCATCGGAATCAGGTCAAGTGCACATAACTGAACGCTTTAAGGAAGCAGTTAGTGAGTACGAAGAATTTGAGTACGTGGAGCGTGGTGAGATAGAGATAAAAGGTAAAGGCATGATGAAGACTTATTTTATCGAAAACAGAAAGGTAGAAAGTGTTTAGAATTATAATAATTATTTGCTTATTGCTCACTACATCGCATGTTTATGCCCAACTATCTGGTCAAGCAAAAATTGACTCGCTTCTCGCAGAGTTGCCAAAAGCAAAAGGTGACACGAATGAGGTGAAGTTGTTAACCGATTTAAGTTTTAAATATTTCTCAATAAATCCAGATTTAGGAATCGAATATGGTGAAAAGGCAATTGATATTGCAGAACGAATAAACTATCAAGTTGGTTTAGCTCAAGCATATAACAATATAGGGGTTAACTATGCTGGAGGGAAAGCAGATTATAAAAATGCATTAATCATGTATAAAAAGGCTTTAACTATTTATGAGGAGATTAAATATAAATCAGGCATTGGCCCAACTTTAAACAATATAGCACTTATTTATCAATTTGAAGGGGATTTAAGTAAAGCCATCGAATACTTTCAACAATCAGCAGATCTCGCTAAGGAGAATAATAATAGAAAAGGCTATGCAGGAGCATTAAATAATATAGGTAATATTTTTGTAGATTGGGGGGAATACGCAAAGTCCCTATCTTATTTTCAGAGGTCTATGAAAATATACACAGAAATAGAAAATCAACCTGGTATATCTTTCTGTTATACAAATATTGGATCTATTTATAAAAAAATGTCAGATTATAAAAATGCTTTGGATAATTACAAAAAGTCATTAATGGTTCAAAAGAAAATTGGTGATAAAAGAGGAGTTGCTAATTCGAAAAACAATATTGGAATACTACTTGTTGAAATGGAGCGATATGAAGAAGCAAAAGAATATCTTCTAGAGTCACTAAATTACTTTTCTAAATTTAGAAATGAAGAAAGTATTTCTAATGTTTATACAAATTTAGGGATTCTAGAAAAACAACAGTCTAACTATAAAGAATCTCTAGAATTTTTTGAAAAAACATATAGACTGAGTCTCAAAAAATCAAATAGAATTAGAGTAGCATCAGCAATTGCGAATATTGGCTCTGTTTATTATTCCATGGCAACTGATACCACAATGAATGTTAGAGAACTTTATAACTTTGATAAAAGACTCAACTTAAATAGGTCAATCAACTATTTTGAAGAAGCTATAGAAATTTACAAAGAGGAAGGAGAATTATACAATAGATTAAATTTTTCTAAAGATTTATCTAATGCATATGAGATTATTGGTAAAAAAGACAAAGCTCTGGAATATTATAAAGAATACAATTTTTTACAAGACTCCATTTTCAATATTGAAAAGACTCAAAAGATTGCTGCACTCTCGGCTGAAATTAATTTAATCGAAAAGGATAAAGAAATAGAAAAACAAAAGTTAAAGATTGCTGAACAAGAGAAAAGAGAAAAACTTATTCTATACTTCTCAATCGGGTTTATTTTAGTGATGGCCGTGGTTATGCTTATCATCTACCGACTACTTAAACGCTCAGACAAGCTTCTTTATAACGTACTCCCAGTCAGTTATAGCCAAGCGTTTAAAAAACAAAGAACACCCCATTTCTGATTGCTTCACTCAGGCATCAATCGTGTTTATCGATATAGTGAACTTTACAGAAATGGCTAAGGATAAAGATCCAAGACGTGTAGTAGAAGCACTAAACAAGATATTCACCCACTATGACACTATAGCAAATAAGTATGGATTAGAGAAAATCAAAACCATAGGTGATAGCTATATGGCCGCAGCAGGAATACCCGAAGTGCAGAAAGACAATACCCACAGAGCCGCGCAAATGGCACTAGAAGTAAAACAGCTGATGAGTGACTACCACACTGCCGACGGCACCAAGATAGAAGTTAGAATTGGTCTTGATTGCGGACCAGTAGTAGCTGGAGTAATTGGAGAGAACAAGTTCATCTACGACATGTGGTCCGATGCAGTAAACACCGCCAGCCGAATGGAAACATCATCAGAAGCAGGGCAAGTACATATAACAGACAGATTCAAAGAAGCAGTCAGCGAATACGAAGAGTTTGAGTATGTGGAGCGCGGCGAAATAGAGATAAAAGGTAAGGGCAAAATGAAGACTTATTATATCGAAAAAAATAAATCTGAGTTAGTATAAATTAGTTTTTTGAAAGTATAACACCTATTTTTACAAAAACATAAATAACAATTACTTAGGATTACTTATGAAGAAGATTTTACTAATTGCTATAACTACACTGATAGCAATATCCACAGGGCTTTCTTTGGAACCAATGAAGGTGGCATTCTATAGTACGAATACAAGCGCTTTGACAGTAAGATCTCAACTAGTAGACTACTCTACTAATACTACTCTATTTGTAGGAGAAGATTACACAATAACTCCAAATGGTAACGGAATAGTGGTAATAAACTTGAAAGACAACCCTGTATTAAGTGCAACAAGTAGTTGGGATAATGTAGCATCATCATCAATCAACACAAGCGTAGTTGTTGATATATATGTTGGTGGAATTTTGTTCTCTCAACAAAGATTAGATCAACTAATTATGGCACAAGCCCAAAATGGTATATTAGACCAAGACGGAAACCTAACTCCACCAGAGAACGGTAGTGGTGATGTAGGAACAGATGCACTAAGATGGAGTAGTGCTTACTTTGATGAGAACACAGTCCACATAGGCCCAGCAGAAGGCGAAGCAAATGATACTGAAATGAGACTCAGCTATGATCATGGCACTCACACTGGTACAATAACTATTGATGATGAGGACATAATTACAGCGACAGATGAAGCAATTACTATAGACGGCATAACTGTAGGACAAGGGGCTGGTAATATTGCTTCTAATACAGCTATTGGATCAGGTGCATTACGTGTCAACACGACTGGATCTAATAACACTGCCAATGGAAGAAGAACATTATATTCCAACACGACTGGATTTAATAACACTGCTAATGGACGTGAAGCATTATATTCCAACACGATTGGAGTTAATAACACCGCTAATGGAGTGAGTGCATTACGTGCCAACACAGAAGGTAATAATAACACTGCAACTGGAATTGATGCATTAATAAACAACACGACTGGAAGTGAAAATACGGCAACTGGAAGAGGTGCGTTAGCTCGCAACACAATTGGGAATAATAACACTGCAAATGGACATCGTGCATTATATTTCAACACAGAAGGTAATAACAACACTGCAAATGGTATAAATTCATTATTTAACAATACTATAGGGACCTACAATACTGCCAGTGGCGAGGGGTCTTTATATTTTAATACTGCAGGTAATAACAATACTGCAATAGGAAGGGGCGCATCATTCATTAACTCAACTGGTAGTTTTAACACCGCAGCTGGAGATGAAGCATTGAGGAATAATGCGACTGGGAGTTATAATCTTTCTCTTGGTGTTAGATCAGGTTATTCTATTACATCTGGTAGCAATAATGTTTTCTTAGGTTATAGATCAGGTGAGAACGCTTCACAAAAAGTAGATGCCCAAAACTCAATTGCAATAGGTGCAAATAGTTTTACAACTGCTGACAATCAAGTAGTGATTGGTAATAGTGCTATCACAGAGACAAACCTACAAGGTGTACTTAATGTACCTATGCATGCAGTGATTGACGGCATTACAGTCGGTCAAGGTAAAGGAAATGAAGCAACAAACACTGTAGTAGGTGCAGATGCACTAAGTTCCAATACAACGGGAATAGATAACGTTGCAATAGGTCTTAAAACGTTACATGTTAATGAAGATGGAAGTAATAACACGGCTATAGGATCGAGGGCATTAGAATCCAACACGACAGGATTTGATAACACTGCTAACGGGCGTAATGCATTAAAATCTAACACCATTGGAGATAACAATACAGCAAGCGGTCATTCTTCATTACTTAATAACACAGAAGGATTTAGTAACACCGCAAATGGTAGTAGTGCCTTAGAATCCAACACAACGGGAAATTCTAATGTTGCAACAGGTAGAAATACTTTGCAAAAGAATACAACCGGAAATAATAATACCGCCATTGGATCAGCTGCATTAAACAAAAACACAATGGGAAGTTTAAATACTGCAACTGGATTTCTTGCTTTGCAAAAGAATACAACCGGAAATGATAATACAACAAGCGGTAGTAGTTCACTGGGTAATAACACCGAAGGAAGTAATAATACAGCAAGCGGTGTTAATTCAGGTAACTCTATCACTACTGGCTCAAATAATACATTTGTTGGTACAAATGCTGGTAATAATGTTTCCCAAAAATTTGATGCTGAAAACTCCACTGCTATTGGTAATGGTGCTTACACTACTGCCGACAACCAAGTTGTGATCGGTAATAGTAATATCACACAAACTCAACTAAATGGATTAATTCAGAATGATGTGACTACTGCAAATTTTGGACAGTTATCAAGTGCAACAACAAGTATTATTAGATATACTGGTCCCAATAATAATATTGGAACTGGTGACTTGCCCTCAGCAACTGATGGTACAATAATATATTTATTAAATGATTCGGGCAACCCATTGACTATAAGTTCAAATTCTTTGTCAAATCTAGATATGATTACATTAGTTAGAATTGGTGGTACTTGGTATGCTACGAATTGATACTTAGGTATTCTGTAGATATATACTTAACCCCATTCCTTAATTGGAGTGGGGTTTTTTGGTTCACTTTACCTAGATTCTTCTGCCACCTTCGGTGTCATCATAATAACACTTTGGAACCGTCAGTAAGAGCAGAAGAAGTCTGCGAAGAGTCTAGGGTATAAAATTTATTGCATATCTGGATTCTTCGCAATGGTATATTACTCTACAATTTCATATATTGCAGTATCTTAAAAGCATATTCAAACAGGAGAAATATGAAATATACTCTTTATATTCTAATAATACTGCTATCTTTATACATAACAATACAAGCATCAGCCGATGATATACCCCTATCAGGACAAGCAAAAATTGACTCGCTTCTCGCAGAGTTGCCCAACGCAAAGGGTGATACTAATGAGGTGAAGTTACTTAGTAGGCTATCATTAACATACAGTTCTATTGATATAAATAAAGGAATGGAATATGGTTATAAAGGGTTAAAGCTTGCAAATGAAATTGAATGGAAGAAAGGCCAAGCCAAATGTTATAATTCTTTAGGAGCAAATACTTTTTACAAATCAGATTTCAATAAAACAATAGAATATAATTTAAAGTCCTTAGAGATTTTTAAAGAATATAATGATACAAAAGGGATTACTGCTAATCTTGGAAATCTTGGTTCTGCCTACCTCTATAAGTCAAATTATCCTAAGGCATTAGAGTATTTCTTAAAAGCTTTAAAAATAAACGAAGAGGCCGGAGATAATAAAGGCGCAGGAGGAAATATGGGTTCTATTGGTCATATTTATTTAAGTCAAAAGAAATATGAAAAAGCCTTAGAATACTTCAGAAAAGCAATGGAGTCTTACAGAAATGCAAATGATCTAAATGGTGTGGCGATGTATCATACAAATATGGGTATAGTATACTTTAAACAATCAAAATATATTGAAGCTGAGAAAAAGTATCGTATGTCATTGAAAATTAATGAGAAACTTGGAAATCAGAAAAGTATTGCAAACAATTTGGGAAACTTAGGACTAATTTGTGCAGAGCAAGATAGTTATTCTATGGCTCTCTCTTTTCTTAGTAGAGCATTGAAAATTAATAAGGATTTAGGAGATAAATATAATACGGCAATTTATACTCTTAATATAGGTAAGCTATTTCTGTCTCTTTCACAAGACAGTGTGTCCATAAATCCAGATGAACTTAACAAATATGTTAGTTTGAATAAAGAAGTTAATTTAAATAAGTCTATTGATCACACTCTTGAAGCAATTAATTTATTCGAAGAAATTGGTGAGCTTGATAGTAGAAGTCAAGCTCTGAAGAACTTAGCGGAAGCCTATAAATTAAAGGGTGAACATGAGAATAGAGCAGATGCTTTAGAAGAATATCATGACTTGAAAGACTCCATTTATTCTCAAGAAAATGCCGACAAAATTGCCGCCTTAGAAAAAGCAAGAGAAGACGACCTGAAGCAAAAAGAAATAGAAAAACAAAAGTTAAAAATAGCAGAACAAAAGAAAAGAGAAAAGCTAATTCTTTACTTTTCCATCGGTTTTATCATAGTCATGGCAGTAGTGATGTTTGTAATCTACCGATTACTAAAACGTTCGGACAAGTTGCTTTATAATGTACTACCGGTAAGTATAGCCAAGAGATTGAAGAACAAAGAACATCCAATTTCCGATTACTTCACCCAGGCATCTATAGTGTTTATTGATATTGTTAACTTCACAGAAATGGCGAAAGATGAAGATCCACGAAAGTTAGTAGAAGCTCTAAATGCTATATTCACAAGCTATGACACAATAGCCAACAAATACGGTTTAGAAAAGATAAAAACCATTGGCGATAGCTATATGGCAGCAGCTGGAATACCAGAAGTTCAGAAAGACAACACCCACAGAGCTGCACAAATGGCAATAGAAGTAAAACAACTGATGAGTGATTACCACACAGCGGATGGAATTAAGATAGAAGTAAGAATTGGTTTAGATTGCGGCCCAGTGGTGGCAGGAGTGATTGGTGAGAATAAGTTCATCTACGATATGTGGTCTGATGCTGTGAACACAGCCAGCAGAATGGAGACCTCATCTGAAGCAGGGCAAGTGCACATAACCGACAGATTCAAAGAAGTGGTTAGTGAATATGAAGAATTTGAATACGTAGAACGCGGAGAGATAGAGATAAAAGGTAAGGGGATGATGAAGACTTATTATATAGAAAGTAAGGAAGTGGTTAATGTATAAGGTGCTAATAATATTAATTTTGATATTTGTTCTATCATGTGACAATAGTGTTGATCCAGATTGCAATGTTTATAGAACTGGGATAATAGAGGTTGATATTCCAGATACTGTTAAGGTAAACCAAGAATATGAAATTGAAGTTGCTTATGGTGCTCCTAATTTGTGCTATCAATTCAAAGAGCTTACCACCGAGGTTGCTAATAACAATCTGACAATAAGCGCTGCAATATGCGACAATTCAAAGTCGGATGAAGATTGCCCTCAGAGCCTACTGTATGGTGAAGAAACAACAACTGTTGTGTTCAAAACCGAAGGCAGTTATAGTGTCTTTATCAATGATGATTCGTTATATAAAACGGTATGGGTGGAGTAGTTTACATCTATCAATCAAATAAGCTTCAACAGTACAATTTGTTACTTATAATACTCTAGTGGCTACATTATAAAAGGAAATTCCAATGAAATCAGTTTTAACATTATTTTTTATAGCATTATTTTTTACGTCATGTAGCAATTTCGTTACGTATATAGACAAGAAAAAAAATATGCCTCCAGTAGAAAATGACAGACCTATTTATGTATTAAGTAATAAATATGATGATCTCCCCGAAGACGCGCAATATGTTGGAGACCTTGTTGTCGAAATGAAACCCAGTGTATCAAGATATGGTTTTGTCGGGCTTGACTATCGTGAATTGCTTTCCGTACTTGAAGAAGACATTAAAAAAAGCGGTGGTAATCTATTAATGTTTGATGAGTTTGGTAATTCTAATAAGGATATGCTAAACGGAAAACTATATCTTATACCTGAAATCGGCAAGACTAATTATACAGAAAAGATTTTGATGGAAGAGTTAGAAAATAAGGAACTAAAACCAATAGAAGGTATTTATCTATTACAATTTTTGAATCGATATTCAACAAGACTAATTTCATTAAAGTTTGGTGTTATAGAAGTTAGTGAACCTAAGTATCAAATGATACATATATCAGGTTTTGAAGATATTTCTTATATGATTGGGTTGACCCAAGCGAGTAGGAGCTGGGAAGAAGGGGATATCTATGGTTATATATAAACACTACCGAGAAAGACAATCTTTATGAAGCGCAAATGTATAAAATAAGCAAGGGTTTGAATACGAACGGGACTGCAAAAATTGACAACAAAAATTTAAGAGTATACACTAATGATATTTTGAACACTTATGTTAAGGTATATCCTGATTCTGGGAAATACGAAGTCCCTCGCAGCCTTCTAACTGGAGTTGCGTTAGACGATAAGAATATTCTGACAAGTTATAATGGATTAGTTGAAACTGATTTAGAAGTATATGTGAAAGGAATTGGGGGAGATTTTAAGAATAAATACAAAGCTCAAATTGTAGCAAAAGATAAAAAACTTGACTTAGCTGTTATCCGCTTGGTTGATTCAACTGTAATATTGAACCAAGGGGTTTTTCCTATAACAGAAAAGGAGAAGTTAATATCTGAAAGGGCGCTTGTACTCGGTTATACTATGCCAACTATGATGAGTGATGATATAAAATTAATAGAAGGACTAATTAGTTCTACTTCTGGTGTTGGTGGTAGCTTAAATGAATATCAAATATCAGCTCCAGTTAAGAAAGGTAACCGAGGTTCACCTTGTTTCGATAAGGAAGGCAACTTTATCGGTATAATTAATTCTGGAGTAGTGTCAGAAGACAATGTTGGCTATTCACTGAAAGCAAAACACGTAGCAGACTTTCTGAAAAGTCAGAATATCACTTTCAAAACTGTGAAGGAAAACCATTTGAGCGAATTGCCATTAGTGTCAAAAGTTGAAAAACTAAAGAAAGCTGTCTATCTTATTGAATTAACAGATATGGAACCTCCGAAGCCACCCGAAAGACGGAAATGGAAACGATAATTGTATATGTGGGAAGGGTTGTTTTCTTTGTCAGACTTTCAGTTATCAAATAAAAAAAAGCAGCTTCTAAAAATAGGAACTGCTTTGTGATAAACTTTATGTACTTACTACTTATTGGCCCGGAGGCGGTGGAGTAGTTTGTGGTGCGACCTTTTGCATTAGCTTTTGCTGTGCTTCTGGGTCCATCTGAATAGCAATCATCATTTGTTGATATTCTGCCATTGTAATGTTCTCTTGTTTCAACACATTCTCCATCTTCTTTCTCATGTCAACTTGCACTTTACCAAGCTCATTGTTGATTTCTTGCATTTTAGCTCTGTCAGCTTCACTAACATTCTTAGCTGTTTCTGGCGATTGCATTGTTTGTTGCAACTGCATATATTTCTGAGTTTCCATTCCTTTTGCTTGCACTACAGCCATCATTTTGTTTTGTGACTCTATGTTTAGTGCTTGCAGTTTGCCAAGGATTGTAGCCAATTTGTTCAGGTCAGCTTCTGTTAGTTTTTTGTCTGGCATTTTTACAGGATTGTCGGCAGAGCCCATACCTTGCACTTGCGAAGGTTGAGTTTCATTTTGTACTTGTGCAGTTGCAGTGTTGCCAGGAGTAGTCTCTGGTGTTTGTACTTGTTCCGTTACAGTTGCGCTAGTTGAGTCAGCGTTTTCTTCTGTGTCTTTCGATTCATTTCCACAGCCAAGTAGTACTGTAAATGCTAATGACAATCCGATTATTTTCAATTTCATATATTTGTTCTAATGTTTTATAAATAAAAAAAATGGTGGTACAGTTATTTGTAAACCACCACAAATAGTTATGCAAATTTATAAATAATACTACTTTTGCACAATTATCTTACCTATTTGTACTACTTTAGTTCCCATTACTTTAATAAAATACACCCCAGAACCTAAAGTTATACTTCTGTTTGCTATGCTATATCGGCCGTTTGTGGCTTCGTTTACAACTACATTGCCATAGACATCTGTAATTTGTAACTGCCCCGCTACGGAGTTAATAGTTGTGTTTGTGCCGCTTTCTATTGGGTTGGGATAGATGTGTAAGCCGGTATTAACGTTATTGTTTTCAATGCTTGTTTCTTCTTTGCAGTCCGCAATTCTATCAGCAAAGTATTCTGCTAACTCCGAACTTCTAAGCCAGTAGTTATCTAATTGATGCCCACCCTTAGAGGGGTTGGCAACTTGCTCTAAGCAAGGGGCGTTGTTGTTTGTTTCTATATACTTGTAATCAATATTCGTTAAAGAAACGGCACTTATCGTGTCTAACATATTGTTTACTCCACCCGAACCCCAAGTTTGGACGCGATTAATTATATTTTGACAGTTGGTGGGGAAACCACTGGAGCAAGCTGCATAGCCCTGGAATATTTTATTATAATTGACTGGTACAATCAGATCATTGGGTTGATGGAACATATACAGTGATGGCTTTGTGGCATCATTGTTTAAGAAGATATTGTTGAACACTCCACCATAGAATGCCCCAACGGCTTTGATGTCGTAATCTTCTATGTTCTGCAGATATTGATTCCCTTTATAATTCCCCAAATCTGGTATTGCTAAGTCCATTGCTTCTATCGATTCGGCCAATCCGTATTGTTGAATGCAGGGCGATTCGTATATCGTATTTGGTGTTAGTGCATCGGGTAGTTCCGCTGTGTGCTGGGTCATAACTTCGCTTTCTGCATCGATATATCCTGCACCAATTACTGTGTACGCACCAGCACTTTCGCCAATTAAAAATACGTTATTGGGGTCAATATTGTACTCTTCGCTTTTGGTTAGCATATACCTAATGGCTGTGTTTACGTCTTGCACAGCTCGGAAATATGCCCTGTACCATTCCGATGAGTCAGTTACATTGAAGCAATCCCAATTTTCCAGATTGCAGTGTATGTTCTCATCTGTGTGGAACATACCTAAGCGATAATTGATAGTAGCAGTAACGTAGCCACGCTTAGCAAATTCGAGTCCCATTCGTCTTATGTTTGGGTCATCTTTGCTGCCTGCCAACCACGCACCACCGTGAACTATGATTGCCAATGGTCTTCCGCACTTCGGAGGAGCGTCGCCAATAGGGGTAGAAATATCCATCAACAGATTTTTCTCAGCACCAGCAAAGTCAACCGCAGCAGAGTAAGTGATGTCCTTTTCGGTCTGAATATTGTGAGTGGTGTCTTGCCATTTTTGGGCAACGAGAAGGGTTGGTAGCATTAAGAGTATTATGTATAAATATCGCATATCTTTATCAGTTACATTTGTTTATGGTATTTCAATATAAATAAAATATGTGAAAATGAAAGTTATGGGAGTTAAAAACGTCAGTTCATTTACTTAAAACTTGTTAATTTGCACAAAAAAAAAGGCACAGATATGAAGATAAAAAGATTTACAATAGAAGGTCACGATGGTTACGAAATGGCGGCAGAGCTTGATTTGCCAGCAGAGGGTTACCCAGAGTATTTTTGTATTTATGTGCCGTGCTTTACTTGCACAAAAAACATTAGGGTGCTAAAGCATATATCGAAGCAATTGGTAAGCCGTGGTGTGGCATTGCTTCGGTTCGATTTCCCTGGTTTGGGCGAATCGGAAGGGGACTTTGCGGAGACTACTTATAGCACTAATTTGAAGAACATACGGTTGGCGGCTAAATGGTTAGAAGAGAATTACGAAGCTCCAAAGTTGGGAATAGGTCACTCGATGGGTGGTTCGGCAATGATGAAATTTGCCCAAGAGTACGACCCAATGGAAATACTGGTAACGATAGCTGCCCCATCTACTCCCGACCACTTGTGTCAAGTACTTACTAAGAATGTGAAAGAGGCGGAAGAAACTGGCAAATCAGTAAGAACAATCGGCGGCATTGATTTCACTTTGACCAAGCAATTCTTCGATGATTTGTCTGAAAACGGTAAGGATTATGATTTGTCTAAACTGAAAAAGCCAATACTCGTACTGCACTCACCAGATGACCAAACAGTATCATTGGATGAAGCAAGAAAGATACTCTCCGAAGTTCGGGGGCACCGAAGCTACATTATGCTCAACAACTACGGGCATTTGATTATGGATGAGGACAAGGCAGTGAAGACGGCTAATATAATCTACAATTGGGCTAAGATGTATTTGTGATGGGGGGGTAATAAACCTTCCTAAATCATTTCTGGTAAGGAGTATTTACAAAAAAGGTCTAGTCCTCTCTACCAGCTAAGTCACAGAGTGGCAAAATACGGTGTGCCGTGCTTAGTCGAGGTGATGCATTGTTAAGATGCCATCGACTACGCACTTCGACGTCGCTCAGCATATTACTAAGACAACTTACTTTCATTCAAATCCCCCCAGTCCCCGTTATTGTCTTACGCTAGAATAGGTTGGCAGTTATTATTATAAAAAACTTTATTTGGTGTAGAATAGTTTAGTGATTGATGAGGTCTTTTTTGATTGTATAAATCAATAGTCTTTTCAATTTCATCTAAATACTTTTCTATATTATCTGCTTTAATTTTCCTTAAGCCTAATTCACTTTTTAATGTACTAAATACTCTTTCTATCTTCCCATTTTCTGTTGGCGTTCCTTTTTGACTATAACTACTATTAATTTTAAAATTACACAATGCTTCTTCCCAGTGGTTGCAAACAAATTGCAAACCTCTATCGCTATGTATTATTTCTGGAACACTATAGAGTAAGCCTTTTTCTAATGCTTTTAGTGATGTGTCTTGACTCTTTAAAGTATTAGAAACAACATGTGAGACTATTTTTCTGCTGTAACC